>DGEI01000008.1:0-23949 GCA_002385885.1 Firmicutes bacterium UBA3930
CCTTTAAAATCAATACCTTTAGCCTTATTCCTTACTCCTTAACCCTAACAACCTTAACCCTTACACCTTACCCCTTTCCCCTGTAAAAAAAGCAAACCCCGCAGCAAATGAAGATTTCTCCTGCATCTGCTACGGGATTTTGGAACGAACTTTATTTTTATAGAGCGAACTTTATTATCATGGAGTGGAGTTTATTTTAGTTATATAGCCGGTCTTTGTCAAAATCACATTACTCAACAGTAACGCTTTTTGCAAGATTTCTCGGTTTGTCAACATCACAGCCTTTTGCCACGGCCACATAATATGCGTATAATTGAAGCGGTATGGCCATTAACACTGGTGTAAACATATTATAGGTGTTGGGAATATATATTACCCTGTCCACTTCCCTCTCTATATCGGTATCGCCTTCCACGGCAACGGCTATAACAAAAGCTCCCCTTGCCTTCACTTCTTTTATATTGTTCAACGTTTTTTCAAACAGGTTCCTTTGGGTTGCCAGCGCAACCACTGGAGTACCTTCCTCTATCAATGCAATGGTGCCGTGTTTCAGCTCCCCTGCCGCATAAGCTTCAGAATGGATATACGAGATCTCCTTTAGTTTCAGGGAACCTTCCATTGCTGCAGCATAGTCCAGACCCCTGCCTATATAGAATATGCTGTTGGCATTAAATGTTTCATCAGCGCATTTTTGCATCATCTGCTTGCTGTCAAGTATTTTTTGCGTCAATTCAGGGAGTCTTTTCATTTCTTCTAACATCTGCCTGTATTCTTCCTCCGGGATCCTTCCCATTTTATCAGCAAAATCCAAGGCCATCATATACAGGCACAACAGCTGGGTAGTATAAGCTTTGGTCGAAGCTACGGCAATCTCCGGCCCGGCCCAGGTATACAGGACATGATCGGCTTCCCTGGACACCGTGCTGCCTACCACATTGGTAATGGCAATTATCCTGGCGCCAGCCTTTTTGCACATTCTCAAGGCGGCCAGTGTATCCGCAGTTTCTCCCGATTGGCTTATTATGATTATTATATTATTTTCATTTATCAAGGGATCCTTGTATCTGAACTCGGACGCTATTTCCACATCCACGGGTATCCTTGCCAGTTTTTCTATGACATATTTGCCAACAACACCTGCGTGGTATGCCGTCCCGCATGCCACTATCACAATCTTGCCTGCCTTTTCAAGCTGCTCCTTTGTTACGCTTATATCGCCAAGCTCTATCCTGTCATCTGCAATCCTGGGTATTAGCGTATCCCGTAAGGCTTTTGGCTCCTCGTGTATTTCTTTCAGCATGAAATGCTGGTATCCGCCTTTTTCAGCGGCCTCAACATCCCACGTGACTTCAAATACTTCCTTTTCAACCTTTTCACCATACTGGTTTATGATTTCAACCTTGTCCCTGTACAGCAGGGCTATCTCCTTATCATCCAGGAAATATACCTTCCTGGTATATTTCAATATGGCAGGCACGTCCGAGGCAATGTAGTTTTCCCCATCGCCCAAACCAATTACCAGGGGGCTGTCCTTTCTGGCCACCACCATGCAATCAGGGTGCTGTTTGGCTATCACCCCCAGCGCATAGGAGCCGTCGATCCTGTCCAGGGTGTTCCTGATTGCTTCCACAAGATCACCGTTATAGTAATAATTAATCATATGAGCAACTACTTCGGTGTCCGTTTCCGATGCAAATGCATATCCCTCCCTCTGAAGCCAGCTTTTAAGCTTCATATAATTTTCTATGATTCCGTTGTGCACAACTGCAATATCTCCGGATTGATTTGTATGCGGATGAGAATTTATATCAGAAGGTTCCCCATGGGTAGCCCACCTGGTATGCCCTATCCCCAATGTGCCTGTCAGTTCATCCCGGTTAATCCTTTGCTCCAGCACGGTCAGCCTTCCCTTGGCCTTGTTAATGTTTATATTCATGCCGTTATGAACAGCCACACCGGCCGAATCATAACCCCTGTACTCAAGTTTTTTCAAACCATCAATCAATATGGGCAAAGCCTGCCTGTCACCTATATAACCAACAATTCCACACACTTTATATTCCTCCCGTTCTTATATTGGCATGTCCCCGGGTTGCAAATGAATAATTCAATGATATCCCTACAATATATTTTCCCAATAACAATATTATTTAGGCAAAACTGAATGATAATATAAAAAAAAGCAAAAGCTTGAAGGCAGTATACACCTCAAGCTTTTTTTTGAATAATCCTTTATTTGGTCAGACTATCCCCTGGGCCATCATTGCTTCGGCTACCTTTATAAAGCCCGCCACATTAGCTCCTAATATGAGATTGTCCTCATGCCCGTATTCCCTGGCAGCTGTGCTGATATTCCTGTAAATATTTGTCATTATGCTTTTGAGTCTGGCATCAACTTCCTCGAATGACCAGGAATATCTCATGCTGTTTTGTGCCATCTCCAGCGCCGAAGTTGCTACTCCGCCGGCATTAGCAGCCTTACCGGGAGCAAAAAGCACATTATTGCTCAAGAATACATCAACAGCTTCAGGGGTGGATGGCATGTTTGCGCCTTCAGCAACGGCAAAACACCCGTTGGCCACCAGGGTTTTTGCAGCTTTTTCATCCAATTCATTCTGAGTAGCACACGGAAAAGCAATATCACATGGGACTTCCCAGATAGAAAACGTGCCTTCGTGATATTCCGCCCTGGGATGAATCTCTTTATACTCCTTTATTCTTTTTCTTTCCACTTCTTTAAGCTGTTTTATCGTATCCAGATCAATCCCTTCAGAGTCATATATATAGCCGTTGGAATCACTCATGGCTATAACTGTCCCGCCCAACTGGGCAACCTTCTCAGCGCAGTATATCGCCACATTGCCTGAACCGGAAATTACCACCCTGGCACCCTCCAGGGATTTTCCTCCGGCCTTTATCATCTGATCAGTAATATATACCAGGCCGTATCCTGTCGCTTCCTTTCGAACCAGGCTTCCCCCATAAATCAGCCCTTTGCCGGTAAGCACGCCGCTTTCAAAGGAATTTCTTATTCTCTTATACTGTCCAAACATATATCCTATCTCCCGGGAACCCACGCCTATATCTCCGGCCGGTACGTCAATATCGGCGCCGATATGTCTGTATAATTCGGTCATAAAGCTCTGGCAGAAACGCATGACCTCACCATCGGACTTTCCCTTGGGATCAAAATTGCTGCCGCCTTTTCCACCGCCTATGGGCATCCCTGTAAGGGAGTTCTTAAATACCTGTTCAAATCCCAAAAATTTTATTATGCCAAGATATACAGATGGATGGAATCGGATACCACCTTTATACGGACCAATAGCACTGCTGAACTGCACGCGGAAGCCCCGGTTTACCCGGACCTTCCCCTGGTCGTCCACCCACGGCACCCTGAAAATAACCTGGCGCTCGGGTTCTACAATTCTCTCCAAAATACCGGCCTTTATATATTCCGGATGTTTGTCAATCACTACTTGCAGTGATTCCATCACCTCGGTCACAGCCTGATGAAATTCCGGCTCGCCAGGATTGTTCTCGATTACCTGATTAATTATATCCTTAATGTAGGACACAAATCACCCTTCCCTTCCACAATTAGAATATGCAGCATGATAACCAATATCAATTATTACTTGCATAATTGCTCTTTACAGCTCCACAATTATACATTTTTCGTAATAATTGACTTTTATTTACATTTGTTAAGCCCGCTAATCCTCTATTTCTGCCATTATAGAATGCTGTAGTTTCCCGCATATTTTTCTATAAAACGCAACATATTTAATACGTTCCTTCATTTATGGCAGAACTTATTCTTATTTTTTATGGTTTGCCGCAAAATTACTATGTAATTATAGCATACGGAATTTTATTTCTGCAAGTATTTTTTAAAAACTTTCATAAACAAAATATCCGGAGATGCTGCAGGATTGATGCACCGCCAAAAACCTTTAACTCTCCCCCATTTATTTTCCTGCTATAACATAATTCTTATTTGTTTTGGCCCGGTACAGTGCCTTATCGGCCTCTTCCATCACCTGTTCCACAGCTATAGGCATCCCTTCTTTTTTTGTTACTATACCGATACTTATGGTTATATTGATTGTAATCCCTTCACAGCCAAATACATATTCTTCCACTTCCTTTCTTATCAAATCAGCAATATAATACGCTTCTTTATTGGAAGTATGAAAAAGAACCATCACAAATTCCTCTCCACCCCACCGGGCAACAATACCTTTTTTCTTCTTATATTTTTTCAGAATACCGGCAAACTGCATCAACACCCAATCGCCCGCTATATGCCCGTACTTATCATTTATAGCTTTGAAATTATCTATATCTATGAAAAGCAGTGAGTATAGAATCTTATTTCCCCTTTTCATTTTTCTGTAGAAGTACTTCCTGGTATGCAAACCGGTTAGCGTATCGGTATATACTTCTTTGCATAACTGGATAATCCCTCCAACCAACAAAACTTTAAACACTGCCTGTACAGCTATAAAAGACACGCGCACCGGCTCATAATTCCCCGTATATATTCCATCTGCAAAAGATACTATAAACCATAATAAAAGGTCTATCGATATTATAATAATGAGAAGATATTCACTGCCTATCCTCATCTTCCGCATTGGCCCCCAACTCCCTACGTTCCTGGTAATACGCTAATATGTAGTTATCAATTATCTGGCTTAATCTGTGTATTATTTCCTTGCTTACATTCATATCTAATGCATTATTCAGCAGATTTCGTGCTATTTCTATTTTAGTTTTTATGTCCACCTAATCACCCCGCAGGCAACTGTCATACATAATTCTACATCATAGTATGCCTGATGACAACATTATAAGTTTGCTGTCAGCAAATTCAGTTATGTCAAACAATTCGATAAAGTATAAGTATGCAGGGTTGGGAGTGAATTATATGGCAGTGAATAAAGTAATAGATACCGCGGCAATAGGCCAGCGAATACGGGAAGAGAGAAAGAAGCTTAATCTGACAAGAGAAGAACTGGCAGAAATATTGGGCCTCTCGGATTACTATGTAGGACAGCTGGAGCGGGGAGAAAGACAGATGAGCCTTCCGGTTCTGATCAGAATTGTAAGCTGTCTTCATGTCTCATTGGACTACCTTATTTTCGGCAAATACCACAATGCCGATCCCGCAGTTAAGGAAAATCAAGATGATTACATACATGCAGGCATGGAAGAGCTGAACGAACTGCTGAAAAAATGCTCTCCCACGGAATTGGAACTGATAAAGAAACTGATAAAAACGATTCTGCCGTATATTAATATAGAATAAGATTACCTAAACACCTGCCGTACGAATCCCCTGGATTCCACATCATGTCAGCAGCAGGGGTCAAGCAGTGACAAAACATCACAGCATAAAAAAACGGCCATTACGGCCGTTTTTTGTGTTTTAGCTTAATCAAATCTTATTTCAGCACCCTTCGTGCACATACATAACGCTTCTGGTAATGTTTTGAGCTTAAGTTGTCTATTACAACTCTCATGCGAGAACCTGATGATGCATGGATGAATTGGCCATTTCCTATATATATTCCCACATGTCCGGGATTGCCAAAGCATAATATATCTCCGGGAGCCAGGTTATTCTTCGACACCGCCACGCCTACAGAACGCTGCGAAACAGCTGTTCTTGGGAGATTGATACCAAATTTCCTGTATACATAGCACGTAAATCCGGAACAATCGAAAGCGTTTGGCCCATTAGCTCCATATACATATCTTACTCCCAGAAACTTCATGGCATAGGCCACTACGTCGCTGCCCTTTCCAGAACCTATAACTGCGCCCGATGACTGTCCGGGTTTAGACCTGGATGGCTGAGGAGGAACCTTGGTTCCCTTAACCTCAACACGTTTGACCGGCTCTTCCAGGACCTTTTCTTCCAGCACCTCACGCGAGGTAACCTTTCCATTTTCCGTCGTTATTAAATAGGTTACTTCCTTCTTTCCCTTCTTGCCTTCCTTTAAAACCTTGGTCCTGCCTCTTTCCAGGCTGTTATCCTGGCGTACCTCGGTTTCATAGGGAATATCTTTTATCTCTGTTTGTTTTTCCGTTGCCACAACCGTGACTAACTGCTTTTCGACGGTCAGTCTTATCTTGTCGCCCGGGTGTATCATATCAATATTTCTATCGGCATTGGCTTCTTTTAGTACCGAAAACGGTATTTTATGAGCTCTGGCAATTGACCACAGGGTATCGCCTGCTTTTGCTTCATATTCCTGGACTTCTTCAGTACCTTGAGTAAAAATTGCCATTAGCGCTTGTTTATCCACCATCTGGCTTACAGTAACGGTTTCCGGCTGGTAAGTTATATTCTCCTTTATATGCGTTTCCTGCAGCTCACCTTTTTCGTCCTGTTGTATTTTTTGAACCTGGGTATTTTTTAGTTCATCCAAAACTTCCTGTACTATTCCGGTGTCCTCAACATAACATACCTTTTCACCGTCAACAAGCACCGCATACGCATTTGTTTTAACAACTATTACCTGCTCTATAGCATGTGCCAGCTCATTTGCAGAGCTTACTGGTTTAGTGTTGTATTTAGCTTCCTTGAATACCACATCACAATCAACGAATACTTTATTGGAGTGAATATTCAGTAATCTTTCCACTACCTTGTCGTATACAGCCAAACCTTTAGCAGCTGATTTTACAGTCCCTACTTCCTGTCCGTTGATCATCATAGTAAAAACAGATGCTGATGCTTTGTAGGTAAAAAGGCTGCCTTTTTGTTCCGCTTGGGCAAAGCCGGTCAGACAGGTCAAGGAAATAATGCCGAGCAAAAGAACAGCCATTATTCTTTTCATAAATAAATCATCTCCCCATAGTAGGACTTGACCATTACAATTATATTGCATTCTTTACAAAACTATTACATTAATGTTTACATATTCTATAAGAAAATAAAAAACCCTTCTTTATTTTAAAAAATTATTAATAATTTTTTAAAATTTATTCCTATTTTACCCTTTTCCATTCCCGGATATACATAATTTGTATCCATCATAACCTGGGGAGATGCCGGTTATGAAAACCCGGGGTAACAAGGTAACCACCAACAGAATACCTGCAGCAAAGGCCAATATGTATGCCATCCGGCCATTAATAATCATACTTAACAAAAACATACTGCAATGTGCTTACTGGGTCATTTCTTTAATTTTGGTTATAATTCTATCTAAGGAATCATAATTTACCTGGGAATAATTCTCCTTAACCTTAAACAGCAGTTTTATCAGGAATCTTTCCAACCCATTCATTTTATCCAGGTTGACTTCATACCCGGCATGTTCCAGCATAAACAATTTATCAACTATCCGCCCGGGCATATTTGTTTTTGCGTATTCAGCTATTTTATCCCCTTCCTTACAGCAAACAAACATACCCACCTTTTTATTCCGCAAATACTCCTCGTTGGTTTTTATATAATCCGCTAATTCTCTTTGAAATCTGCCTGCGTAGATTCCTCCGCCTATCAGAATGATGTCATAACTGTCAATATTGCCCGGCTCTGATTCGTTTAAATTCACTATATCAGCCTTTCCTTCCAGGCCCTTCAGGATAAACCGGGCACATTTTTCAGAAGCTCCATACTTAGAGCTGTACAGGATTAAAGTATTCATTAATTCCCCCCTTTCGCTAAACTGGGCTTTATCGCCGGCCCGGTTGATATTTCTTTTGATTTAGTATATCATATAGAAGGTGCCTTTCGAAACATGCTGTCTCATGATATTTTTGTCATTTTAACCTGTCAATCCATGCTATAAATTATATTAGCAGTACGAAAATATACATTAAAATAAAAGGGGGAACAGTATAAGTGGAAAAAATTAAATTCGGGCGTACAAATCTTATGGTCTCACGTGTTGGGTTTGGGGCCCTGCCAATTCAACGCATAAGCTTGGAAGATGCGGGCTACCTGCTGCGCAAAGCATATGACAACGGCATTAATTTTTTTGACACCGCAAGGGGATACACAGACAGCGAAGAGAAAATCGGATATGCCTTGTCAGATGTACGTTCCAACATCATAATTGCCACCAAAACCCATGCAAAAGACAAGAAAACACTCTTTAAAGACCTGGAAACCAGTCTCAAAACAATGAAAACTGATTACATCGACATCTATCAGCTGCACAACCCTTCAGAATTGCCGGACCCCGATGATCCGGACAGCCTGTACAGCGGACTATTGGAAGCCCGGCAAAAAGGGATGATCCGTTTTATAGGAATTACCAATCACAGGCTCAACCTGGCTATGGATGCAGTAAAATCCGAACTCTATGATACCCTTCAATTCCCATTATCCGCGTTATCATCGGATGAAGATTTAGAGCTGGTGCAGGAAGCCAAAAATCGTAATATAGGCTTTATTGCAATGAAGCCGCTTTCGGGAGGCTTAATCAATCAGGCAGCTCCAACTTTTGCATTTTTACGCCAGTTTGACAACGTTGTACCGATATGGGGAATTCAGAGGGAATCAGAGCTGGATGAGTTCATTGAACTGGAGAAAAATCCTCCGGCTCTTGATGAAGAAATGTGGAAGGTCATTGAGCAGGACCGCCAGGAATTGCAGGGAGCTTTCTGCAGAGGCTGCGGCTACTGCCTTCCCTGCCCTGTTGATATTCCCATTCCATTTGCCGCAAGAATGTCCTATTTGCTCAAGCGGGCTCCATATCAGAACTACCTGTCCGATGAATGGAGTGAGAGAATGGAGCGTGTCGAAGACTGTATTGATTGTGGACACTGCAGAGAAAACTGCCCCTATGGGCTGGACATCACAACCCAGATGAAAAAAATGCTGAAGGAATACCGAGAATTCAGAGCATTGCATAATAAATAAGATACTTGCCGGGGGACACCCCGGCAAGTTTTTTTCGCCCGCAAAAACATTTGCTGCATCATCTCTTAAATTTAATACAATAGCGCTTACTGATTGCAGAAATGGTGTATTAAAAAATGATCATAAACCGGCTTCTCCCAACTGATCAAATTGTTTTAAAATCACAAAAATTTTTTAAAAACATATTGACAAATATTTAACGACTTGCTATAATCACCTTAGTTAAAATTAGTTAAAATATATTATTGTTTTATTGAGACGGAAATTGTTTATAAGTATTATAACAAGGGGCTTTCCGGTAATTCCGGCGTCCTGATCCAAATATATATTTATTTTATAATGGGGTTGATTTTAAATATATCCCAATTGTTTTTGGCTTAGATTGTTAAATATTTAACTATTGATTTGCAGCAGGTTACCTGCTGAGTATATAAATTTTCCAAAAGAAAGGATGAAAAATATGCCTAAGAAAAATCTATCTTTGGTTATGGATAAAACGCAGAATACTAAAACCGTTATTGACACTATGGTTGAAAATGCAAAGGTTGCTCTTGACTCCTTCATGTCAATGACCCAGGAACAGGTGGACAGCATTGTACAGGCCATGACCTTAGCAGGAATCGAACACCACATGAGGCTGGCTAAGCTTGCTGTGGACGAAACTAAAAGAGGCGTTTATGAAGATAAAATAATCAAAAACCTCTTTGCTACAGAGTATATTTACAACAACATAAAAAATTTGAAAACCGTTGGAGTAATCCAGGAAAATGATCTTGAAGATTATATACAGATAGCCGAACCGGTGGGTATCATCGCCGGTGTCACCCCGGTGACCAATCCCACTTCTACCACAATGTTTAAAGCCTTAATATCCATAAAAACCCGCAACCCGGTTATATTCGCCTTCCATCCGTCAGCCCAGGTATGCAGCAGCGAGGCAGCCAGGATAATGAGGGATGCGGCTGTACAGGCCGGCGCGCCGGAGCATTGCATTCAGTGGATAGAACAACCCGCCCTGGAGGCCACACAGTATCTCATGAATCACCCCGGAGTATCCCTGGTGCTTGCTACAGGTGGTTCAGGTATGGTAAAGGCTGCGTACAGCACCGGCAAACCGGCCCTGGGGGTTGGTCCGGGCAATGTGCCATGCTACATTGAAAAGACAGCCAACATAAAAAGGGCAGTTACAGATTTGATTCTCTCCAAAACATTTGACAATGGTATGATCTGCGCCTCCGAGCAGGCAGTGATCATCGATCAGGACATTGCGCAGCAGGTCATAGAATATATGAAGGAAAACAAGTGCTATTTCCTAAATGAGGAAGAGACAGAAAGAATCCAGGCTGTTGCCATTGACAGCAAAAAGGGTATGGTAAATGCGGCTGTAGTGGGTAAACCGGCATCTGAGATAGCAAAAATGGCAGGAATAATAATACCAAAGGATACAAAGATCCTGGTTGCGAAGCTGGAAGGTGTAGGCCCTGAATATCCCCTGTCCGGAGAAAAGCTGAGCCCCATACTAGCAATGTATATCGTCAGGGATTATACAGAGGGTATTCAGACAGCCGAACAAATAGTGGAATTTGGAGGACTTGGCCACTCAGCTGTTATACATTCAGAAAACCCCGAAGTAATAGACCTGTTTGCCAGGAGAATTAAAGCAGGCAGGCTGATTGTCAATTCACCTTCAAGCCAGGGGGCCATAGGGGATATCTATAATACAAATATGCCATCGTTAACACTGGGATGCGGTTCATACGGACATAATTCCACTACAGCTAATGTGTCGGCTGTAAATCTCATCAATATAAAGAGGATGGCTAAAAGGCGCGTCAACATGCAGTGGTTTAAAGTTCCCAAAAGGATTTACTTTGAACCCAATTCCATTCAATACCTGGAGAAAATGCCGGAGATCAGCAGGGCGTTCATAGTAACCGATCCTGCAATGGTTAAGCTGGGATATGTGGACAGGGTACTGTACTACCTGAGGAAAAGGCAGCAGTACGTGCATTCTGAAATCTTCGCCGATGTGGAACCTGATCCGTCCGTTGATACAATAAGACGCGGGACCGAGCTCATGAATAAATTCCAGCCTGATGTTATCATAGCCCTGGGCGGAGGCTCTGCCATGGACGCCGCAAAAGCCATGTGGCTGTATTACGAGTATCCCGACACCGATTTTACTTCCCTGCGGTTAAAGTTCATGGATATCAGGAAAAGAGCTTTTAAATTCCCAAGGCTGGGACAAAAGGCTAAGATGGTGGCAATTCCCACTACATCGGGAACAGGTTCCGAAGTAACCTCGTTTGCGGTTATAACCGACAAGAAAAACAATACAAAATACCCGCTGGCCGATTATGAACTAACCCCTGATGTTGCAATAATCGACCCTAACTTCGTTATGACCGTGCCGCCCCATATTACCGCTGATACCGGTATGGATGTACTGACACATGCAATAGAAGCTTATGTATCCGTTATGGCTTCCGATTATACCGATGCGCTGGCTATGAAAGCCATACAGCTGGTATTTGAGTATTTGCCGCGGGCCTACAGAGACGGGGCTGACAAAGAAGCCCGGGAAAAGATGCACAATGCTTCCTGTATAGCCGGTATGGCCTTTACCAATGCTTTCCTGGGCATCAACCACAGCCTGGCACACAAGCTTGGTGGAGAGTTCAATATTCCCCACGGCCGCGCTAACGCCATAATGCTGCCGCATGTAATTGAGTACAATGCCCAGAAACCGACAAAGTTTACAGCATGGCCAAAATACCAGCACTATACAGCAGATCAAAAATATGCTGAAATAGCCAGGTATCTGGGGCTGCCGGCATCCACTACACAGGAAGGGGTGCAAAGCCTTATCAACGCCATTAACAGGCTGATGAAAGAACTAAACATGCCAATGACCATAGCAGAATGCGGAGTATCGAAGGATGAATTCGAAGCAAAGATAAAAGAGCTGGCTGACAAAGCTTTTGAAGATCAGTGCACCACCGCCAACCCCAGAATGCCGCTGGTAACCGAACTGGAAGAAATCTATAGAAAAGCCTATGCCAAGTAATATGGAAACTGGTAAAAAAGCCTTACACCCCGGTCAGCGGGGTGTAAGGCTTTTTTTACAGAGAAGCAGCTACCAAACCTTGATATAGTTGCCGCCTTTCTTCAAAAGGCCAATGGGCCCTATCGGGCCGCTTTCTGATTTCTTTTGACCCAGATAATCAGTATCCAGGACCAATTCGCTGCCATCAGGATTTTCGAACTCAGCATCAACAATCCGAACTCTTTCCAATGTCTTTGTTGAATGAATTTCCCCTGTTATATCCTCGAAACTATCCGGCAGCTGACAGGAGAGGTAGACCTCGTCCCCTTTGTCAATAATGCTGAGTTTTGGATCGAACTTGTTGTCAACCAGGTTATCCTTCTCCCTTTCAAAAGGCTGCGCTCCGTTGAAGTATGCGTTATTGTTAATATAAACTGGTTGTTCAACCTTCATAAATGTATCCAGATCACCGTGTTGTTCATGAACCTTTTCAATGTATTCCTCCAAAGATGTGGTATAACCATTGTAATGTGAAGTTCCAACAGCCTCCACTCCGTCTTTGCCAATAAAAATGTTGTTGAAAAAGCGATCGTCTCCACCGTAGACAAATGCAAATCCTGCAACTTTTGTACTGTGTGGGAGGTGATATTGTGTTGAACGGTTCAACACTTTTAGATGGAACATTCTGCCGGCAATTATATTGTTTATATAAGCTCCGCCCTGCGCCATATTATCAATGGCATATTCAGAAGCCAATATGTTGTGATCCACCATATATGGCCCGTGGCTGACTTCCACAAACAGATCCCTGTTATTATTATAGAACAGGTTTCTGCTAACCCTGGTCCCCTGTGCTTCCCAATCCAGCCATAATCCTAATGTACAGTCATGAATTCTGTTATTATGGATCTGCACATCGATTGCCGCATGCAGTTTTATGCCCGCTATCTCATGTCCATAGAATTCGCGTTTCAGAGCTATGTTATAAATATGGTTGTTGTAGATCTGGCTGAATACACATCCCAAATGGCCGACAATTCCATTCTGACCGCAGTCGTAAATTATGTTATTCCTGATAATATGGGAACCAATCTTTTCTTTGGACCAACCATTGCGTTCCGCGCTGAAAACAGCTTCCAGCTGGTATTGATACCCGGGCTTATCCTTCCGGATGGAACGGTAGTTGTGTCCCGTGGAACCTTCCTTGCCGATACTGATGGCGCTGCACTTAGCATCATGGATTATATTGTTCTCAATTATCCAGCCCTTGCTCCAGTTTGGGCCAATTAAGCCCGGCTGATCGGCTGTAGGAGGTGTCCATGGAGTTGCCGCATGTGCCATCTCGAATCCCCTGACGGTTATGTAGTCTATACCTGTCTCGGTGGGATAAAAACATGATCTCCGCACATTAATTTCCACGAATTCCTCATTGGGATTGGCACCCTGGAAGTTAGCATAAATTGTTGTGTCTTCAACATCCACTTCAGCATACCAGACATATTTTGTCTGTTCAGGATTGTGCACGGGAACAATTTTCCTTGTCCGGTGATCCATCACTTCTGTCCTTACCTGGGGATTTAGCAGTTTCTCATAGGAACTTACTTCGTAGAAGGACATACCGTTAAGGTATACGTCGCCCAGATGCTTCTTTTCTTCTACCGTGACCAGCCAGTCACCAAAAATTTCTTCCTTATAGGGATTGAAGTCACCGAAGAATGAGTTGGGCAATGTACACTTCCACACATTTCCTTCAACATGCTCCCAACTTTGAATCCGTTCTGATCCCTTGATAACTACTTTCTCACCCTCTGCTGCCATATAGGTGATCCTTCTCTTGTCGCTTAATCCTTTGTACTTGGGTTTCACCCATTCCCGGTACACTCCTTCATGGACTATTACCGTGTCACCGGCCATGGCAACGGAAGCTGCTTTGTTTATTGTCAGAAACGGATCCTGTTGTGTTCCTTTGCCTTGATCTGAACCGGTTTTTGCCACATGATATACCATTATTCCCACAACCTCCTTTGATTTGTTTAGTATTATTGTAAAATAATAAAGGCTCCATTTAACGGCCTTTAAACACCGGTTTTTTGATATTCCAGTATCTTCGAATGAAGCTTCGGCTGTATTCCCGCATAGGTAAGATTTTCCGGCATTCTTTTTAAAAATTTCACTTCACGGATTTCGCTGTACGGTAATTCTCCGATTTCAATAACTTCTGCGTAAAATAATCTGCCATATGAGGTAACTCCGTCTATGGTAACAGAATAATCGCATACCGGCTTTATTTCGTAATCTACCGCACCTGTTTCTTCAAACAATTCCCTTGCAGCAGTTACATTAATATCCTCATCCTCTTCCCTTCGCCCTCCGGGTATTTCCCATGTTTGCCTGTCCTTGTGCCTTACAAATATCCATTTACCTTTATAGGCAGCACTAACAACTGCAAATTTATACTTCTCATCGCTAATCTCACCTAATTTATAAAACTTCACTTCCATAGCCCTACTCCCATATTACCGGTATTTTCAGGAGGCAATAACCTGTCAGTATCAACAACAGATGCTGACAGGATTACCTTGCATAATGGATAGATATATTGTTAACCTATATTAATTTTCTTATCGCCTACAGGTATATTTTTAATACCGGAGAGCCAGTCAGGCTTATCCTGCATGTCCACTTTATCTTCCCATTGATTGAAGTAAATTATTCTTTCCACTGCCATGTAAACAAGAAGAGCCCCCCAGTGATAAAAGGGATCGCTGGTTTTACCTTTTTCAGCTGCCTCACCTGTTATGGCGTTGTAGTTTTCACCTACAACACCTTTCTCCCTCCAGCATTGGATAAACATATCCAGGCCTTTTTTCACCAGTTCATCCCAAATATCGGTTCTCTTTATTCTGGCAATGCCCTGTCCGACTATATAATTTGTCGGAGCCCAGATCCTTCCACGCCAATAATCCTGTTCCGTAAAAGAAGGATCATTTCTGCTGACGTTGGGAATAACATAATCGCCCCAGAATTCCTCTTCGTTCAGCAGGTGTTCATTTAACAATAAATCCAGCCTTTCCTCATTTACAATCCCGGCAGTTATGGTATAAAAATGCGTTAACGATAAGCATGGATCAAATTCACCCGACCAATGCTTGTTCAGATAACATCCTGTCTTTTCATCCCATAACTCCGTGTTGATTTTATCCGCCAGGCTCTTTCTCCTTGCTTCCAGCTCTTTTCTCTCTTCTTCCCTGCCAAGCAGCGCCGCCATCTTTTCCAGTATCTCACAATCAGCCACCATCAGGGCATTCAGGCCTACATAGGAAAGTTCAAGGCAGTGTTTTTCCTCGTTGAAAACCGCCCTGTCCCACATGGGCGAATTATCAAGTCCCGATTCCCACATTGCACCCTGTCTCTTTCCACACTCCAACACGTTCCAGATCTCTTCATCCGGGTCCGACTCCCAGGGTATTGACGCAAGCTCCAGAAGCCCGTCTCCGTTGAAATCCCTCTCCCTGAACCTCCACCTGTTCCATTCCAAAAGCCTGTCAAAGCACTCTTCAATGAACCATTTATCACCAAACTGAAGATACAGCTTCCAGGCACACATGGAACCAACCTGGGGCTCGGACCTGTCCCGGCTCCATCCCACTGCTGAACCCAGGTTTGGAATCATGCCTTCCGGAGTGATTTCCTCCAGCATTGAAAACATTGTACAATACGCCAGGTCCTTGTCAATCAATCCGTATTGCATAGCTGCAAAAAATGTGTCCCATTCAAACAAAACATAGTCTCCGAACCTTCCCCCTCTTTTACACCAGTTCCTGCTGACCGGTGTAACAACCCGTCCATTGACGGAATCGTAGACCATATTCCAAAGCAGGGATCTTCTCAGCGCAGCCAGGCCTTCACCCAGTTCGCCTTCAGCGGATATGGTTTCGCTCAGCCACCTGGCCCTGCCTTCTTCGATCATTTCGTCGATCTCACGGGCATCTTTGCTGCTGTTGACTGTAAAATAAACAACCCTGTCAGCCTTGCAAATCAGGCTGTGCGCCGTTATAGGATTCCATTTTGGGGCTGCTTTCTCCGTTACAGAACGCACGGTAAAGCATTCGTTTCCGTCATTTACAACAATGCTGTCATTATCATGGCCGATCTGAAGTTTGCTTCCCCAAATCTCAGTAACTTCCGCTGCAGCAAAACAGTTATATCTCTCTTTTACAGGGGTTATCCGGATTACCAGTTCTTTTCCCGATGCAGAAGTTTCAATTTTATAAATCCCGCCTGCAAATTTTATGTTAACTTCCGTATAGCTTCCATCAGCTGAATGTTCCCCGAAAGACTCAACATTATCCCACAAACTATTGCCGCTGCATGCGTTTAAGTGCGGAACAAAAAAGTTAATATTGATCCTCAGCTTCATTGGAAGGTATACATGTGCGGTGACAGATTGTACATCCCACGTATTCCATCCCCGGGCAATTTTGTCATATAGCTCCTTTGACCTTTGTGATATATACACAATTCAACCCTCCTATCAGAGCTTTACATTTTTAGCGGATATAACTATTCGCCAGGTCCAATGGTTATATATCCCATAGTTATATATTAGTTCAAATATCAGTACCCAGGTGATCGCAAACCATATATGAAGTTCTGCCTTACTTATATGCCGGACCAGGCAGTACCTTCAACGGAATGATCCCGGGCAATGATATGTAAACGCCTTTCAATGCTCCATTCAGTATGCTCATGATGACAGTGCTGACAACAACTCAGTAGAGCCCTCTCCTTCTGTAACGAACAACGGTATAGTATCCAGCGGAGCTTCAACCTCAATCCTCTGCCCGCCTTCGAATTCCTCTCCCGTCCAGGCATTTGTCCATCGCATACCGGATGGCAGATAAACTGTCCTGGTCCTTGCATCTGCATATAAAATGGGCGCTACAAGCAGATTCGGGCCAAACATGTACTGGTCTTCCACATCCCATGCAGCCTTGTCAGACGGAAAATCATAAAAGAGAGGACGAATCACAGGCGTTCCTTTTTCATGGGCTTCCCGCATCAGCTTAGTAATATACGGTTTCATCCTTTCACGGATATACAGGTATTTTTTGCAGATCTCATATGCCTCCTCACCAAAGCTCCATACCTCATTGTCAGCTCCGGAAGGACATATCCCGCCGCCTTTCGTACCTAACGGTTCTGAATGAGGCTCCCTGTCGCCATGCAGTCTCATGACAGGACAGAACGTACCGTACTGGAACCAGCGTACCAGCAGTTCACGGAATTCAGGGTCATCGGGATAACCGCCGTGGAATCCGCCTATGTCAGTAGTCCACCACGGAATACCTGCAATTCCCATGTTCAGTCCGGCTGCCAGCTGATTTCTCATGCTTTCAAAGGAGGAATGTATGTCTCCCGACCAGACCAGAGCGCCATACCGCTGGGAACCTGCCCATGCACATCTGAGTAAGTTTATTATGTTCTCCTGTCCCGCACTCTTCATTCCATCAAAAAATGTCCTGGCGTACATAAGCGGGTATATGTTTCCTATCTGTACATTTGGGCCAAGATGGTACCTGTATAAATCAAAATCGTAATATGTGTATTCCGGTTCAGCCTCATCAAGCCAGAAGATTTTTATACCTTTATCGTAATAGTTCTTTTTTATCTTGTCCCACACATATTCTCTTGCAGCAGGATTTGTAGCATCAAAGTGAGCTGTATTTCCATGAAAATCCATGGCAATGCGATGTCCTCTTTCGGTCCGGATTAAGTAGCCCATTTCCACCATCTCTTCGTAATTTTCACTCCTGTGGTCAACCGTTGGCCAAATGGAAACCATGAGTTCAATCCCCATGTCCTTTAGCTCCTTTATCATGGCATCAGGATCCGGCCAGTATTCAGGATCGAACTTCCATTCACCCTGCATTGTCCAGTGGAAAAAATCAACGACGATTACAGATATGGGCAGGCCCCGCCTTTTGTATTCCCGGGCTACATTCAGCAGTTCCTCCTGGGTCTGGTATCTAAGTTTGCACTGCCAAAAACCCATGGCATAATCAGGCATCATGGGAACGGTTCCTGCAGCTTTCGCATAGGCCTCCTCTATTTCCGCCGGGCTGTCCCCGGCACAGATCCAATAATCAAGCAGCTTGGTAGATACTGCCTGCCAAACGGTTAAGTTTTTGCCAAAGGTAACACGTCCAATACCGGGATTATTCCATAAAAAGCCGTATCCCAGGCTTGACAGCAAAAAGGGAACACTGGCCTGGGAGTTCCGCTGGGCCAGTTCCAGTTCACAGCCCTTTATATTCAAATACGGCTGCTGGTATTGTCCCATACCGTATAATTTCTCTTCCGGGTTTGATTCAAATCTCATTGTCAGGGAATAATCTCCCCCCAGTATCGGTTTAAACTCCCTTGCGTCTATATTTAACGCCGATGCAAAGCCTTTTGGTTTCTCACCCGGAACATGTTTATACTGTTTCCTGTTTCTTACGTATTCCTCAAGTAATAGCTGTCCCTTTTGGTTGAAAAAAGATATCTTACCTGCATTGTTTAATTCAGCCTTTATTTTCCCGTTTTTGATGCTGGCACCGTAGGGTGTAATGGAAATTTCCGGTTCGCTTTTCCCGGGCGGCAGCAAAGCCCAATCTTCCAGGGGCATCTCCGCCATTTTAGTAGCCCTGACCCGAAGCGCATTCTCCCCCCACGGCTCAATCCATAATTTCTCAGAATCATAGGTGAAAATCAGCCGATCCTTGCTTTTTGTAAACATACCGCACCTCCAGGTTTTTGTAATATATCGGGTAATCCTAAAAATCACGCATTTTGACAATAGATATTTCTTATCAATTTTTGTTTCAATATGAATGAATCACTATATGACGCCCTGTAATTGGCATAAAATTATGCCAACTGCATCTATTCATCCCCAAAAATCGAATAATCAAATGGATTATATTAATATTAATCTGTAAGCCTGGCCCCGCATCGCTTCATAAAACCTAAAATGAAGATCATCAAAGCAATGGATGCCACAAACATACCGATGATATACACGAAATTTACAAATGGTATAAACACTATAATAAAACTGAGTATAGCTGCAATGCTTAACATCAGGTACTGATGCCAGCGCCTGTCAGCCTCTTCATATATTTCCTGATCGACATTGCTGCTCATATCCCTAATTCCCATAAACAGATGATATACGATCAATAAATCCAGTATCAGGGAAATAATACCTATTAATATGCCCAGTGCATTTGCAGAGTCAAAATTCACGTTTATTCCGGAGTCCTGGGCCGGGCTTTCATATATTGAAAAAATGGATAATATGATCATCGGAATATTCAGCCTGGAAGCTTTTTTGAAATGCTCACTGTTTGAAGCAAGAGCCGCAAAACCAAAAGCAAAGAATATATATCCCACAATATCCGGAAGAATATCAAAACCTTGTATCCTGAAATTCAGCATTACAAATAAAAATCCCCAGTATAACTGGGTAAAACCTCTTTGGTTCATGAGTTTACCCCGGCCTTTCATATGAAATATTCAGTTCCTGCCTTACCGCCTGTTTCACATTTTAGCATAATATGAGTCCCTGTTAATTCGCCATTGAATTGCTATCTTTGCATAATAATTGCTGTTATATTAATGCCTGTACATTATATTTGCATAAAAAAGGTTTCAATGCTGTTCTTTTCTGCAATTCCAAATTTGCCCTACATGAACCATTATACCACAGTATCAGATTTTAAAGCCAGCACTTTTCTCCAACCGTATTCGAATGATTCTTCATACAATGCCCGGAGGCTTTCTATGGGGCAATCCCCGTTAATACCGTTGCCGGCAGTAAACATAAACCTTCCCTCAGGCCGGCAATAGGTATCTATAATATGCCTTACCTCTCTCCTGACTTCATCTGCAGTACCCCACGGAATAGTCTGCTGTACATCGAATCCTGCCCATATACAGATATCTTTTCCATACTTTTGTGCTATCTTCCTCTCATCCATAGTATATTTCTGTATTGGATGTATAACATCAAGGCCCAATTCAATAAAACGCGGCAGGAATTCTTCAATATTTCCGCAAGCGTGCAGCCAGAAATGCATGCCCAGGCTGTGAGCCTTACCTATTATCTCCTCGTAGTATGGCCTGAAAAATTCATCAAAAATTTTGCCGGAGAAAAACGGCCCGTTTTGCGTTCCAAGGTCATCACTAGTGAAGATCCCGTCAGCATTAAGCTCTTTTTTGGCTCTCTCTATAGCCACAAGATAGAAATCGGTCACTGCACGGAAAAGACGGTGCACGGAATCCGGATCAATATAGTAATCCATTAAGGCATTTGTCATACCTCTTAACTGCCAGTGCCTTTCAAAAAGGCCGTACCACCAGTGGGCAAGCCTGTACCTGTTATCATCCTCAGGAGCCCGGGGAACAAGAATAGGGCAATACGGATCAGGAAATGCCTTTAGAATATCATCCAGTTCATTCCAATCCCGGATCGCAACACGCGCATCCAGCCCGGCGTTTTCTTCACCCTCTTCTATCTCCCTGTTAAGCCATCTGTATTCCGGAAATTCCGTTGGAGCCTTGTACACATCGGGCATCTTTAAACTTATTATTAGTGCGTCCTCGGGATAAGCATTCATTATCTTCCGTACCTGTTGTTCCCGCTCTCCAAATTCTTCAGGGTGAGTCCAGAATTGGAGCAGAATGGGTATCCGTGAAGCTGTCGACTTCCCTTCAATAACAGAAATAACCTCTTCCCTGGATAGTGGTTTATAGTTCTTCATTCTTCATCCCCTTACAAAGATTTAATGTATTTATAATCATTATACATAATTATTATAAATTGAAAATAACATATTCCGGCAAATTAAACAGACACCGTTGTTCGTGAGAAGCCGAAGGTTTTTAAAAGGTCAGGAGGCTACATTATGGCTGCCAGCATCTTTGTTTCATCAATAAGCTCTTTTAGCATGTCTATTCCTTCTCGTGTGTTATCCTTATTTGAAGAAATCAATGTAATAATCCTATTTACCCTCTTTTTGTAATCCTTTGGCTTTATTGCAAAACCATCAATCATTGCGACCGCTTTTTTCTCATTAATGCAGTATTCTTCATTTAAAGCAAATATAACTTGATTTAAACAGGAGATGCTTCTGAAACAATGACCGCATACATAGTAAATATCATCATTATCAATATTGTCCTCAGCATGCATCAGGGAAAAGGAGGCCTCAAACATAAAATATTGGACTATTGCATCTTTGAGGGCCTGAGGATACGGCCTGGTCCTGGACTTCAGTTCTGAAATCCTGCCCTTTGGATCTAGCAATATTTTGCAAAGCGCGATTTCACCCATATACATTACATTCAGATATGCATGGGGATGACCGGTTTGATAATGGGCGGATACTTTCCCCGCCAAACAATCATCAATAACCTTCGATACCCTTTTTATATCACGCAATATAAAATCCACATGATGCCCCTGAATAACGAGCCAACCTCCCGCATTTACCCAGGGGCCCCATCCGCCTATTTCAGTAATCAGGTTTTCTCTATGCTGATCATCCAGTTTTGCAGCAACCTTGCTCAGTTTCCTGACATCAAATCCTTCTGATTCGTCATAATATATTCCAATATCGATATCGGACTTTTTATGGTGGGTACCTCTGGCCCTTGAACCACCCAGAACTACACCTGTAATACCCGGGAAACCGTCCAAATCTTTGCATACTTGGTTCAGAATACTCTCTGCCATTCCTGTATTTTACCTCCGTCTTTATCCCATAATTTCAAGCTTTCCGGCATGCGCATTCCCAAATATTACATTACTTCTTTACTGCCCTTGTTGCAAAAAAAGTCGGAATGTTGAATTCATGAAGCCTGCCTGTACCGTTTGTGTCCTGATATATATCTGTAAGTATAAACCCGGCTTTTAACTGGCCTCCTATTTGTTCTTCAACGGTATGCGAGAACTGGATTCCCCAATTATTCTTTACTGACTCTTCGTACAGCTGTTTATCTTTCAATGGATTAAACGGCAGCTTACGCACCACCATTTTTTCTTCATCATCAAAAGCAAAACTGATGCCGTTATCCAATCCGGCCAGTAGAATTCCTCCTTTTTTCAATACCCTGTAACACTCTTTCCAGACGTGAAAGACATCCTCTATATAGCAGTTAGAGACCGGATGAAAGATAAGATCAAAAGTTTCATCCTCAAAAGGCAAAGGCTCTGTCATATCTGCTTTAACCAGTTTTATCTCATAGTTTTCCCTTTCCGCAACCTCTTTTTCTCTCTGCAATTGTTTCTCTGAATAATCCAGCACCGTGCACTTTGCACCCAATGCTGCAAATATAGGCATTTGCTGACCGCCGCCGGAAGCCAGGCCCAGTATCTCGGCGCCTTTCATCTCACAAAACCAGTCTTTTGGTACGGGTTTTACAGGAGTTAACAGCACAAACCAATCACCGTTTTTTGCTTTTTCAAAAGTTTCATGGCTTATAGGCTGTCCCCATTCCCAGCCTTCTTCCACCCATTTGTCGATAACCTTGGAGTTAATATCAGTATACTTTTTCTCCATATGAATTTCTCCTTATCAATAAAATATACCGGAAAAATGCCAAAATGGTATGAATAATTAATATGACGGGATTTCGTGTATAATGTAAGAGTACATCCTGAGTATATTATACCATTTTGTCCATTCTAACATATTATTTGTCTAAAACAAACAATAAAAAAAGGGTACCGCTTACGATACCCCTGAATCAGCAGATAAATATAACCTATATATTGCCATACCATGCAGATGTTTCTGAATAGCGCTGCATAAACCTTTTGTTTACCTCTTCAAGCTTCTTATAGTATTCATCATATGATGGGCTTAATTTCCTCATGTTTGGTATAAATACATCATAATATCCACCGGACTTTTGAAACTCCAACAGCAGGTTCTGTATCTTGTACATAGGCGATTGCTTATACTCCTCTGAATTTCTGTAGGCAATATACTGCTCCAATATCTCCTTGTTCTTTTCAATATAATCGTCAACATCCTCTACGGCTTTTGCAACCTCAGCGATTGTGCCCTCCATCAGTTCATCATCCATAAAGGAAACTGCATTCTCAAGAAACCCTTTTAATTCGGGAGAAATATCTAAAGTTTTGACATTATCCAAAAATGCAACGATATTGTCGTATGCTTCCTCCTGCTCTTTGCTAATAACCTTTATATTTAAAAACCTGCCGAAATGGAGCACTAAAAAATACCCATAGTATCCAGGGAAAGCATCCAATAATTTCTCCTTGATTGTTTGCTGTTTTTCCAATGCTTCAATCTGTCCGGTAACCTCCTCAATATTATTACCTTCAATCAACTGGCTCAACAGCTCCTGTTTCTTGCTGTACTGCTGCAGTTCCAGGCCCTTCTGGTATTTGATCTTTGCCAGGTTAGCCTTGCTATTTCCTTTATCCAGTACACTGCGTATTTCCGGTATGCTTAACCCCAGTTTTCTCAAAACAGAAATCTCTTTAAGCCTGGCAACATCTTCACTGTCAAAGCGGCGGTACCCGTTTTCCTCAATCCGGGGAGCAATCAATCCCTTTTCCATGTAATACTCTATGGCTTTTTTAGTAAGGCCCGTTATTTTGCATACCTCGTTGATAAGCATTTTAACCACCTCCGCCACCATGATAAGCCCATCCCCAAGGGGCCAGTCAAGCATTTTTTTCAATTGTTTTTCCAATGAGATAGTGGAGCAAGGTTATAATTGCTAATATCTACAGTATTGATGCATACAAGTCAACGCGGCTTTTTCCCCGGCAGGCATACTCCCGCAAGGGCAATGATAATCCACATCACTAAAGCTCCGTTCCATCCCCAGTGTTCGGAGATGCTGCCTGTCACAAATCCTGCTATGCCTGCCCCCATGTAAGACGAAAAGTCGAAAAATCCTGCTGCTGAAGAAGCCTTATTATACTTTGCAAATC
>DGEI01000008.1:24184-30172 GCA_002385885.1 Firmicutes bacterium UBA3930
ACATCAGCGCCGAACAGCAGCCCAGCAGTATTACGCCAATTACTATGCTTAGCCGGCCAAATAAGAACAAGCCGAGGAAAGAAACAATAGAAGCCGCAAAAATAATCATGATTGCGATATTATGCCGGTAGTTGAATTTTTTGTCCAGCCAACCCGATAGAAGGATCCCTCCAAAATTCATTAATGGAATTAGCAGTATATAGCTGGTGGTGGAGGAAAGGGCAATGCTATGGGTCTCCATTAAGTACAGGGGGCCCCAAAGGCTTATGCTTTCTTTGATGATTCCCTGGCACGCACAGACAACAGCTATTACCCAAAGCCTGTTTACTTTTATAAACTGCCAAAAGGGGATTTCATCGTTTTGATCAATAATACGATCTCTGGAATCCAGGTTTTCCAATGCAGCCAAGCCGCTGCCCTTACGGCCGTTTTTTGATGCAAGCAGTTTTCTTGTGCTAACCAACCATATAACTGCGTAAGTAAGCACCAGTATTCCCGGAAGCCTGAAGGCCCAATGCCAGCTGGCTGTGGTCAGGATCTGTCCGGAAAGGCCCCATCCCAGCAAATAGCCTCCTACCATTGTTGTTGATATCCCTACCGAAATACGTGTCCTATATTCCTCCGGGAACGATGCCGAAAGGATTCTTATAATCGGCCCCCAAAGCATGGATTGAAAAAATCCATTAACTGCCCATAGGAATATCATGGCCGCTAAACTTGAAGTAAAACTAAATAAAATATTAGTTATTGCCGTTATTGCAAGGCCGATAAATATGAATATTCTCCCCGGGATTTTGTCGCCAATGTATCCGTTTATCAGCTGGCCAATACCGTATATCCAAAAGAAAAAGCTTCCAATGAGCCCTAAACCGGCTTTACTCCAGCCAAACGCCTGCTGAATAGCTGGTATGGCTACCGACATATTAACCCGGCAAAGATATATACTGGTATAAGCCATCCAGCAGAGCACGAAGATATTGATAGGCAGGTGTCTAATGCCTATTGAATGCTGCACCGCGTTATTCTTTTGTACACTTTTATTATTATTTTCCAAAGAGTGTACTCCTTTCATCATAACAAGAATCGGGTAAACAGGGTTACAGTATGGCAGGATAGCTCAACATATTCATTATTCAAGTTATATGCAGGCAGAATCACTCTATTCCTGAATTTTACCCAGATATGCAAACAAAGTAGTAACATTTGGTATGATAGTGACGACAAGAAGAGAAACAGCCGCAAACACCACAGCACCGGTTGTGTCTATAAAAGCAGGCCAATCTTCAATCCTCACCAGATTATGGCTGTAAAGGCTCCAAAAACACAGTGAAACAATACAGGCCATAACACTCATGATAGGATACAACGCCCAATACCTGTTGCCATGATTGTTATATCCTACCAGGCTATAACCGGGAGTATCCATAAAATTAAACCAGCACAAGGCTGCCCATGTTAGGCAAACATACCACAGCATTCCCCCCTCTATTTTGAGAGTATAAACTTATCGTATATTTTATTTACGTAAAATCTTTTCCATTGCCTTTCCCCTTGCTAATTCATCGATCAGCTTATCCAGATAGCGAATCTCACGCATCAATGGTTCTTCGATCTCTTCCACCCGGACACCGCATATTACACCTTTGATCAGAGTACGCGAAGGATTCAACTGCGGAGCCTCAGCAAAGAAGGTTTCAAAATCCACCTGTTTTTCCAACTGCAGTTCCAGCTCCTCCTGGCTGTATCCTGTCAGCCAACGGATTATCTCATCAACCTCTGCTTTTGTACGCCCTTTTTTCTCTGCCTTTGAAACATAAAGGGGATAGACTTTGGCAAAACTCATTTTATAAATCTTATGGTTGGACATCATGCACCTCCATTATTAATTGGGTAAATCTATTGTAATTTACTTCAATTTTACCATAAAATGATAAAAAATAAGCAACCTTGATGAAATTTTCTGTATGATTATATTGATATAAGCGTAAAATAGTTCAGCACATTGCCGCATTTCTACTATTTTCATTCAAAAAAACTCCAATCATATTTTCCGGTTTGCCGTGATTGCGCTGCTTTTACGTATAGTATTCGATGCACCGATTTATCTGTCGCTTACTTGGCTAATCATATCCTTCCGCATTCTTACGATTTATTAACACAAAAATACCAGGGTAGAAAGGTTTTTCCCTTGCCTACCCTGGTCCCGGGTATTGCTTAACATCACTTCTTGTACCTAAAGCAGTACTAAAATACCAAACTATTTTTCTATATTTCTATAGCATAAATCTACCTGTATATCTTCCTCCCGTGTATATCATCGATACCAGTTTTCCTGTAAAAATAGGTATTGACCACATCCCGCCACTCGGCGGCGTTTTTAAGCTGCATATCCAGCCTTTCCAGAACCAGATCGAATGCTTCAGCATCAATCTTTCCTTTAAGTGTCAGCCATTTTTCCTTTAAGCCCTCGGCTTCTTCGTATCCCTCAAAATGGGTATCGTATATATGCTGGATCACCGTTTTGCCGGATTTTAGCTTGTAAGTATACGGTACATGGTGGAAAAACAGCAGCAGCTCCTCAGGACAGGTCTCTATATTCTCGTACATGCTTGCTACCGGTTCATTGTACTGGGCGGTATAGCCGGTACCAGATGCTGCGGTCCTGTCAACACCAATTCCCTTCCAATCGGCATAATGGTATGTACCCCAGTGGGAATACTCGTATCCGTCAACGCTTGGGCCATAATGATGCCCGGGGTTTACCATCCAGCCTATCCCCAAAGGCACCGTATATTTCTCATAGATTTCCCTGGAAGCCATCAGCATGGATACAATTGTATCTTCAACTTGCGGCTCATGGCCAAAAGTTAACTTTACCCACTCTTCAGCTATCTCCCGGGCAGAAAGATCAGGATCCCATGCAAGGCGCCCAAAACAATACAGGTTAGCCTGAGCCAGCGGATGCCCTGTCCAGCATTTGCTTTCTCCAATATTCGAAACGCCTACAATGCCACCATATTTCGTCCCAAAGAGTGAACCGTTGACAACCTTGCTTACCAGTGAACCCTGCCCTTTTGCATAAGTATCAAAATCCAATACCTCTTTCCACATATTGCCCAGGTAACACATATCCCTTTGCTGGCCAGTATACTCCTGTGTAATCTGCAATTCCACGGCAACATTGGTCTTTTCCATTGCGCCAAACAAGGGAGATACGGGCTCCCTTATCTGAAAATCCATTGGGCCGTTTTTGATCTGCACAATTACATTGTCCATAAACTTTCCATCCAGGGGTTTGAAGTTATCATACGCGGCTTTGGCCCTGTCTATCGTACGATCTCTCCAGTCAACCTGGCAGTTGTATACAAAAGCCCTCCAGAAAACCACACCGCCATACGGTTTTAAAGCCTCAGCCAGCATGTTTGCCCCTTCATCATGATTCCTGCCGTAAGTGAAGGGCCCCGGCCTGAACTCCGAATCGGCTTTGACAAGAAAACCGCCAAAATCAGGAATATATCTATAGATATTATCAGTTACATCCTTCCACCATTTTTTGACCGATTCATCCAGTGGATCGGCAGTAGACAGGCCCCCTATCTCCACCGGCGCCGCAAAATTTATGCTCAAATACAGCTTAATGCCGTACTGCCTGAATACATCGGCTATCCTTGCCACATCAGGCAAAAACTCGTCAGTTATAAGGCGTGTCTCTACCTGGTGGACATTGACGTTGTTGATGGTAACTCCGTTTACACCTATGGATGCAAGAAGCCGCGCATAATCCTTGATCCTGCTCAAATCGCTGATAATCCTGTTATCCTTGAAAAATATGGATTGGCCGGCATATCCCCTTTCGATAAAACCGCTCATATTATCCCAGTGGTTTATAATCCTCAAAGGATTACCAGGCCCGTCAATGCCCTGCACCTGTGCAAGAGTTTTCCCAAGGCACATCGACCTTAATAGATGAAATACCCCGTACAATGCCCCTTGTTCGTTTTTACCTACCACAGCCAATACATTTTTGCCACTGTTCTCATATTTGCGTATAATGAATCCATCATCAGGCAAGTCACTGTAACTTATACCCAATGCTTTATCATCTGCTTCATCCCAGATGCCTACAAATATGCAGCCGGAATCAGGATAAGACTCCACTATTTGAGGGGATTGCCCGGTAAACCTGGTAAATGCAATTTTTAGTTCCTCAACCGCCGAGTTTATAACGGGATGTTTGCTTTTTGCCACAATGCTATTGCAAAAACCCCTGTATTCTTTATTAAAATTATCGGGCAAATAACTATAGCTCAGCCAGCATTCATAAACCTTACCTTTGTTTAAACTCAACTTTTATCACTCCATTTCAAATTCTAATTTTCGGCTGCTATTACCAATGACTTCCCATAATCCGGTTTCACAATGAATACTGCAATTAATTAAGAAAAAAGTATTCAAAGCCAGCAGTATGCTTTGAATAAAATCTCAGCTATAACCCATACCGGCATGAGGTATTGTAATAAATCCTGTTTATTATAATGATCTGTTTAGACATCATAGTTTGCTATATATCCTATTGGATTACAGGTATTAGATTTGATATGTTTGCTTGAGCATTTCTTATTGAACTATTTTTTCTGGCAGTTTTTATTATACCACAGCCTGTTTACCGATGAAAGAAAATTGCACTATTCCGAAAAAACGCAATCATTCCGCTATTATGCTTCGCTGCAAAATACTAAAAAAAGAGAGCACTGAAATCTATCATGAACTCCTTTTTTCCATTTCCTTTATAGTTTTAATAAGCTTGCTGCTGCCAATTCTTGATACTCCCAATCGAATAAATTCTTCAGCATCTGAAAAAGATGAAATCCCACCAGCTGCTTTTATTTTAACATGAGGTTTTACATATTTCGCAAAAAGGGCTACATCTTCCTTTGTTGCACCTCCTTTGTGAAAACCAGTCGATGTTTTAATATAATCTGCACCTGAGTCAGAAATTATGCCACATATTGCAATCTTTTCTTCTTGGCTCAGAAGGCCTGCCTCAACAATTACCTTTAGAATCTTTTCACCACAAATATTTTTTATTGCCTTTATTTCTTCAAGAACAAGATTATATTTTTTGTCCTTAAGCCAACCTACATTGATCACCATATCAATTTCATCAGCTCCGTTTTTTATAGCGTCATCAGCCTCAAAGCATTTTACAGCAGTTGTGGGATAGCCGTTGGGGAATCCGACAACAGTACATATAGGTATTTTGCCATTAACATATTCAACAGCAGCCTTTACATAGCTTTGAGGAAGGCAAACCGATGCCGTACCATACTGAATGCCTTCATCACATAATAACTTGATATCCTCCCAGACAGCGTCCACAGATAACATGGTATGATCTACAAGTGAAAGAATACGCCTTAAATCCATAAGTTCCATCATTATGTAACCTCCCGAGTCCTGTAATCTGCAAGGTATTTTCTTATACTAAAAACCGGGTTATATAAAGAAAATACAGCATAAAACCGAATAAATAAACTCATACACTAATAGGGGCCTTGGATTTATAAACTCTATACTCGTTACGAAGTTTAACCGTTCCTAAATAATCTCTCGGCATATCCCTCACTCCTTTTCACTTGTATTACTTATCAATAGAGCTCTGTTGATATTGGCATCGAGATATCGTGTTAACAGAAGCATGGAAAAGTGATACAAAAAATTAGAATATTTTTGAAACNNCCTCCCGAGTCCTGTAATCTGCAATGTATAAGTCAGTACCATTAAAAAAGTTCGCAAAATTCATTTTATCAGATTTTGCTGAAACTCGAGCATATTTAGGATCTATTAAGACAGCAATGACTATTTTCATAAACTGAACTCCAGAACCCATTATTGTTATTAACATCATTTTAAATACCAGAATTAAAACAAATCGCTACAGTATAATTAAATCATATCACAACTTACATCTCCCATAAAGCCTTACTT
>DGEI01000037.1:0-1606 GCA_002385885.1 Firmicutes bacterium UBA3930
TCAAATTCGCGGAACATATAGGTATTGCCGCCGTTTTTCAGCCTTTTGATCCTTTCTGATAGTCCTCCCATGTCTATGATCTCATCAAGTTCTTTCTTGCTTGCCCGGTCCGTTTGGGCCAAGGCTATATTTTCATAAACGGTGAAAGCATAGATCCTGAAATCCTGGAATACCGTTGAAAACATCTTTAAATAGTCGTTATAGGAATAGTGACGGATATCAATGCCGTCCAGCAGTATCTTCCCCTCCGTCACATCATACAGGCGCAGTAACAGCTTGACAAATGTTGTTTTACCGGCACCGTTTTCGCCGACAATGGATAGTTTCTCCCCTCCCCGTATCTTAAGGGATATATTTTTTAGCACATACCTTTCCTGGCGGGGGTATTTAAAGGAAACATCGACAAACTCTATCGTATGTTCAGGCCCTTCCTTTATTGACACCCCCTTAACCGCTGTTCTCTGCATTATGCCTTCCTTATTTAGAAAATTGCGGTAATTTTTGATACCCAGATCATTTTTCCTGATTTCCACTGAGTTCAGGGATATCCCCTCAAACGCCGACGCAAATTGAGATACTGCATTTAAATACATCGTAAAATCCCCTATGCCAATATGGGCGCTAATGACCCTGAACACCAGGTACCCGTAGGTAATGAGGAGCCTCAGTGTATTGGCCGCTTCAATGAGAGAATTATATTTTGCCGTGTTGCTAAAAATCCTTTGCCTTATGCTGAACCGTTCATTACAGGTTTCCTTTCCCTTTTTATGTATCCAATCGGCAAGGTTGAAGATACGGATCATCTTGCCGTAAGAGAAGCTGCCGGCAACTTCCAACAGGTAGTTCCATTTCCTCTGCAGGGGAACGGTGCTTAACTCCAGTTCATGGTTTATTCTTTTTAAACGCATGCCCAAAAAGGTGTTAAATGAAGAGGTAAAAAATAAAAAGATGACGAAATAAACATTAAAGGTGGAAATGATCAGGAAACACAGAATAAGCTGCAGGATTCCAACCATGCATTGATTAACTGCGAAAATATAACCCTCGATACTTCCGGCAGTTTCTTCGGTTCCAGGGTTTAAAAGCATGGCAGCGGCTTTTTGCTTCTCATCCAGTACAGCCGGGTCTTCGGTATATTCATAATCCATTTCCATGTTCTTTTTGTTAAACATAATCGACATGGGGATCATCATGTACTTGGCATTGAGGGAAACAAAATTCCGTGCAAAAATTTGCAAGTTCGCGATGATTAAATGTAAAACAACCATTAATCCCGCCCAGTATATTACCATGTTATACCGCTGCAGGGTTGTAATTTCATCTATTATGATTTTGGGAATGATTATTATGACGAAAGGAGCGAGAGTTGTGGTGAGGACAAACAAGATGGAATAGAAAATAAGCTGTTTTCTTGCCTGCCAAATTATCCTGTAAATGTAATAGACGTTTGACAGGGTAAACTTAAGGTTTTTTACCCATGCACCCATTTACTTCTTCCCCTTTTTAACATTGCAAACTATATTAACATATAATGAAATTTCAAATTTTTCCATGCAGATCTCCACCTTTTGCAGCCCGGGCTTTTGTTTACAGAAATATTTCGTTT
>DGEI01000037.1:1880-4584 GCA_002385885.1 Firmicutes bacterium UBA3930
AAATCATAGAAACCAAGCTAATATGAGTGTAGCCGGTTCCATGGGGCTGCAACACTGCAGGAATTATCCTGTTCATATCTGAAGCACAAAAATATCAATAATCATAAAGTATTTCTACTTTGTATGGGGAATTTTCTTTATTCTTTAATTCAGTAAGAAGAGCTTTTGTAAACTTGTTTAGCTTGTAGTTATCAATTTCATCCAATCCGGCCCATACATAATCCTCTGCCTCTTCATTAAGCACTACGTTGTAAGAATCAGTTCTGCACAAGAAATCGATAAATAAAAAATGCTTTTTTTCATGAAAAGTATCGCTGTATATGCATTCTTTTAAACTTAACAACCGGATATCGTAAATTTCCAATCCTGTCTCCTCAAGTATTTCTCTTTTCAGGGCCTCTTCCATTTTTTCTCCCAGCTCTATGTGGCCGCCCGGAATTACGTATTCATCCCTCCATCTGCCGGACTTGCACAAAAGTATTTTATCATCCGGATTCACAATAACAGCCCCAACGGTTGGTTCAGGATATCTCATTGTATCAACTCCCTGCCTCTATTTTTTTTTAGCGGACACTCCTTGATAAACCGCATTGGGAAGAATTCATATAATGCTATACTTTCAATACGGCCTATAAAAGGCCTGAAGTTTTCAGCAGCAATTGGAAGTGCTTTTTGGATTTTTTCAGGTTCATCTATCAGCAAGGTAGCATGCGCAATCCAATTATGAGCTCCGTTTCCACAGGTAGGAAAGAATTTCTGCTGCAGTGTTAACAGCTCGAAGTTCATGGCCGGCGCTATAAACAATACATTTAATCCAAACAAACCGATGTTGCTTAAGTGGATATCAATACAAGAGGTGTCGGCGCATATCCTATCAAGATCTTCTATCAATTGTTTTTCGCAAACGGGATCTTTCATCCCCAGAGTGAAATGATAAGGTATATTTTTTGTCTGTTTTCCTGTAAAGCCGTTCTGACGCAGGACATCGTAATATCCGGCGAGCCTTTCCTGGCTTTCTTTATCAAGTACAGCCAGCAGATAAAGCTTTTTTTCTTTCATCATCGATACCCCCTTGAATTGGCTAATAATACTTTAAAACCCATTCATATCCATCATCATTTTTATGCCGTTCATATACCATTTCCGTAATAGTATCATCATCCAGTATTTTTGAAGTATCATAAAAGCCGCTTGCCAAATTGTGCTTGCCCGGTTCACTGCGGTTTACCCATATCATTTCTCCCTCATCGGATGAAACCAGATCACCTGAAAATTCATTTGTCTTGAACAATTTGAAGAAGGATTTTATCATTCTTGTATATCATGCATAATGCTGTGACGACTGCCTTTTCACTATCCGGCATATGTAAATTACCCCTATTATAGTATAATATTATAATTCTGGCAATAAAAAGCATATCATTTGAATAGAATGCTGTTTAGCAAGTTATATGCTTATTTAATCAACTCATCCTGAAAATGTAAATTGTTTTGTACAGTAATGCTAGTTTATGGATCTGTTGCCTTTATAATGCTGTTCTGATAAACTATAATTAATTTACTTGTATCATTTGGAGCTGGAACACATCCAAATCAGGAAGGGTGATGTTATATGAAAAATATATACCTGATTGCCTCATTATTAGCAAGGAGGGTGACCATACTATAGCCCTCCTTAAAATTTGGAGGGATTCATTTTGAATGGGTTTGTTTTGAAGGAACCAATGAATGAAAAAGTAACCGGAAACCGGGCAATCATCCGGGCAAGAAAAGAAGGAAGTGTGTTGTAGTCTGTGAATAAAAAACTCAACATCTTTAAAATCCGCAATTTTTTGAACAAACCGCAAAAGAAGGTTCAGATGGCTTTAGAACTGGTGGAAACGGGCGATGATACTGACCTCTACGGCCAAAATGAAAAAGTAAACAAAATCTTACCGGCCCGGGTAACAACACAAATGCTTTGCAAAGATATTGTGCGTATAGCCTGGCCTGCTTTTATGGAGTTTATCCTGACACAGCTGGTATCCATGGTCGATATGATCATGGTTGGCCGGTTAGGGCCATGGGCAATATCTGCTGTGGGCCTGACCGGCCAACCAAAGTTTTTGCTGATGGCTGCCTTTATGTCCATGAATGTTGGAGCAACAGCCCTTATTGCAAGATACAAAGGCGAAGGCAGTTATCAAAAGACCAATATGGTTCTTCGTCAGGCATTGCTGATCACCTTAGTATTATCTGCTATTACTTCGGGTATCGGCTTTATTTTTGCAGAGCCGGTAATCCGTTTTATGGGAGCAGATGATCCCCAAACACTGGCCGGAGGCACCATATACCTGCAAATTCAGATGGCCGGCTTTGTTATTTTTGCATTGACTACTACCATAACAGCAGCATTGCGCGGTATAGGAAATTCTAAAACAGCTATGATTTACAATACAACGGCTAACATATTTAATGTAATCTTTAATTACCTGCTTATATATGGCCATCTTGGCTTCCCCAGGATGGAAGTGGCGGGCGCATCCCTGGCTACCGTGATAGGCCAGTGCATAGCTTTTATATTGGCATCAATTGTTATTCTGCACGGAAACCAATACCTTCATCTTCGGTTAAAAGACGGGTTTAAACCGCAGTGGCCGGTAATAAAGAGTATATTTAGAATAGGCATACCTTCTATGGTTGAACAGCTGCTTTTGCGTTTAGG
>DGEI01000037.1:4824-6780 GCA_002385885.1 Firmicutes bacterium UBA3930
AATATCCTGTCTATATCGTTTATGAACGGCCGGGCTTTTGCGGTGTCCGCTACATCACTGGTAGGACAAAGCCTGGGCAAAAAGCGTCCTGATATGGCGCAGGCATACAGCAGGTATACCAGGCGTATCGGTATGACCATTTCAATTCTGATGGGGATATCGTTCTGGTTATTCAGAAGGCCCTTAATTTCAATGTATACCGACGATGCTTCTGTTTTGTACCTGGGGGAACAAATACTTGCCTTCGTAGCTATTTCCCAGCCGTTTCAGTCATCCCAGTTTATTCTAAGCGGTGCTTTACGAGGAGCAGGCGATACCAGAGCTATAGCTGTAATTATATTTTTCACCGTACTGTTGTTACGCCCCGGATTAGCCATGCTGGCAATTTACGTGCTGGGATGGGGATTGCAAGGCGCATGGCTGGGGTTCGTAGTAGACCAGATGATCCGCTCCTTACTGGTTCTTCTCAGGTTTAATTCCGGGAAGTGGAAAAGGATAAAGGTGTAGGGGCAGTTTTTATGCCACCTCCGGTGATTTGAACAAGCCGGTTCCAATAAACATAAAAAGCATCACAATGATTGCATTGATACCAGCCGCTGCAGAAAAAGCCAATGCGTAATTGCCGGTTGAAACAAGAATCATTACAGCAGGCACAACAACAATGGCAATAATGACCATGAGCAGAAAGATACGGAAAAATATGCGAAGCACGTTACCATGAATCTTTCCGAATATCCGCCGGACTACCAGATCGGAATATACAAATAACGCTCCTATGGTAACATAGGCCAGAACAGCAGCCAAAATGACCGACAACGTTATCTTTAATATTATTCCGGCAATTCCGAATATCAAAACCCCTTCGATTAGTATCTTAATCACTTCGGGCAAGGTGGACGACAACATTTTATTCACAGGCCTGGCAGGAATCAGGTATATATAGTGCAGGGACAGCTCGCCTTCCCAGACGGCGGCCATAGTGAATATCAGCATTATATAAACGGATAATGCCAACATACCGGAAAATAAATATAATTCGTCAACGGGAATTGATACGGCAGCTATTACAGCTGCAGTCAGCAAGACTATGCTTCTGAAGGAGATCAACCAAAAACCGCTTTTTCTTCTTTCAAGCATCTGCCTTTGGAAAATAGCCAAACTGCCTTCCATAGTAAATTTTGCTTTTACCTTCCTGTACCTGCGGTGTACGTTTGAAGCGCCGGATTTTCCTTCCCGCATTGATTTAATCATGGTTTCCCTAATCTCGGTTCCGGACACCACATACTCATAAAACCCTGTATCCAAACGGTATAAATAAATGAAAGACGCAAAAATTGCCGCCAATGTAAGAAGCATGTATACCAATAACTCCGCGGTAACGCCCGTAAAAGCACCCATAAGCATTTCACGGAACCAGCCGATGAGAGGAATAAACTTAAGATAATCGTTGGACAGCCACGTCACAGCACTGTTGGGAAGATCTCCGGTTTTGCAGGTATTTACAATAATGGGCAGGACAAAAACTACAACCGACCCCAGTATCAATCTCTTTACAACGGACCGCATATGAGGTTTCCTTGACACATAGGAATATAACATCATTCCAAGAAGTGAAGTGAGTGAAAGCAGCAGTAAATATGAAACCATAAGTATCCATCCGGCACCATGAATAAATCCAAACATCCTTTTCCAGTTCGGATAATGCAGCGTCAGATACAACATCAGCATAAAATTCGTTGCAAACTGCTTTACAAAACCATAAATCAGGATAGAGCCGGCTTTTATAGGCGCTGTGAAAAGCATATTGACATCGGCCATTCTGAAAAAGGATGTGCCGCTCAAACTGGCGGTAAGGCCAATAACAAACAGAAATACCGTATAGCCAATGAAGATGGATCTGGCAATATCCGAATTTATCTGTATTCCAGGCCCTTCCGTATTTAAACCGGCAACAAT
>DGEI01000037.1:7068-31712 GCA_002385885.1 Firmicutes bacterium UBA3930
GATATGGTGCTGACGATTCTGCCTTTATTCATGATCAGAACCCTATCCCATACCTCTTTAATGGTATCAATGATATGAGTGCTGATAAGGACCGAACATCCCCGGCCCTTTAATTCTATAAAGAGTTTCTTAAGCTCTTTAATGGCCTTTGGGTCAAGGCCAATCATGGGTTCATCAAACAGGATGACCCTGGGTCTTGTAATCACGCCGCAGCAGATGCTTACCTTTTGCTGCATACCCCTGGAAAGCTCTTTACCCAGTTTATCGGTTTTATCGCTTAAATCAAACCGCTCAAACAATTGCGCGGCATAATCTTCATAAGCATTTATTCTGTACGCTTTTGCAATAAAATGAATATGCTCTTCCACTGTTAAGGAGTCATACAAGGCAGGTGTTTCCGGGATGTACGACAAAACCCTTTTGGCTTCGAGGTTTTTATTTTTGTGCCCGCATATGGTAATCTCTCCGCTGTGCTGCAGCAGGCCGGCGATACATTTGATAATTGTGCTCTTCCCTGCGCCGTTGGGGCCAAGGACAACGCTTATTTCTCCCTCTCCGATTTCAAAACTCATCTGGTCTACAGCCAAAACCTTGCCGTACCTTTTTGTAACCTCTTTTACTGTTAACATAAAATACCTCCGGATTATAAGTATCTCAAACGCTTAGTTCATTAGAAATGTCCATATCTTACATTCAGGCAGAAGTTATTATAAGCCGTGGGATAATAGGATGCTGCAGGCAAACAAAATTATTGGTGTTAAAACAAAATCGCAGCATGAAGGCTATTATTTTACCAAGCATGTTGTTATTAGTTACCATTTATAAGTATTAAAACATATAAAATCTTCCAAATCAAGGGTTAAATTGATTTTATTGCTATCATTTAATTATACAGGCCTCCGGGGTTTATTCTCCACGGAGGCCTGTACTTGTAGTTCAATGCTCTTTTCTCTGGCTATTTATTCTTTTTTGTATGAAATCCCTGAATGCATGCAAACGGTAGTAGGACTCTTTGGGGACTCCGTCTTTCCGGATCAAACCTGACAGCGGCACATATCCCGGATCGTAGAAGCTCCACCAGGTTAAGGCTTCAATGTTTTCCTTGGAGTAAGTCATAGTATAGAACTGTTCCAGCCAATCAGCCTGGATCTTTTCCGTCCACTCCCATTCAGCATGCCAGATTCCATCGCCATACAGATAATGATCAAGAGGCCATCTCGTTCGCTTGCTTTGCGGGTCGGCCCAGTCTGTATGATTGTCTCCTGAGCATATCCCAAGTTCGGTGATATGAATGGGTTTGCCAAATTTCAAATACTCGTCCAATAACCTGGAAATGCTTACCATGTCCCTGGTAGGCCAATAAAGCTGGATGCCTATAACATCAAATTCCACATTGTTTTCAAACAGGGCTTCAAGATAAGTATATGGTGAAAACAGGGGCCTGTCTTCTTTAAGATTGGAGTTACATTTAATAGCTTCCAAACCTTGTGATACATATTCACCAAAGGGCAGGCAGTTATTGACTATCAGGGTGGCGTCAGGATTTGACTCCCGCGCTGCATCACATGCTATTCTTGTTATCTCGATCATCTGATCCTGGGAAATAGGATTGAGATTTGACCAGTCATGCACTTCATTTACAACATCCCAGATCTGAATATCATTCCGATATCTCTCCACACTGCGTTTAACGGTACGGATACATTCTTTTTTCATTGTTTCCCAGTCTACGTCCATCAGCCATTCGGGAGTACTGGCTACATGATTCCACCATAAAGGATGGCCTTTTGTCCTTATTCCCTTTTCTTTACACCAGGCCAAAATTTTATCTACCCAATCATAATTTGGATATCCTCTTTTTTCTTCTTTTAAAGCTTCCTTCAAATAGAATGGCAGTGTAGCAAGATCAAAGGTTTTCTCGAATCGCGCTGCATAATCAGAGCCAGGTTCATAACCGAAGGCGGCACATCCCAGCATGAACACCGGATTGGACCGTTTATAAGCCTTTGATCTTTCAAATAAAGCCAGCTCTCCACCCCAAAGGCCATGACTGAGAGCGCGGTGATAAAACTCATAGGCTTTATCGCCATGCTTTTTCTCTGCCAATTGCAAGTATTCTTCGCAGGCGCTGATATGGGCTGATGCTTCAGAACTTAACTCACCCCCGTAGGATTCAAGTATATTCTGAATTTCAACCAGCCTGGTCATTGCAGCTTCCCGGACAAAGTCAATCTCGGTATCTTCCTTGCTGTAGCCTTCTCCCTGGTTGTCGGCGGTCACCCAGATATAGCCATAATCCATTACCGGCATCATAGCATGGATTATTACAGGTGAGCTATGACCTTCGATATGCACTTTGCCGTCGATAATCTCCTTTTTCTTTCTAAGCGGCCTGAACTGCAGGTCAGAAAGGTACAGGCTGTCCATTTCTTTCTGAGATACATTGCTTCCGTCTGCTTTCGTAAGTTTGACTATAAATCCCATAAAAACCGTGCCTCCTTATATATTTATTTTTGCTTATGCAAAAAATTAAACTCCTGCTTCCTGCCTTTCTATATCATCAGCTTCATAATAGACAAAATTTCGAAAGTCTGCATAGCCGCCTGCCTCTGTTTCGGAATAGTAATATATGCCAATGCGGTATCCAATGAATAAATCCAGTGTGTATTTCATTTGTAAATCTGACCCAATTTTGTGCCATAGGTTTCCATCCTCAGAAAAATAGAAAGAGGCTGTGTCCTTATCATTTTCATAGTCAAAGATTATCTTGAAGAAAATATGTTTTCCAGAATAACGGACTTTTTCTTCTTCCATCTGCTGACAATTACTGCCTCTTTTATAAGCTGTAATTATCCTTTCACCGTTCTCATCAACTTTTACACCTATCATACCATAATTGCCTTGTAAAGCTGCCAGCCCGGCATTATCTCCGGGTTTTAAGCCATCGGTTTCCAGTTCAACAGAGAAAGCGCATTTAGGCCCGCTTGTTCTTTGGGTCAAAGTATTCCTGGCTGTAAGAATACTGCTTGCTGTAGTGTTAGTCCGCAGTCTTAAAAATCCGGGCCGTTCGGTAAAAGACCAGCATTCTGGTATCGGATTGTGATTCCACTGCCATTGCAGCGCCAATTTGTTTTCTCTATGATTAAAGGAGTCACTGATAATCAACGGTTCTGAATTATATGGCTCAAAGGGTATTTCAAAGGCCTCCGGTACCTTTCCTTCTATACCAAATACCGGCCAATCATTCTCCCAGGAAACAGGAATCAAATATGGAATCCTTCCAACCGCTCCATGGTCCTGGAACAGAATAGAATACCATTCTCCTTCAGGAGTATCAATAATGGCCCCCTGAGCAACTCCTTGGTTCCGGTATCCCATATCATCATCCAGCAGAATCTTTCTTTCATAGCTGCCCAGGAGCTCCTTTGAACGGTAACATACTACCCGCCTTCTTCCATACCCGTCAAATGGCCACTCAATAAAAAGCAGGTAATAATACCCATTCAATTTATACGCTCTGCACCCTTCACAGCGTAAACGCATGTTTTCGGATGGTGTGCTAAATAAAAGCCGGTTTACTCCTCCCTCTTTCAAGCCGGACAAATCATCTTTTAACTCAACTATTCTGATATTCCCATTGCCATATATGAAATAAGCTTTACCATCATCGAACAAAAAGGACATATCATGGTAGGTGCCGTCCAGTACGAACCTGTCCCAACCGCTTTTTTCTATATCATCAGTATAGTAAATAAAAGTCTTTTGCAAATCATGACATGTAAAAGCTGCATAAAACTTGCCACGATAGTATTTTAGGCTTGTTGCCCACTGTCCTTTGCCGTATGCATTCTTTCCGTCTTTTAAGTTGTATATATCGTTATCCTCAATTGTATCAAATATATATGAAACAATTTCCCAGCTGCATAAATCTTTTGACCTGAGAACAGGACCGCCCGGAATCAAAAACATGGTTGTAGATACCATATAATATGTATTACCAATACGTATTATATCAGGATCCGGCATATCTGTCCAAATAATTGGATTGGTTGCCCTCATTATTACCACTCCTTCTGTCTGTAAATACATTTTTTGTTCGCTATGAATTTATTATTGGGCTTTGCGAGTAAAATGTTCATATTCTATTTTATTCTATAAATTGCCAATAGTCAAAATCAAATAATTTAGCTTCCTGCTTCCCTCTAAACACCATATATAAATCATGCACGCCTTCTGCTCCTGAAATATCAGCAGTAACATCAATCCAATCATGCTTCCGATCATTTATTGGAATATCAACCAATCCAATCAATTTGCCATCCACTTCGTCCAAACGAAGTTCAATTACACTGCTGGCGTCAATATTTGCTACTCTTGCTGAAAAAGCCGATGGGCCCTTTTCACCAAAATCAACCTGGGAGAGAGCAATCCAATCGCCGTTTTCAATATCAGTCAAGGCTCTTTGCCAGGGCTCATCATCTGAAACTGGCTTAGTCATAATTCCTGCTCCCCATGCAAATGTCTCTGCCTGCACCCGAGTATACGGATTCAGGGTTTTATGCTGCGATACCCCTTGATAATCAGCAATTACCTCCTGAATAGTACCATCATCATCAAAAAATACCTGATTTATATGGGGAGATCGGTAACCTTTTGGTATCCCCATGTCTTTAGCAACAGTTTGGGCATGGTAAATAATATACCAGTTGCCTTGATATTCAAAAAGTGAATGATGGTTATTGCCTCCAACCTGGAAAAAGTGTCCCGGATTTTTTAGAATTGACCCTTTATAATTCCATGGGCCAAGTGGACTGCTGCTAATCATATAAGCTATTTCCCCGGCCGGAGGGCTGCCTTGAGGGCGGGGCCCGCTGAAGAAATTACTGCAGTAGGTATAGTAATAAATACCATTTATTTTGTTAATACCCGACGCTTCAAACATAAAAGGGGCCGGGATGGTAATGGCCTCACCTACAACGCTGACCATGTCATCGCCCAACCGCATAACCCTTCCGGTATTTGGCATATCCTCTTTCCCCTCAGGAACCCCGCCGCCAAAGTATATATAAGCCTTGCCATCATCATCTATTAATACGGCAGGGTCAAACAACCATACAACACCATCAACACCGGGGGTTGATCGCGAGATCAATGGTTTGCCCAAAGGATCTTCCCATGGGCCAATAGGATTATCGCTCACAAGAACACCTATACCATTGGCATTGTTAGAAAAATACAGGAAAAATTTATCTTTTCCATCAATTACCTTATGCGCAACTGCAGGCGCCCACGACAGGGAGGCCCATTTTGCTGCACCCTGCGGGCCTGCCACGCTGATTTCACCATGATCAGTCCAGTTCATTAAATCATCTGAAGATATCACAGATATCTTGTTAATCATTCCATATGTATTGTCTTTAATATTTCCATTATCATCATACTCCGGTATATCATGAGTTGTATACACATAGACACGATCCTGATACACCAGTGCCCATGGATCCGCTCCAAATTTATGGGATATCAAGGGATTGCCATTCGGCGGAAGCTTGCCAACAGCACCGGTGGGGGGAGTATAGATTATTTTCAGTTTGGTACTGCTGACATCATAATAAATCTTTTTGTTATCCGGACTATGCAATTCCATAGTTTCAACCGAAACCTCACTGCTAACCGATTTGCTGAGTCTCTGCTTTAACTTTAATGTAACAGCTATCAATTCTTTATCCAGGCCGTAATCAGTAAAAGATATCGGGGAGCCATCAGCATTGTAAACATCAATTAAATATCTGCCTTCTTTTTGCCTGAATTCTGCCTGAGCAGCCTTCAGATTATCCTGTTCAATGGTAACATCGGCCACTTCCAGTTCATCCGGGATTCTTAAGACAGCATGAATACCATATACATTTTCTTTTTCCGGAATTTTGTTAACACTGATATGAAATTTATATTCCTGCTTCAAATCATTGCTAAGTTCAATTATTTCTTCGTCAAGATATGCCCTTAAATCAGATCTGGTGGTATTCCCTGTCAGTTTATTTTCAAACTCAAAGAAGTCTATGTCAACATAACCTCCGGCCTGCTTTGTAGCATAATTAAATATTGCAAAACGGTATCCCATAAAATGTGGAATAGTATAGCGCATTGCCAGCCCGGTTCCAAACTTTGTCCAGTCTGAACCGTTGTAACTATAGTAAAATTCAGCTTTATCAACGGTAAAGTCAAAATCAATTTTGAAATATACATTATGTTTCTTAAGCTCGGTTCTTTCTTTTTCAACGCCCTTATCCACCATTATTATATAGGCATCATCACCTTCTTTTGTAACTCCAATAAGGCCATACTCCTGCTGAAAAGCAGCTAATCCTGCATAATCGCCATCTGTCATATTACTGGTATCCATTAAAATCCAACCCGAACAGTAGGGCCCCTGCGTCCTTTGAGTTAAAGTATTTCTGGCATTTAGAATGTTCTCAGCAACACCGGCTGTCTCAAGTCGTAAATAGCCCTTCCTGGCGGTAAGTGACCACTTAGTGTTATCCGGATTATGATTCCATTGCCAGGCAGTACCAAGTACCGACCCGTTTGGCAGAGCTTCATTGATTTCATTTTTTGTTACCGGGTATTCTTTTATGGATACATCCCTTATATAAAAATCCATAAGATCTTCTGCCGGGTCCGGTTCTTCCTTCCATTGGGTCTCAAAAAACAAATATATGCTACTTACCTCATCGCTTATAACAAAAGTGCCCGTTATCTCAGTCCACTCATTTATTTTCGCAACCCCTTTCACAAGATTTTGATAGGTTGTCTCTTTTCCTGTTTTTTTGCGGGCAGTAAGTATAAATTCCTTTGTTTCAGGGCCTTCCGTATACTTAACCCAGAAAGAAGCTTTATATCTTCTCCCGGGCATGATCCGCCATCCAAAATTCTGTTCAATTCCGGCACCCGTAACCCGCCTATTCGATATATACGCAGCATTTTTGCTGCCTTCCCGTTTAATTCCCAACCTGGCACCATCTTTGCCTGCCCATCCGGCAGTTCCTTCGGTAAAGTTACCGTTGACTGTAAGTTCTACATCCGCTGCATCAGAAGATTCTTCCGTTTCCAGGTATGCCGACTCCGGGGCGGCAATATCCTCCTGGTAAAACTCGTCACTGACTATCAGCTTTGAAGTAAAATCACTTTTCCCAGGTTTCTCAAATTCCAGAGGCACCTTGCCTTCCCGGTCACCATGAACAGGCCAGCCGTCTTCCCAGCGTACCGGCACCAGAACAGGAACCCGTCCTACCGCATCCCTGTCCTGGAAGAGCATGGCATACCACTTTCCATCCGGTGTATCAACCAGACCTCCCTGTGCAACACCGCTCTTTTTATAGCCCATGGTATCGCTTAGTGCCAGCCGGCCCTGGTACGGCCCGTCAATTTGGTCAGAACGATAGACATACTGTCTCCTTATATTGCCGCTTTCCCACCATATGGCAGTAATATAATATTTGCCGTTTATTTTATATGCATGTGTCCCTTCCATCCCTTCTTTCCCCGATGCAATAATAACCTTATTCAGTCCTGATGGATTTATAGCTTTATAATCAGAAGTAAGCTCTTTAATCATAATATCAGTTCGCCCATATATTATGTAGGCTCTGCCATCATCAAACAGTAATGAAGGATCATGCAAATACTGATTGAACTCAGTCCTCTGCCAGGGGCCTGCCGGATCCTTTGCACTGAAAAGATATGTTTTTCCCGTATCCAATGATGCAAATAAAACAAAAAAGGTTCCATCATAGTATCTTATACAAGGCGCCCATGCGCCATTACCATATATGTTCATGCCGTTTCTCAGATTATGAGCGTCATTCTCTTCCAAACGATCATATACATAACTGACAATTTCCCAGTTGACCAAATCAGTTGATCTCATAACAGGCACACCCGGCATCATGTGCATTGTTGTAGTTACCATATAAAACTCATCGCCGACACGAATCACATCCGGATCAGGAAAATCAGCCCAAATTATTGGATTGGAGGCAGTTTGAACTTCTTTTTCAGTCAACTCTCCTTTTAAACCGGTATCCTGTGCTGTTTGTTTTGATTTTGATCTATAGATTAAAACGCCGGCTGATACAGCTATAACAACGGTTATTACGCATATTACAACCAGGACATTTCTATGCATAGGATTGCGCATTTATTTTCCTCCTCTGTACTAATTACAAAAAGATTCTGACACCCCCCTGTAATATACACAAACCGGCCGCAATTCACTAAAGATATTCAAACAAGATTTTATTTAAATTACTGTTTCGGTTCAGAAGACCCGATTACCGCCCAAAATGATGGCTTTGCGTGGTAATTCCTGTCAAATAATAAGGGGGCATTTGTCCGCCTTACAGGAAAACCATTTAACCAGGAATATTTATCTGTGATACCCCAGAATACCACTGCGCTTATTATATCTTTGTTCTCCTTAAAAGCCTCAAATAATTCCTGATAACGCCTGGCCTGTGTATCAAATATATGTTCCGGTATGTTATTTCCATAATCACTGCGGTTATTCCATGCATAAATACTCATATCCAATTCAGTAACTATGTTATCAAGCCCCAAACCGGCAAACTTTTTCATTGACTCAATTATCCGTGAAACAGGGGGTGAAAAAATGTCGATATGTGTCTGATGGCCTACACCGTCAATAGGCACGCCTTTTTCAAGCATTTCCTTCACTAAATTATACAGGTAATCACGCTTAGCCGGAGCATCAGTCCCATAGTCATTTATATACAGTTTAATATCATTTCCCCCCGCTTCGCGCGCTGTCCGGAAAGCTGTTTCAATAAACTCGGTTCCCGTAATCTGGTACCAGGGGCTGTTTCGCATGCCGTCTGGGTCACTCGGCTCGATCACTTCATTCACTACATCCCACGATTTAATGTCATCTTTATAGCGGGAGACAACGGCACGTATATGTTCTTCAAGCCGTTTAAGAAGAAGTTTTTTATTTTCTTCCCTTTTTTTGGGATCCGTCTCTTCAATCATTGGTTTCCCTTCATTATCCCGGAAAAACCAATCCGGTGTCTGATTATGCCAAACCAGAGTGTGGAACCGGAGTTCCATTCCATTTTCCTTTGCAAACTGGACAAGCCTGTCAGCCGCTCCCCATGTAAAATTGCCTTCGGTTGGCTGAATCGCTTCCGGTTTCATACTGTTTTCTGCTACCAGCATATTTACGTGTTTCTTATAGAGTTCGGCAATCAAACCGGTAGTGTGTCCTGGTTCAATTGCCGCCCCAATAGAAAAATAATCGCTGAAAACCTCTGCCAGGGAAGGAATATCTTCTTCAATTGAAGGTTCTACAGGTTTACCAGGTGAGAAATCTTTGCCGGCATCTTCAATTATATCGCCTTTATTAGTGGATTCATCTTCCGGTTCATTCTTCTCCTCCACCGTGTTTTCTTCCATATCCAATTCACTATTTATATCCTCTGTGTTATCATATACTGTATTTTTGTTGCTGCTGAAAATTTCACCCCGGTTTTCTAAAATCATCAATAAAGATATCATCAGAATACTACCTCCTATCAAAATAATCATCCATTTTTTTGACTTTGTGTTCATTGGAACAACCCCACCTTTTTCAAACTTTAGCCAACAATACCCGTTCTTTCTATGCTTTCTACAAAATACCGCTGTGTGAATAAATATAATACAATTAAAGGCAGCATTGCAAGTAAAATACCCGTATCCTGTACCATGCTTAAATAGAACGGATCTGCCTTGGCGCTCCCGCCCAGCATTTGAGTTAACCTTATTGTTAAATTATAAGGCAGAGATGCCAGCTGTGTAGCAATAACTTTTGCTGATGTTAAATACATGGTAGTATAAAAACTATCGTTCCACTGCCAAACAAATGAAAACAGGCTGACAGTTACAATGGCAGGGACAGCATTTGGTATCATTATGCTGGTAAATGTTTTGGTAATGCTTGCCCCATCCACATAGGCAGCCTCTTCCAGCTCACGCGGAATGCCTCTGAAAAACTGCCTGAATATAAATATAAACAGTCCGGATTTGAAAGAATTGGCAGTAATAGATGTCAGAACAAAGGGCCAATAACTATCCATCAGGTTTACTGCTTTCCCGGTTATCAAAGGAATTAACCCCATTAATGTGAATTCCCTTAAGTTGAAATAAAGCGGAACAAAAACGGTTGTAGGCGGAACCAGTATGGTAAATATCACACCGGCAAAAAGCAGGTTGCTTCCCTTGAATCTCAGCCTGGCAAAGCCGTATCCGGCCAATGCGCAGGAAATCAGAGTTAATGATGTTGTCAATAAACACAGAACAGTAGTGTTCAAAAGGGTGCGCCAGTAGTCCATCATTTCAATTGCGTATCTGAAATTCTCCAAGCTGAAATTCTGGGGAATCCACACAACAATCGGCGAATACAGATCCGATTTGGCCCTTACAGCCATAGATATCTTCTTAAAAACCGGATACAGTATAATAAATGACAATCCAATCAGCAATACTGCACGTACAACAGGCCACAACCATTTCTTCCCCTTTTTTAATGAGAACTGTTTCTTTTCCTTTGCCAATGCAGCTACCTCCTTTATAGAAAAGATTAATATATTATTCCTGGTAAAATACCCCTTTTGAGATGAAATAGGTACATACAACCAGTATTATGCTGATAATCATAAAGTAAACCCAGGCCATGGCTGAACTTAAGCCAAAATTAAAAGTGTTGAAGGCTGTCTCCCGGATTAAATCCGTCATCGCATTACTGGCAAAATAATCGATAATAGTATAAATAACATTAACAAGTATGAGCGGGCTAACCATTGGGAAAGTAATCTTCCAGAATGTCTCATAGCCTGAAGACCCTTCTATAACTGCCACTTCATACAATTGTGGTGATATTGATTGGATACCGGCGAGAAAAATCAGAATTTGCACACCTGACTGGCTGATTATCTCGTATATTCGATCTACCGCTCCGGTCAGGTATTGGACAATGACTTCATCAACCCCCATTTGGAGCATCATTCTCTCCAGTTCAAAGCTGCTTAATATATTAATGAACCTGGAACCAACCCTTTCAGCCTGGACTGCTTCAATCAGGCTTGAACTTTCAAGGCTTGCAATGAGTCCCGAAGCCAGAATAACCGGAAGGAAGAACACAGCCCTGGTAAACGCCCTGCCCCTGAACTCCTGGTTGAGAATAACCGCAACAAACAGGCTAAATACAATAATTAATGGTACGTTCGCAGCCATATTCAATACCGACTCTACCAATGTGCGGTTAAAACTAGTATGAATTGTAAAAGCTTCGATATAATTCTGCAGCCCCTGGAATATGACCCGTACTTCTCCTTCCTTCATCTCTACTTTACTTAAGCTGAAATAAAATGAATTAATCAGAGGAATCACAAAAAACGATACAAAACCTATCAGCCATGGTAAGACGTAGATGAAGCCCCATATTGCTTTTTGCTGCTCATATGATTTGTATTTCTTTCTTGTCCTGAAATGGCTTTTAAGTCTTAACCCCAGATTACTTATCATTATTGTCACCACCCACAATAAAATCTTGTGATCCTACATTTAGACCGTCAACTGAAACCGGCGTTCCATTATAATTGACAATAACATATAATCCATTTTCATATACTGTTTTATATACTCCTTCTTCTAACTTCTGATGGGAAATTATTCCTTGATTGCTTACTTGCTTTAAAACATCATTTACTTCATGATAGATCTGTCTGGCCGGTTCAATCCACTCTTTGTAATATGTGGAATACAAATAATCGAAATCTGTATCTTTTACCTTTTCGGTTGTCTCAAAACTCCATGTGAAGTGTACGTTAGAGCCATATTCCAGGCATTTTAATATGTACTGGCGATAATTTGTGTAGACCGACAGATTATACGGCGCTCCGGTGTATTCAATAAATCCCCTGACAACCATCTGGTAGAAAGGAATATCCTCGTCTTCTATTTTGAAGCTGCTTTTCCCCAACGGAATATGTGTTATATCGGTAATATACGGCCAGGAATATGAATTTCCACCTTTAGCCATTATATCAATTCCACTTTGATAAATGTTTACCAAAGCGCTGATAGAAATTTTTTCTGACTCCGTTCGATCGATTTGCCTGTTTTTCCTATAATCACTATTGAGTTCATCGGCAAGATCTCTTAAGGAAACAGCATTTATCCCAAAACCGGTTAAGCTTTTCAGCATATTTGAAACATACCGTTCCACATGCCTTGGAGATAACACATATGAAGGCAAACGGGATGTATCGCGTTGATCGAGAGCATAGTCATATGGGTAAACAGCCGCAGGAACTTCAGTCAGTCTTCTGGCTGCCCCTGTAATTATATTGAAACTCAATCCTGAAGTATTATAAACTCTCAACAGCGCTGTATCCGGATAGATAGTAATTTTTTCTTTCTCTAAATAACTGAGAAAATCCCTCAGCCCTTTTTCCCCTCCTACAGCACCATCAACTGAAATTGAATTTGGGACTTTATGATACAAACCTTTGTTAAACCATCCGCTGTATTTAAGCTTTATATTGTCAATGCCTTTTTGCTTCATTTCAGATATAATCAGTTTAGCCTGTTCAAATGTAGTCATAGGTTCCAATGCCCTGTAAGGTACTCCGATGAAATGTTTCCGTGTAGATATGCTGCCGATCAATTCCAAATAAAAAGGTGTATTATCATTTTTGGCCCTTGAGCCTTCAGAAAGCATATTATTTTGTATAAGGTACTGCCGATAAAACCTGGCCATTCCTTCACATGAAGCATCTTCGCCATTTAGGAAGGTATAGCGGACTACATAATCCTCTTTCATGGGTTTTTGCTGGTAACGTGGAAACTCGCGTCTCTTATCTTCTGACTGCAAAGTTACATCGTCCTTATTTACTACATAGAAGCTGGGATAAACATAGTTATAGCTGTTTTCCCTCCCGTTCACATCAGCATTAATTGCGGCAACGGAAGCGCCTTCCTCTATTATGCCAAACAATGCGCTGTTACTGCTCTCCTTGATTATCCCGAAAACCGGCATTCGCGCCTTTTCTCCTTTTGCCAAAACCTTCGCATCGGCCACTGTCAAATCTCTTCCGTAAACATCTTGCCTATAAGGGGGATATTTAGCTTTTTCATTATTGAAATATATCAGGGCACCAGAACCATCGGGGACAAAAAGTGCACCCTCCTCATCAGGTTCTCCTGCCCCAAACAAGCTAAGCACACTTATTTCATAAATTGGATATTCTTTAGTATATTTAATATCATTCACCGGTATTTTTACAACAAGACTGTCGTGGTCTAATATATATTCAATTGAAACAAGAAACAGACGGGGTTCGGGTTTTGTTTGAGCCAGGCCATGTTCTGCAAGATCATATGCTAAGTCTTCATCAGTATATCCCGCAATTTCAAAAGCATTCAGAGTACGGTTAAGAAGGGCGCCGGACAAACCATCATTCCTTACATAAACACCATCATTCTTGTCTTCTCTATAGGCAAATCTTAATGCCCGCTGCAATGTCCTGTCGTCTATCTTGCTTAAGATTTTTTCCTCAAACCGTTCTTTGCTGATATATTTAGGCAAATCTTCCAAAGTCTTTTCCATGGTACCAAACTGGTAATATACCTTAATACCATCAGGAAGCAGTTTAAAAGCTATTTGATTACGGGCAACGCTGTCGTTATATGAATTGGTATGGTTCAACTGTCCAAATTCATTGTTAAAAGCCAGAATTAACTGTGCAGATAATAAATCTTTTTTTTCTCCGGAGGCTATGGGATCTGAATCCCGATCCGCTGGATTGCTTCGCCAGATACTCCCGTTTCTTTTGTCAAGTACCGCAATTTCTGCAGTTTCATCATTAATATATAGCTGCAAATTATCATTTTCTGCTATCCCTTTCATTCCCGGAAGGAGAGAATTGGTAAAGACAGCCTTTACAGTATCACCCTGTTGGAGCTGTATATCTTTAATTTCATCAGTCGATACCATTTTATTTGAACAGCCTGTAACACATATCAACAAGCATAATATGCAGAAAAATATTAATTTCAATGTTTTCATCCTACAGTCCTCCTTCAGAATCGCAGTTGAATCTCCCTGAAGATTGTAAATCCAAATGCCAGAAGCTGCTGTATCAAATTAAAGAACAAGAGGCACAAGAATGCCATAAAGCCAATAGCTCCAACCGTTAAAATCATGCTGCCAACTGTTTTGGACGGCGTAAACTGATGCACTGTCATATTGCCAACGAAAAGTAAGTACAAACACCATAAAACAGCAAAACTTTGCATAAAATAGTAAAAAGAAGCTTCCTCCGCAGAAATAAAATTACTCAGCAAAATCCATGGAATGCCAATCAGAATTAAAGGAGTCAGGGCAAAACATGTAGAAGTGAATATCTCTGAAAATTTACCTTCGCCGTCTATCAATGTAGTTAATGACCAATTGGCTACTGACCAGAATAATACGGGCAAAACAACATATACAATTTGCAAAAGGCTGTTAAACTCTTTCGGGTTGTTATAATTCACCAAAAAACCATTATACTGTTCCTGCAGCATTCTGGTAAGCGATAACAAAGCCAGAATAACAAATGATATTATAAGATTGGTTTTCTTTTCCCTTCGATATTTCAGCTCCCAATACTCATCAAATGGATGCAATATAAGCCTCAAGGGGTATTTAATAACATCTTTTTTGAAAAATGTAATCCTCCTGATTCTGCTTATAAGAAATTTTCTTATTAACGGGAAACACACGGCTAATAAACATATAACTGTCATTAATACCGGAAAAATTTCTCTCATGTTTTCTCTGCGAAACAGTATAAAGGCTTTTGAGTAATTCTTTCTGTCAATACTTTCTTTAAAATACTTTACAGCCATTTCATAATTGCCTGATCTGAGAAAGGCTTTGCCTATCCCTCCATATGCATATTCAAAATTCGCATTCATGTTAACAACTCTGTTAAACAATTCAGTAGCCTTTTCTTCATCCCCGTGATAATAACTTCTTATAGCCTCATTCAATATCAGACCGTATTCAGTAGGCTCAAATACAGTAATTTCACCAAGCATTTTATCAAGGACCAGGAAATTATCTCCTATACGTTCGATGGCAATCGGGGTATGGAACTCTCCCAGCCTGTTTCCCAATCCGCCAAACACATATAACAAATAGCCATCTCCGTTATAGGTAAAAATACGCCCTCTTTTTGCATCAAGGACTGAATAAATCTCACTGTCTGCAACAATAATATCAATTAACCTTGATGGCCCTTCCTCGTAATTATAACGGATATCGCCTCTGGGCGGTATATATCCGTCTCTTCTTAAAATATCAATACCCTGAGCGTTTAATTTTTTCACGTCTTCATTGGTTTGTTCCATGCTTACAGCGTATATAAAACCATCCTCGTCGATGTCAAGGTTACTGAACTCTGTTGGTATAAACTGAACCAATCTGGCACGCTGTTCCCTTGTTGATAAAATTTTCCATATATATTCTATTGGATCTACCTTTACCTTGTTAGCTCCTATAAAAGTGGTAAATATTCCGTCTGCGCTGAACTCCATAAATCCATCAAACACGCCAAGGGCCATAGCATATATTCTTTCTGCGTTATCTACTACTAATTTTGCAGGCTTAAATTCAAAATTTTCTGATAGCAAATCTGACTCCGGAGAATCAATAATCTTAACCAGTTCATTATTCTGATCCAAATGCACAATCCTTTGGTTCTCGGTATCTGCAATATATACATGTCCTTCCCCGGTTACAAAAATACCTTGTGGTTTCGAAAATTTGTCCGTTTCACCATTGTTGCTGAAAGAATCAAATATGTCAATCAGTTTGAAACTGGAGTCGGTTACTATAACACGATTATTCCCTGAATCGAGAATGTATACTTGATTGTTATTCGAAACAAAAATATCATTTGGCTCTGTCAAGCCCCCAACGCCTATTTGTTTTCCATCCATTATGGCAGCCGCTTTATAGGCAGCCGGTGCTGCAACTGCGTCATTCCAGTAAGAATAGTTATAGCTTGGTGCATAATCAACAGCATACACAATATTTCCATATCCTGCAAATATACAGGGCAACAGTATTATCAATACGATACATAATTTGAATTTAAAACGCCTGACCAGACTCTCAATCATACCTCAGTGCTCCCTTCTAGTCTTTTATTCCGGAAGTTGCCATAGTCTGAATAACACTGCTTTGTGAAATCACAAACAGAGTAATTGGAACTATCATAAGAATCAATCCAACTGCCGCACCTACTCCTGCCCTTGCTATACCACCTTGTATTATTTGCCCTAAGGCATAATTTAAAGTTTTTAAATTCTCACTGTATATAAAACTTCCGCCATCCGAACCCCACAGCGCAGGAAATCTTAAAATTATAAGTGTCAGCCAAGCGGGTTTAACGTTAGGCATTACTATTTGCCAATAAATACGGTATTCGCTTGCTCCATCGATTTTGGCTGCCTCCAGTAAAGCCGAAGGAATCTGTTCCATAAACTGTTTCATCAAAAAAAGTCCCAAGGGATAAGCCCATGATGGGATAATTAATGAAGCATGATTATCTATCCATCCCACCCGGGACATGATCATATAGTTAGGAATAGCAGTAACATGAGGTGAAAACATTAATGATAACACAACAATATTAAATATAGCTTTTGAACCGGGAAATTTATACTTTGCCAACGGATAGGCCGCCGCGGAGGCAAACAGCACATGCCCCACCGTTCCTATAACTGCTATGATAACCGTATTGGATATATATCTGCTGAATGGCACCCATGAATTGGCCATTAAATTTACCAGGTCATAAAAATTATTCATAGTGGGATTGCGTACAAAAAACCTTGGCGGAAACAAAAATATTTCATCTAAAGGCTTAAATGCATGATTTATTGTGTATATCAGCGGCAAAGCCATAAAAGCGCCAAACAATCCAAGGAGAATAAATAATAAAAACGTCACAGCAAACGAACGGTTTAATTTCTTTTCCGTCACTTGTTTCACCCACCAATCTTCCTCAATAATTTTTGTGTCACAAGATTAGTCCCCATCATAATGGCAAAAAGCACAGTTGCTATCGCAGACGCATATCCCATTTCAAAGCGTATTGTCCCAAAATCCATAAGATGGGTGACTATTGTATGCCCGGCATAATTCACACTTGGAAATCCTGCCAATGCAATTGAGACATCAGCAACTGCCAAAGAAGCTGTGATCTGCATTACTGCTCCAAACAATAATTGGGGCCGCATTGAAGGTAAAACTATATACCATAACTCCTGCCACCTGTTTTTTATTCCGTCTACGGCTCCGGCTTCTATCAGGGATCGATCAAGGGTCTGCAATCCTGCTATAAAAGCCAGGAAGCTTGTTCCAAGGCTCATCCACAATTGAACAATAATTATTACAGCTAAAATATACTGTTCATCTTTAAGCCATTGTATGGGTTCGAGTATAATTCTTAATCTGATAAGCAAGCTGTTCAAAAGCCCATATCTGTCGCCGGAAAAGATAACCTGCCATATAAAGAATACATTTCCTGATATTGAAGGAGCATAGAATACCAGTGTCATAAAAGCACGTATTTTTGGCGGCAGTTCATTTATGATCCATGCAAACATGAAACAAGCAATATAACTGACAGGCCCTGTAATAATAGCAAAAAGGAAAGTATTTCTGAGTGCTATCATAAAAATGTCATCATTTAGAAACAAACGGGAATAGTTTTGCCATCCTATAAATCGTGGAGGTTCCAAAACATTAAAATAAGTAAAACTTATACCCATTGAAGCTGCTACAGGTATTACCGTAAATAAAAAGAAAACAAGCATAAAAGGAGCCATCAATATATAATAATGCTTATTTCTGTTTATCTCATTCCATAATGAAGTCCATTTAAACACTCTTTCATTTAAAGGTGAAAGAGCAGTTCTGTTTTCGATTCTTTTCGTTTGCAACGGCTGCCACTCCTCCCTCTAATACGGTAGATTGAATTCTTGCCTTTTGGTTTTTATCTCATCATTTATATAGATCACGTAATCCAGCAATGCTTCCCTATAATTTTCACCACTGTTTACAACTTTTCTGAATGCATTATCCAAATGCCTCCCGGTAAAATAACCACCCGGAACTTGTGGAATGCCCTCTACCCATTTCCATTGCTCCATAAGATTGTTATAATCATCAACGGGCCAGGGTAATTCTTCAAGTGCAGCAATATTTGCCGTAGGATAACGTGCTGCCTCTCCCATCAATGCTTCCATCTCCCGGCCAAACCATACCTGCGTCTCCTTATTGGTCCACCACTTCATGAACTCCCATGCCGATTGTTTGTCTTCTGCATTTTTCAGCATTATTATCGCAAAGGTAGAGCTGGCCACATTATGTCTCAGGCTGCCGTCCGCCTGTAAAGTGCCCGGTACAACTGTAAAGTCCCACAATCCTTTTATTTCAGGGGCGAAAACTACCAATGTGTTATATACATTATAATTCGCTATCCCTATAGGCATTTCACCCGTCCTGAACCGGTTAACAAAGTCGGCCTGTATTGGCAATTTATAATTGGTATAGAAACGCGTCCATTTTCTAAACACTTCAATTGCTATTTCTGAATCAAGTCCGCTTTTTATGCCGTTTTCCTGATAGAATTCTCCTCCATTTTGATACAGCAGCATGGCATAAGCGGCATTGGGCACCAGGTTTGCAAAGTTAATCCTGAACTCAGCAATACTTTCAATGGGAAGATAGAAATCCAGATTGTGTTTTTTGAGGACTGAAATCACATAATAGACTTCATCCCAGGTTTTTGGCGGCTCCAAATCCAATTCCTCAAGTATATCTTTTCTATAAAACATTACGGGAAAAATTTGCTGTTCCGGCAGTGCAAATACGCCTTTTTCGTATCTGTAAGGAAGTAAAGCGCTTTCATGAAATCTGCCTGCAACTTCTTCAAAATCAGGGAATTGGGTTAAATCCTCAACAGCATTCCGCATTCCATAGTTAACCGGTATATCTTCACCTACCTGCATAGCTATATCCGGCCCTTCACCCGCCAGGGTTGCCGGTAACAGGATATTACCCGGCACCAACTTCAGTTTCACAGAGATATTGCTTTTAGGAGTAAATTCATCATCAATCATGGCTTTAATCGTTTGCGCCTGATCGCGGCCTGTAGTTACCCATACCGAGACCGATTTATCTGCATCCGCTATATTTCCTACTATTGAATAATCCTCGGTATATGAAGAAAAAAATGAACCTATCTCATGTTTTAAGGTTTCCCAAATATTAGCCCCGGCTCTTGGAAGTGTCTGTCCGGGAGAAAAGACAGCCAAATAATCCAGAGCTAATGGCTGCTCTTTCACTGTAAGAATCCATGTTCCCAATGCCCCTACATTTGTTCTGAATGTATCCAGCCTTCGCGGTAACGTTTCAGGCCTTTTGACTATATCTTTTAACTGCGAAGATAAATTATACAACGGAGCTATCATATCGCTTTTTTCACCGGTCAGCTGCACCAGGTAATCAGCAACTTTCTCAATAATCCGGGCCTGTTCGTCCAATGTATTCAATAAATTGGGTATTCTCCGCTCAAGTTGATAATCACGGTAAGGATCCGGGCTGGTCGAGGTAATCATTACTACCTTTCTGTATGTTTCATTTAGTTTCAATACACTGTTCTCTATTATTTTAATAAGAGGTGCAATATCTCCCAGGGTAACCGATAAACGTATTTGATGAGTTCCTTCGGTAAGATAAAATAAATATGGTTCTTCATCTCCCAGTATATCGGTCTGCCAACCACGGTTGAAATTAAACCTTATACATTTCATCTCTTCAAAGGGGTGTTTCCCATCTATAGTAAGGCTGCGCGTTGTATATATTCCACGAAGAAAATCCTGTTTTCTTTTAAAAGCGATCTGGTACAGGCCGGTTTCCGGGACTTCGATCTCCCATTCTATCCACTGGCCGGGTACTCGCCAATTATAGCCTCCAATTGCATTCATCCTGATTTTTGATACATGGTAAGGCTCCATCAAAGGGCTTGACCGGTCCGAAATCGGATACAATGTTGGCGACGACTTTCTCACCGCATCCTCAGCCTGGACTTTTATAAGATGGTGTTTTGTTGGTTTTAATCCATTCTCTTCATATTCTTTTTTTATCTCCTCATATGTTTTTACTTCTTCTTCCCGGTATAGTTCAATATAATCAACAGCCATTGGTTCTCTCACAGCAGCCAGCGAAATAATATGTTCGCCTTTATCAAAGTAAAACAGATACGGATCGGTATGATACCCTGTTCTGTCCCCCATGGGCTCCAGAATCCACTTTGGCTTTTCAATCTGAACCGGCCGCAGTTCGTTATTCCTGTCATCTCTCTTGATCTCATTGTCACGGTTATCCCATATCCGATCAAACATTATCAATTCTGCTTCTTTAAAAGGTATTTCATTATTAATCAATAACGATCTTTCAATAGCAGCACTCTTTCCGTCAACAGGAAAATAATGGACTCGTATGTTATATAAACCCGGTTTTTCTATTTTGGCACTCCAGCTTATAATACCGGATTCGGGAGTCAAAACAGCCGACCCTTCCAGTCCCATATAATTATTTACAATCTCAAAACTACCACCATTTGCTTCTGTATAATCCTCTCCTTCTATTCTGACAGTTAAGTCCGGCCTATCCCCACCTGAGTATTTTTCATAATATTGAGCATAAGTATCATCTTCAGAGTATTCCGAAATTATATTTATCAGATCTGACAGTAAATCATCGGAATCGGCTTTTGCTATATTGGCATTTACAGGAAATAAACCTAAGGAAAAGAAAAAACTTACCAAGGTAATTACAGCTGCAGTCATTATTGCAATATGAGGGCTGTTTCTGTTATCTTTCATCTAATTTCCTCACCTCACCTTACACATAAACGATACATTTAATTACTGCTATTGATCTAATTAAGGATTGGTTTTTATAGAAATACTTCTACAAAAACCAATCCTTCCTGCAGTCACTTTTTACTCTTATGCACTGGCAAATTTAATCCTTCCATACTTCATCAATTGCAGCCTGGAATGATGCTTTATACTTTTCAATAACTGTAGAAACCGATTCTCCATCAATGATCTCAGCGAGGAAATCATCATATGGCATGGACGGATAAGAAGCACGATCGGTAATCCTCATGCCTGCTGCAGCCATTCTAAGATTATTGATGTCACCTTCGTCTTCAAAAAGGCTTTCATACCAGCTTTGATTGGGAAAATCATCACGCAGCTCATCGGGGATATCATTAATCTTTTCCCAAATATATACCAGCTCCCGGGGAACATCTACTGTTTTAGGAATTGCTATTGCCTGCACCAACGGCTCGCATGCATGATAAGCACTTGCGCTTGGGCCTTTGGGGAACGGCAAAAATCCAAGCTCATAATCCGGCATATCATTCTTGAGTCCGGAAGTCTCGTAATCAGCGCCCGCATACATCAGCGTATTGCCTTGCACAAAGAAACTTCGCGGTTCGGTCCAGTCACCGCCTTCGGTGGGTCTGGGAATATTCTCTGTATTTAGTTTTGAAATAAAATTCAATGCTTCAACAACCTTGGGGTCATCGAGATTTTGCTTGTCTTCAATCACCAGGTCTGTTTCATTAGCTGCCAATGCTTGTTCCAGGAAATTACCGGTGGCAAGGCCCCATGTGTCTATTTTACCGTCGCCTGTTGTGTCCTGATTTGCTGATTTTGCCACTTCAATAAATGTATCCCATGTCCAGTTATCTTCATCTACGTATTCCTGAAGTGGTTTTATACCCAGTCTCTTCATCAGGGTTTTGTTATAGAAAATACCGGTTGACATGTCTGCGGCATCGGTAAAGGCATACCCTTTGCCTTTATATTGGAAAAACTGTGTTGTGAATTTTTGGGTAAATACTTTATCATTCTTTACCCATTCTTCCTCAATCGGCCAGAATAAATCCTGTTTTGTCAGGGAAGGAATCATAAATGATTTACCTATTCTGACAATATCGCCAATTGGTTGACCGGCCATTAACGAAGTAATCAGCCTGTCATGATATTCACCATAATCAATTGCTTCATATTCAATATTAAAATTGTGTTTTTCCATTAAGGCTTCTAAGTTCTCCCTCCTGGCTACACTGGCAGGATCTTCGCCTGTTATTGACATATCCCACCACGCCGTAACCTTTATGGTGCGTCCTCCTAAGTCAAAATCCATTTCAGGTGTTGCATACGATTCTTCCTCATCGGGCTCTTCTTCATCCGGTTCTTCTTCATCCGGTTCTTCGGCAGGTTCATCATCTTTATCCTCTTCTTCTCCATTAGTTTGCACTTCGTCACCATCAGTACTGTCAGGTTTTTCTGCGGCACATGCAACCAAAGAAATCAACAGTAACACACTAATTATCCACGCAACTATCCTGGTCAAAGACATTTTTTAACCTCCTTTTTATGTTTTTTTAATAAAACCCTAAATTTTCAAATTATTAGGGTTTTATTTAAAATATCCGGATTCCGCTTCGTATGAACAAGCACATCAATTAATCAATTATAGGATTATTCATATATCCTATGAAATTCAATTAAGTACACACCATGAGGTTTTATCGCAAGGCTTTTTTTGTATATTTCCGTGTTTTCAACAGTATAAAAACTACCTACAGGTCCCATCTTCCTTTTTAAAATGCTTATCTCTTCATTTGACAGGGTGTTAGGCGCACCCATACTGACCCATGCATCGTATACCGAACCGTTATCACGGTCCAATACATATTCTATTACCCGATATTTTCCATTAAGCCCGGTAACCTCCAGATCTATATACAGCATCTTTTCATTGAACATGTCGTACTGACTGAACTGATCAAATTTTGCCGGATCAACTTTGGCAAAAGCCTCGTTATAGTGGCAATAATTCCATATTAAAACCTGTATACTATCATCTTTTCGTGCAACAAAATAACAATCACCGCTGATAATCTTTTCTGTGCCAAGTTTTGACAAAAACCAATAACCGTAATAAGCCGGCTTTTTAAGACCCTGAATATTTATAAGGCCAAATCCTCCATGAAATGCCTTGTTATCGATTGGGAGTTCTTCAAAAATATCGGTAAAGGTCCAATAACCTAATCCATCAACAAGGCCAAGACACATTAAATTGTTTTGAATAACAAAGGGCGCTTTATAGACAGTATCATGTGCAATATCCCTGGCAATAAAGGATGAATTCCATTCAGTTATAATAATCTCAGCATTTTGATACCTTGTCTTTTCGATAACATCTCTTATCAGGCATAGATCTTTAAATGTCCTGTTTTCGTCTCTATATATCAAATATGTGTTATTATTCTTATCTGCTACAAAATCGGTTGGATATGGGTGGCACGAAACAAAATCAACAGGAAGCCTGTTTTCTTCACAAAAAGCTAAAAAGTCCTTCAACCATTGGGCTTCCCGGGCATAATCCAGGGTAATAGCCGGCCCGCCAACTTTTAATCCTGCATCAACGCTTTTTATTGCATTTACTGAATGCTGATACAGCATAAAATACTCTTCCTGGCTGCCATTCCAAAACACCTCATGGTTTGGTTCATTCCATACTTCGAAATACCATTTTAATACTTCTTTTTTGCCATACTTGTTTATGCAATGAAGAATAAGCTCTTTCACAAGATTGGACCACTTTGCAAAATCAATTGGCGGGGTAATATTGCCCTTCCACCAGAAAACAGTTTTATCACCTGATTTCAGGCTGTAGGGCATAAAGCTAAGTTCCAAAACAGGCCTGAGATTGACTTCCTGCATGAAATCGAACAATGAGTCAAAATACTGCCAGTTATAAGTCTCAATCCCGTCTTGCTCACGGTAAATCATCATATCATCATGAAAAATACCATGAAAACGTATATACTCAAAACCCAATTCCCTTTGTACTTCCCTTATCTGATCCCTCCACTCATCCCTAAGTCCTTCTGCTGCTCTTCCGGCACATATTAATTTTTTCCAGTAAGGTTTGTAGCTTTCACCATGTTGGTTTATATTAAATGATATGCTCATGGCCTTTTCTCCAATTTCACAACTTTCTGTTGCATATTCAGCCTGAGGATGATATGACAATTTATTTAAAATTGAACCCGTATATACTTGTGTATATGGTTGATCTTCCAAATCTTTGTCGATATTAATATTATACGATTCCATACTTAATTTATCATTGCCAAAATTGCTGTGTTGTTCCCTAATATTGCTGTACCTATATTGAGATGGAGAGCATCCCTCTATGCTTCTGAACGCACGGGACAGCATTTTAACATTAGCAAATCCGCATTCTGAAGCAATTTCCGTTATCGGTTTTTCAGAAGACATTAGTAAATTTTTTGCTTTTTCAACACGGATTTTTGTTAGATATTTGCCAAAAGACATTCCTACATACTTCTTAAATAAATGTGAAAAATAGTATTCATTTATGTGCAGCAGAGAAGCAGCATCACGGTATGAAATATCATACATATAATTTTTGTCAA
>DGEI01000037.1:31921-56556 GCA_002385885.1 Firmicutes bacterium UBA3930
TAAATATTCTAAGAAGCATGGAGAACAAAGATAATTCATAATGCTTTTTTTTAGTGCAAATCTCAAAAATTATGCTGGCCAGATTATTACGGATTTCGTCTATTGCTTTTAACTCATCTTCTTTTTTGAAATTAACAGAATTGCATTGGAATCTTACTTTACCTATATTGGTATGAGACATAACAGGTATGTTGGAATCGATCTGAATAATCAAGACTATGTTATTATTATAAGCCTTGTGAAAACAATGGATCTCCTTTGAATTGATAATGATAAAATCGTTAGTATTGAGTTTAAAATTTTCGTTTGAAACTGTTATACTTACACTGCCGCTGATAACAAAAACAATTTCTACTTCATCATGCAAATGGGGAGCATATTCCTTAATACCAACAATAAAAGATTTTATTGGAATTTCATTTTTAAACTCAATAAACTCATATCGATGGTTCATAATATACCCACACCCTCCATCTTCGAATAAAATGCCATATTCTCATTTTGAGGCTTCTGTGTTCCGGGTATATTTGAGCTTTATTGAGTGCTGTTTTGTTATGATATACACAGCTTATCATCAGATAAAGATACTAAAACAGCCATGGCTTAAATTCTGGTATATCGTTTCTGTATTTCTTTTTTCATAACCTCCCTTTATACTGGCTTTTTGATGTTTTTCCCAGCATATTAATACCTCTGTATAAACTGTGGCAAAACAATGAGATCCTGCCAATTCCAGTATTCCTGAATACGAAATGCTGGAATTGGCAGGAAATATCAAAACTATAAACTCATGCAGTTTCAACCTCCATGGATACTATAGCGCAGGGAGGCAGATCAAAATCTATTTTACCATCTTTTATTCCAAATCCTTTAAATTCTTCAGGAGCAACATTATCGGGATTATCAAAAGTATTATGAGCTGTAACTTCTCCATGAAGTATTCTTCCGGCAGCCTTTACCGGAGTTTCCCTGCCAAAGATCAAACTGCCTATTGCGTTATTACTTGCAGAGATATTTACCAAAGTGATGTTTATTGTTCCCTGAGAATTTATTGATGCAGAAATATCGACGTGAGGCAGGCTTTGCTCGATTTTCTCAGGTTCCTCTTCCCATGTTATCGGGATGAAATCCGCGTCCTGATGCCCTTTATACAAGTCGAACACATGATAGGTGGGAGTCTTTATCATTTTTTCACCCTCTGTAAGGATGATAGCCTGCAGTACATTGATGGTTTGAGCAAGATTTGCCAGCCGGATTCTGTCAGAATATTTATGGAATATGTGGAACATCAATGCCGCGCATAAAGCTGAACGCATGGTATTCTGCTGATACAGGTAACCGGGAGGCGTCCCGGGTTCATTGTTCACCCATATTCCCCACTCGTCCACGGCAAGGATAACTTTCTTCTCCGGATCGTAGTAATCCATTATATTGATATGCTGTTTAATCCATTTCTCCTTTTTTAATGCATTAACAGCCGTGGCATACCAGCTCTTCTCAGTGAAAACAGTGCCGTGTGATTCTTCGCCTGGCCCTACATAACAATGCACCGAAAGGCCGCCCATCAGGCTGACGGGTATCTTTCTCATCAAGGTTTCCGTCCATTCAATATTTTCTGCGTTTGCGCCGCCGGCAATCCTGATTATTTGCGGTGTTTTCCACCAATCCGTTTTGCCCATGTCTTTGTAGTTTCTTACATAGGTTGCATACCTGCGGTATTCATGGGCATAATATTCTGCTTCCATGTAACCGCCGCAGCCCCAGTTTTCATTTCCTATACCAAAAAATTTAACGTTCCATGCTTTATCCCGCCCGTTTTTTCTTCTCAGCTGAGCCATTGGCGATTGCCCGTCGTCGGTCAGGTACTCAATCCAGTCTCTCATCTCGCGTACCGTTCCGCTGCCCACGTTCCCGCATATGTATGCTTCACAGCCAATCTGTTCGCAAAGATCCATGAATTCGTGGGTACCGAAATGGTTGTTCTCAAGTACTCCGCCCCAATGCACATTAACAATGGGTATGCGTTCCGTCTTAGGGCCTATGCCGTCCATCCAATGGTAATCATCGGCAAAACAGCCTCCAGGCCAACGTATGTTAGGCACTTTTATTGCTTTCATCGCTTCCACAATGTCGGAACGGATTCCACGGACGTTTGGTATCTTGGAATCCTCCCCTACCCAGTAACCGCCGTATATGCACCGGCCAAGATGTTCGGAGAAATGCCCATATACATGCCTGTCTATCTTTGCCCCCCTGTTTCGGACATCAATAATAGCTTTCATATAAAAACTCCTTTCAATGTTTGGTTTTTATATATATACGCTTAAAATAAAGCATATAGTGAGCTACGTACGTTATTGTAAAATCATTTGAATTTTGCATATGCATCATATATCCGGTTTCTGGCAGCCCGTTCTTCAGGGCTGAGTTTCTGCGCCCCATCAATATCATATGCACCAAAAGTATCATATAAGCGGGAGTACTGATCGACCTCGATATATGTCACCCAGGGCAGCCAGTGGTAGTTGCTTGCGAACACCTGATCAGCAAATCTGCCGCCCTCATGGGATAGACCCGGCAGTGCATATCCAAAACTGCCGTCCACATCGTTGGCCTGACGTGTGTTGTTATGGATAAACCTGGCAAAATCCAGGTAATGCTCATCTCCGGTGATTACATACAGCCTGTAGTAGATATACGAGCAGGCAGCCATGTACATGTCTCCTCCGCCACCGCCTATGGTAACAGGACTTTGCCCGCTGAAGGAGTTTTTAGTAAATGGATGGTTTGGCCACGGCACCACCATGGGATAAGACCATACATACGTCCAGGATTCCGTGTAATCTGCCGCGCCGATCAGGGCTTCCAGCCACTTTTCCTCTCCGGTTAAGTCATACAGGGCCAAAAAGCCAAACATTGCATATATGCCGGATTCATTATCCATAATGTCAGCATTGTCACAGGTGGAACCACGGTATTCCATGTTTTTATACGTATTGTTATAAGCCCATTCCCCGGCCTTAAGCGCTGCCTGTTTGTATTTTTCATCACCGGTAACCAGGTAAAACTGGATCAGGAATCTTACAACGCTTATGGTATTAGCCTTTGAATCCATTCGCATGGAACCATCGCTGGTATTGTAAGCCCTGTAATAGCTGCCGTCCTCATTTTGGATCCGGACAAGCCAATCCGCTGCCTTCCGGCAGAATTCAAGCCACTCAGGGCGATCCTCACCTTTTTTCCTCATATATACATAAGCATCCAGGATGTTTTCGAGGCCGTCCGCAATCATCCTCGTCCAGAAAGGCATGGGTTCAAAACCTTCAATTGTCGGGTTATAGCATACATTGGGAGCTCCGATGTCAGTCATGGCGGTTCTTACCCAGAAATCAATGATGTTGATTCCTTTATTATAGGATTCAGGTTCATATTCCATGTCTCCATAGCGGATGAGCTGGTAACCGATACCCGGCTGCTGCCCAACAAAGCCGAACTGGAATGAAACGCTGGAAATGTCCAACTGAGGCAACTGGCAGGAAAAAGGCAGTCCCCATGAATTGCCGTATTGACGTGTAAGCCTGGTAAGAGCCTTCATACAATTGCGGTACTGGAGCTCATGATCCACATTATAAAACGGTTCTCTCAATCTTTTGTATACGGTTCTCCATGCATCGCGCATCATGGGGTAAAACCCATCGTACTGGCCGAAGTTTACAGCAACTGCAAAGCTGTGGGTAAAGCCCTCCTCCATAGGATGATATGTCCTGGTCATGGATTTGCTGCCCGTATCGTAATCGACGTTATATCTTCTAAACCTCGGCATCTGGCCATCCGTTCCGGGGTATACGTAATCAATGGTAAGCCCGTCGCGGACCGTGCTGATCTCTTTGCGCAGCGGATAGCCGTAATACAGGTAATTCAGCGTCTTGTTTTCAGGTTTGCTGATTCCAATGGAGCCTATAGTGAATTTCCTGTCTACAACATGTTCAGATCTCACAAAATTGAGATCCCTCATGGTGATATCAGCAGCCCAGCGGGAAAGCATGATCATCTCCCCGGATGCTTTGTTTTGCACAGCAAACAGCGGGAGGGTATAGTTGACCTCGTTGCGCCAGAAATATTCACAGTCAAGATCATATCCCATAACATAGGGAGCGGTAAATTCGTTCTGACGATACCAGTTGGCCGGCGCGAAACAGTTATAGTCACGTACATTGTCGGAAGCCGCAATAACAAATGCGATTTTTGAAGCAAAGCCCAAATCGTCTGTGTTTTTCAGAACGGTTACCGTACGGCAGACCTTGATGCTGGAATCAATCAGTTCGTAGGTATCGGTGAAAGCCAGCTCAGATCCTGTGGGGAGCTTTAGTACGCCCTTTGCGGTAATCCGTCCATCTGTTTCAGATATATCGTCGTATGGTGCATCGTAAAATTCAGTAATTGAATATGCTGTTTTTATAAAAGCGTACATAGGCCTCTTATTGTAGTAAAGCAGGGAGCCGTCCTTCAGAACCTCAATACCACCATTTTGAAAACGCATAGTATACTTTCCTGAACAGATTTGCATATTCCTACCTCCTATATATTTATTTATAAACAGCGTTATCCTGACTATATATAATCAGCCAGGAAACACTGCAAGCTGACTCCTTTATAAAACTTTCAGGCTCACTAAGCAGGTAATGCTAACTCCTCTGCCCGCAGTTAACCTTTCGGTACTGCGCCGGCGTCATTAGCATTTCTCTCTTAAACCGGCGGATAAATTTGCAGCAATATGGGCCGTCCTTCCATGTTGTGAATAAATTGAACAAGCTGATTCGTAGATACGTTTTCAAGGATTAGCATCTGTTCGACAAGTATATCCAGGGAAACAGTTGTGTATATGGAATACAAAGTGTAATTCTCCCCGCTCCGTATTAAATTTCAATCATGGGGTTATCTTTTATTTTAAATGATCAATCAATAATCGATAATACAGAAAATATTTATAATTATATATCAAGTATATCATATCCGGCTGCGTATTTTCAATTAATAAAGACGGCTCATGTACCGAACAGGGGTACATGGGAAACCATTCTTCATATCAGGTTATCTAATAAAACTCTGTTCGTCCCGTCAAATTTGCCGGATGCCGCCGGAAAAACCATGGGATACCCGTGCCTGTACTTCATATATATCATTACAAACTGATTTCTCCTTGTCAACAGCAGTTTGATTTTACGGCATTGGATTGATTCTTTCCCATTTAACTTCCCATTTCCCATCCCTGGGAAATCCCGGGACTGATTGATTTGAGTCCATTCCATCCCATCCTGCGGCCATCATGGCAGCAGCAATAAGCAGTCCCCCGTTCCCCGGAAGATAAAGAGGCAGATCGCTTTTGTCTCCCTGCTTGTTATGCCCATTTGGAAGATAAGTATTTTTTGGTGAATCCATTAACAAAATATCGATTGCCGTATCAGGCTTTCCGAGCCTTGCCGCCGTCATTGCCATAACCGGGAAGTCCCATCCCCACATATGTTCGAACATCCAGCTGTCCAGCACCTTCTCCAGCGTCGCCAGCATCACCCTTTTGTCCACCATTGAACCGGGAAGCATTCCCAGGGCACACAGCATGGAAGGATGATCAAAGTTAAACCCGGTAAACGTATCCGGACAGTTCTCATGAGCAAGGTAAACACCATTCTTCCGGGGAAGCCTGGCGAGTTTGGATATAATGTTATTCCATACAGGATTATCCGGCAGTCCAAGCCTGTTTCTCCAGCGGTTTGCCACCTCCAGGCCGTACCTCCAATATTCAAGTTCAAAGGTTGGGTTCAGGGTAACCTCCGGCCTATGGTTCTCCTGGGCAGGAATCAAACCCGGTCCCAATACGTATCGATCGTTTTTCTCATCATACACTGTATATGAAGCCATAAACTCAGCCGTTTTGAATACAATATCACTGTATTTTTCCAGGGTCTGCTTATCCGGACGGGCCCTGTAACATAGTTCGGCATATGTAATCGGGTGGGGCTGCTGCCATATCAGAAGAGGGCCTATTGGCGAAGGGCTGTCATATCCGTCGTATGCCACCATCTTTGGCCATCTGACCCCTTCATAACCCTGGGATCCGGCCAGCTCTTCCGCTTTATCCATGATGGACATATACCACCAGAGGCTTCTCTCCAGGAGTTCCGGACGATTCCAAAGGGGGAAATGGGCTGCATGCCAGTAATGCATTTCCAGGTGAAACTTACCGTACCAGCTGTTACACGTAAGCCCTGTTTCCTGGGGGGGCAGGGATCCCGCACACTGTATGGCGGTAAGATACTGGGAAAGCACAATACGCCTCTCCAGTTCAAGCGCCCGGCTATCCTCACTTTCTGCCAGTTCTATGGCCCCGCCTTCCGACCAGAAGCTCTCCCAGTGTTTAGCAGATGCCCTTTCAACCATTTCATAATCCAGTACGGTTTTCCGGATCTTAACGGGGGAAAACATACATGTAAATTCAATTACATTCAGCCGTCCGCAAGCTTCCAGACAAAACGCATTTCTTCCGCATCTGGATAAGCTGGCGCTTTCATTGAATGATATTCTTACAAAATACCGTTCATCATCCATAATTCTAAGCAAATCAATAAATCTTTCGCCAGCTGTTATAATTTTGGTATCATGCCTGTCATCGTTCTCCCAATCCGAGGCGGCCTTGTCCGGAGATCCATATGGAAAGCGAAAGAGTACCTTTAGTTTTCCCGCTTCAAAGATATCTGATTTCGCCCTTACGGAAACCGCATCGTATTCAGGATGACAGCATGTTTCCACATTCACAGGACAGCCGTTGATCGAGAAACTGCTTACAATTTTTCCATGCCACAAATCCAGTTCCTGGAGAATACTTCCCCTGTCAATCAGACCCATCATATTCTGCCCGGAATCGGAAAAATCAAATCCTATATTGCACAAGTTAAGCTTGTGAGGGTTCTGCCGCAGCCAATGAAACAGCTCTTCCTGTCCGTCGCTGGATGTGATGTATCCCACTTCCCGTCCATGTACATTGTATTTCTTCAGCTTCAGCTTGTCCCTGGAAATAGTCTCTGATTCAGGTCTCGGGAAGGAGTGCCACCCCCACTGGGACTGTGTACAAAGAGGAGTACCATCTTCATACATACAGGAAAAGGTCTGAAGCCCTGTAACATCCACGGTAAATGCAAATTCCCCATTGCCAACCGTTAACGGAGAGATGAAATCAAAATCTCTGAGGACCGGATTATGCCTTTTGACCAGCTCATACCTGTTAATGTTCATGGATAACTCCCCATTCAGTTATTTTTTTACAAACCATGATTTACCTATTATAAGGGCAATCATGACGCATCCAGAGCAGGGTAATATGTACCCCGGTTATACCCCGGTGTCCCTGCCTTACTCTCCGTGCATCCTTTTCTTAAAGGCCCTTAACCGGAAATACATCTCCCCGGGTACTTGATCTGTTTTCATAAATGCAGGATCCTGCAAATCCCGCCAGGTTAACGCCTGGGCATTTCCAATGCAGAAAACTTTGCTGTTTTAAAGGGCTGTTGTAATCAACAGCCCTTTTATTATCAGTATAATATGTGCTTCTAGTTTTCCAGGTATACATCCGCTTCGATAAGTGCTTTCCGGAGTTCTGCATAATCGAGTTCCCGTGTTCCAATATTCTTGGAAGCACAAAGCGCTGCTGCAGTCCCGGCGGCCTGACCCTGTCCCATGCATGCAACGGTATTCCGTGTTGACATATGCGCTTCCCAGTCGGAGGTAATAATCATACCGGCAGCAAGCAGGTTGGAAATGCCGCTTACACGCAAAGCCTTGTATGGGATTCCGTAAGTTCCGCCGTCTTTGATCTGAAGGCGCGGCGCGCAGTCATGGAAGCCATAGCTCATTATGTCATCCTCAAAATGAACACCATTTAAAACATCCGACAGGGTTATATCATAGTCGCATGTTATGCAGCGGCCGCGGCGGATACAAAGCGACGGACTGGTTCTTGCAATAAAAGCTTTTTCACAGCCCGGAATCTTCCTCAGCAGCTCAATGGCCGCTTCCTGGCGCTTGCGCAGTTCCAGTTCCGCCTTAACCACTTCGTCACGGTTTGTCGGGCTGACGTCCATTTTATAATTGAGCTTGATAAACATCAGGTAATCGTCATGCACCGTCGTTGTAATAAAAGCCAGGCCGATTTTTCGCGCCTCTGCCACCAGCTCCGGCGGCAGCTTGCTTTCATCCGCACCAACCCGCACCAGCTTGCCGTCCTGTCCGCTTCGCGGTCCACGGGCTGATTCGCCTAAAGCGCCGAGCTCTTTAAAATACTCATAGAAGCGGTCGATATCCAGGCCTCCTACGCCAATGCTGTTTGCAACAGGATGGTCATTCGGCTCGGTAAAGGATGCTCCGGCATAGGCGCTTAAATCTCCATATCCGGTGCAATCCACAAAACATTTCGCATAAAAAACTTCACGTCCGCTGCGGCTTTCGACAATCGCTCCACGGATAGTATCCCCGTCCATAACCGCTCCAACCAAAAGCGTGTTGACAAATACCTCAACCCCGGCTTCAATCAGCATCTCAAGGGATACAAGCTTGTAGATCTCAGTATCAATTGCAGTGCAGACGCTGTCATAATCATACCCGGTCAGCGCTTCAACGTGTCCCGTAGTACCTCCGCGTTCGATTAATCGGTCAACTATTTCCTGCGGGATACCGCGTACAACCTGCTTCTTTTCCACTCCCGGAAAAGCCTTCCATAAATTGAAGAAGCTATGAAGCGCAGTACCGCCTTCCGTAATTATACCACCGGTATAACCCTTGGATTCAATCAATGCTGTTCTGGCACCCTGGCGCGCCGCCGCGATGGCGGCTACAACACCGGCGGTGCCTCCTCCCGCAACAACAACATCAAACTGCCTGACAGGAATTTTTCTTGCCGGTTCTTCATATAATAGCATGGCAAACCTCCTTTTTCATCTATTTTATTAAGTTAGGCAGCATACCGGTTGAACGCATCATATTCCACAGATCCGATAATATCACCGGAGGGAATCTCCGCCCAACCGTCAATACATGCTTCTAATGTACCACAGCTATCTCACTATATCAACTGGCTTTGCATGAATTTTTAATATTAATAACAAATTTCACCCGGCTGCCGCCTCCCCGGGCACTATTATAGATTACTCCGGGAACAGCCCCGGACCTGCGGCCAATTATACCTGAAATGCTCAGCGTTTCTCCCGTACGCAGGGAATTTACAGTGATTGTTTACCTGCAAAAAGCGGTAAAAACTTTTGGACATGGCTGCGTTTTTTCAAATAAAAAACCCCATTTTTGTATACAAAAAATGGGGCTATAAGTATTACCTTTTTAGGTTTACCTCTGCAGGTGTATATGGATTAATAATTCAGAAAAAACCATAAAAGCGAATCCATGTTATTCTTCATTTGGATATACCATTATCTTTATATTGTTTGCCTTGTTTGTACGGGCTTCCTCAAGAGCACGAACAGCCTCATCCAGGGAATATCTTCCGGTAACCAAAGCCTTTGTATCAGCTATTCCCGAGGCCAGTATTTCAATAGCCCTCGGATAAGTGTTGGCATATCTGAATATCCCGTATATATCCAATTCCTTATCAGCAATTGCAGGAATATTAAGCGGGATATTATCCTGGGCAGGCAGCCCGACAATCATCAGCTTTCCTCCGCGGCACAGAGAAGCCAGCGCATTTTGCAGCGTCGCGGGATGCCCTGCTGCTTCGATAGCCACATCCACTCCACGGCCGTTGGTATAATCCATTATCTCTTTTACGACATCATGCTCCCTTGCGTTGAAAACTAACGATGCTCCAACGCTTTTAGCGGCATTAAGCCTTATTTCTTCAAGATCGGTTGCTATGACAGTGCTGGCTCCGAAAGCCCTTGCTGCAACAACAGCCATAAGCCCTACCGGGCCCAACCCAAAGATAGCTACTGTCGAGCCGGGTTTTATATCAGCCCTGTTGGCAGCATGAAGGCCTACAGAAAACGGCTCGATTAGTGCAGCTTCTTCAAATGTTAAATGATCAGGGATCGGGTACACAAAATCCTGTCTGTGCGTAAAATACTGAACAAACGCCCCGTCATAAGGAGGAGTAGCCTGGAATACCACGTCCGGGCACAGGTTATACCTGCCGGCCTTGCAGTACTCACATTTGCCGCAGGTTACCCCCGGTTCAACAGCAACCCTGTCCCCCACTTTAAAACGGGTGACATTTTCTCCAACTGCTGCTATAATTCCGGAACATTCGTGTCCCAGTATCATGGGATTCTCAACTACAAAGCTGCCTATCCTTCCGCTTTCATAGTAGTGCACATCGGAACCGCAAACACCTACAGCCATCACTTTTACGAGCACCTCGTCGGGACCCGGTACAGGAACAGGCCTGTACTCTATTTCAACCTCCATAGGCTTTTTCAGAACCGCCGCTTTCATAACATCCGGTAAATCAAATGACCTTGACACAAAAATCACCCCCGTTTTCGAAATGTTGAGTGTCATACCCAAAGCTGTTAACTAATGTGTTTATTTAATTATACATTATTTTCAGCAATAATTACATACCGTTTTCATAAATTACAGATTGTTTACCACATTGACAGGATTTCCATCCAGGAAGGCTTTCAGATTGTCAACGGCAATATTCATAAGCCTCTGCCTTGACTCCTTTGGAGCCCAAGCTATATGCGGAGTTATTATGATATTCTTTGCTTTAAGCAGTGGATTATCCATGCTTATAGGCTCGGAAGATACCACGTCGACAGCCGCTGCATACACCTTCCCGCTGTTCAATGCTTCAGCCAGGTCTTCCTCAACTACCAGGGGGCCTCTTGAGGTATTTATAAGTATTACTCCATCCTTCATTTTCGATATGGTTTCCTTGTTTATTATACCCTTAGTACTCTCAAACAAAGGACAATGCAGGCTTATTACATCCGATACCCTCAAAAGCTCATCCAGGCTGACATACTTCATTGTTTCACTCTCTAATTCCTTGTTTTCATACTGGTCGTATGCCACAACCTTCATGCCCATTGCCTGTGCTATTTTGCCGGTTGCCTGTCCGATTCTTCCGTACCCGATAATACCCATGGTCTTATCGGCTAACTCTATAAGGGGATAATTCCAAAAACACCAATCCAGATTATTGGTCCAGTCCCCTCTCTTGACCGCTTCGCTGTGTTCCCATACATGATGGCAAATCTCAAGGAGCAGCGCAAAAACCATCTGGGCAACAGCAGCAGTGCCATAAGTAGGAATATTGGCAACGGGAATACCGCGTTCCCTTGCTGCTTCAACATCAACTACATTATAACCTGTAGCCAGCACACCTACCCACCTGAGGTTGGGTGCTTTATAGAATGTCTCCCTGGTTAAGGGTGTCTTGTTGGTATATACTATCTCAGCGTCTCCTATCCTCTCCAGTACCTTGTCTTCGGGAGTACGGTCATATACCGTAAGTTCACCCAGTTTCTCCAATTCGCCCCAGGATAAATCCCCGGGATTCAGCGTATAACCATCCAGTACCACGATTTTCATCTAAAGCATACCCCCTGTTCAATATAATAATGTTCTCATACGGAAAAAGACCCGTTTATATTCAATTTATAACCTTGCCCATGCCTCATTAAGCACTCTTTTAGCATTTGCTACAACTATATCCGGATCCTCATCCTTCCACGGTTTTACCTCAAAGCTTACTATTGGCGGGTTCTTTGTATTCAGGAATCCAATCTCCATCAGGACGCTCAGATATTCAACCAACTCATCTACATCATTCTCGCTGTTGGGGAAACCAAATCTTGGATGGGCATCCCCATATGCTTCCAATGACGGATCTGCAGCTACGGCATTACCCATATGGGCATGTACGATATAATCCTTCACAGGTATAAGAGATTCTCTTGCGCTCTCCCTTAACAGCGGCAAGTGGCTTAAATCCACCATGAGGCCGAAATTGTCATATTCCTTCCTTATCTCCTCTGCAAATCTCTTTGCCAAATCCACAGGCCCTATAATGCTTTTTTTGTCAACGTCCCAGTCAAATACCTCAAGGGCTATTCTCAGATTTCCTTTTGATTTGGCATAGGCGCACAGTTCCTTGGTGGAATCAACTAAAGCGGCAAATGCCTCTTCCTTCTTATCTTCCTCATACTTACCGCTAAGGAATGCAAAACCTTCGGCTCCCATATAGTACGCTTCATCAATTCCTTCTTTAAGATTATCGAGAGCTTTTTTCCTGGCTGCATCATCAAGATCATTAATATTCATTCCGGTAGTCAGCAGCCTGGGCTGGCTTCCATAGGCAACCGTCATATGGGATGTTTCAAGCATCTTTTTTACCTGTTCTCTGACCTTGTCGTCCTTTATCCAGGTAATCTCAATGGCATTGAAATAATCATCCACGGCTATCTTCCTGATCGTCTCCAGGATAGGCCCTTCGCCTGCCATGGTATCAGGATAAGCCATAAAGTGTATAAGGCCTACACGCATATACTTATACATTGACTCTTTCATCTTTCCATCTCTCCTTCTATATTTTATTTTTTACTATTATAGTCAGCTTTTATGCTTTTAACACCCTTAATGGGTGACATTTCTTGGACGGTTTTTATAATAATATTATTATAATACCACTATATTAATAATACCACTCAGCCGTCTTCTGTAAAACCGGTAATTTCAGCACAAAAATATGCAGTTATATCCTGCATATTTCTCAAACATCCTTTATTTTAACTTAACGACTTCTTTCGCAGTATCATATATGCGTTTGGCTGTCAAACCGTACCAGTTTAAGAGGTCTCTGTATGAAACAGCGCTTTGCCCGAATGTATCGTTCAGTCCAATCCTTTTCATAATGACCGGATAGTTTTCTCCCAAAACTTCGGCTGCCGCTCCTCCCAAACCTCCCAAAACCGTATTCTCTTCGACAGTGATAACAGCGCCGGTCTTACGGGCACAGCTCAGCAGGGTTTCAGCATCAAATGGCTTTAGTGTGGCAAATTCCACTACTGAGGCATTAATCCCGGCCTTGTCCAGTTCCTCAGCTGCCTCCAATACCTGGGCAAGCAGGATACCGGTAACGGCTATGGTTACATCGTTCCCCTCCCTGAGCACTCTTGCCTTTCCAATCTCAAATGCATGATCTCCCCCATGATACGATCCGACAGGTTCACGGGACAGGCGTAAATATACGGGGCCTTTGTGGTCCAACATCGCCTTTACAGCGCCGCGGGCAGTATCAATATCAGAAGGCACCAATACCGTCATATTAGGCATCGCTCTCATTACAGATAAATCGCATACGGATTGGTGACTTGCACCATCGGCAAAATCAGACAGTCCTCCATACGCGCCGGCAAGCTTTACATTTAAATTGTTGTACGATACAAGGCTTCTTACAGGATCTCCGGCCCGTAAAGCTATCAAAAATGCAAATGTAGAAGCCACAGGTATTAATCCACAAGCGGCCATACCGGCAGCTGCGCTTATCATATTGGCTTCTGCAATGCCAAAGTTAAAAAACCTATCTTTGTATTTTTCTGCAAACAATCTTGTTTGCGTACTGCTGGAAACATCGGCATCCAAAACAACCAGCCCGGGATATTCATCTCCGAGCTCACAGAGCATCTCGCCAAATACCAATCTCATTTGCTTCATATTCTATCAACTCTCTTTCAATGACAGGTGATTATCTCAAAAGCCCGGTTAATTCTTTTACGGCTTGTTCATATTCATTATCCTCAACAACTTTACCATGCCATGCAGATTGTCCTTCCATGAAAGATACGCCCTTACCTTTTACTGTTTTTGCAATAACCGCAGCAGGCCCATCATACCGGATTGCAGCCTGTATGCTATTTATCAGGTCTTCAACATTATGTCCGTCGCACTTGAATGTGTGAATTCCAAAACTCTTCAGCCTGGATTCTATGTCGCTGAGGGGCATTATATCGTTTACATTGCCATCAAGCTGAACACCATTATAATCAATTATAACGGTTAAATTATCAAGTTTCCACTTTGCGGCTGACATAAGCGCTTCCCAGTTTTGACCTTCCTGCAGTTCACCATCACCGCACAGCACAAATACTCTGTATTTCCTGCCGGTAACCCTTGCTGATAATGCCATACCCACTCCTACAGACAGGCCCATGCCCAATGAGCCGGTCGACATATCAATGCCCGGCAGTTCAAACATGCAAGGATGTCCTTGTAAAGGGCTGCCCAACTGACGAAGCGTGTATAATTTTTCTTCTTCAAAAAAACCTTTTTTGCTTAAAACAGCATACAGCATCGGAGCTGCATGTCCCTTGCTTAAAATAAACCGGTCTCTGTCCGGCCAACATGGTTCATCCGGCCTTACATTCATAAAATATTCGTACAATGTAGTAATTATTTCTGCACAGGAAAAACTGCCTCCGACATGTCCGCTCCTGGCTTTATATATCATATCCAAAACAGTTATACGGAGCTCCTGAGCGATTCGACTGATCTCTTCGGGCTTAAGCATAAAGGAAACCTCCTCTTTGTTCACTATTATAAATACATCTTCGTTGCAGTGTTTCAAACCTTTTTGAAAACAGTGTCATGATAAAACAGAATCCAACCAGGAAAATCAGAACGGTTCGTAATCCTATTCAAAGTCAGGATCTATATAAATATTAAGGTTTTTCTTCATATTATTAATATTATTTCTAACGGCGGATTCAGCCATTTTCTTATCTTTCTTGGTTATTGCCTCCACAATCAGTTTATGGTCTTTCAACGCAGTCAAATTTTTGTTCCATCCGTCATATATGGTCTCCATATTCCTGGCAATTCGCATGAAGTCTTCAATAACGTCAATAAACTCAATTAATTTTTTATTACCGGTAATCATTGCGATCATATGATGAAATTCGCTGTCCAATATATTACAGTCCTGATAGCGTTTTTCATTAACGGCATTTTCAAAACTGTCGATAAGCTCATTCAACTCTTCAATTTGGTGTTGCTCAATTTTATCGATGCACTCTTTTACAGCTAAAACCTCCAAAGCTTCCCTGACAAGAAGGAGTTCTATAATATCATCTGTTTTAAGCTCTATCGAGAATACGCCTTTTCTAGGTATAATCTCAACAAATCCCTCTGCTGCAAGCTGGTTTATAGCTTCTCTTACCGGCGTCCGGCTTATCGCTAATTCATTGGCCAACAGATCCTCCCTTATACGACTTCCCGGTTCAATCTCCAGATTTAAAATCTTCTCCTTTATTATCCTGTATGTCCTCTCTTTTACGCTCAGGTTTACGAACTTTTCCAGTTCATTGCTTGATAATAATGCATATTCGTGTGAGTTCAATACATTTCACCCTCTGCCGCTTTTTGTCTATATTTTACAAAAAAATCATCTTTATTTCCATACAATAATTTTATTATTTTTTTATATAAATTGCACAGCAACTCAACTACAAATTTAAAGAGTAATTGAGTTGCCGTTGACACCTATCTAATTATCTACTTCCCCTCTGGCCAATCTTACATGGGACTCTGCCATTTCATAATCAGCCGCCTGTGCACATGCGGTATTCAACTCCAGGGCAGTGACAGCTGCAGCGGCAATTTCCGCTAAACGCAATACACTGCGGTTATCATCAATTGAACTGCCGAACTGTCCGCATCCCAGCAGGTTCAATGCCTCTTTTGCCGTACCAAACATTGTGCCTCCGCCGATGGTTGCCAGTTCCATGCAGGGCAGGGTTACCATGAAATGAACTCCTCCGTCTTCAGTGGCATCAGCCTGAACAAAGCAGCTTGAAGAAGTTATAACCTGCGCCAAATCCTGTCCTGTAGCAGCGAAAAATGCAGCTATTGTATTGGCAGCATTGACATTAAAGCCGGAAATTGTCCCGCTCAAAGCAGTGCCAAGATAGCACTTATGAAAAACTACCTGCTGCACTTTACCGGCAGTAACACCTTTCTTGAAAACACTCTGCAGCACTTCCCTGGGTATAAATACTTCCGTCTGTACGGATTTTCCGCGTCCGGTCAGCACATTAATATGAGCCGCTTTCTTATCGGTACACAGATTACTGCTGATTGTTATCAATTTCCACCCATCCAGGCGGTTTAACAGCGCCTTTGTTATATCGGCAGATGCCTTGGTAACACCGTTCATTCCCATTGCATCGCCGGTCTTATAAAACATGCGCAAAAATACTTTTGTTCCCAATTGATATGGTTCTATGCGTTCCAGCCTTACAAAAGGATCCTTCACATGAGTACCCAGTTCCTCAATTAATTCTTTATTTGTCCTGACTTCCTGGCAAAGCCACTGGGCTTTATAAATATCAGGCGCTTCTATTAACGGAGCTCTTGTCATTCCGTCAAAATGCACCAAGGTATTCAATCCGCCTGCCATATTAATGGCTTTAATACCTCTCTGTACTCCTGCAAGAAGAGCTGCCTCATTGGTTGCCAGGGGGATATATACCTCTTCATCATTTACATATTTTCCTTTTATTCTCATAGGCCCGGCAATTCCCATAGGTATCAATGCGCCGCCGGTTTTCAGCTCTATACCGGGCAGTATATATCCACCGTCTACTAAAGTACTGTTATCTATCCGGCTGTTCTTTATGGTTTCAAGGGATACCCCTGTCTGTTCTTCTATTACTTCACAGCGGATCACTGCTGCGTCATGACATGCATCCCGCACTTTAGCAGGATCAGATTCATAGACTTCTTTAAAAACCTGCATCTCCAAATGCTGCTGTTTGATCTCTCCAGCTGCAAAACGCTGCTTGATGCCCATCAGTTTATCTTTATTCATCCTACTGCTCCTTTCTATTTACTTTGCTTTCTTATACATTACAGCAATTTACCAGGCTCTTGGCAAACTTTCCGCATTCGTTAATCAAATCCAGGTCAATACCGGTTTTTATTCCCATTCGGTGGAACATATCAACCATAGTTTCAGTTGCGGTATTTCCCGTTGCACCCGGTGCATAAGGGCATCCTCCCAATCCGCCGGCAGCTCCGTCGAAAACAGTTATCCCGGCTTTCAGAGAGGCCAGTATATTTGCAAACTCAATTCCGTCAGCCTGGTGATAATGAACAGCCAAGCTTGCTTTTTTCAGGCGTTCAAGAATCATAGCTGGTATTTCATACGCCATTATAGGATTTGCCATTCCGGTAGTATCACCCAGTGAAATTTCATAAGAACCGCTTTCTTCCAGAGCCAAAGCAATATCGATTACTTTTTCAACCGGCACATCCCCTTCAATAGGGCATCCAAATACGGTAGCAATATATGAACGAACTTTGACACCTTTTTCAGCAGCAATCCGGTTGATCTCTTCTATCTCTTTCAGAGATTCGTCAACGCTGCGGTTTAAGTTCTTTTTATTGTGGCTTTCACTTGCGCTCATAATTGTTACTACTTCCTGCAAACCTGCCTCCAGGGCCAATTCCAAACCCTTCAGGTTAGGGATAAGAGCGTTGTATACTACGCCTTCTTTTTTGTCAATCCGTGAGAAAACCTCTTTTGCATCTTTCATTTGAGGAACCCATTTGGGATGCACAAAAGAAGTAACCTCTATCCTCTGGCAGCCGGCAGCTGTCAGTTTATTGACCAGTTCTATTTTACTCTCAGTGGGAATAAAATCTCTTTGATTCTGCAATCCGTCTCTTGGCCCCACCTCAAATATATCCACTTTTTCAGGCAATTTAAAATTCCCCACTGTTTCTCACTCCCTCAAGTTTTAAATAGGATTACATAATTTAATTTACGGATAAAATATTACCCGTCCGGTCAGGCTCGAAGATTCCTTTAAGCCTCTTTCAAATTCTGTAAGCGGCATTTCTGCTCCAACATAATTGCTCAGATCGATATAACCACTATCCAGGTATTCATTTAAGACATTCCATGTTTCATAAATTCTGCGGCCGAAAATCCCGGTCAATATCAGTTCCCTGTACACGACTCTGTCCATATACTTTTCTATATTCAGTCCGCCTTCAATCATTCCGACAAATACACATGTTCCTGCTTTTTGTAATACGTCCATGGTCCTGTTTATAATTCCTTCGTTTCCTGTCGTTTCAATTGCCGTTCCCACACCATATCCGTGCGTTTCGTCCAGAATTATCTGCACCCAGTCTTCTGTTCTGCTGTTTATGGCCTTATCAGCCCCAAGAGCCACAGCCTTTTCCAGTTTGTTTAAACTTGTGCTCACAGCATAAACACGTGTAGCTCCCAAAAGCTTGGCAAGCTGAACCGACATCAGGCCAATAACCCCGCATCCAAGGACTACAACCGGTTTGCCCCATACCTGGCCTTTCATCAATGCATGTACCGCCGTGGCTAATGGTTCCATAACAGCTCCATATTTGGGCGGCAAATCCTTTGAAACATTTATAGCTGAAACTGCCGGCATCTTTATATATTCAGCAAAAGAACCCTGATAACTGCGCCCCAAGACACCCATATTGTCACAAATATGCATATTATTATTCCAACAGCTTTTACAGCGCAGACACGGTACATGTGTTTCCCCGACTACATGTTCTCCAACTTTTAATGTTCTTACAGCATTTCCCACTTCGACAATTTCGCCTAAAAATTCATGTCCCATTGTAAGAGGCAGCCGGTAGTTTGCCGAAGCAACCAAGGGTGTCCAATTGTACACATCTATATCGGATTTGCACAGAGCCGTTGCTTTAACCTTTATCAAAACTTCATCGGCTTCTATAGACGGTATTGGTATATCTACCAGTTCTGCTCCATATCCCGGCTTCAGTTTACGTAACGCCTTCATGCTGATTCTGAACACCTCCTTATTTTCCAGGAATGTCCATTTTTTTGTTCCTGGCCAGTTTATAGCTTACTTACTCTAAGGCAGCTTACATGATAATAAATTCAGCGTTTATACACATTATTCAACCGGGTAAACCGGTTGAATAATGTGTATTTACATATAAAAAATTTGAAACTCTCACCTTATATAACTGTTAATCTACAGGATTATTCTTTTCCTGCTTCACCCAGTGTTTCATCAAATGGCAAGCCCAAATCTTTATAATGCTGAGCCCTTGTCTTTTGATCTCCCTCACGTACTTTCAATGCGATCTCTAATACTTCTTCAGCTCTGTCCCTGGGAATGACCAGTACACCATCGTCGTCTCCACATACAATATCTCCAGGGTTTACAGTCACGCCGGCACATTCGACAGGTATGTTGACGCCTCCGCTGACCAATCTGCCGTATACGTGGTTAAAAGTTTTTGCAGTGCACCAAACCTTAACACCTTCCAGGTTGCACTCATACAAGTCTCTGCATCCACCATCAATGACCGTTCCCACAACGCCATTCTTCATGGCATTCATTCCGATTTCAGAACCCCAGATTCCACCGGGGTATCCTCCCATATCGATGACAATTACCAAATCATCATCTTTATGCTTTCCCTCAGAAATGGGCCCAAAGAATGAATAAGTGTCGCTGCACCATTCGTCCAGTTCTTTGCTGTATTCCTCGAAGTTTTTGCAGACTTTTACATCTTTTTGCGCCGGGATTAACTTTACGGTATAAGCAAAACCTGCCATTGAAATTCCCGGGCGAATGGGTCTCATCTTTGAGGACATAGTTCCAGTGTTAACAAGGCCCAATGCATCCATACCGTCTGATAAATCAGCTAATCTGCATTGCCTGATTTTTTCTATCAATTCTTTGTTGTTCATGTAATTTTCCTCCTTGTATTTATCCGTATTTCTTATAATACTTTCACCCAGGTGAGAGTTTCCATATTATTTGGTTACCAATTAAATTATTTCCTGACCCATTATCTTTCTCAGGCTCATAGTCAGGCCCATTGATAATACGAAAATCACAACTGCAGCAACCGTTCCATACCCTATATTGAAATTCTGGAAGGCTTGCACAAACATATATACCGGTAAAACTTCCGTCGCATGGTTGGGTCCCCCGCCGGTCATGACAAAAATCAAATCGAATGCTCTCAACGCTCCTGTCAGCTGCAGAATAATAACGGTTTTAGTGACCTCCCAGGATAGCGGTATGACTATATAGAATATTTTTCTCCAGCCGTATACCCCGTCAATTGTAGACATTTCAATTACTTCTTCCGGCATGTTCATAAAGCCAGCGTTAAAAAGCATCATCTGAATTCCCGTTGAGTTCCAAGCCTGGGCTAATATCATAAAGAAAAGTGCCGTTCGCGAATCTGCCAGCGGTGGTATATAATACTTCCCTAATCCTACTGCCTGCATAAGCGGCTTAAGAATTCCTATAGCCGGGCTGTATATATAACCCCATATATATCCTACCGCTACAGTCATTAACATCGGCGGTATAAAGAATATGGTCTGGAAGTATCTGTATCCCCTTAGCTGCAGATACAGCAGGTAACCCAGAATGAAGCCCAACGGAATCTGTATTAATCCCGTGCCCAGCATGAATATAAACGAGTTTTTCATAGACTTCCAGAACAGATTGTCCTGAAATACACCTATATAATTATCAAATCCTGTAAAGACTTTAACACTAACCGTCTTCCAACGATACGTGCTTAATATAACTCCTTGCAGAATCGGATAAAAAACAAACAACAAGTATACCAACAGACCTGGAATCAGAAACATTATGATTGCTAAACGTTTGTTTTTAATTACATCCATACGAACTACCTCTCCTAAATTCTTATTAGCCTTTTATAGCACCGACAGTCATACCTTTGACAATCTTTTCTTTCAGCAGTGCATAGAATATCAGACCCGGGAGACAGGCTATTACAAGACCCGCGCACAACTGAGTATACTCAGAATTATATTCACCGATAAATCCCATAAGACCAATAGGTAAGGTTTTTATAAACGGTTGATTTAACATCAGCATAGCTACTAATAACTCATTCCAACAAGCCAATACGGCTAAAATTACAATTGTTATAATTCCATCTTTTGACAACGGCAGTATTATATTTACAAATGTCTTCCATATTCCGCATCCGTCTATAATAGCGCTTTCCTCTAATTCCTTCGGTATGGACTTCATATAGCTTTCCAAAAAGAATACTGATGCCGGTATTCTGAATGCTGCATATATAAAACCAAGCGCAACCAGATTATTCTGAAGCTTTAAATTCAAAGCCATGATATAAAGCGGGATCACAGCTGCATGAATCGGGATCATCATTCCTATAACAACAAGGTAATATATGGTTCTGTTCAGTTTAAATGTGAACCTGGACAGAATAAACGAAATCGTAGTCGAAGTTATAACGGTTATTATAATAGTAACTATGGTGGAAATAAGGCTGTTTGTTATATAAAGCCCCATTCGTCCTTTTTTCCATGCAAGCGCATAGTTGCTTAACTGGGGAGATTTGGGCAGGCCCCATATATTCTGGGTCAGTTCAGCCTGGGTTTTCAGCGATGTAAAAATCAGCCAAAGCAGCGGCAAAAGAACCAGAATTGAACAAATGGCCATAAAAGCATATATAACAATCCTTGCTTTCTTACCCACTTTTAACAGTGAAACTCTATTATCATTTATTTTTTTATTAATTGCAATTGAGCTCATATAATCCACTCCATATAATACTGAATTGCTCATGTATAAAATTCTTATCAGGGTGCAGAAGTATATGGTTTATCTGCACCCTGATAAGTTCAATATAGCTTAACTATTACTCGAGTGTTTTTGCGTATTCTTCCGCGGCTTTTTGCACTTCTGCGATTGCAGCTTCAAGCGTTAATTCGCCTGAAAGTATCCCTGGCATTGCGGTTTTCTTTATTGCAAGGTCTACAGCAGGAGGAGCAAAAGCGTCCATGGAAGGAATGAACCTCGGTGCTGACTGGAAGGCGTCATACAACTGGTTTATTACTTCCGGCGGCTTTGTACGATCATATTCTGCCTTACCTGCATACAGGTTCTGTCCTGTTTCAGTGCTTGGTATATAATATGCCGGGCTTGAGATTACCTTTACCCATTCAATGGCGGCTTGTATTTCCTCTTCCGGCTTGTTGCTGGTTACGATAGTACCTACGATGGTGCCGCCTACACAAGCGTCCGGATCTCCTTCAGGCATATCCGTCATCGCCGGGAAATTGACACGCCTTACCTTCTTGATAAAATCATCTCCACCGGCAGTCAGGAAGTTGCCGGGTTTCCATTGGCCTTCATAATACATAGCTGCTTCTCCACGTGCAAACATCTGGTCTGCTTCAGTAGCAGATAAACCAACTGTTCCGGGAGGGAAAGCCTCAGCATCGACTAATTCCTTAAATTTCTCCATTGCTTGCGGGAAACCGTATTCGGGATCATTCCACTTGGTTATAGCATCGCCCATAGCCAGTTCAGTAGCTTTTTCAATGCCGATTGCCCTGACCAGAAGGGCAGAAGCCATCCATGCAAAGCGCATGTCTTTTCCGCCGGTAACTATGGCGTAGATTCCCTGTTCACGGCATTTCTTTGCAATGTCAATCAGATCGTCAAACGTCTTTGGCGGCTCCCAGCCGTATTTCTCGAAAATCTCTGTGTTGTAGAACAGACCGTCTATACTTGCTTCATAGGGTGCCATCATCAATCTGCCGTCTTTGTATGCCGAGAATTCGAGAGTCTTATCATCAAACCACTCTTTAAATTCTTTGTGATTCGGATCGTCGTATACAGTTTTCCAGTCAATAATCTTATCATCACGCATAAATTCCCGTGCATAGCTTAAAATACACCATGATGCATGAGGTGGGTTGTCTGCTGCCATCTCTACCGTGATCTTTGTCCTGAGTTCTGCAGAAGGTAGAGCATCATGTACCAATGTAATATTGGGATTCTCATCTTCAAACTCTTTAATCAACTCCTCAAGAATTTCAGCCTGTGGAGTTCCTGCTGTTGCCGGTGACATATAACGTATAGTAAGTTTTTTACCAGGATCTTGCGGCTTTTCTGCAGGTTCTTTGCCATCATCTTTTGGATCTTCTGCAGGTTCAGGCTTCCCTTCCTGATCATCCGATGACTGTGAACATGCTGCAAATGAAGCAACACATAACACCAGCACCAACATGACAGCTAACAGTTTAAGCAATTGTTTTTTAGCCATACATATCCTCCTTTTTATATTATATATGTATTTATTGCTGTTTACGCAATAAATACAAAATTTATTTCTTTTCCAATATCAGGCTCAGTCCCCAATCCTTATCCGCCGGATGTGCAGGAATTCGGATTCTTCCCACACCGTCGGCTTTTATTGTTGTCAGCCTTACATCTCCAAACCAGGCTCCCGTCCTTGGATTAAACCATCTGAACAAATATGATGCGTTGGGAATGGCTCCGCGTACGGTTATCTGGGGACAATCCTTTTCCAGGTATATCAAAAAGAAATCTTTCTCTTTTGTGCGTGCACAGTAAGCCCACCCGCGGTATCCCATAGGATCACCGGCTTTATTGGGTGTAACCAAATCAGCGTTAGGTTCCAAATCCTGATATCTGTTTCCGTTGACGAATGCAAAATCTTCCAGGTAGCGTACCATTTTCCCTGATTCAAACTGCATCGCATCCCACATCCTGTATTTTGCATCCGGTTCAATGTCGGCTCCCCATAAGCCTTCTGCCCCATAGATGTAACCGCCGAATCCGCCTGACAAGAATCCTCCATACATCCCGGAACGGCAGTTCAGGTCAGCCTCTTCGCTGTAGGCCGGCGGATCATCATCAGGAAAGCCGGGATAATATGGTTCGCCGTTAACAGCCGGCATTGGAGGAGTTGAGTAATATATTTCTGTCATATACCAATGATGATCATGTTCCCTCCAGTTGCCAATCTGATGGAAGGTAAGCCACCGCGCCTGGTCAGGCCCTCCAAAGTTTACCAGGGTAGAGGGAGATGCGTTTGTCCCCACAAGATTACCAAACGGCGGATGGCCGTATTTGTCAACAACCATGTTTGCCGGTTCATTGTACTCGAAAGACGGGATGGAATCTCCGGCATAATCAAAATGGATTGGGCTTAATAAACAGTTATTTGCCTGATACCTTGCAAAAATGTATTGAATGAAACGGGCATATGATGCCGGCCAGTCATAATATCTTTTCCAGACCTGGCTTATATCCCGCCGCGCTACTTCGATAAATGGTACAAAACCATTATCGTTCAGATAGTCAACCTTCTTGTCCATGTGTTTAAAATATTCGGGGTTGATGCGATCAAAATCCGGAACTACATCCTCATACCCCGGAACTTTACCCGGGAAGCAGAACGGCCGGCCGCCTTCATTATGCATGTCTTTGGCACTGTTGGTACCAGCCTGTTCCCATGCCGCCCTGATTGCAGTTTTCCACTCATCATCCATATGAATTGTAGGCGGTAAACCGTCATTGGCCCACGTGGGAAATGCTGCGAGCATTGCAATACAATTGTACCCTTGGGACTTCCTGAATTTTACCATATCCTTAAAACCCATATCCGGGCCAATTGGCCGCGAAAGCTCGTCTTCATACCATTTATATCTATATGTCGGGGTTGCCCACCAGGTGTCACCAAGAAGCAAAAAGGGAGTTCCATCAGCATACATA
>DGEI01000018.1:0-197 GCA_002385885.1 Firmicutes bacterium UBA3930
GGATATGTCAGCGGCCAGTATGTAAAGCTTGATAGCTCGGGGACAACCCAGCCGCCCAGCAGGGGAGACAGGGATGATGTCATAGACCGGGGGACCGTGACAGCCACGGCCCTTAACGTGCGTTCGGGGGCAGGCACCGGTTATAGTATAATAGGCAGCCTTAAGAACAATGCCCAGGTAGAAATTCTCGAGAAAGT
>DGEI01000018.1:414-34150 GCA_002385885.1 Firmicutes bacterium UBA3930
CGGAACGGGATATGTCAGCGGCCAATATGTAAAACTATCGTCCGGCGGCTCTTCACAGGGGCAAAATACTAAAACTGGTACCGTGACTGCCAGTGCGTTGTATGTGCGCTCAGGCGCGGGAACCAATTATAGCCAAATTGGATATCTTCTTAAGAATACCAAAGTGGAAATAGTCGGTCAAACCGGTTCCTGGTATAAGATCAAGTTCGGAAGCGGCACCGGATACGTAAGCAGCAAGTATATTAAGGTATGATATATCTGTTATACGTGTATATGTGATGGGAACCATTAACAATAACGCTGCCCGATATGACCGCAGCGGTTAATCTGATAATATCATCAGAACCGGACGGGAGACCGGTGGAACATTAACTGATACTTCACAACAATATAGCCAATATAAAAAGCGCAGGCTCTGTTTGGATATACAGCCTGCGCTTTTTTGTGTAAATGGCTTGTTAAATTAAAGCATTGACAAAATCATTATTCGCTGTGCGATTCACTGCCTTCACCATACAGAAAGTTATGGAGAAGTTCTTTGTTTTTTTCCAGGTCCGGAACCAGCACTGCCATGCCTCTTATGCTCCGGGATTGGTAAGTGCCGTCAACGGGAAGCCTGTATTGTATAATATCCTTGTTTTTAAACCCTAATACCGAAACGCCCAGTTTAACTATTTCCGTTACGGGCAGATTTGTTTCAACATGGGGTAACAGGGCTGTAACAAGGCCAGGGAACTTCAAAGGACTTACCGTTTTTACCTTTTTAAACAGTTCTGACAGAATGGTCCTTTGTCTTTCGGTCCTCTCAAAGTCAGCATGTCCCACGCTTCGGATTCGGGCATATGCAACAGCTTGTCTTCCGTTTAATGTTTGGGAACCGGATTTGGTAACCAAAGGGGATGGCTTGGATTTTTTGTTAAGATTGTTAAGCTCATTAAGTATTTGGTTTAAAGCCTTGACTTCATTTTTTTTGACGTCTATAGTGACACCACCAACTTGATCAATGATCTTTTCCAGGCCAAAGAAATCGACTGTTGCGTAATATTGGATATCAAGATTGAAATTAGTGTTTATCGTTTTAATTGCAAGGGCGGGACCGCCAAATATATATGCAGTATTTATTCTGTTATCCTGTTTTCCCGGGATGGAAACATACATATCCCGCATTAATGAAGTCAATTTGATAGCTTCATTTTTCTTGTCAATAGTTGCTATCATAATAACATCGGAACGGGAATTCTGGTTTTCAGCCCTTGAATCCAGACCAAACAGGAGCATGTTGAATACACCCGTTTCCTTTGAATCGGGGGCGTCATCGGATATACCCAGATCCTCCCGGGATGGTTTTTTCCCGGTATTTGAAGGACTCGAAGGGTCCGAAGATTCTGCCCAAGGGTTTTCCTGGATTTGTTCCAGAAGTACGTATATGTACCCAGCCGTTCCAATCAAAAATAAAAGAAACAATGACAGAATAGCAACGACAATTTTTTTCATTCTTCCTTTTTTCACACCAATACCCCCATGGTTGTTTTTGTAACTTATAACATTATTGTATAAAGTACCAAATAAGTCAATAGAGATAATAAGAATTTACAAAATGTTAAAATAAATGTATATTTATAAAAATAAAAAATTAAACAATGCAAAAATTATTAATAATAATGTATGAATTTGACAATGTTTTGCGGGATATATTTGTGGTATCAATAGATAAAAAGGGAGGAATGAATTGTGGAAGGTATCTTGTTATCATTCATGGTATTTTTTGAAGGATTGGCATCCTTCCTTTCCCCTTGTGTTTTGCCCCTTGTACCGGTTTATATGGTGTATTTGACAGGACAAACTGCTGACGATTTGATTCAGCGGCCTGGCTCCTACCGTCGGCTTGGTTTAAATGCCCTTGCTTTTGTATTGGGCTTTTCATTTGTATTTATAGCCATGGGGGCAGCAGCCAGCTCTCTGGGAAGGTTTTTCATTGCGTATCGGGACATTATAAGGAGGGTAAGCGGAATTCTGATTATTCTGTTCGGACTGTTCCACCTAGGTCTTGTGTCGTTCAGGTTATTGGATCAGGAAAAGAGATTAAATGTTAAGTTAAAAGAGCCTGGCCTTGTTACATCGTTTCTGGTTGGTTTAGGGTTCAGCCTTGGGTGGACGCCCTGTATCGGCCCTATGCTTGCATCGGTACTTATTTTAGCCGGTCAGGCCGATACAGTTGCTAAGGGTACGGGGTTGCTGGCGGTTTACAGTGCAGGCCTGGGATTGCCCTTTATAGTATTGGCCCTTGGTATCAAAGTATTCTGGAGGCCAATAAGGAAATTGTATAAATATATGAATATAATTCGGGGGGTGAGTGGAGTATTGCTGATAGTCATGGGGGTATTGATATTTTTCAACAGATTGAGTTTCCTGGGAGGCTTATAATATAGCGGAAGATTCTTAATATTGCTAATTGATTTATAACTGATTGCAGAAAGGATGAAGCATTAGTGAGAAAAATATTCATGGTTGTTATATGGGTGTATCTGTTTTCCAGCATACTGCTGACAGGATGTGTCTATGATAAAAACAAAGATGTGAACGAACCGCCGGAAAGTTTACCAGACAAAGAATCATCCGATTCTTCCGGGCAATCTTCAATACTTCCTGAAAATGATGAAAAAGATGATATATCACCGCAGGAAATACTGAAGGGAATTGCTTATTACGAAGCTGAAGCTCCCCTGCTGGATTTTGAAGCTGTGGATTTGAATGGAAACAAAGTGAAACTGTCAGACTATGAAGGCAGTATAGTCTTTTTAAATTTTTGGGGAACCTGGTGCCCTCCCTGCCGCCGTGAAATGCCGCATATGGAGCAGTTTTATAAAGAATATAAGGAAAAAGGCGTTGTTTTGCTTGCTGTAAGCCCTACATCGGTGGAACTCCGAGGCGGAAAAGATGCCGAAGAGGCAGAGAAGAGAGTCAGGGATTTTATTGAAAGCAATGGATATACATTCCCCGTTTTACTGGATAAGGATGATCAGGCCTGGGCAATCTATCAGCAAAGCGGAGTCCCTGTCAATTATGTAATTGACAGGGATGGCATTATCAGATATCTTAAGATTGGAGCCTTTTTAAACAAAGAAGAGATGGAACGCTTTGTCAAGGCTGTTGAGGCTGTTCAAAATTAAAGGGACTGTTTATGTTGTGCAATCATCATATATAGGTTAGCTATAGGGAGAGATATATTTGGAATCAGGAAGGCTTTACATCTGTGCAACGCCAATCGGGAATATGGAAGATATAACCTTGAGGGTTCTGCGTATCCTCAGGGAAGTGGATTATATTGCCGCTGAAGATACCAGGCACACTCTAAAGCTCTTAAATCACTATGGTATCACCAAGCCTCTTGTAAGCTATCATCAGCATAATCAGCAGAAACGGGGCCAATATATCATTGAACTGCTGGAACAAGGAAACGATGTCGCGGTGGTATCAGATTCCGGAATGCCGGGCATATCCGATCCAGGGACACAGTTGGTTGCATTGGCTCGTGAAAGGGGCATTTACGTTACGGTGGTTCCGGGCCCCACGGCCTGTGTGTCTGCGTTGGTCCTGTCAGGTATGAATACCGATCGCTTTGTGTTTGAAGGATTTCTTCCTAAAACAAAAAAGGCCAGGAACCATAGATTGGAACAATTAAAGGAGGAAGAACGCACTATTATTCTGTACGAAGCTCCTCATAGATTGATTGCTACCCTGGAAATTTTATTGGATAAACTGGGTGACAGAAAGATAGCGGTGGTTCGCGAATTGACAAAAATTTATGAAGAAGTTCTGGTTATGAACCTCCAGGAAATGCTTCTGTTTTTTCAGCATAATCCGCCAAAAGGCGAAATAGTTCTGGTGATTGAAGGGTTTAAGGGCTGTGAATCAAAGACTAAGGTTTGGGATGTTTCTGTACAGGATCAGGTAAAACAGTACATTGAAGACGGCCTGGATAAAAAAGAGGCCATAAAACGTGTGGCCAAGGAGAGAGGACTGCCAAAAAATCAGGTGTATAAGACTTTGATAGAGAATTAAATCCTGTTCGGTGGTTCCGTGGGAAATATAGTAAAAGACGGCATAATGCCGTCTTTTACTTACATAAGTATATTTAGAACGATTTTGCCAAATCTTCTAAACAGCTTTTACATATGTTTTTACCTTTGTAGGTTTCGACATCCCTGGCATTGTCACAGAAAATACAAGCAGGCTCATATTTTTTCAATATGATATGCTCATTGTCGACATAAATCTCCAGCGCATCCTTTTGTTCAATGCCCAGAGTACGGCGAAGTTCAATTGGGATAACTACTCTTCCTAGTTCATCTACTTTGCGTACAATTCCTGTTGATTTCATTTGGTTTCCTCCTCCTTAGCAAAATTCGACACCAATCACGATAATTATATTACCAATAATGCCAATAAAAGTCAACCCTCTTTTTGAAGTAACCGGTAACTTTTGTTGGGTGAAAAATTCCGGCAATTCCAGGCATAAAATACTATATGCAAGTCAAGTAATTTGTAATTTACTTGTCCGCCGTTCTAATGAAGATAATATATTCATATTCATAAGAAAGGCTTTCTAAATGGAGGAACTATGGTTAACGGAATATGGATATTATTAATACTGATTGGCCTTATAGTTTCGGTTTTCAATGGAAGGCTGGAAGCCGTTACCCAATCGGCTCTTGACAACGCTAAATATGCTGTTGAGCTTTGCTTTGGCCTGGTAGGCATATATGCGCTCTGGCTGGGACTAATGAAGGTAGCCCAGGAATCCGGCATGGTAAATAAAATTGCCGAAAAAGCCCAGAGAATATTAGGGTTTATCTTTACAGGAATTCCTTTAAGGCATCCGGCTATGGGGGCAGTAGCCATGAATATTATAGCAAATATGCTGGGATTGGGTAATGCGGCTACTCCATTGGGAATAAAGGCCATGAAAGAGCTGCAAAAACTGAATCCCAGGAAGGATACGGCCACCGACGCGATGTGTATGTTTCTTGCTGTCAATACTTCTTCTGTACAGCTTATCCCAACAACGGTAGTAGCGCTCAGGAGCACTGCAGGATCCGGTAATCCTGCAGAGATTATTGGGACAGCCCTTATTGCTACAATTTGCTCCACAACCGCTGCCATTATTGCGGTAAAGATCCTGCAGCGATTTTACTAATATTTTTACTGCAATTGGAGGATAACATCCATGATGGAAATTATTAAGATCATTTCATCCTATTCAATACCGGTATTTATATTCGTTGTATTGGGATACGGATATATCAAAGGTGTAAAAGTATATGATGCTTTTATAGAAGGGGCCAAAGACGGACTGACCACCGCTTTTAGGGTACTTCCTTATATGGTGGCCATGTTTGTTGCCATTGGTATATTCAGATCTTCGGGGGCAATGGATATATTGATAAATATTGTTGCCCCGGTTACCAGCCTGTTGGGGATTCCTTCACAAATTCTTCCTCTTGCCATTATACGCCCTATGTCAGGAATTGCATCAACCGGCATGCTGGCTGAAATTTTGAAAGCATACGGCCCCGATTCTTACATAGGACGGGTTGCATCTACTATGATGGGATCAACAGAAACCATATTTTATACATTATCGGTATATTTTGGCTCCATAGGAGTAAAAAGAATACGGTACACTTTGTGGGCTGCCCTTTTGGCCGATTTAGCCGGGTTTATAGCATCTGTCGTTATATGCAGCATAGTATTTGACAATTAAGGACTATCCATATAAAATCAATAGTTGATGCAGTGTTGCAGAATAAGCCAATATCTGTTCAGTGGAGGTTATTGATGAAGATCAGTGTTTATGCCATACCGGCCAGTATTGACGATAGGGATTTAAAAGAGCGTATTGCCGTTGTTATTGATGTTCTCAGGGCTGCAAGCACCATTATTACTGCATTAAACAACGGGTGCAAGGAAATAATTCCTACAGCCGAAATCGAGGAAGCCATTATGCTGGCTAAAAACTATGAAAAGGATTCTTTTCTTTTAGGCGGGGAAAGGAATGCCGTAAAGATAGACGGATTTGATCTCTCAAACTCTCCCTATGAATATACACCCGAGGCAGTGAAAGGGCGAACCGTAATAATGACTACCACCAACGGCACCCAGGCGATACGGAAAGCAAATGATGCAAAAGAGGTTATTATAGGGAGCTTTCTGAACGCTGAGGCGGTATCCCGCTATATCAGGCATCGCGGTGATGATGTTGTATTTGTATGCGCAGGAACTGACGGGAAATTTTCGTTGGACGATATACTGGTGGCGGGGGCTATGATTGATATTCTTGAAGGTATGAACACTGAAATGGAAATGGATGATCTTGCCTTGGTAAGCCTGCATTTGTATAAATCATATAAGAGCAATCTGAAAAAAGCGCTGGAAAATGCTTATCATTACAAGAACCTGGTAAGAGCAGGCTATGAAAAGGATGTCGATTATTGTATTCAACTTAATCTATTCCCTATAATTCCGGTGTACAAGGACGGAACAATAAGGATATCCCAAAATTTCCAGGGTTAACAAGACTGGTTATTGTACATATCTGAAATGTCATATGGCATCTCATAATACTTGTACTATCCGTGTTTTCCATGTAATTGTAAGCTCAATCCTTTATTTTTACAGCATGTTTTACGTGATGAAGCTATCATTTCACTGGTGTTCAAGGCTAAGAACCTGTAGCATTGGCTCCGGCCCTCCACCAAAACTCGCTATCGCGTTGGACTGGTTCCGGTTGTCCTCCGCTTCGTTAACAGGTTCTAAACTTTTTCACAAGGTGATTTTCATAGTATTGTGCAAAAGCGCATTATAAATCATATGATTTTCACTACACTGTTGAGCATGCATTATGTGAAAAATATAGCGGAGCTCGCCTTAAGCCCCAGTTAGCGGAATAATTCTCGCTGCATTATAAAATGCCAATGTTCAGAATATTTGCTTGACACATCGGGGAATACTGTAGTATATTATAGACAATAAAACGACAAACGCTGTGAAGGGAAGAGTAAATGGGAGATGATGTCTCCAGAGAGCCGGGCAGGGTGAAAGCCGGCGACGGAGTTTCCTGTTGAAGATGGCCCCGGAGCGGAATGGCTGAAATGGTGAGTAGGCTGTTACGGAAGGTTCCGTTATCGACGCAGGTGATGATGGTCACCGATAGAGTGTTTCACCGTGAGGTGAAATAAGTAGGGTGGTACCGCGAAGGATGCCCCTCGCCCCTATACTGGAGCGAGGGGTTTTTTGCATTGAAATGAATTATTATGACAGTTGTTGAGCATTTAACGGCTGCCGGGAGGAAAACAAACCTTTGCATTTTCAGGTTTTACCGTATTTGTCGTGAAGCTTACGAATTGGCTGAAACTGATGATATTTAGCGAAGGAAAGCGGGTTTCAAAAAATGCCATAAATCTGCTGAAAGCAAATTTTTTGTATATATTATGCAGGCAAAACCAAAATGCAGTGTTTTAAAGGAGGAGGTATTTATATGGCTGAAACAAAAAAGTATTATATCACAACCCCGATATATTATCCCAGCGACAAGCTTCATATCGGGCATTCCTATACAACGGTGGCGGCTGATGCAATGGCCCGTTTTAAGAGGCTTACGGGATATGATGTTATGTTTTTGACAGGTACCGATGAACACGGCCAAAAAATAGAAAGGCTGGCCAGGGAAAAAGGGGTGCCCCCCAAGGAATATGTGGACAATATTGTAGCCGGCATAAAAAAGCTGTGGAAGATAATGGACATATCAAATGACGATTTTATACGCACCACCGATGAGCGCCATGAAAAAGTAGTGCAAAAGATATTCAAAAAGCTGTATGATCAGGGAGATATCTATAAAGGTGCGTATCAGGGCTGGTACTGTACTCCCTGTGAGTCGTTCTGGACCCAACGGCAGCTTATAGACGGGAATTGTCCCGATTGTGGAAGAGGTGTGGAACTGGTTAAGGAGGAAGCTTATTTCTTCAAATTGTCCAAGTATCAGGACCGGCTTATAGAGTACATCGAGACTCATGATGAATTTATACAACCGGCTTCCCGGAAAAACGAGATGCTCAATAATTTTCTGCGCCCCGGCCTGGAAGATCTGTGCGTATCCCGGACTTCCTTTAAATGGGGAGTACCGGTATCCTTTGATGATAACCATGTTATCTATGTGTGGATTGATGCCCTTTCCAATTACCTGTCGGCACTGGGTTATATGACGGAAGATGATGAAAAATACAGAAAGTATTGGCCGGCAGACGTTCATCTTATGGCCAAAGAAATTGTAAGGTTCCATACCATCATATGGCCGATTATGCTGATGGCTCTCGGGGAGCCTTTGCCAAAACAGGTTTTTGGCCATGGCTGGCTGGTGCTGGATGGAGGTAAGATGTCAAAATCTAAAGGGAATGTGGTAGACCCGGTGGTGCTGGTTGATCGTTACGGCGTGGATGCCATACGTTATTTCCTGTTAAGGGAGGTTTCCTTCGGTGCCGACGGTGTTTTCTCCAATGAGGCCCTGGTAAACAGGATTAATTCGGATCTGGCCAATGATTTGGGCAATCTTCTGAGCAGGACGGTGGCAATGATAGAGAAATATTTTGACGGCTTTATACCTGCTGCCGGTGAAGGGGCGGATGTGGATATAGAACTACAGAAACTGGCTGTTGAAACACCCGGCAAAGTAGAGGAGATCATGAATAAGCTGGAGTACAACAATGCACTGGCTGAGATATGGAAGCTTATCGGCAGAGCAAATAAGTATATTGACGAGACTACCCCGTGGATTTTGGCAAAGGACAGCAGCAAGCGTTCCAGGCTGGGTACCGTACTGTATAATCTGGCTGAATCACTCAGGTTTATCTCAGTGTTGATAAGTCCGTTCCTAACAAGAACACCTGAAAAAATCCGACAGCAGCTAGGTATAGAGGACAGCAGCCTCTCCACGTGGGACAGCCTTTCCGAATTCGGCAGGCTGCCAGCGGGAATCAGGGTTCAGCGGGGTGAGGCAGTATTCCCCAGACTGGATGTTGAACAGGAACTTAAAGCTTTGGAGGAACTGCAAAGTAAAACCGGCAAGACAGTTGAAGGCAAGGAGTCGGTTGATAACGGAGAAACTTCTCATAAAACTGCCGGGGACAGGCAAGGCCAACAGGACACCCAGGAGGTTGAAGAAATAACCATAGACGATTTTGCCAAGCTGGACATAAGGGTTGCCAAAGTGGTAAATGCCGAGCCGGTTAAAAAGACTGACAGGCTGCTGAAACTTACCCTGGAGCTGGGTAACCAGACCAGGCAGGTGGTATCCGGGATTGCCAGGTATTATACACCCGATGAATTGATCGGGAAAAAGGTAATTCTGTTAGCCAATCTAAAGCCTATAAAGTTAAGAGGAGAGTTGTCCCAGGGAATGATACTTGCCGCTGCCGATGACAGCGATAATCTGGCGCTGCTTACGGTGGACCGGGAAATCCCGACAGGTTCTAAGATAAGCTAGCCAATTAAACGGATAGAGGGAATGAAAAATGCTGTTTGACAGTCATGCTCATTTAGAGGATGAAAGATTTGATGACGATAGGGATGAATTGATTCGCGGATTACCGGGAAGGGGTGTGACTCACGTTGTAAATGTGGGTTCAACCCTGGATACTTCCCGTATGTCGGTAGATCTGGCAGCCATGTATCCTGGTATATATGCTGCGGTGGGAATACATCCCCACGAGGTTTCACAGATGACATATGATGATCTGAACCGGATTGAAGACCTTGCAGGAAACCCAAAGGTTGCAGCAATAGGTGAGATCGGTCTGGATTATTATGACTTGTCTCCCAGGGAACTTCAAAGGCAGTGGTTTTCCGAGCAGATAGAGCTGGCCTGTCGTTTGAAGCTGCCGGTAATAATACACAACAGGGACGCTCATGCCGATGTACTGGATATATTGAAATCAAAGAAGGATAAAATACTTGGCGGGATTATGCACTGTTATTCGGGAAGCTGGGAAATGGCCAAGAATTTTTTGGACCTGGGATTCTATATCTCATTGGGCGGGCCGGTCACCTTTAAGAATGCCAGAAAACCGGTAGAAGTTGCAAAAAATGTGCCGTTGGATCGGCTGCTTATTGAAACTGACAGTCCTTATCTTGCTCCCGTTCCCTATCGAGGTAAAAGAAATGATCCGGGCCTTGTAAGGCTGGTAGCAGAAAAAATTGCCGAAATCCGGGGAATGGATTTTGACAGGATCGCAAAAATCACCTCGGCTAATACAAAGAGGATTTTTGGAATTGACAGTTGAATTAGTTATTGAGCCAACAGCTGAAGGAGATGGAAAATGAATAACTATGTATACACACTGGGGGATGCTTTATATATCAATCTGACCAATCGGTGTACCAATAGTTGCTGGTTTTGTATACGCAATAAATGTCCGGGAGTAGGAGGATATGATCTATGGCTTGATAAAGAACCTACATCTCAGGAAGTAATCGACAGGATCGGAGATCCTTCAAAATACAGCGAGATAGTTTTCTGCGGCTACGGCGAACCGATGGTAAGGCTTGATGAGCTTATAACCATTGCAAGGGTGCTTAAGGAAAAAGGAGCCAGGATCAGAATCAATACAAACGGCCAGGCAAATCTATACCACGGCAAAAATATTGTGCCCATGCTGGAAGGGCTTGTGGACGTTGTATCGATAAGTCTGAACGCTCCTACCGCAGAAAAGTACGATGAGTTGTGTCGTTCCATATATGGCATTGAAGCCTTCGATGCTGTTTTGGAGTTTGCCGGAGAATGTGTTAAAATTATACCCAAAGTTGTGTTTTCGGTGGTGGATGTACTGCCGTCGGAAGATATCGAAAAATGCCGCAGAATTGCTGAAGAGACAGGAGTTGAACTGAGAGTACGGCATATGATGAGATAAGAGGCTTCAACTCTTGTCCCTGCTAATATATAAGCAAGCCCGGCTGTTAACATGAGAATCTGATGCAGATGTACAAAAATATAATAGATAATATTAAAGAGCTGCTTTATAAGCAGCTCTTTAATATTAATGCAGGGATATTATTTATAGTATTTGGAAAATATCTCTTTAGCCATTTCCAGTTTAACTCCTCCCTGGCCGGCCGGTACTTCCAGCGCAATGCAGACCAGAAGGGGTTTTTCTGTCTCCAGTGTAAAACCTGTAAACCATCCAATTTCACTTTCTTTACTGCTGCCTGTCTGGGCAGTACCGGTTTTACCGGCAATGGTAAGCCCGGGTATCTTTACCTTGTGGGCTGTTCCGGTGGGGTTTTCCACCGTATCCACCAGCATGGGAAGCAGTGTTTCAATATGCTGCTGCGGTACAGCCCCTTCCTTCCACAGTTTTGGTTCCATGGATTCTATTATTTCACCTGATGGTGAACGGATTTCCTTTATGAGCTGGGGAAGAACCATGCTGCCCTGATTGTAAAAGGCTGTGTACATGGCTGCCATCTGGAGGGGGGCAGCCAGCATTTCCCCCTGTCCGTAGCTGCTGTTGGCTAACAGTGGATCACTCCATTGGGTGGAAGGGTTTTTGAGCTGTGAGTTCTTAACCGGCAGTATAAAGGGGAGGGGTTCACCAATTCCATATTGATGAGCCAAGGATTCAAAATTGCTGTATCCCAGTTTCAAACCGGTCCAGGCAAAGAATATATTATCCGACCAAACGATCGCATTGTGAAGATTTACATCGCCCGGAGGATGGGGGACCCTTTTTATAGGAGGGGCGTTCCATTCCGGTGAGGGAATCCATTCCTCATTTTGAGCTTCAGCTGCCACGGTTTGCGGATCAATTGCGCCTGTTTCAAGGGCCATAGCGGCTGTAAAAGGTTTAAATATAGAGCCGGGAGGATACAGGCTTTGTATACACCTGTTTATCAACGGATGTTCCGGATTCTCTGAAATAGCTTTCCATGCTGAAGCCGAAAGGCCAACGGGGAACATATTGGGTTCGAAGGCAGGACTGCTTACCAATGCCAGAACTTCACCTGTTGCCGGGTTTAGGGCTGTAATACTGCCTGTATAACCTTTGATGGCATTGTAGGCTGCCGTTTGTAAATCGGCGTCGATGGTCAGAACCACATCGCTGCCGTTTTGGGCTTCGGTTTCGGAGATAATGGCTTTTTTGTTTTTGTCCTGATCTTCTATATAAAGAGTATAACCTCTTCTGCCCCTCAGCGTTTTTTCCAAAACTGCTTCTATTCCCTGGCGGCCGATCAAATCCTCTGCCAGGTATCCATCGGATGCATTTTTCTCAAGATCTTCCTGGCTGATCTTCTGAACATATCCTATTAAATGAGCAGATGCCTCCCCTAACGGATACTGACGCGTGGTATGACTTTTGCTGGATAACATGACACCTTTTATTTTTAGAATCTCATTTTTAAAGTCTTCAGATATATTAAACGGAAGGTTCTTAATGGGAACAAATTGATCCGGGTTATCCTTGACCCATTTTTGGTTCAGTATATTCTGTATTGCCTGTTCATCCATTTCAAGCAGGGTGGCCAAAGATTTTACAAATATATCAATATCGGGGATCGCATCCGGCTTTGCTCCGACTGTATAAACCGGGCCGTCTGCAGCCAGGTTATTCCCATGCCTATCTGTAATTACCCCTCTGTTGACATCATTGTCGGTAATGCGTACCTTATCCCCTTCCTCCATCATGGGAAATATCAATGAAGGAGACCAGTTTATCTTCCATTCACCGGATTCCAGGACAAGGCCAAGCGAGTACCGGCATTCAAAGGATTCAACGGTGTTGGTATAAAACACGGCTTTGAAGGGAAGATAGGCATTATCTTTATCAGTTACAATTTCATCAGGAATGATCTCAATTTTTTCCAGCTTAATGGCTGAAAAAATTGTATTATATCTTTCGACAAAAGCTTGCTGTTCAATTGATGCCTGTGTTTGGGAAGACAGCATATTGTACATCTCCTGGTATTCCTGATTTTCCCAGGCTTCCAGATAGCTTTTTGCTGTTTCCATGGGGTTTGGTTTGGCACACCCGGCAATTATAGTACATAAGCAAATGACAATCGCTATTAATACTCTTTTCATATACGTATCACCTCGTCAGCCAGAATAATTGTCCAGACAGATCCTTTTGTTATTCCGGCAGCCTTAAACCGGACAATTGTTTCTGATGTCAGGAAGAAAACCGGTTTTGTGCAAAAGCGCCTGTTCCGTATTTTGCAAAACAGCCAGTACAAGCTTCCTATGCTAGTTTAGCATAGAATACTATATTTATAAAGATACAGCAAAATCTTTCTACTTTGTCTTTGTTAAAAAACACCGCTGAGAATGTTTTGGAAAATATTGCATAAATATGTATAGGATATATTTGGTTAGGAATAATATAGAATACTAAAAGCCTGTTGAGAATAACAAATAGAATAGTATGGAAAACAGGCCGGTATGCTTAAAGTATTACAAAACATTGACATAATGTTAAATATATATTAAAATTATTACACCCATTGAAATGTTTATGGAAATAATTAAAATAACGAGGGGTGATACCTAAAAAGGTATCTTCTTGTTATCAGGAAATGGGTATTCTCACGGGCTTTTCGAGAAGGAGGTTGATGCATGGAATCGCAAGTTTGCAGGGCTTTTTACGTAAAGTTCTTAATATCGATTGCTGTTGCCCTGCTGATTTTGTCGGGAATATCGGCGGCGCTTGTACGCTATATAGAAGACATAAGCAATGAGGTTACATTAAGGGATGAAGGACGGGATGTTCAAATAGTAACTCTGGAAAAAAACGTTGAAGATTTTTTAAAAAAATATGAGATCGAACTTGGCCCGGGAGACAGCGTGAGTCCTGATCCACAACAGCAGCTGTATGACGGAATAGTAGTTGAGATAACACGTACCGTACCATATTACGCAGTTGCGGATGGCAAAGAGAGTATGGTTTATCTTCCCTTGGGCAGTACTGTGGATGAGGTGCTGAAAAAGGCCGGCATAGTGGTAAGAGAACAGGACGAAGTTAACTATATGGTATATGCCAGCGCTATTCCGGAAGAAAAAATTGTGGTCACCAGGTATGACCAGGAGGTTATAGTAGAAAAAGAACCAATCCCATATAATGTTATTGTCAAGAAAGACAATAACATTGATGAAGGGGTAAACAAGGTTGTTCAGGAAGGGAAGCAGGGAGAACTGCAGAGAGAGATACTGGTATCCTACAGGGATGGAAATGAGATATCCCGGGAGGTAATAGAAGAAAAAGTAGCGGTGAAACCCGTTGATCGAATTGTTCATAAAGGGACTGTTAAGAAAAAAATAACTTCACGGGGCGATACGCTTAGATATACTACGGTAAAAACATTTCAGGCTACTGCTTATACCCATACTGGCAGAGCGACTAAAACCGGGGTCATGCCCAAAGTGGGTTATATTGCAGTGGATCCCAGGGTAATCCCGTTACGCAGGACGGTGTATGTTGAATTCCCAAGAGGATGGGAACATTTAAATGGCTACTACAGAGCCATGGACACCGGCGGAGCCATTAAGGGAAACAGGATAGACGTTTTTATGGAAACAGAAGGACAATGCAGGAAATTTGGCCGAAGAAATGTGAAGATTTATTTTCCAAAATGATGGTATGGATATGCAAAATCTTATTTCTCCAAAAATTGTTAAAGAGCTGATGATGCGGCATGGGGTGGCATTTAATAAAGGGTTGGGGCAAAACTTCCTGGTTGATAGAAATATTCTCAAAAAAATTGTGGATGCGGCTGACTTAAAGAAGCAGGATCTGGTGCTGGAGATAGGGGCGGGGATAGGAACTCTGACAAGGGAACTGGCTGAAAGAGCGGAACTTGTGGTATCGGTGGAAATTGACAAAAGGCTGTTTCCAATATTGAATGAAACCTTATCCTGCTGCCCCAATGTAAAGGTTATCCATGGTGACATTTTGAAACTGGATATGGATAACCTTATAAAAGAGAATTTTCCGGACAGATCCTTCAAGATTGTTGCCAATCTGCCATATTACATTACTACCCCCATCATCATGGCTTTCCTGGAAAAGGAGCTTTCCTTTGAGGTAATGGTTGTAATGGTGCAAAAGGAGGTAGCGAAAAGACTTGCTGCATCTCCGGGCACGCAGGATTACGGCCTGCTGTCTGTAGCGGTACAGTATTATACATGTCCCGCAATTGTAGGTACAGTTTCGGCCAACGTTTTTATACCTCCTCCAAAAGTGGATTCTGCCATTGTAATGCTCAGGAAGAGGTCAGTACCACCTGTTGAATTGAAAGATCGGAAGATGTTTTTCCGTGTAATCAGGGCAGCTTTCGGACAAAGGCGTAAAACTCTGCTCAACGCCCTGACTACCCTGGAGCCTGAAGGCGGTGACAGGCAGCGGATGGAATGGATATTGGGAAAATGCAATATCGATCCCAAGGTGAGAGGAGAGCTTTTGGGTATACAGCAGTTTGCAGATATTGCAAATGCCCTGGCCGAGTATAATCCGGCGAACAGCAATAAATAAATTAATTATTGGAAGAAACCCTAATAAAATTATATTAGGGTTTCTTTTTTTGCTTTCAATTCATATATTAGTACAAAAAGGGTAAAGGAGGGAAGAAGTTGGCCAAAGGGTATTACCACCGTTCCTTCGTCATCTTGCAGCCCGGTGATGGAAGATTTAATATTTCATCCGGAAAAACGGCTGCGGGGCATTGTAAAATGGAAGTTATAAATGATAAATGTAAGATGTCCTTCCATGTTCAGGATCTTAAACCCAGGCAAACCGATAAGGGAGGATATGATATCTTTTTAGTTTCTGCACATAATAATATACCTTGTTTAAAAATTGCAAACATTGTTATTGATGAACGCGGCCGGGGAGAATGTATATTGGAACTGGATATAAACCATGTAGCCGGGTTTAATTATTCCCTTGATCAATTTCACGGTTTAGCCCTTGTATGCAACGATCCGGAGGATATTAAACTTCCTCTGGTAGGTTATGCAAATAAACGGGTAACATTAGACTGGGCAGGAAGAATAAAAAGGGAACTGGAAAGGCATTATGGAAAAGAAATAAAAAGCCGGATACGTCAGGACAGGATAACGGAAACAACTTCAAAGAGTCTTTTGGACGGGAAGGAAGCAAGTTTGCATGCAAAAGAAGCTGAATTGACAGAACCCGGGAAGAAACAAACTTTGAAGGGTACCCATGGTGGGAAAATGGCTGATGTAGAGGAGAAACCGGTTAAGAATGATAAACAGGAAGCGCAGGATGTGGAACCGGGTATCCGGCAGGGCGCTAAGCAGCCGGAACAGGAGCAGCGGGAGGAAATCCCAAAGGATGATGTTCAAAGATGGAAAAAAGAAAAAGTGGAGGAAAAACTGCAGCAAGAGGAAAGCAGTGAAAAAGTTCAACAGAGGTTGCCAGGGGAACGGGGGCAGAAACTGCAGCAAAAGGAGGAAGAACAGCAGGATAAACAGTATAAAGCCGGCTACAGCCATGAAATGACCGGTAAAGAGCCGCATTATGAAAAAAGTGAAATAAACAAGCCTTATACCTATTGGGACAGGGTAGAAGAGTACTATGATAAGATGTTTAAATATAACAAGAAGGTAGATCCTTTTGATACCGCTGACGACAATGTAGAATGGGTTGAAGTGCCGCTGACCGGCGGATACAACATTCATGGTTACATATCATCGCCGTATTATTACAGTGATGATTTTGGATATCCTTATCGTGATCATTATATTGTCGGAATTATGAAGGAAAAAGATGAAGTATGCTATATTATATACGGGGTTCCCGGGAGATATACAGATATGCCGCCCATCTATATGCAGGGATATTCAACCTGGATGCCTGTGAAAAACGGCTATGGAATGGGTTATTGGCTGCTGTACATTGATGCCCGGACAGGTGGGATTTCATATTCATATTAGGAGACAGAAATTCATTTGACGGGGTAGCGCACTATGAGTGTTACCCCGTAATTTTTTATAAAAACTATACGGCTTAGGGAAAACAATGCATTTTATTCTTCCATATTTATGAAAAATGTGGTAAAATAAAATAGTGAATTTACAAAATATACTAATTTTGGCATATTTCGATAATATTAAACAAATAACATCAAGTTTTGACAAATTTTTCGGTTATCTATTCAATTATAAAAGGGAGGTTGAAATAAACATGAAACAAAAGATTAGAATTGTTATATTGGAAGACAATAAAAGCAGCAGGGAAATACTCAGGGCCTATATTGACATGCAGGATGATATGGAAGTTGTAGGTGCAGGCGGTGACGGGTTCAGCGGTCTGGAGATTATCAAATCAGCTCATCCTGATGTAGTAATAATGGATATGATAATGCCTCAGATGGATGGGCTGGGAGTACTTGAACAACTGAATTTATCAGGGCTTAACCCCATGCCGTCAGTAATATGTCTTTCGGCAGTGGGTCAGGAAGAATTGATCCGAAGGGCTGTCGATTTGGGAGCAAGATACTATATGGTAAAACCTTTTGATATCGAGATGATGTTAAAGAGGATCAGGGAAACCGTACGGAAACCTGCTGCAGGGTCAAATTCATCCAACAATATCAAAAATGAAAACATTGAAGAAAGGATTTCAAGTATCTTTCTTACCATTGGCATACCGGCTCATATAAAAGGATATCATTTTCTGAGAGAAGCGATAAAAATGGTAGTTGAGGACAAAGAAGTTATAAACAGGATTACCAAGGAACTGTATCCGGGCATTGCCAGTAAATTCAATACAACCCCCAGCAAGGTGGAAAGGGCTATCCGGCATGCCATTGATGTTGCATGGAGCAGAGGCAGAGTAGAAAACATAAATCAGTTGTTCGGCTATATTGTGTATCAAAAAAACGATAAACCGACCAATGGAGAGTTTATTGCGCTGGTTGCTGACAAACTGAGTATGGAACAAATTGCATAAAAGTGCATTTATGCATAAATGTTGGCAGTGCATTTTTATCATAATATGATTATACGAGGGTATAATAGATAATCAGCAGCGCCGGGACAGAAAAGGATGATTATGTCTGAACAGCAGGGATGAATTCCTTTTTGATGCTTAAGGAGGAACCAATATGGAAAAAAGAAGGTTGGTGGTAGTCGGAGGAGAAATTGATGGTATTATGGCGGCTGCTGCAGCAGCAAAAGAAAACCCGGAGCTGGATATAAAAATATTGCTGTCCGGGAAATTTTTATTGCTTAATAAGTATCAATTGGCATATTTTATTCAAAATGTGGATGAAGATATGCACTCTTACATGAGCGGAATTGGTGAAGAGATAAAGCAGCATTGCAATGTTGAGATTCTGCCTTGCCGCAGGGTTATTGATATTGTATCTCTTGAAAAAAAGGTTGTATATGAGAATCTACTGGAAGGGTATCAATCATCATTGGAATTTGACAAGTTAATAATTGCAGCCGGTGTAAAGTCATCCCCTCCATCCATTGAGGGTATTCAGGCCGGGAATATTTTTTTTCTGGACTCAATTGACGATGCATATTCAATACGTGAAGGCATAGATGCCGGACTGATCCGAAAAGCCGTTGTGGTCGGCGCTTCGCCTCTGGGGATATATGTTGCAAAATGTTTGTGGAAACGCGGGATTGATGTTACCATGGTGGAGAGAGGAGAGCAAATACTTGACGGGTTTGATGCCGGGATAGCCCAACTGGTCAAAAAACAGATGGACCAAAAAGGAATAAAGACATTGGTCGGCGAGAAGGTTTTGTCTTTGATAGGCAATGCTGAAGGAAAAGTGGCAGAAGTGCATACTCCCAATCATATTCTTGCTGCCGATATGGTGATATGGCTGGAAGATATAAGGCCTAATGTGGATATAGCAAAAAAAGCCGGTATTGCTGTCGGAAAGGCCGGGGCTGTTGAAGTGGATGAATATATGGAAACAAACATACCGGGTATATATGCCCTTGGCAACTGCATCCAATATATTAATCAGATAACCGGAAAGCCAATCTGGATGTATAACATGTTTGCAGACAGACGAGCAGTACGGGTGGCAGGATACAATACAGCCGGTGATAATGAACTTGTTTTGAATAAAGGCACAACCGGGGCTTTGTCAATAAAGGCATTTGGTTTGAATATATCCAAAACAGGCCTTTCACTGGCAGAGGCTGTTCAGGAGGGATATCAAGCCGAAATGGCAACGGTTTGTATCAATGATGGCAAACATGGAAGCAGCTGCCGGGAAAACTTGGTTAAACTTATAGTGAATAAGGAAAATCACAGGGTTTTGGGCGTCCAAAGCGTTGGCGGGATTCTGTCAGAAAAAATAGTAGATCTGATGACTGCAGTTATCAATACTGGTGGTACGATCGAGGATTTGGAACAACTGGAGCTTATTGGCCATCTGCCCCATATAGCGGATTCACATCCCATTCATATTGCAGCCTGCATGATCTTTGACAGGCTGACAGGTAAAACTCAAGGAATTTCGGCCTATGAGCTGAATAAGATTATACACGATCCACAAATTGTTGTAGTTGATGTGCGAACAAGGCCGGAAGCATTGATGGGAACACTGCGGGAAGCTGTAAATATCCCTCTGAATGAATTGGAGGAGCGAAAGGATCAGCTGGACAGGCAAAAAAATATTGTGTTGGTAAGCAACAGAGGCCGAAGAGCTTATACCGGGTTTATTAAGCTCAGGCAGCTGGGCTTTGAGCATTTATATATATTGGACGGGGGGCTTATTGCTTATCCGTATTAACAGTGATAAAACACCTGGTGTGAATTTTGTGGAAAAAGTACCCCATCTATCCACAACCAAAATGTTCTGATATAAAGGTCTGGGGATAAACCTGTGGATATTGTGGATAACTTTATAAACACGCACTAACAGCCCCATAATTGTGGAAAGTTTTTGTGACTTTTTTACTACTATATTTTCTAAAGACAAATTCATATAAAATTTCAATATTTAAGGAGGATTTTTTTGCAGTGCGGCGAATAAAAAGGTGGATTAAGCAAATATATTTGAAAATTATAGTACAGTAAATATTTTATTCGGAGGGATAACGGATATGCCTTATAAAAAGTGTCCACGCTGCAACCTGAATTATATAAAAGATACTGAGGTACTGTGTAAGGTTTGCCTTGAGGAGGTTGGTAAAAACATAAACGATTTTGATAAGGATGAAGAATATGATATATGTCCTGAATGCGGAGAAAACATCATAAAAGCAGGGGAAGATATGTGTTATCAATGCATGGTCGAGCAGATTGGAGAAGATGTGGATGAGGAGGATTTAAAATCCGATGTATGGGAAGATGTTTTATCCGATGAAGAGTCTGAACTGTTTGATGATAAAGCGGACGGTGAAGTAGAATCCATTGAAGACCTGGAAACTTTGGAAGATATAGAGAGTTTAGAATTGGATGAAGAATTCGATGATGACGAAATAGATGAATGATGATTGCAGTAGTTCAATCGTATATTTTCGGCATACTATGGGAATGATTACTACTATATAAAACATCCTTGCAAAAATATTTGAGTTCATCCAGGAAGTATTGCTTCAAACAAGCATACGCTCATACTAATATACCGGTATGGGCGTTTATTTTTTCCAATAAGAATACCATCCGGAAGATGGTATTCTTATTGTGTGATTGGTTTGGAGAAAGGAAAAAAAGAACACTTCTATATATATAGATAAAAAAATCTGTAATTTTGTTCCCTGATGTTAATGTTTTTATATTTTATGCATATTGGGGCAAAACTAAACATTGGATTAAATAAATGCTGAAGGGTGATATGATGATTGATGTGCAGTCTCTGATGAAAGTAAGAAAGGTAGTGGAATCCAATTTAGGTGAAAAGGTACGATTAAAGGTTAACAGGGGAAGGAGAAAAAGCTTAATACAGGAAGGCATAATTAACCATGTTTATCCAAGTATTTTTACCATACGTATAAATATTGACGACAGGGCTATGCAAACACTGGCTTATACATATTCTGATATTTTAACTTCAGATGTAGAGGTAGTTGTATGCAAAAATAATGAAAGAATTTAAACATATTTTTCGGCGGTCACTTATATTTATATATATAGAGATTTTTATGGGACAAAAACTCGGGAGGGGGAGGTAAATTGGCCGTTGAATATATCAGGGATGTTTTAAAGGTAGATCAGGTGATAGGACAGGAAATATCCCAGGTTCTTATAGAAGGGGATGTCATTGTTCCTGAGGCAAAGCCTGATATTGGCAAAATACTGGATGTTAGCGGAAAGGTTGTGTTAAGCAGTAAAGAAGTGATTCAGGACAGGCTAATGGTTGAAGGGGGGATACGATACAATATACTATATGCAGGCGGGGGAGATGATAAGCAAATAGACAACTTTGAAGCCGAAACAGGGTTTACCCATTATATTGAAATTCCAGGCGCAAGATCTGATATGACGTCACTATTGAATACTGAAGTGGAACACATTGAGTACGAGATTGTAAACAGCAGAAAGCTGAATATAAAGGCAGTGCTGAACCTGGACGGAAAGGTCAGCAGTGTGGTTCAGCTTGAGGTTGTTCAAGGCTTTAAAGATATGCCTGACGCACAGGTTTTAAAGGATAGGATTGAAGCAATAAGCAGCCGGGAACAGGGAAGTTCACAGTCTATTATTCGTGAAGATCTTGAACTGGAAGATGGATTTCCGTCTATACAAAAGATTCTTAAAAAGGATGCTTATATAAAAGTAAAGGAAAAAGAAGTGGCTGATAACAAGGTTACCCTTCAGGGGGATATCAATATCAAACTTCTGTATTCCTGCCAGGAGGAAAGCGAGCCTATACAGAACATAAGCTATGACATGCCGTTTGTTCATACCATAGATATCATGGGAGCATACCAGGGAATGGATTGCGCAGCAAATGCATGGATACAGGAACTTTTTGTTGAACCCAGGGAAGACATAAATGGAGAGCTGAGGATACTCAGCATAGAGGCAGTAATATCGGCTGAAGCGCAGGTGTATGAAATAGAACGGCGCGAGATACTGGTGGATGCGTACTGCCCCGGAATAGCCATGGAACCTAAAAAGAGAAAAATAAAGGTGATCCGGAAAGCAGGGGAAATACAGGATCAAGCGGTAGTAAAGGAGACAATTGCTTTCCCTGAAATTGCTCCGCATGCTGATCGGGTATTTCATGCCGAGGTTAAACCTATTATAACCGACCAGCACATTAGTGATGGAAAAGTAGTTATCGATGGAATACTGATGAGCAATATTATATATCAGCCTGGTGAGAATTCTTCTGATCTGGCCAGCCTGAAAGAAGATATTCCATTCAGACACAGCGTTGATGTACAGGGTGCCGCTGAAGACATGGATTGTTCAAGCCGGTTTATGGTTGATCACGTCAGTTGTACTTTGATTGCTCCGGATGAGGTTGAACTGCGGACTGTGATGTCTGTCCAGGTTAGTGTGTTCAGCAGTATAGAAAAGGAAGTAATGCTGGGTGTTGACATTAAGGAAGCGGAAGAGTTAAAAGATTCGGGCATATACATTTATTTTGTCCAGCCCGGTGACAGCTTGTGGTCCGTAGCCAAAAAGTACAATACAACTATAGATAATATATTGAAATTCAATGATATAGAAGAACCGCATATACTTCATACCGGTGATAAGCTGCTTATATATAAAAAGCTTGACGTAACATTATGATAAATTTTACCGAAAATTGAGTAAAAGTATATGTATTTAGCGTGTTTCAAAGGCCGTATTTCTGCCTGTCAGAATACATAGGCTTTTGAACGCGCTTTTATTATGTCAAACACTTTTTCCAGTTTGCCTGTTTATTTTGCAATAATGCTTAAAGGTATAACCGGTGGTTGTAGTTAAATCGTTAATTAAACGCTATCCTGTGGCTGACAAGGCAGTATAATTTGCTGTATAATAATATATATAAAACAGCAAGGGTTTGATAGAGTATGAAAAAATTGGTCATGAAGGCTCTGGCAAAAATAAACTGGGCACTGGATGTGGTCGGAAAACGTGATGACGGATATCATAACGTTGAGATGGTGATGCAGTCCATTGATCTGTATGATACCCTGGTTATTGAGGAAAAAGCCGGGGATGATATTGAAATTATATGCGATAGCAGCAGTATTCCCTTGGATAGTAACAATATAGCGTATAAGGCTGCCCGGTTGATTAAAGAAACATATGGAATTGATAAGGGTATTAAAATTGTTATATACAAAAATATTCCTGTGGCAGCCGGACTGGCCGGGGGAAGTGCGGATGCCGCTGCAGTATTTGCAGGTTTAAACAGAATGTGGAATCTGGGGCTGACAACCAGGGAATTAATGTCCACTGCAGCAAGACTGGGCAGTGATATTCCATTTTGCATCCTTGGCGGAACAGCTCTGGCCAGGGGCATAGGTGACGATTTGATGCCTCTGCCTCCTGCAGATGGGATCTGGATGGTGCTGGTGACGCCTGATTTTCATGTATACACTCCTCAGATATATAAATGCCTGGACATATCTGAAATTACAGTCAGACCAAGTATCCAAAGTATGGTAATGAACCTGGCGAAGAGGGATTTACAGGGTATTGCCCGATGCATGCAAAATGTGCTTGAACAGGTTACGCTAAGCATATACCCTGAGATAGATCATATAAAAGAAGATATCATGAACCAGGGAGCGTTGGGATGCTGCATGAGCGGCAGCGGGCCAACGGCCTATGGCATTTTCCCGGATAAAAAGTCAGCTCAGAGGGGATACGGTGTTCTCAAGGAACGCTATTCCCAATGTTTTGTCGTTGAGACCAAACCAGCCGGGATAGAAATTATGGAGGAGGTTTTGTAACATAAGGATGAATGCTGTAATACTAGCCGGTGATAACCAGGCGGATATTGAAACTATCAGGGTGATAAACAAAGCTTTACTGAACATTTGCGGAAGGCCAATGGTTGAATATGTGGCAGATGCACTGCGAGAGTCTTCGCATATAGATGAAATCTCTATTGTAGGTCCGGTGGATCTTTTAAAAAAACATCTTGGGCAAAAACTGGATTATTATTTTGAAGAACAGGGTTCTTTTTTCGAAAATGTGGATGCTGCAATGCAGCCATTTAAGGAAGATGCGAACGTGATTATTGTTTCTTCGGACATACCGATGATCACCGGCCGGGTGATCGATGATTTTATAGACCGATGCGCTGATAAGGATGCTGATCTGTGTTATCCTATTGTGGCAAAAAAAACAAATCAAAGTATGTTTCCGGGTTTCAAGAGGACATACGTAAAGCTTAAGGAAGGCTCATTTACAGGAGGCAATATGTTCTATATAAATCCGCGGGTTATAGACTCCTGCCGGGATTTTGCCATTAAACTGATAGAATACCGGAAGGCTCCATGGAAGACGGCAGGGCTGCTGGGAATAGATCTGTTAACCATGTTAATGTTGGGGAGATTGTCGATATCATATATAGAACAGCGTTTTTCGGAGCTTTTGAATATAAAGGCAGTGGCTGTCATATCTCCTTTTCCACAGCTGGCTAACGATGTGGATAAACCCAGCGATATTGAAATGGTGGAAAAATATCTTTCAGTGACTAAAAAATGAAAAATTGTCAATACTTCTAATAGTACGCTAAATATCCGGCCAATAATGCTATTTGGGGGTATTGACAAATGAAATACACAAGATATTTTTTGTATTTAACTTCTGTTTTATTTATTCTTTTTCTCATTATAACAGGAATGCAGTTTCACCAACCTGAACAGGAATTCATCAGGTTTCATGTTATAGCTAACAGTGATTCACCTGCGGATCAGGAGCTGAAGTTAAGAGTAAGGGACAGGCTGCTGGAAGATTTCACCTCGGAATTAAGCGGTATTGAGTCAATAAACCAGGGAAGAAAGAGGATCGCTGAAAATCTCAGGGAGATAAAGAACGCAGCCCTTCAGGAGATAAAAAGCAGCGGCAGCTCCTATCCCGTAGAGGTGAAGTTTGGGCGGTTCCAGTTTCCGACAAAGGCATACGGAGATCTGGTCCTTCCTGCAGGGGAATATGATGCCTTAAAGGTGGTTATAGGGCAGGGAAAAGGAGCTAACTGGTGGTGCGTTATGTTCCCGCCGCTGTGTTTTGTTGATATAAGCCACGGAATTGCTCACAAGCCCCAACCGGGAGAACATGACACAGAAGCAAATCGACACCGGCAGCAGCAGGTGCAAACCGGACAGCACAGCGGATTGTTGGGTTGTGATGAGGGCTGCGGCTCTCAGACTGGGGATGAAACAATTCAGCAGCGGGAACGGGTGGAGTATAGATGGAAGATTCTTGAGTGGTGGAAGGGATCAAGGGAAAAAGTTGAAAGTATACTATCGTTTTTGAACATCACGTAGAGCAGGAAGCAATCAGGGTGCGGCAAGCATCCTTTTTTGCTAATCCGAAGCAGAATGTCCCGGGGAAGGATATCAGCAAAGTATTCTGCCGTGAAACATGCGGGACAGATCAAAAGGCATTTCTTCCGTATAAAGCAAAGATATTTCGATTATAATAATCAGCATTGATTACAACCAGGGAATAATTTTACATAATTTGACGGGTATAAACAATTTTGGGTTAACAAAAAATATAACAGAAGCCATATGCTAGAAAGGGAGATTATATGAAGCATAAAAGTATGCCTTCTGTTATAGCCGTTGTGTTAACCCTTTTTATTTGCGGGATAATGCTGGCGGATTACTGGATTGAAGGCAGTGGAACCAAAGAAACAATACTATACTGGGGTTCCACAGGAAATAAGGTCTCGGAGGTACAAAGCAAACTGAAGCAGTGGGGTTATTATGATGGTGCAGTTGACGGGGTATATGGGGCCAAAACGTTTGAGGCGGTAAAACTTTTTCAAAGAAAGAATGGTTTAAAGGTGGACGGAGTCGTAGGTCCGCAGACAGCGGCAGCCATGGGCATTACTTTGACTGGTACCGGCCCGGCTTCTGACTACCAGCCGTCGAGAGGAGGAGGCACTGCCAGCGGTGGTGATGTATATCTCCTGGCAAGGGCTGTGCATGCTGAGGCCAGGGGAGAACCATATATCGGCAAGGTTGCGGTGGCGGCTGTTATATTAAACCGGGTTAAAAACCCTTCTTTTCCCAACACTATAGCAGGGGTAATTTATCAGCCGGGAGCTTTTACTGCTGTAGCAGACGGCCAGATAAACCTTGCACCTGATGAAGAGGCACTGCGGGCTGCCAGGGATGCTTTAAATGGATGGGATCCAACTTATGGCGCCATTTATTACTACAATCCGGCCAAGGCTACCAGCGGCTGGATATGGTCACGCCCGGTTCATATCGTCATAGGGAGGCACAGGTTTGCAAAATAGGGATACTACAAATGAATGGGAGGAAAGTATATGGTTGTCAGATGGTTACTTCCTGTAGTTTTAGCTGCAGTTCTTGTGATTGTGGGTTTATGGGGATACAACCAATATCAACAGAACATGGAATACAGCAACTATATGGAAAACCTGTATCAAAAGTCATTTTATGAACTGGTGGGGCAGGTTGGTGATATAGAAACCAAACTCTCCAAGCTAATGGTCAGCGGGGACCAGGGACAGAGCATGATTATACTTTCAGATGTATGGAGGCAGGCTGATGCTGCCCAGATCAACTTAGGACAGCTGCCTTTAGGCCATTTGTCATTGATAAGGACATCAAAGTTCATGAACCAGCTGGCAGATTACTGCTATTACTTAACAAAGAAAACCGGACAGGCCCAAATGCTTTCCGTGCAAGAAATGAATAATATAGGAGAGTTATACAATAATTGTGCGCGTTTAAACCGGGAGCTCAAGGTGTTGGTGGACAGTATCAATTCAGGCGGCGTAAAATGGGGAGAAATTCGTCAGGCCAAAGTCAAGGCTGAACTCAACGAGGATTCCGGGAATATCATTGAAAAACAATTTACAAAAATCGAAAAAACGGGTATTGACTATCCGACCCTTATATATGACGGCCCTTTTTCAGAAACCCTCCAGCAAAGACGGGATATTCGCATAAAAGGTGAAACCATTGATCAGAAACAAGCCCGGGACATAGCTGCTTCATTTGTGGGAAAGGACAGGGTGGCTGAAATCAACGACGGGCCTCAGACTACAGCCGATATTGAAACATGGGGTGTTTACATACGCACAAAAGACGGACAGGGTTCTATATTTGTCTCGGTCAGTAAAAAGGGCGGCAAGGTGGTAAATATGATATCCGATGAAGCGGTAAAGGCTGCCAGGATATCCCTTGATGAGGCTCAAAAAAACGCTGAGAAGTTTCTTGCTGACAAGGGATATAATTCTATGATACCTACTTACAGCCAGCGTTTTGCTGGTACGCTGGTCATAAACTATGTATATAAGCAGGATGATGTCATCATATATCCGGATATGATAAAAGTAAAGGTTTCGCTGGAAGATGGAGATATAATTGGCTTTGATGCCCGTAACTATCATATTGCTCATAAAAAACGGAATATAGAGAAGCCCGGATTATCATTATCAGAAGCCCGGAAGCTGGTGAATCCCAGGCTGAAGGTTAATTCTGAAGCAATGGCTGTTATTCCAACCGAATCAGGAGCAGAAAAACTGTGTTACGAGTTCAAAGGAGAATACGGCGGAGACAATTTTATTGTATATTTAGATGCAAATAATGGAAAAGAAGTAAATATATTAAAGATAATAACTGATGAAAACGGTTCCCTGGCAATTTAGCGGTATTATGACCAGCTTTTTTACAGCATATTGAGTTTTTTTCAGGGGAATAATATATTTGCCGGAATATATAAGATATCTTCCGGCAAAGGAGGTATTTGTATGGCTAGAAACCGCGGAATTATGTCCGACAAGCTAAAGGAAGAAATTGCCAGGGAGTTAGGTGTATACGATGTGGTTAAAAATCGAGGGTGGGGCGATGTCACTTCCCGGGATTGCGGCAATATGGTAGCTAAAGCAATCGAAATAGCCGAAAGGAGTATCAATAAGGTAAAATAGCCGGATAATACCATCGAAGCGGAGGCCTGAGCCTCCGCTTCGCTTTACTTTGGAGAGTATATAAGTATTTATACAACAGGTTTTAATGATTTTAACCATACCTGGAAAACTAAATAAAATATTTTTGGATCGTTGAATTATGACTGTTTGCATAGTAGAATATATCTATAGTTTACAGGGTTAATAAGGAGGATAACCGAATGCCTGAGAAAATAAAGCTTGCTCTTCTATTCGGCGGGCAATCGGGAGAACATGAGGTTTCTCTGATGTCATGCACGTCAATAGCCAAGAATATAAGTCCCCAAAAATATGATGTTTATTATATAGGAATAACCAAATCAGGAAAGTGGTATTTATTTGAGGGAAATGTTGAGGATATACAAAAAGGAGAATGGGAGAGGAATTCAAAGCCGATTGTGTTTCCAGGAGATCCTTCCTTCCAAGGTTTTTTTCTTATAGAGCATCCTTCAGAGATTTATCCGGTTGATGTGGTGTTTCCGGTAATGCATGGTCCCCATGCAGAGGACGGAACTATCCAGGGATTGCTGGAGTTGGCAAATATTCCATATGTTGGTTGCGATGTTGTGGCTTCCTCGGTGGCTATGGATAAAGTAATGGCAAAAGCGGTTTTTGCCAGTCATGGATTGCCTCAGGGCGATTACCGTGTTGTATATAGGTACGAATTTGAGTCAAATCCGCGGCAGGTGCTGGATGATATCGAATCCTCCCTGGGATATCCGTGTTTTATCAAACCGGCAAATATGGGATCCAGCGTTGGAATTACAAAAGCCTGTAACAGAAACCAGTTACTTGACGGCTTAAATTATGCCGGTAAATATGACAGAAAGATTTTGGTTGAAGCTTTTATCAACGGCAGGGAAATCGAATGTTCTGTAATGGGAAACAATTTTCCCCGAGCTTCCATAGTGGGTGAAATTATTCCATGCAATGAATTCTATGACTATAACGCAAAATATTTCGATGACGGAAAATCGGCACTTATTATTCCGGCTGAACTTCCTGAAGAAAAGGCGGAGGAAATACGCCGGCTGGCAGTCAAGGCTTATAAAGCGCTTGATTGCAGCGGAATGGCCAGGATTGATTTCTTTGTTGAAAGAGATACCCAAATGGTGTTTATCAATGAAGTCAATACCATACCGGGATTTACTAAAATAAGTATGTATCCTAAACTATGGGAGGCTGCCGGTGTATCCTATTCTGACCTGATAGATCGTCTTATTCAGCTGGCGTTTGACAGGTTTAAAGAGAAGCATTGCGGTTGAAGGGAGTTTTTATAGTATGGATGACAGACCAATAGGGGTTTTTGATTCTGGTTTGGGCGGGCTTACGGTATTAAAGGAACTGATGGCACAGCTTCCTAACGAAAATATTGTTTATTTTGGCGATACGGCAAGACTGCCTTATGGGACCCGTTCCAGGGAGGCAATCATAAAATACTCAATACAGTGTATCCGTTTTCTATTAAGCAAAAATATAAAGGCAGTGGTAATTGCATGCGGTACTGCAAGTTCGATGGCTTTGCAAGCCGTTAAAGAGACTTTTGATATACCTGTAATCGGAGTTATAGAGCCGGGGGCTGAAGCCGCCGTCAGAATTACACGGAATAATAAGATTGGTATTATCGGGACGCAAGCTACCATAGCAAGCGGCGCTTATCCAAGAATTATAAATCAGCTGAACCCAGGCATAGAGACACTCAGTGTAGCCTGCCGATTATTTGTCCCCATAGTGGAAGAAGGCTGGAGTGACACAGAGATCGCATATCTGACTGCTGAAGAATATTTGAAAGATTTAAAATTATGGGGTGCCGATACTATTATACTGGGCTGCACTCATTACCCATTATTGATAAATACAATTTCAAAAATTATGGGACCGGAGGTAACCCTGGTTAATCCAGGCGCGGATACAGCCAGACAGGTAAAGGAGATGCTGGCTCATAGGGATATGCTGCGGGAGGATGAAGACGCTGGCCGGTATCTATACTATTTAAGCGATTTTAGCCAACGGTTTAAACAAATAGGAAGCAGTTTTCTGAATAAGGATATAGAATATCCTGAGAAGGTGGACATTGAGAATTATTAAAATAAAATTTAAAAAAGGAGGATGTGAATATGAGGATAACCTGGTTTGGACATGCCTGTTTTAAACTGTTGTCTGATTCTGGTGTTTCTGTTATTACAGATCCTTTTGACGAAAACGTGGGTTATGATCTTCCCGGTGAAAAGGCGGACATTGTTACCGTAAGCCACCAGCATTATGATCACAACTTTATAGAAGCTGTGAAGGGAACACCTGAAATTATCAGTGAAGCAGGAGACTTTCATGTGAATAATATTCGCATTAAGGGGGTCAGGAGTTTTCATGATGACGAGGGTGGCAGAAAGAGAGGTTTCAATATAATTTATATTATTGAAATGGATGGAATAAGGGTTTGCCATTGCGGAGATCTGGGGCATTCTCTCACCCGGGAGCAGGTTGATGAGATTGGGCGTGTGGATGTACTTCTTATTCCGGTAGGCGGTACATATACCGTTGACGCTGATGCGGCAGCAGAGATTGTTGGAAAGATAAGCCCGTCCGTAGTAATTCCTATGCACTTTAAAACTGACAGAATTAATTTCCCCATCGATGGCGCGGATAAATTCTTGCAGATTATGGGAGAAGGCACTAAAATGAACACCAACACATTGGAAGTTACAGAACAGGTCATTCAAGGCAAAGGTACCAGGATTATAGTATTGGACTATAAAAAGTGAACCTTGCAGCATATGCGGTTTATGACGGAAGCCTGGAACGAGCGATAAACGCTCTCAGCCTTGAACACCAGTGAGCGGAATAGTATTCTGCAAAAGCCCGTATATCTCAAATAGTCCTTGACAACATGATGATGTAATGTATAAAATTGATGATTGTAGAATTATGTTGAAAAATGTTCGGAGGGGGATAAGGTGGCTAAATTTATTTTTATCACCGGAGGTGTAGTGTCTTCTCTTGGAAAAGGGATTACCGCTGCGTCTTTGGGCAGGTTGTTAAAAAGCAGGGGGTTGAAGGTTTCTATCCAGAAGTTCGACCCCTATATTAATGTTGATCCCGGCACTATGAGTCCGTATCAGCATGGGGAGGTTTTTGTCACCGAAGATGGAGCCGAAACTGACCTGGATTTGGGTCACTATGAGCGGTTTATAGATGTAAATTTGAATAAAAACAATAATATAACCACAGGCAAAATATACTGGTCGGTTATAAATAAGGAGCGGCGGGGCGATTACCTCGGGGGTACCGTCCAGGTAATTCCTCATATTACAAATGAGATAAAAAACAGGATATTCCAGGTAGCCGAGGATACTGATGTAGAAGTGGTTATTACCGAAATTGGAGGGACTGTCGGTGATATAGAGAGCCTGCCTTTTTTGGAGGCCATTCGTCAGATCAAATGGGAGGTACCGCCGGACAGCTGTATGTATATACACGTTACGCTGGTGCCGTATTTAAGCAAAACAGGTGAAATTAAAACTAAGCCGACCCAGCATAGTGTTAAAGAGCTGCGCAGCATAGGTATCCAACCTGATGTAATTGTATGCCGGACCCAAAAACCTCTGAACTGTGAGATAAAAGAGAAAATAGGGCTGTTCTGTAACGTGGAAGCCAGGCAGGTGGTACAGAACTTAGATGCTGATAATCTGTATGAAGTGCCTATGATGCTAAAGAATGAAGGGCTGGATGATCTGGTAATAGAGAAATTGAAGTTAAACTGTGAACAGGCGGACATGGACGAATGGTACCAGATGGTGGAACACATGAAAAGCCTTAAAAAGAAGGTTAAAATAGCCCTGGTTGGCAAATATGTGGAGCTTCATGATGCCTATATCAGTGTAGTTGAAGCCCTCTATCACGGCGGGTTGCCTCATGGAGTGGAAGTTGAGGTTAAATGGATTCAGTCAGAACAGTTGTGCATGAGTAATATTGATTCATTTTTATCAGATGTGGACGGCATCCTGGTTCCGGGCGGATTTGGCGAACGGGGAATTGACGGCAAGATATGTGCTATCCGCTATGCAAGGGAAAAAGGAATTCCATATTTCGGTATATGTCTTGGAATGCAGCTTGCCGTTGTTGAGTTTGCACGTAATGTCATTGGCCTGGAAAACGCGCATAGTACTGAATTCAATCCACACACTCCTTATCCCGTGATTGATCTGTTGAACGGCCAGAAGAATATAGAGAAAAAGGGAGGAACAATGAGGCTGGGTGTTTATCCCTGCAAGACCCGCGAAAACACATTAATCAGAAAGGCCTATGGCCAGGAAACAGTGTACGAAAGACACCGTCACAGGTACGAGTATAATAACGTTTTTATGGATGCATTTACTTCCCACGGCCTGGTTATATCCGGAACTTCGCCGGATATGAGGCTGGTGGAATCGGTAGAGCTGACAGGACATCCCTGGTTTGTCGGAGTTCAGTTTCACCCCGAGTTTAAATCAAGACCTAACAGGCCTCATCCCTTGTTTAGGGATTTTATCGGCGCTGCTGATGAGTATGCCAAACGAAAGCGAAAAGACGATTAGGCTTATTTATATAAATACATCTTTTTTATTCAACCCTACCAATTTTGAGTAGGGTTTTTTGTGAATTTTAATGTTGACTCAAGATATGATTTGAAGTAATATATTGATGAACCTACACACAATACCATATAATATGGGTACCCTTGGATGCCTATCAAATCTGCTTTCTCACTTTTTGGGGAAGATCGTTTGGATACAAAAGCTGAAAAATTATTCATTTTGCTTTTGTAAATTTGAATTAGCGTTCCATTGAGGTCAATAAAATAAAAATCACCCATAGTTTTGTTTGGGAGTCAGGCGTAGGACGTAATAAAACTGTTTGAGCTTTGTTTATGCATATAATTTCTTGTAATTGCGGAAAATATTGTATTCATTTGTTTCTGCATGGTTGATAAATAAGTATGAAAGATGGTAAGCTGGCAATAATATGTAGAAGAAACATATTTCCATCAAATTTCTACTGTAATGTCCCTGTGCCAATTGTAATTTCTATAATTGTTTAATGGCATAAATAAGCTCAGTTTTATATGATATATAAGGCTGTTTTTCAAAACAAAGGTTTTCAAATGTTGAGTGTAGAGAATTAAAGATAGAAAGCGAGGAAATGACTTTGGATTTAAATAAACTGGAGAATAATACAATTCTTGAATTGAGAGAGTTTGCTAAGGAAATAGGAATAAAAAGCGTTACCCGGTATAAAAAAGCCGAGCTTATTCAGCTGATACAGGAGAAATTGAAAGAAATGGCTGAGATGCAGCAAAGGGAATGGCTTGAAAAGAAACGCAAACAAGAAGGCCTGCAGCAGGAAGAAGTGCAGGCCCATGACAGGGAGCAGGAGACGGCTCAGCCCGGCCAGCCCGTTGAACAGGAGCGCAAACCGGCCAGAAGAGGGCGTCCAAGGAAGAAAGACGTTCAGGCCGGGCAGCAGGAGGAAGCAAAGGGCAAAGCGCCGGAGCAATTACAGGAGATTGAGCAGAAATCCGTGCAGCAGGATCTGCCGGACGACACCCAGTCAAAGGAGGAGA
>DGEI01000018.1:34370-42878 GCA_002385885.1 Firmicutes bacterium UBA3930
AAGGAGGAGACCGGGGATAAGAAGCCGGAAAGCCCTGAATTATACGATGAGGAAGGCGTTGGGCTTCAGGATGAAACAGAGGACGAGAGCGTCAGGGAAGACAGACGCAAGAATGTTGATGGGCTGGACAGCGACAAAGAGGATTATGAAAGACAGGTTGCTTATGCCCGGAAATATTATAATACGTCAAATCCTGCTGTGCCAATATTGTTAAATACCGGTGAGTGTGGAGATGCAAAAGGCGTCCTGGAGGTATTGCCGGACGGATACGGATTTTTGCGTTCCGACAACTATATGTCCGGAAGCAGGGATGTATATGTCTCCCAGTCACAGATCCGCAGGTTCAATCTAAAAACCGGGGATCTTGTAGAAGGAAAAACCCGCCCCGCCAAAGAAGGGGAGAAATTTCAGGCCTTACTCTATGTAACAGCGGTAAATGATGAGGATCCTGAAAAAGCCAATCAAAGAAAACCTTTTGATGAACTTACACCTATATATCCGGATCAGCGCATAACCCTGGAAAATCCCAAAAATCCCAAAGAGTTGGCTACACGTTTAATTGACCTTATATCGCCTATAGGAAAAGGTCAAAGAGGTTTGATTGTCTCTCCGCCAAAGGCAGGTAAAACTACATTGCTTAAGAAAATTGCCAACAGTATTGTACTGAATCACCCCGATATATACCTGATAGTACTGCTTATTGATGAACGTCCTGAAGAAGTAACCGATATGCAAAGGTCTATAAAAGGCGATGTTGTATATTCCACATTTGACGAACTGCCGGAGCACCATACCAAGGTAGCTGAAATGGTTTTGGAGCGTGCCCAAAGACTGGTTGAACATGGACGGGATGTAGTGATACTTTTGGATAGTATAACCCGCTTAGCCCGCGCATACAATGTTACCGTACCTCCAACCGGCAGGACATTATCAGGAGGTATTGATTCAGCGGCTCTTCACAGGCCAAAAAGGTTTTTCGGCGCAGCGAGGAACATTGAAGAAGGAGGCAGCCTTACCATTATTGCTACAGCATTGATTGATACGGGCAGCCGCATGGACGAGGTTATCTATGAGGAGTTTAAGGGTACCGGCAATATGGAAATACACCTGGACAGGAAGTTGTCTGAGAAGAGGATCTTTCCTGCTGTTGATATTTTCCGTTCAGGAACCAGAAGGGAAGAGCTGCTGCTCACTCAGAAGGAGCTTGAGGGAGTCTGGTCTATACGTAAGAACTTAAGCGAAGGCCGTCCCGACAGGGTAGTTGAAATTATAATAAACGACCTGATGCGAACCAATTCCAATGATGAATTCATTGATTTGATGATGGATCACTTTGAAAGGATGGAAAAGGAAGGTTATTTAAGCGACCGGGATAATGACACCTATTACGGCTACCGATGAACCATCGAGTATTTAGTATAACGGGGTAAGGGTATATGATACAACTAAATCCAAAACATAAAAGGTACTTAAAGACTACGCTTTGGATATTGTTAATTCTCTCCATAATTCTGCTGGTATTAATAAAAGTTGTGCCGTATGTGGCTCCCTTTGTGGTGGCTCTGCTTATTACTTTCATGATTGAACGGCCGGTACGCTATGTTTCAAAAAAAGCCAGACTGCCCCGGGGTGTGGCTGTAGCCATCATGCTTGCAGCGTTTATTCTGATCATTGGCGGGGGATTAACACTTATCTTTTCCAATATAGTTAACGAAATATGGAGACTGGCCAGGGAATTTCCCAGCGCTCAGAAGGTTATGCAGTATATAGAGATAATTTTTGCAAAGACCCAGGACTTTTTTCTGGATTTGCCTCCTGACATTGAACAGAGCATCAGGGATGCCCTTGGGTCTTTCGTGGGAAATATTGCTTCTTACTTACAACGCCTGTTGAATTATATAATGGGTATTGCAAGATTTCTTCCCCAGTTTTTTCTGTTTATAATAATTTCCCTGGTGGCTTCATTTTTTATGAGCAGGGACAGAGAAAAGGTTTCCGGCTTTGTATACAAGCAGATACCTGAAGACTGGAGAATTAAAATCCGTTCTATTAAAGAGGATTTGCTGGCAGCTTTGTTAGGCTTTATTAAAGCACAGTTTATTCTCATTTCAGTTACCTTTATCGAGCTGTTGATAGGATACAGCCTTATAGGCGTGAAATATGCTTTTTCTTTTGCGTTATTGACGGCTTTTGTGGATGCGCTGCCCATATTGGGTACAGGTACAGTCCTGATTCCTGCTGCAGCTTTTAACCTGGTGATTGGAAATGTCCCCAGGGCAATTGGGTTTATCGGATTGTATATAGTCATAATGGTAGTCCGCCAATCTCTTGAACCAAAGATAATGGGCCAGAATTTGGGGTTACACCCGTTGGTTACGCTTATATCCATATATGTGGGTATGCAAATCTTTGGCATTATAGGATTATTCCTGGGCCCGATTATTGTAGCCATTTTAAGGGCCTTGCAGAAAGCCAGGATTTTACCGCAATGGAAGGTCTGAAAAGCCGGGTTTTTGTTTGGAAAAATTGTATTGATATTTTTATAAGTACTATGCTATACTATAGTAGTTGTAATTTATAATAGATGTGTAATATTCAACGGAAGAGGTGACGATAATGAAGAAAGGCATACATCCTGAGTACGGAAAAGCTGTAGTAAGGTGTGCGTGTGGAGAAACTTTTGAGACCGGTTCTACCAAGAAGGAGATTCGGATTGAGATATGTTCAAAATGTCATCCTTTCTTTACCGGGAGACAAAAGCTAGTGGATACCGGTGGACGAGTGGAACGGTTTAAGAAAAGATACGGCATGGAAAGCGACCAGGTATAAATTCCACGTAGAATATGCAGATTGGGGTTGTGCCCTGGTCTGCATTTTTATTTACCGTAAGGGGTGAAAAGGTGAAAACAATGAAGAAGTGTAATATAGGAGGGCAGGCGGTAATAGAGGGTGTAATGATGCGGGCGCCGTCCCGTATGGCAATTGCTGTCAGACGTTCCGACGGTGAAATCGTTGTGGACACCCGGGAACTCGGTTCCATTAAGGATAGATACCCCATATTAAAATGGCCGGTTGTGAGGGGGATAGTAACTTTTTTTGAAACCCTGATTGTTGGCGTTAAGTCTCTTATGGATTCGGCAGAGATGTCCGGAGATCAGTCTGCTTTAGAAGAATATAAACCTTCAAGGTTTGAAAAATTTGTTGCTGATAAAACAGGCAAAAAAGCTGAAGATGTAATGATATTTTTTGCACTGATACTGGCGTTGGGAATGGCTGTGCTGTTCTTTGTTGTAATACCTGCACTACTGACGGGGCTGTTGAAGACGTGGATAACACACCGGCTTGTGCTGGGATTGGCAGAAGGAGCTGTAAGGCTGGGAATACTTTTATGCTATATCATACTGGTGACAAGAATTGAGGACATTCAGCGGGTTTTCGAATATCATGGCGCAGAACACAAAACCATTCACTGTTATGAGCATGGTGAGGAATTGACCGTGTCAAATGCCAGGAAATACAGTACGCTTCATCCCAGATGCGGTACAGCGTTTTTGTTGGTGGTCATGGTTGTGGGCATTGTGGTATTCTCTGCACTAAGTTGGAATAACATGTTTTTCAGAATAGTTATGAAGACTCTGCTGCTGCCCTTTGTTGCCGGGCTGTCCTATGAAATAATAAGATGGGCTGGTACAACTGACTGGCCGGGGGTAAGATTTGTGATGTTTCCCGGTCTTATGCTGCAGAGACTGACGACCAGGGAACCTGACGACGACCAGCTGGAGGTAGCTATACGGGCTTTTGTTGAAGCTGCAGGTATTGCCAGGGAGGTAAATCATGGGGATGAATGTGATGGAAGCGTTGAAGAAGGGAACCTGGGTTCTTAAGGATAAAAACATTCCTGTCCCCAGGCTGGAAGCTGAAATGCTGATGGCACACGTACTAAAATGTCAGAGACATGATCTTTATCTTGCTGCTGACAGGGAGCTGGATAATACACAAACACAACAGTATTTTATATTGGTTGAGAAGAGGTCTTCAGGATATCCCATACAGTACATCATAAGCCGCAGGGAGTTCATGGGCCTTGACTTTTATGTGGACCAAAGGGTTTTAATTCCCAGGGCCGATACCGAGGTTCTGGTCGAGTACGTGATTGAATGGACTTCAGGGCAAAACAGTGATTTGCATATACTGGATTTAGGCACGGGCAGCGGTGCCATAGCTGTAAGTTTAGCTGTTTTTATACCCGGCGCGTATGTTACGGCTGCCGATATTTCTCCTGGGGCGCTGGAAGTGGCCAGATATAATGCCAGGCTTCATGGAGTACAGGAACGTATAACCTTCCTTGAGGGCGACATGTTTTCGCCGTTATCCTGCTGCCCTGGTATACGGTCTTTTGATGCGGTGGTGTCCAATCCGCCTTATATACCTTCAGGCGATATCGAAATGCTTGAGCCCCAGGTGAGGGATTATGAGCCAAGGCTTGCTTTGGATGGAGGGAATGACGGACTTTGGTTTTATGACAGGTTGGCTCAAGGCTGTACTGATTGGCTGAAACCGGGGGGATTGCTGGCTGTTGAGGTGGGCTACGGCCAATCTGAAGCGGTTAAGTCCATTTTCAAAAGCGCCGGATGCTACCAAAATATTGGAGCGGCTAAGGATCTGGCGGGAATTGAGCGTGTGGTTTATGCCATATATATTCCTTCAACTGATGGGCGTTGGTTGTAAAACGGATTTGCTGTTTGAAAATAGAGTACAGTATATTGGCGTTTAGGACTGTTTGCTTGTGATGAACCGAAAAAAGCTGTACAATAATGCTGGCAGCAAAATGATTAATTATTGGAAATAATAAGCTTTTGTTCAAAGGAGAAGTTTTATGCTGGATAAATTGGAGTTTATCGAAAAAAAATACGAGGATCTCAGCAGGGCAATTGCTGATCCCGATGTAATAGCCCGGCAGAACGAGTGGAGACAGATGATAAAGGAACATGCTGACCTGGAGGATATTGTTATAAAATACAGGGAATACAAAAAAATAGAGCAGGATATTGAGGTTGCAAAAGAGATGCTGAATGAAAAGCTGGATGACGAGTTTCGCGAAATGCTGGAGGATGAACTGGCCCAGCTTAATCAGCAGCATGAAGAAGTTATAGAGAAGCTTAGAATATTGCTTATACCCAAAGATCCTAATGATGAGAAAAACGTTGTCGTGGAAATACGGGCAGGCGCAGGGGGAGAAGAAGCCGCTCTGTTTGGCGCTGATCTTTTCAGGATGTACTCCCGCTATGCAGAGCGCAAAGGGTGGAAGATGGAGATTATGAGCGCTAACTATACCGATATGGGTGGTGTAAAAGAGCTTATATTTGTAATAGAAGGAAAAGGTGCATACAGCCGTTTGAAATATGAAAGCGGGGTCCATAGGGTACAGCGGATTCCTACAACCGAATCGGGCGGAAGAATTCATACATCCACGGCAACGGTGGCCGTGCTTCCGGAAGCCGAGGATGTGGAAGTCGATATAAATCCTAATGATCTTAGAATTGATGTGTTCAGGTCATCAGGACACGGCGGGCAAAGCGTCAACACCACAGATTCGGCTGTCCGTATTACTCATCTGCCTACCGGTATTGTCGTTACTTGCCAGGATGAAAAATCCCAGCTGAAGAACAAGGAAAAGGCGATGAGGGTATTAAAAGCCAGGCTGTTGGATGCTGCCCAGAGGGAACAGGAGCAGGAATATGCACTGGCAAGGAAGATCCAGGTGGGAACAGGAGACAGAAGCGAACGGATTCGAACATACAATTTTCCTCAGGGACGAGTTACAGACCACCGGATTGGGGTGACAATATACAATATTGAAGGTTTTCTGGACGGAGAAATCGATGAACTTGTAAATGAGCTTATTACCAGCGATCAGGCTGAAAGGCTGAAGAATACACAAATATAGATTTGAATAGAATGTTATAAAAATCAAGTAGATTTAGGATGATTTATATTGAATCGGTTATTATATACATCCATGATAGGAACTGCAGCCGGAATTATTGGAACCGGCCTGGGTGGTGCCATAGGGTTTATATTGAAGAATCCCAGCAGGCGCTTTTTGAGTGCCCTGCTCAATTTTTCTGCAGGTATTATGATAGCGGTGGTATGCTTTGATCTACTGCCCGAGGCTTATGAAATAGGGGGATTAACATCAGGTATAACAGGGGTAGTGCTGGGTGTGTTTGTGATTGTAGCATGCGATAGAATTATTGCTGCACGGCAGCAGCGTATAAGCCGTGAAAAAAGCGTTGGAACGCCCTTGAGCCAATATACAAAAGCCGGTATTCTTTTGGGGATAGGTATTGCGCTGCATAACTTCCCGGAAGGGCTGGCTATTGGTTCGGGTTTTTCAGCCATGGAATCCTACGGGATTGGGTTGAGCCTGGTCATAGCTTTACATGATATTCCGGAAGGAATAGCCATGGCCGCCCCTTTGATGATAGGCGGTATGGGGAAATTTAAGGTATTGTTGGCTGCTGCTGCTGCCGGAATCCCAACCGGAATTGGCGCTTTGGCAGGGTATCTACTTGGCGGCATATCCCCTTTTTTTATCGGTGTATGCCTTGGATTTGCAGGAGGCGCAATGCTGTACATAACCTGTATTGAGCTGATACCGGGCGCCAGGGAACTATACAGGGGAAAGCTTCCCGGGCTGGGTTTTATACTTGGTGTGATAGCAGGAATATTTGTAACATCTCTTATTTAGGAGCAGCGTGGAAGGGGAAATTTACAGTTGAAAACCAGGGTACTGAAGATAGTTGATTTACAACAGGACGAAAATTCCATTTTAGAGGCATCTGAGCTCATAAAATCGGGAGAAGTAGTGGCTTTTCCTACCGAAACTGTGTACGGCCTGGGTGCCAATGCTCTCGATCCCCGGGCTGTTGAAAAAATTTTTAGGGCAAAAGGGCGTCCGGGAGATAATCCGCTAATAGTACATGTTTCAAAAACCCAGGATGTGGACAAGCTGGTCAAAGAACTTCCCCCGAAGGCCAGGGCGTTGATGGAAACTTTCTGGCCGGGCCCCCTTACCATAGTGTTTAAGAAGTCTTCTGTAATTCCCTCAGAAGTAACGGCAGGTCTGAATACAGTGGCTATAAGGATGCCAAATCATCCGGTTGCTCTCAGGCTGATTGACTACAGCGGGCTTCCTATTGCAGCGCCCAGCGCAAACCGTTCCGGGCATATAAGCCCTACTACAGCCCGGCATGTACTGGAAGATATGGACGGAATAATTCCTCTTATACTCGATGGTGGAAAATGCCGCGTGGGACTGGAGTCTACGGTTCTGGACATGACATCTGATATCCCGGTTATTTTAAGACCGGGCGGGGTAACCCTTGAGATGCTGGAAGGGATACTGGGAGAAGTCAGGGTGGACTTAAGTGTTTTGAAGCCTGTTGCCAACGGACAAAAGGCAAGATCTCCGGGAATGAAGTACGTACATTATGCACCCAGGGCGCAGGTGTTGATAGTAAGAGGGCGGCTGGACAGCATTGTAAAGAAGATTAATGAACTTGTCAAAGAATACTCAGCCAGCGGTATGAAAGTCGGAGTCCTTGCTACCCAGGAAACCAGGGAGAGCTATCACAAAGGGGAGGTGCTGGTGTTGGGCGAGCGTACCCGGCCGGCTGTTATGGCTTCCAACTTGTTCTCGGTTTTGAGAGAATTTGATGCCAAAGGCGTGGACATTGTTCTGGCCGAATGGGTGGACACCAGTAACGAGGGGCTGGCTATAATGAACCGTATGATAAGGGCGGCAGGCTTTAATGTGATTGACGTATGACGTGCCTGGAGAGTGAAAACCTCAAGATGTAATGGAGCCCCGAAAGAAGGATATGACTTATAGGAGCTGTAAACTCTTAAATATAAAGAATGTCTGCATCCTTGAGAGTAATAATAGGGAGGTATAAAAAAGTGAAAACGATTCTGTTTGTCTGTACCGGCAATACCTGCCGGAGCAGTATGGCCCAGGCTTTATTCAAAAAACTCCTTAAAGAGAAGGGTATTGAAGATATAGAGGTACAATCGGCCGGTTTGGCCGCCGTTGAAGGAGATGAAGCCGCCTGGCAGGCCGTCCGTGTAATGCAGAGGCGGGGAGTAGATTTATCCCAACACAGGGCAAGAAGGATCGGTCCTGACCTTATAAACAAGGCCGATCTTATACTGACCATGACCGGAAGGCATAAAATGCACCTGATCAGCATGTATCCCGAAGCCGCACATAAGGTTCATGTGCTAAAAGAGTATGCATATGATGGACGGATTTCGCCTGAATCAGCCCAAATTTTGGACCCGTTTGGACAACCGCCTGAAATTTATGAAGAATGCGCTCTTGATTTGGAAGAAGCCCTGGAAAAGCTTGTTGAAAAGCTTACGAAATAAGAGCGTATTATGCTTATCACAGAATATCGTTGTGAAGAATATTATGGAGCCTGCCTTGCGCAAAGGCTTAGAACCTGT
>DGEI01000018.1:43122-109973 GCA_002385885.1 Firmicutes bacterium UBA3930
AGCCTTAAGCACCAGCAGGCGGAATAATATTCTTGGCACATCAAACCGGGGATTATTTTTTACGAAATTCGCATTATGATCTCATGAAGCATTTTCGTATTGCAATAGCAAGTTGTTCTGGGGTATAATATTAAAGAATATGCGGAGGGAGTTGTTGTATCATGAAAGTAGCATCGGATAATGCAAGCTTCAAAAAAATGGTAGGTACAGCAGCAGCCGATTTAGTGAAAAGCGGCATGGTTGTCGGCATTGGTACCGGCTCTACTGTAGCTTTTTTTATTGAGGAATTAGGGCGAAGGGTTAAAGATGGATTATCAATTTGTGGTGTACCGACTTCCTATCAATCCAAGCTTATGTGTACCCAATTAGGGATACCTGTACAGGAACCCTCTTTGATTGATAAGTTGGATCTTGCCATTGACGGGGCTGATGAGATTGATTACAGCTTAAATGCCATTAAAGGCGGTGGCGCAGCTCATACCATTGAGAAGATTATTGCAGCTATGGCTGATGAATTTGTTCTTATTGGAGATCATTCCAAGTTAGTTGAACGCCTGGCTTCTTCGTTTCCGGTTCCAATTGAGGTTATACCGGCAGCACTTGGATTGGTAATGAAGAGGGTAAAGGAGACAGGTGCAGATCCACAATTGAGAGTTGCGGTGAAAAAGGATGGTCCGGTGGTAACCGATAACGGTAATTTTGTAGTGGACTTGTATTTTTCCGATGCGCCTGATATACATAAGATAAATCATACACTGATATCTATTCCAGGAGTTGTGGAGACGGGCCTTTTTATAGGGATGGCTCAAAAAGCCCTTATTGCAGGACCTGAAGGACTTAAAGCATTGACAGCGGAGAGAGGGAGCTGATCCCTTTTATTTTTGTTCATTATGTTCAATCATTTTAGATAAGCCTATGAAAAAGGAGAGAAAATAATAATGGGGAAAGTACATGTTTTGGATCATCCGCTAATCCAGCACAAGCTGTCTCTGATACGGGATAAGGAGACAGGCTCAAAAGAGTTTAGAGAGCTTGTAGAAGAACTGGCTTTGCTTATGGCATATGAAGTTACCAGGGATTTGCCTCTTAAGGAAGTGGAGATTGAAACGCCGGTTGCAAAGGCAAAAGCCAGGGTTATATCCGGGAAAAAGCTGGGGATAGTGCCCATTCTGAGAGCAGGCCTGGGAATGGTTGATGGCATGCTTAAGCTGATTCCGGCCGCAAAGGTTGGACATATAGGACTGTATCGCGACCCCGAAACATTAGAGCCGGTTGAATATTACTGCAAACTGCCCTATGATGTTGAGGAGAGGGAAATAATTATAATCGATCCTATGCTGGCCACCGGAGGTTCGGCTTCGGCAGCCATAAGTTTTATAAAGCAAAAAGGAGTAAAAAATATAAAACTTATGTGCCTGATAGCCGCGCCTGAAGGTATAGCCCGGGTTGAAAAGGATCACAGTGACGTGGATATTTTTGCTGCTGCTGTTGACGAATGCCTGAATGAACATGGATATATAGTGCCGGGTCTGGGGGACGCCGGTGACAGATTGTTCGGCACAAAATAGTTTTAAATGAGCAGACAGCCGCTGGAAAGAGGTGAAGAAATCAATGATTATGGATGCCATGTATGAAATAAGACAAATAGAGGAACAAGCCCAGGACATCAGGAAACAGGCCATGGAGAAGGCCAGGGACATCTTAAACCAGGCGGAACAATATGGAAACGATCTTGTATCCGGTATCACACAGCAGGGGCAGCAGGAAAGGCAGGACTTTATAAAGCAGGCTGAGGAAGAAGCTGAAAGAGAGATTGAAGAGTTGAACAAAAAAATAGATGACGAATGTGAAAGGATTCGACATCTTGCTCAGGACAGGATGGATGAAGCCATTTCCTTGGTTTTAGGAAAGGTTGTGAATATAAGTGGCCATAATTGACATGAAAAAGGTGTTTCTTATTGGCCTGCAGGCTGATAGGGAGAAAATTCTCAATACTCTTCAGCTTATGGGAAATGTTGAAATTATTGAAATCAGCGGCGAAGATGGCGATAACAATGAACAAGGGCAGCTGGAAGCCAGTGGTGTTTTTGAACAGTACAGTGATTCTGAAGCTCTGGAACTGATTGAGTTCCGGTTATCTGAAATAGAATTTGCTCTTAAGTTCATTGGGCGTTACAGCAATATAAAACGCGGAGCCTTTGCGTCCAAGCAAAGCGTCAGCATTGCCGAGCTGGAAAAAATGCTTAAAAGGATTGATGGCGCTTTACAGTTAGCTCAAACCTGCCGAAAGCTGGAACAGGAACTGGTAGATCTTGGTGCCCGTGAAACCCGTGTTTTAAGTATAAAGCAGCAAATGCTTCCATGGAAAGGCCTGGATCTCCCATTGGAGGATATTTGCGATACTGTGTTTACCCGTGTGTTGATAGGTACTCTAGATGGCAGATCTGCTCTTGGCTTTGAAGATGAAATCAACACGAATTTTTCCGACAGAGAACTATTTATTCAAAGAGTGGGTGAAGACAGGGAGCAAATTAGTTACATTATAATATACCATAAAGTTTTGGAACAGGAGATTGACAGTAAGCTTAAAGAATTTGGCTTTAATCGTATCAGCTTTAGCAGTATGGAAGGGACTCCTGCCGAAATTCTGGATTATTGTGATGAACAGCTCAATGATATTATGGAGGAAAGGCAAAGGATAGAAGAGGAAGCAAGGGAGCTTGGAGCCCGGATGAGTGAGCTGGAGGTCATTTACGATGCCCTTTCCATATTGAGGGATAAAGAGCAGGAAGCGAGGAAACTGCTTAGGACCGGAAGGACATTTGCACTCAAAGGATGGATTCCTGCCGCAGATGCTCAAACCTTTATTGACAAATTGAACAGGGCTGTCAATGCGATTTATATTCATCTTGAGGATCCTGAACCGGGAGAGAGTTTTCCGGTGGCTCTTGAAAACCCGCCTTTGATACAGCCCTTTGAGGTGGTTACCGAGTTATATAGTACTCCGGACCCCCGCAGTATTGATCCAAACCCCTATATGGCACCGTTTTTCTTTATATTCTTTGGTATAATGATGGGGGATGCGGGCTACGGAATAATTATAGCTGCATTATCTTATTTTGCATTAAGAAAGCTAAAGCTGAAGGGAACAGGTAAAAAGCTGGTGATGCTGATAATGCTGGGGGGAATATCCTGCGTTTTATGGGGAAGCATTTTTGGTGGATGGTTTGGTAACGCGGGAGCCCTTCTGGGTTTGCCGGCCCTGTGGTTTGACCCTATAAATGAACCGCTGACCATGCTGTTATTTTGCTTTGCCCTGGGGCTTATTCAGATCTTTGCGGGAATGGGGGTCAAAGCCTATATGAATATACGGCAGGGTAAAATCTGGGATGCGGTATTCGATCAGGGACTTTGGTATGTGACCATAATAGGCCTGGTGGTTATGGCGGCCTTATCCCAGACTGTCGGACAGTATATGGCTCTGGCAGGAGCGGCCGGCCTTGTGCTGACTCAGGGGAGACACCAGAAAAACATTATAAAAAAGCTGTTGTCGGGTTTATTGAGTTTATATGACATTACCGGCTATTTCAGTGATATGCTGTCCTACTCCCGCCTGTTTGCTTTGGCATTATCAGGTGGTGTAATTGGCACGGTTATCAACCAGCTGGGCCTTATGGCGGCTAATTCCTGGATAGGCTGGATTATTGCAGCCGTTGTTTTGGCGGCCGGACATGGTTTTAACATACTGATAAGTGTCCTGGGAGCATATGTGCATACCAGCAGGTTACAGTACATTGAGTTTTTTGGTAGGTTCTTTGAGTCTGGGGGACGCGCCTTCAGACCTCTGCGTATAAAAACAAAATTTATAGATGTATACCAAGAAGAGGAGGCTGTTTGATATGGAATTAGTTCAACTGTTTGCAGTATTAGGAACTGCAGCATCATCTCAAGTAGGACTTAGTTTAGGACAAATCTATGCAATTTTGGGAGCCGCGGTGGCAGTAGCTTTGGCCGGTTTAGGTTCGGTATTTGGCGTTGCTATTGCCGGACAAAGTGCATCGGGTGTTGTAACTGAAGATCCGGATAAATTCGGACAGGTTCTGCTTCTGCAGGCTTTGCCCGGAACGCAGGGAATTTACGGCTTGCTGATAGGCTTCATTATCATGAACAAACTCAACATTTTCGGCGGAATGGTGGAAGTCAGTCCTGGGACCGGGCTGCTGATATTTGTAAGTGCTTTGCCGATTGCTATTGTAGGCCTTATTTCAGCTATTTATCAGGGCAAAGTGGCTTCGGCTGCCATTGGTATAATTGCAAAGCGTCCCGAGGAACTCGGTAAAGCCATTACTTTTCCTGTAGTGGTTGAAACATATGCTGTTTTGGCCCTGCTTGCTTCTTTCCTTTTAGTATCCGGTATTCCGGTATAGGAGTGAAAGCCATGACCGGAATTGAAAAAATAAAGCAGCGAATTTTAGAAGATGCCCAAAAAGAAGCTGATGAAATAATAAAGGCAGCTCAGGATAAGGCGCAAGGCTTAAAGGAAAACAAGGAAGCTGAAGCCGGCAGGCTGAAAAAGCAGTTGACAAAAGAAAATTTGGAAGCAGCCCGAGAACATAAAAAAAGAATACTGACGGTTGCCCAGCTGGAGATGAGGAAAAAAGTGCTGGCTGCAAAGCAGGAGATGATGGATGCGGTATTCAGCGGCACAATTGACAGAATTAAAAACATGCCGGATGATGAATATCGGAAAGTTATCGCTTCTGCCCTCCTTAACCTACCTATTGAGGGAGATGAGGAGGTAGTGTTTTCAGTATATGATGAGCACCGGCTGGATCAAAAGTTTTTGGACCAGGTGAATGAACTTCTCAGCAAGCAGGGAAGGAAAGGCTGTTTACGATTGGCTCCTGACAGGGGACAGTTCAGGGCAGGCTTTATCCTCAGAACCGGGGGAATAGAAATAAATAATTCTTTTGAGGCTGTTATTAAAACATTGAGAGACGAGATGGAGCCTCAGGTGGCAGATATTCTGTTTGGCGGGCTATCTTTAGATACATGAACTGATAAATATAGGTATTGTCAATGAAATTGGGATAAGCTGATAATTTGATTTTGATATTGATAATGTTTTTCACGGCAGTGTAGGAAACGCTGTCAAGGATTACGAATATTGGCATTGGTGACAAGGCTAATTGCATTATGTTGTACAGCTAATCATAGAAAGGATGATATAATGCCTCAGCCCAGCTATACGTACGGGGTGGCGCGGGTGCGGGTTTTGGAAACAAAACTGCTTGGCCGTGACAGAATTGAAAGAATGGCAGATGCCCCTTCTGCGGAGGATGTACTCAAGATTTTGGCTGAGACAAGCTATGCTCCTCTGGTGGCCGAGATAGGGTCTCCTCATGATTATGAAGAGATACTTATCAGGGAGATGAAGAGGGTTCGTGATTTTATCGGGGAAATCTCTCCGGATTCGGATATTATGAGCTTGTTTTTTCTGAAATATGATTTTCACAACCTTAAAGTTTTGCTCAAAAATATGTATTTGAGCAATGAGAACGATGATTTGGCTCTGTCCGAAATGGGGGCCATCCCTATTGAGGTGTTAAAGGCCGGGCTTGAGGATGAAGGCCATAAGGCCATGCCCTGGTTTATGGCAGATGCTGTCCGGCAAATTGAGGATATGTTTGTCATTAAGATTGATCCTCAGAAGATAGATACTGTTTTGGATCGGGCAATGTACGATTATATTTTCAGTGTTTGCCGGAAAACAAGGAATCCGTTTGCCACACAATACTTCAGGAAGCAGGTGGATCTTATCAATCTTCGTTCGCTGTTGCGAGCTAAAAGGCTGGGAGAAAACTTTGATTTCCTTAAGGATTTGTTGATTCCATACGGGGATTTGGATATCTCATATTTTGCTGATGCTATTGAACAGGCATATGAGAATATAATAAGCACATTGGAATACACTCCCTACGGTAAACTGGCAGCCGAGGGAATCCAGGACTTTTTGAGAAATGGGAATCTGACAGCGTTTGAAAAAATGATGGATGATTATCTGATGGAATATGTGCGATCGGTTAAGCACAATCCCTTTGGGATAGAGGCTATAGTAGGGTATCTGCTGGGTAAAGAAAATGAAATAAAGCTTATTCGTATAATTATGGTAGGAAAACTCAACAACATGCCTGCAGAAAAAATTCGCGAGAGGTTACGTGATGTCTATGTATAAAATGGGAGTTATTGGCGACAGGGATTCCATACTGGGGTTTAAAGTATTAGGGCTTTCGGTTTTTCCTGTAACACAGCCCGAAGAGGCTGCCAGACTTATACACAGGTTAGCCAGGGAAAACTATGCTGTTCTTTTCTTGACAGAGAATATTGCCAAAGATATTCAGGAGACCATTGATAGATACAGTGCTGTGCCTTTTCCGGTGATAACGCTTATTCCAAACAACGCCGGAAGTTTGGGCCTTGGGCTCAAAGGCGTCAGGACCAGTGTGGAAAAGGCTTTAGGAGTTGACATATTATTTGGAGAGCGAGGGTAGGTAAGCTATGCAAGGTAAAATCGTAAAGGTATCCGGGCCGCTTGTTGTTGCTGAGGGAATGGCAGATGCAAAGATGTTTGATGTGGTCCGGGTAAGCGACAGGCGACTTATTGGAGAAATAATCGAGCTGCGGGGGGATAAAGCCTCAATCCAGGTTTATGAAGAGACTTCCGGACTTGGACCCGGTGAACCTGTATATTCAACAGGCGAGCCCCTGAGTGTGGAACTGGGGCCGGGGCTTATTGAATCCATATTTGACGGAATCCAGCGTCCTCTCACCCTCATCCGGGAGAAGGTTGGAGACCGGATTGTCAGGGGGGTGGAGGTACCTTCTCTGGATCGGGAAAAGAAATGGGAATTTGTTCCCGGGGTGAAACCGGGGGATAAGGTGGAAACCGGTGATATAGTAGGAATTGTACAGGAAACTTCGATAGTGGAACATCGTGTGATGGTACCTGCTGGTGTACAGGGATCCATAGAGTGGGTGCATGAAGGACCGGCTACCGTTGTTGACCCAATTGCAAAGGTAAAAACTGATGATGGAACAGTTATTGATATAACGATGATGCAGCGGACTCCTGTGCGTATCGGCAGAAAATACAGGGAAAAACTCCCGCCGGCTTTCCCTATGATGACGGGGCAGCGGGTTATAGATACCTTTTTCCCTGTAGCAAAAGGCGGAGTTGCTGCCGTACCGGGCCCCTTTGGAAGCGGTAAAACGGTGGTACAGCATCAGCTGGCCAAGTGGGCCGATGCTGATATTATAGTATACGTAGGCTGCGGAGAACGGGGCAATGAAATGACCGACGTGCTTATGGAGTTTCCCCAGCTTAAGGATCCTAAAACCGGGGAGCCGCTTATGAAACGCACCGTGCTGATTGCCAATACGTCTGACATGCCGGTTGCAGCCCGTGAGGCATCCATATATACAGGAATAACAATTGCCGAATATTTCAGGGATATGGGTTATAGCGTTGCCATTATGGCCGATTCGACATCGAGATGGGCAGAAGCTCTTCGTGAAATGTCAGGACGCCTCGAAGAAATGCCGGGTGAAGAAGGTTATCCTGCGTATCTTGGTTCACGGCTTGCTGAATTTTATGAAAGGGCCGGCAGAGTAGTATGTTTTGGGAATGATAACCGTGAGGGCGCCATAACGGCTATTGGCGCTGTATCTCCGCCCGGAGGCGATTTTTCCGAGCCGGTCACACAGGGTACATTGCGTATTGTTAAGGTATTCTGGGCGCTTGATGCCCAGCTGGCATACCGAAGGCATTTTCCTGCCATAAACTGGCTGACCAGTTATTCGTTATACCTGGATAGGCTGGATGAATGGTACAGAAGCGAAGCTTCAGAGGAATGGGTTAAGCTCAGACAGGAAGCTATGACGATACTTCAGGAAGAATCCCAGCTGGAAGAGATAGTAAGGCTGGTTGGTGTGGACGCCTTGTCGGTAAAGGATCGTTTAATATTGGAAACGGCCAGGTCTATAAGAGAAGACTATCTGCACCAGAACGCCTTCCATGATGTGGATACTTATACTTCTCTTGATAAGCAGTTTAAGATGCTGAAGTTAATCCTTGAATTCCATCGCCTGGGGCAACAGGCTCTTGAATCAGGAGCTGAATTAAGCCAGGTTACGAATCTTACGGTACGAGAGCGTATCGGCCGTGCAAAATATATTCCCGAAGATCAGTTGGACCAGCTGGATGATATTATGAAAGAGCTAAGAGAGCAGATGTCGTCTCTGATGTCAGAGGGAGGATTGGTTTATGCTTAAGGAATACAGAACCATAACCGAGGTAGTAGGCCCCCTGATGCTGGTAGAGCATGTTGAGGGAGCAAAATACAATGAACTGGTAGAAATTGAACAGGCCAATGGCGAGATTCGAAGAGGCCGGGTTCTTGAGGTGGATGGAGATAAAGCCCTGGTACAGCTGTTTGAAGGTTCTCATGGTTTGAGGATTGCTGACAGCAAAGCGAGGTTCCTTGGCAGAAGCATTGAACTGGCTGTGTCAAGGGATATGCTGGGACGGGTGTTCGATGGGATGGGACGAACAATAGACGGCGGGCCAAACATAATCCCAAAGAAGCGGATGGACATCAATGGCGAGCCCTTAAATCCTGCTGCACGGGACTATCCATCCGAGTTTATACAAACCGGTATTTCGGCCATTGATGGTTTAAATACGCTGGTCCGGGGGCAAAAACTGCCGGTATTTTCGGGCGCAGGCCTGCCTCATGCCCAGCTGGCTGCCCAGATTGCTCGGCAGGCCCAGGTGCTGGGAAGCGAAAGCGAATTTGCTGTGGTATTTGCTGCTATAGGTATAACGTTTGAGGAAGCTGATTTTTTTGTTTCGGATTTCCGCAGGACCGGAGCTATTGATCGTGCGGTGCTCTTTATGAATTTAGCCAACGATCCGGCTATTGAGCGTATTTCCACACCCCGTATGGCGTTAACGGCAGCAGAGTATCTTGCCTATGAAGAGGATATGCATGTGCTTGTTATATTAACCGACATTACCAATTATGCTGAGGCACTCAGAGAGGTTTCGGCAGCCCGTAAGGAGGTGCCGGGACGCAGGGGTTATCCCGGATATATGTATACCGACCTGGCCACTATGTATGAAAGGGCAGGGAGAATACGCGGGAAAAGGGGTTCAATTACCCAGATACCCATATTGACAATGCCGGAAGATGATAAAACCCATCCTATTCCGGACTTGACAGGTTATATTACCGAAGGGCAGATAATTTTGAGCAGGGAGCTTCATCGTAAGGGTGTAACTCCCCCAATAGATGTTTTGCCGTCACTGTCCCGTCTTAAAGATAAAGGAATTGGTGAGGGAAAAACCCGTGAGGATCATGCCGATACCATGAACCAGCTGTTTGCTGCTTATGCCAGGGGCAAGGAAGCTGAAGAACTTGCTGTTGTTTTAGGTGAAGCCGCTCTTAGTGATGTGGATAAGCTCTATGCAAAATTTTCAGATGAATTTGAGAAGCGCTATGTATCTCAGGGATATGAGGCCAACCGGTCCATAGAAGAGACTTTGAATCTGGGGTGGGAACTTCTGTCAATACTACCCAAAAATGAACTTAGACGTATACGTGATGAATACATTGATAAATACCTTCCCGATAAAAAAGGGGATGATTAACGTATGGCAGTAATGAGGGTTAATCCCACAAGGATGGAGCTTACCCGTTTGAAAAAAAGGCTTCAGGTGGCTGTCAGGGGCCATAAGCTGCTGAAGGACAAGCGGGATGAGATGGTGCGCAGGTTTGTGGAACTGGTAAGACAGAATAAGAGATTAAGGGAGCAAGTGGAGGAAAAATTAACCCAGGCACTTAAGGACTTTTTAATGACACGGGCTGTTATGTCATCCGAAGTCCTGGAGGAGGCAATAATGTTTCCCAGCCGCAGGGTGGAGATTACGCCTTCAACAGGTAATATCATGGGAGTGGTGGTTCCGGTTATAGAATACAGGGAAGAAACCGATGAGGATGTTTCGCCTTACCCATATAGTTTTTCCACCACATCTGCCGAGCTGGACGGGGCTATACTGACATTGTCAGGGATTCTTCCGCTTATGATAGAACTGGCCGGGATGGAAAAGACATGCCAGATGTTGGCCGATGAAATAGAAAAAACCCGGCGAAGGGTAAATGCTTTGGAGTATATTGTAATTCCTCAGCTTGAAGAAACGATAAGATATATTACGATGAAACTGGATGAAGATGAGCGTGGAAACCGCACCAGGCTGATGAAGGTAAAGGACATGTTGGAAGAGAAGGATGCGGCTTTGAAACAAGCTTAAAAAATTATTTTTTCGCCATGTTATAATAGGATATATGTTACAATTTAATAAAGATTATGAATGTTACAGGCTGCCGGACATTGTCCGGCAGCCTTCTTTGATAATTCCGGCATAATTATTTTTCATTTTCGTTTTTTATTTCGATGACCAGATTTGGGTCATGCTTCCGGGACATAATTTTCCTGGCTTTTCGATCATGAACCGTATCAAAGATGATGGAAAAATCGTAGTTTTCAGGGTAAAGCCGGTCTGCCGGTATATAAAGTTTCAGCCTTTTATAGTTTATCAGATGCTTTTCCTTCTTTATCTGTACCCCGACTTCGCCTTTTTCATTGGCCTGCCGGTATACAATTCCGATGTTTTTCTGCGGATAAACTATAACACTGTCACCGATATTGAAAACAGCGGCTTTCGGATTTCTCTGTGTTCCCTTAATTTCCTGTTTTATAATTCTTTTTTGAACCGGTTTATTCCTGCCCGTATCATTTATCTTCTTTATTGAGCGCATTTCAGTGTCTGTAAAGCCTGGAGCCTTTTTTCCGTATGCAGCTGCAGCCGCTCTTTCAATCATTCGAAGGGGAAGTCCCAGACGCCGTGCTATATATAGAGCACAGCTTTCTCCGGCCTGCCCCATTTCCAGTTTGTATAACGGACGCAAACTTTGGCGGTCAAATGCCATCCGTGCATTGATAAGCCCCGGATAAACGTCTGCGAAATCCTTGAGTTCAGGATAATGCGTGACAGCTACAAACAGGCAGTTTTTGGACATCAATTCTTCCAGAATAGCAACAGCCAGGCCCATCCCTTCCTTCGGATCGGTTCCTGAGCCAAGTTCATCCAGCAAAACCAGGGATTGATCGGTTGCCAGTTCCAGTATCTCAATAATGTTTGTCATATGCGAGGAAAAAGTTGACAGGTTTTCAGTTATACTTTGACCGTCGCCTATATCGCAAAGCACGTAATTATTTATGGTAAAACAGGCTTCTGCGGCCGGAACATGAAGGCCGCTTTGCGCCATCAGCGAAAGAAGACCGATTGTTTTTAATGCGACGGTTTTTCCTCCGGTATTTGGGCCGGTTATAACCACTCCCCGGGTATTACCGCCTATCCGGAAATTGAGGGGAACAATATTCTCTGAATTCAAAAGCGGATGTCTTCCGGATATTATTTCTATCTTTCTCTCAGTGGTTATGCCAGGCAAAGTGGCATTCATTGCAATGCTCAACTTGGCTTTTGCAAATATAAAATCAAGGCTTTCCATGGCTTCAATATTGATATTGATATATGCCAGGTGTTCCTCAACCAGAGCGGTTAACGCATACAGAATACGCCTTACTTCGTTTTCTTCCTCAATTTCCAGCAGGGCAATTTCTTTCTGGAGTTTTGAAACTGACGAAGGCTCGATGAAGTATGTGCTGCCGCTTTGGGATATATCAATAACCGTTCCTTTGACCTGGTTTTTATACTCTCTCTTCACGGGCAGAGTATAGTGTCCGTTACGAGTGAATATAAAGCTTTCGGAAAACCAGTTCTTATTTCCTCGCAAAAGCGAATTGAGTTTTGCTTTGATTTGTTCACCGCTTATTGCAATTTTTCTTCTTATACCGGCAAGCAGCGGCGAAGCCCTGTCGTCTACCTTGTTTCCCCGGATCGATCGGTTTATCTCGTCTTCAACTGTTGACAGTTCATTGATTGAGTACCCGTACTGCGCTACGATTGAAGAGTGGGGCTGGGCTTTCATTAGATAATTTTTCAGCCTTCTGCAGGCGGTAAGAAAATTAGCGACCTTTACAAGCTCCTCCGGGGTAAGCATCCCTCCTTTGCCCAACAGTGATAATGACTTATTCAGGTCGTCCACTGATGATAAGGGAGGATCGCCATAATGCTCTATGATCGATCTTGCTTCGGTAGTTTCGTGTAAATGCCTGATCACCTCAGCTTCTGAAAGAAACGGTTCAAGCTTACGGATTTTGTCCCTTACCCTGTCGGATAAGGCATGTTCCGTAAGCATATTGAGTACTTTATCAAATTCCAATGCCTGATAAATTCTTTTCATTCTGATTCAATCTCCTTCCAAAATAAAATGTAAAAGCCCGCAGGAAACATATCATGCCTGTCAATGACAGAATGCTCCTGCGGGCAGCAAAACGGAGTTAAAATATATGCCGTTGAGGCTATAAATAAATAACTCGGCAAATATACATTGCCGAGTTAAAAGTTTTCTCTTTCTGCCGGAATAAAAACATATCCGGGATCGGGCAGAAAAACACTTAAAGATGTACCGGACAGGCAAAAATGTATTCCGGCATATAAATTAAACTATATAAACTGTCTGTTGAAGCACTCTGTAAGGCAATGTCAAATATATGGGTACAACAAAAACACAGGATTAACCATAGGCAATAACCCCGCTTTTTGTGTATTCCCATTTCAGTTTTTATTCAGTTGAAAACCACCTTAACAGAGACTTCGGACATCAACACCCTCCTCTCGGGTTTTAATCACTTATATGGTACTATATTTAATCTGAAGCGTCAATGAATTTTTTTCTATGGTCATATTATCATAACTGTTAACTAAAACCGTACTATTCTGACATTTTAGTGCCGGCAGCCGGACAGCTGAATCTTTTTATTGGCAACAAAGGGATCAGCTGTGTTTAATGCTTGTACAATATGTCGTAAAGTTTTTAAATGCACTTACCTATTATTGACAAAAAATTTGTTATACCTCTGATATAATGTCCTTACTTATTTTTAAAAGAATCATTATATAGTAATATATACAGGTTTTATGGGTGGTGCGGCTGATGGCACAAAAGGGTGAATATTTTTATCAGGGTTTGGCCGGAAAGACGGCAAAAAATTATGCTATACCGGGAATCCGATGGAAAGATGCTGTCAGAAATATACTGATGTGGATATTTTGCTTTTTGATGGGACGGGCTGTTATTTTCAATGAGATTGCCCCCTTTGGTGCGGCCCTGTTGGCCAGCATATTGCCGCGAAAGAAGGGGTGGGGAATATTCTTGTTGGCTGCAGGATTGGGTTTTCTCAGCATGGGCCTTAACAGCTTTGTGATAAAACACCTGTTGATTCTGGGTGCTGTTTTCATATACAGCCGTGTTTTTATAACCAGGCAAAAGAGAAAGAGGAATTTGCATACGGCCTTGGGCGTGCTGGTTTCTTTTGTGCTGGTCAATCTTATGTATATCTATCTGCAGAATTTTCTGGTTTATGATATGATTGTCGCCGGACTGGAGAGCATAATCGGCTTTTTAATGGTTTTTGTGTTTGGCCCGGTTGCGGATTTATATATAAAGCCAAAGAAACGCAGTGTTTTATCGGATCAGGAAATAATCAGCATTTGCATATTTTTGGCACTTCTTATTGCCGGTATCTGGGAAGTTAGTTTCTTTCAACTGTCCCTCAAAAAAATATTATCCGTTGGCTTGGTTTTGTTATTTTCATATATCGGCGGGGCCGGAATTGGAGCTGCTTTAGGCACGGCAACAGGCCTGATCCTGTCAATAACCGGTAAACCTGAACCGGCAATTATTGGGCATTTTGCAGTTTGCGGCCTTATGGCCGGCACTTTCCGGGGTTTGGGAAGGTTTGGAACAAGTTGTGCTTTTCTTCTTTCAAATGCTCTTATGGTATTCTATATTAACCGTTCTACCGAGACTCTGCTCAAGTTTGGAGAAATAACAGCAGCAGTTGGAATTTTAATGCTTATACCTCACAGAACGGTTGAGAGGTTGAAGCAGTTTTCCGATATCAACCTGCAGACAATGAGAAACCGGAAAGGGCACATGAACAGGTTAAAAGAGATTATGGTAGACAGACTGGAGGATTTTTCACAGGTATTCTTCAAATTGGCACAGGTGTTTTCGAAAGTGTCTCAATATAACGTTATGACAGGAAAGGAAGGTATTAATAAACTGCTTGACCTGGTGGTTGAACGGGTGTGTGCCAAATGCGGGCTTTATAAAGCCTGCTGGCAGCGAAATTTTTACAGTACGTACAATAATATGTTTGAGATTATCGGTATAATCGAGTCAAGAGGGGCTGCGGAACAAAAATATATATCCGATGAGACTGCCGAAAACTGTTTACATTTGGATGCTGTCCTGGATGTTTTACATGAAGCATATGACGTATATAGAATAAACTATAAATGGCAGCAGAAGATTGACGAGTGCCGTGACCTCGTTGCCCGGCAGCTGGAAGGAATATCGACGGTGATAATCCGGCTGGCCCGTGAACTTGATATGGATATCCGGTTCAATAAAGATCTTGAGGATACCATATTAATTGAATTGGATAAACAGGGAATACATGTAAAGGAAGTAACTGTTATAGAAAAAGCCGACGGAAAAATTAAAGTGAGTATTACAAAAAAAACCTGCGGCCGGAGAAGAGAGTGCGTACGGATTATAGAAAAGGAGTTGAGCAATATATTAAAGAAACCTATGACATGCGATTATAACGGATGTAATACCGGCAGCCGCAGAGAATGTACTCTTCAGTTTACCGAATCACAGAGATACAAAATTGTGACCGGTATATCCAGGAAGACGAAGCAGTATTCCGATGTCTGTGGAGATAATTATTCCTCTACCTCGATCGACGGAGGGAAATATATGCTGGCTTTAAGCGATGGCATGGGCTCGGGCAGCAGGGCTGATGCTGAAAGCAGTATTGTTGTGTCACTCCTGGAAAATTTCCTTGAAGCCGGTTTTGATCTTGATATGACGATTAATACAATTAATTCGGTGCTTGTACTCCGTTCAAGGGAGGAGATATTTGCTACCGCAGATCTTTGTGTTATAGATCTGATTAACGCCAGGGCTGACATCATAAAAATTGGTGCTGTATCAACATTTATCAAGAGAAAGGATCATGTGGACGTAATAAAAGCTCAGGCTTTGCCTATGGGGATTCTTGAAGAAATTCATGCCGAAGCCATGAATGTAATACTGGAAGACGGGGATATGATTATAATGGTGACCGATGGAATAATTGACAGTGTTGATTCCGGATTGGATCAGGATGAATGGCTTACCGGTACAATCTTAAAATGTAATACCAGAAATCCCCAGGAGCTGGCTGATTTTATTATGGAAGAAGCTTTAGGACAAACGAATGGCATAGCTAACGATGATATGACTGTAATGGTGAGCAGGATCTGGAAGCCAGGCATCTAGATCATATACAGGCCGGGCTTTTCAAGCCGGCTTATTTTACTTTATAAAACACATTTTTTGCCCTGAGGCAAGATTCATAAAATTACCCTTGAAAAATATTGACAAAAAGGCTACAATGTTTTTATTCGGATAATACAGGTGGTCGAATGCTTAAAGAAGTTCTCCATACCATCCATAAGCATAAAATGCTGTCTTCAGGGGAACGGGTACTGGTCGGGCTTTCCGGCGGTCCAGATTCAGTAGCTTTGTTACACCTTTTAAAACAGCTGCAGCAAACCATGGGTATTACGCTTTTTGCTGCTCACGTGCATCATGGGATCAGAGGGACAGAGGCTGATCAGGATGCGGACTTTGTTGTCCAATTATGTCAGCAATGGGATGTCCCTTTATTTATTGAAAGATTTAGCGTGCCCGAACTGGCCAGGGAAATGGGTGTTACTGAGGAGGAAGCCGGAAGAATGGTCCGCTACCGCTTTTTTGACCAGGTGCTTCAAAAAGTGGAAGGGCATAAAATCGCGCTGGGTCACCATCGTGATGATCAGGCCGAAACCATACTCCATAATATTTTGCGCGGTACCGGAATGCAGGGATTGCGGGGCATGAAACCTGTACGTAACCGTAAGTTTATACGTCCCCTTCTGAATGTAACGCGGAGTGACATAGAAAGATACTGCCGGGACAATGGATTAGGCTTCCGTATTGACGCTACCAACCGTGATACCGGCTATACAAGAAATCGCATACGGTATCAGCTTATACCTTATATTCAAAAGAATTTCAATCCGAATTTTGTTGATGCCCTTATTCGGATGGGAACCCTTATTGGCGATGAAGAAGAATTTTTGGATAGTTATTGCAGGGAACAATATGAGGAGATGACGGTATTTGTGGATCAGGACAATGAGGTAAGGATCGATTTAAAGGCCTTTATGTCCTGTCATGTTGCTGTCAGACGGCGTATTTTAAGAATGGCGCTAAGACACTTACGGGGATTGGAAGATGTACAGGCCAATCACATAGACAGTGTGCTGAATATGCTGTTAAACTCGTCAACCGGGTCTCAGATACAGTTACCGGGGAAGATAGTGGTTTACAAAGATTACGAGCATGTTGTGTTGTCATATGACATAACTATGAATCGGGAGATTAGCTATCAGTACCATCTGAATATTCCAGGCAGAGCGGTAATTAAGGAAAACAATATGGAAATTTCTGCCCGGAATGTACAGTCTCAGGAAGTTTCTTTTTTATCCCCGTGGTGTATATATATAGATAGTGATGTTATAAAAGGAAAGCTAAGAGTGAGAAACCGGAAAAAAGGTGATCGGTTTAAACCCTTTGGTATGGAGGGTGTAAAAAAACTCAAGGATTATTTTATAGACAATAAAATTCCGCGAAGAGAACGGGATTGTATCCCGCTGGTAACTGATGAGCAAAATATTATTTGGGTGGTTGGCTGGCAGATCCACCAGGATTACAGGATAACTGAGAGCACGAGAAATATTGTTGAACTCAGTGCACGGTCTTTGCTTGAGAACAAAAATTATAACAATACATCTGTTTAAAGAGTAGGACAAATACAGTTTATATTAGCTAAAAAGGAAGGCCATTTTATATATAGATAGAAGGAGGGCACATATGAAGGAGGGAAATGACTTGCAGAACATCGGAAAAGTTCTTATTGATCAGGAAACACTTATGACACGCATTAGTGAAATGGGAGAAGAAATTACAAGGGACTACCAGGGGAAAGATCTGGTTGTCATCGGGATATTGAAGGGGGCTGTAATGTTTTTGGCTGATCTGGTAAAACAGATAAAGCTTCCCCTGACAATAGATTTTATGGCGGTTTCCAGCTATGGCCGTTCAACCCATTCTTCGGGCGTGGTGCGTATACTAAAAGACCTGGATGAAGAGATTGAGGGAAAGGACGTGCTCATAGTCGAGGATATAGTGGACACCGGGCTGACTCTGAACTATCTCGCTGACAATCTTTTATCGAGAAATCCAAAGAGTCTGAAGATATGTTGTTGTCTTGACAAACCATCCAAGCGTCAGACTCCGGTAAAAGTAGATTATGTTGGATTCGTCATACCCGATAAGTTTGTTGTGGGATACGGTTTGGACTATGCAGAGAAGTATCGTAATCTATCCTATATCGGCGTACTGGATGACAACGATATCGAATAAGTTCCCAATATAGTTTATTAAAGGGAAATATGCGGGTTATGCGTTGCATTACTGCATGCTGTTGTGTTACAATATAAAAGCAAAATAGGCTGTTTTTTTGTGTGATTTAAATAAGGAATATACCTATAATTGATTATTGCAGGTAATATTTCTATACAACAATAACGTTGTATTACATGTATAGATTAGAAGGAGGGCTGGGTTTGAGAAGATTTCTAAGGGGCCCAGGCTTTTATTTGATTTTATTGATCGCGATTATTTTCATAGTTACTCTTCTTGATATAGATGTGGGACATCAAAAAATGTCGTATCCAGAGCTTATCCGGGAGATAGAAAATGGAAATATCTCAAAATTGAGGACTGTAGAGAATATCGCTATAGGTGTGAAAAAGGGCTCCAGATATGAAAATAGTTTTCCCGATAAGTATGACTTCCAGGTATATCTGCCTTCGATGGAAGCATTTTTACAGGATGTAAGGGCTGCGGAGGCCAGACGGCTGGGGAAGTCATCTGACGATATAACACTGGCAGATTTTGGTTTTGCTTGGGATCCACAGCCACCTGCAGAACCGCCGTGGTGGCTTAATTTGTTGCCTTTTGCCGTTATAATTGTCCTGTTTGTAGTATTTTGGTTTGTATTCATGCAGCAGGCCCAGGGAGGAGGCAACCGGGTTATGGCCTTTGGTAAAAGTCGTGCAAAATTGCATCAGGATACCAAGCGCAGGATAACTTTTGAAGATGTTGCAGGTGCAGATGAAGAAAAGAATGAGTTAAAGGAAGTAGTGGACTTTCTTAAAAACCCCCGCAAGTATTTGGAACTGGGGGCGCGAATTCCCAAGGGCATTCTTCTGGTTGGACCTCCGGGTACGGGGAAAACCCTGCTGGCCAGGGCTGTAGCCGGAGAGGCAGGTGTGCCTTTCTTCAGCATCAGCGGTTCTGATTTCGTTGAAATGTTTGTTGGTGTGGGTGCATCACGAGTCAGGGATCTTTTTGATCAGGCCAAGAAGAATTCGCCTTGTATTGTATTTATTGATGAGATTGATGCTGTGGGGCGGCATCGCGGCGCCGGCCTGGGCGGAGGACACGATGAACGGGAGCAAACCCTGAACCAATTGCTGGTTGAGATGGACGGCTTTTCAATTAACGAAGGGATCATTATAGTTGCGGCTACCAACAGGCCGGATATTTTGGATCCTGCCCTGCTGCGCCCGGGTAGGTTTGACCGGCGTATAACCGTTGGGATTCCCGATATAAAAGGCCGTGAGGAGATTCTGAAAGTTCATTCAAGAGGAAAACCTCTGATGCCTGAAGTGGATTTGGAGGTGTTGGCCAAGAGGACCCCTGGATTTACGGGAGCTGATCTGGAGAATATGATGAATGAGGCTGCCATTTTAGCGGCCAGGAAGGGTCAGAAACAAATAGGCATGGATGAGCTGGAGGAGGCAATTACGCGCGTCATAGCAGGACCTGAAAAGAAAAGCAGGGTTCTCACTGAAAAGGACAGACGCCTGGTGGCTTACCATGAGGCCGGTCATGCAGTGGTTTCAAAACTGCTTCCCAATGCCGACCCTGTTCATCAGATATCCATTATTCCCAGAGGAATGGCCGGAGGTTATACCCTGACATTGCCTGAGCAGGATAAGTATTTTATATCAAAATCGGAACTGATGGATGAGATTACACAGCTGCTGGGCGGGCGGGTTGCTGAGGCCCTGGTGTTGAATGATATCAGTACCGGCGCCTCCAACGATATTCAGAGAGCCAGCCAGATGGCCCGGCGGATGGTAACCGAGTATGGGATGAGTGAAAATATAGGGCCGGTAACATTTGGCGGCAAGTATGAAGAGATATTTCTTGGAAGGGATTGGGGGACTTACCGTAATTACAGCGAAAAAGTCGCTTCCCTTATAGATAAAGAGACTAAGCTTATTGTGCAGGAGGCCTATGAAAGGGCTGAAAGACTGCTCAAAGAGAATATTAACAAACTTCATAAAGTGGCAGAGACACTGCTTGAAAAAGAAAAACTGGATATGGAGGAATTTGAGCAGGTCTTTGCCAGCGCTTAGATGATATGAGTGGTGTCGTAACGGCACCATTTTTTTCTGGTGAATAATCATTGACAGGATGGGAAGGTTCTGTTTCTATGGGTCGTATCACAAAAATTGTGTCTCAAAAAGGATATAAAAATGGATGTATAGTTTATTTGGACGATGGTACCAGCTTCAGCCTTCATATCGAGCTTTTGGTGAAGTACGGTTTAACAGAGGGTTCGGAAGTTGACGTACAGCAAGTCAGAAAATGGTTTGAAGAGGACGGTGTGAAGTACGCATACAATGCCGCCCTTCGTTACCTGGGTTTTCGTTCACGAAGCCGGAAGGAAATAGAAGACTACTTGAAGAGGAAAGGCTTTGAAGACAATACAATCCGGGTTGTTATGGAAAAGCTTGAAAGATACGGCCTGGCAGATGATAAAGCATTTGCCAGGGATTGGGTCAGAAATAGAATGCATACCGGTGCCAGGAGCAGGGTGGCAATAGCCTATGAGCTTCGCCGGAAAGGGATCGATGGAGAAATTATTGATGAGGCAGTAGGTTCTATAACTGACGAGGAGGAAGAGAAGCAAGCCCTTAAGATTGCAAATAAATATTATGAAAGGTATAAAGGGCTGGAAGATGAAGAAATAGCCGTAAAAATCGGTCAGGCGCTGGCCCGCAGGGGTTTTGGCTGGGATATTATTCAAAGGGTTATCAGAAGAAGGATGTGAGGGTTTGTGCATTTCTCCATAAATACATTCTATTGAGCTGCCTATTGAGATATGTTAATCTTTTATATAGCAATAAAGATACGGAACAAATAATAATGAAGTCATATAAGCAATAATACAGAGAGGGAGGAAAACAGATGGCTAATAGTATTATTAATGATTGGGAGAATTTAAAGGTACTGCACCGGAACCGGATGCCGGACAGGGCATATTTTATTCCCTATCCCGATAAGGAATCGGCTATGGCCGGACAGCCCGGGGCTTCAAAGTATTTCAGGCTGCTCAACGGAATATGGAAATTCTGTTACAGCCAGACACCTTCCGAGTCACCTGAAGATTTCTATAGAGAAGACTACGATGTCAGCGACTGGGATGACATACAGGTGCCTTTGAGCTGGCAGATGGCCGGCTACGGACGTCCCCACTACACCAATGTAGTATATCCGTTTCCGGTGGATCCTCCCAGAACGCCCACAGAGAACCCTACAGGATGTTATAGACGCGATTTTTATATACCTGAAGATTGGGATGAACACAGGATAATCTTAAGATTTGAAGGAGTGGACAGCGCATTTCACATATGGGTGAATGGACAGGAGGCGGGGTACAGTCAAGGCAGCCGTTTACCCTCGGAGTTTGATATAACCCGGTGGGTCCGCGCAGGGAAAAACAGCCTGTCTGTAAGAGTATATCAATGGTGTGATGGAAGCTATATCGAAGATCAGGATATGTGGTGGTTGAGCGGTATATTCAGGGATGTATATTTGCTTGCACGTCCAAAGCTGCACTTGTTTGACTTTTTTGTGCAAACCCGCCTGGATGAGGATTACAAGGATGCTGTTCTGTACATTAAAGCCCTTTTGAATAACACTTCCGGCTGCGAGGCTGACGATTATGAAATGGAGATACACCTGTTGGATGCCCAGGATTCTCCGGTGCTACAACAGCCGTGGAACCGTGATATCTCCGTCGCCGGAGGCGGCAGGACAGAATTGGAGATTGAGATCCCCGTATCCAATCCTGAGAAATGGTCTGCTGAACATCCGTATCTGTATAAGCTGTTGTTTGTAATAAAGGACGATCAGGGACAGGTACAGGAGGTTGTTCCTTACAGAGTAGGTTTCAGAACAATAGAATTGAAGGACGGCAATTTTTTGGTTAACGGTGTACCTGTAATGATAAAGGGTGTAAACCGGCATGATCACCATCCGGATCTTGGGAGGGCCGTTCCTTTGGATGCAATGCGAAAAGATGTGATCCTGATGAAACGCCATAACATAAACACTGTCAGAACCTCCCACTATCCAAACGATCCCAGGTTTTATGATCTCTGCGATGAGTACGGCTTGTATGTTATTGACGAAGCAGACTTGGAATGCCATGGCTTTACCGTTATTGAAGATTGGAATCAGCTGAGCGGCAATCCTGAATGGCAGGATGCATATGTTGAGCGAATGGTGAGGATGGCAGAGCGTGATAAGAACCATCCCAGCATTATAATGTGGTCACTGGGTAACGAGTCGGGCTTTGGCCGTAACCATGAAGCCATGGCTGCAAAGGTTCGTGAAATAGATCCTACCCGCCTGATTCATTATGAGGGCGAGACCAGGGATATATTTGATAAAGAAGAACTGGAGCCTAAAGCAGCCGATGTATACAGCACCATGTACACTCCTGTGGAAAAGATGGCAGAAGTAGGACAGAAGGCTTCCATGAAAAGGCCTCATATAATGTGCGAATATGCCCACGCCATGGGCAACGGCCCCGGAGGGCTCAAGGAATACTGGGACGTGTTTTATACATATAAGCGGCTTCAAGGCGGATGTGTATGGGAATGGCTTGATCATGGCATCCGCCAAAAAACCGCTGACGGGCAGGAGTATTTTGCCTATGGCGGAGACTTTGGCGACCAACCGAATGACGGAAATTTTGTCATAGATGGTCTTTTGTTTCCGGACAGAACGCCTTCTCCCGGACTGCTGGAATACAAGAAGGTAATTGAACCGGTTAAGGTTGAGGAAGTGGATCTAAAAAATGGCAAGGTCAGGATTATAAACCGGTACGACTTCATTTCGCTGGACCATCTGCTATTGTCGTGGGATGTAAAAGCTGATGATCAGATACTGCAGAACGGCTGTCTGAACATGCCCCATATTAAAGCCGGGGACAGCCGGATTATAGATATACCAGTGAAAATGCCAAAACACCCAAGGCCGGGGACCGACTACTGGCTGAACCTGTGTTTTGTTCTGGCAAACGATACAGGATGGGCCGAAAAAGGATACGAGATTGCCTGGGCGCAGTTTAAACTACCGGTTGAAGCGCCGGCCAAACCTGCAGTTTATACTGCATCTATGCCTCTTTTAACCTGCCGGCAGCGGGACAACAAGCTCTCCGTCCGGGGAGTTGATTTTGAAGTGGTGTTTGATAAGGTGAACGGGCTGCTGGAAAGCTGGGAATACCAGGGAATGAGTATGCTGGTTAAGGGGCCAAGGATGAATTTCTGGAGAGCTCCTACCGATAATGACATACATGAAGAACCCATATGGCGCAGGGCAGGCTTGGATCAGCTGCAGCATCGGGTGGATGGAGTGCATTGGGAACAGTGTAGTGATAAACATGTAAAGGTGCAGATAAGCACCCGGATAGCTCCTCCTGTGTATGATTGGGGAATACTGTGTGACTATACCTATGATATTTACGGAAGTGGCGATGTGATTGTTAAAGTCCATGGGATTCCGCAGGGTAAGCTGCCTGAAACTCTGCCGAGAATAGGGCTTCAACTGGCACTGGCCAAGCAGCTGGATGTGGTGTCATGGTATGGACGGGGCCCTGGCGAATCCTATAGCGACAGCAAGCAAGCCAACCGTTTTGGTATATACAATTGCAGGGTGGATGACCTGTATACACCTTATGTGCGTCCCCAGGAAAATGGCAATCGTACCGATACAAAATGGGCAGCATTTACAGATATCCGGGGGATGGGACTGATAGCTGCAGGCATGCCGAAGTTTGATTTCAGTGCTCATTGGTTTACCACGCAGGATCTGGACAAAGCTTCCCACACCTATGAACTGATAAAGCGCGGCTTTATTACTTTAAACCTGGATTATCAGCAGCATGGACTGGGCACTGCCAGCTGCGGTCCCGGACAACTGCCGCAGTACAGGCTGCTGCCTCATGAATTTAACTTCAGGCTGCGTCTCACACCATTCAGCAAGGATGCAATATCGGATATAGAGTTGGGTAAACGGATTATTATGGATTAGAATGAATTAAACCGTTTCAAGTTAAAACCTCCTATATGGTGTCTGAAAGACACCATATAGGAGGTTTTTTATACTAAAAGCATATTTGTTTTTGCTTTTTTGAATCTCAAATAGTACATGTCCCGGTATATTTATATCAAAGACGCCCGGTCAGAGAATTACTTCTTTACCCAGCTTTGCTGAATCATAGATACCGTTGAGCATCTTCTGCACTTCCAGGCCGTCTTCGGGAGGAGCTATAGGTTCTTTGCCTTCCCGGATGCATTCGATAAAGTGACTGATTTCGTTGTCAAAACTGTTTTCCGGGTTGATCACGGGAGTGGAATCCACAAGATAGTTTTCCTGCTCATCGTAGATCACAAGCGGGTTTAAGCTGGCGCCGGCCTTGGTTCCGAATATATCGCTGTATATACCGGTATCCTTTCCATTGATAGCCCAACTTACATCTACCGTCATAGCGGCGCCGTTTTCAAAGCGTATAAATGCTGAAGCCGAATCTTCGGTTTCAAACACTATATTATCGGCATCCAATGCTATCCAACGGCTTACCCCCTTGGTCTTATAATTCCCGATTTTGTTGTAGGTTACTGCGCTTACGCTGATTGGTTTTGGCCTGCCCATGAAGTACCAGGTCAGGTCTATCACATGTACCCCTATATCAATAACAGGGCCGCCACCTGATTTGGATAAATTGGTAAACCAGCCCAGGGGAGTTCCACGCCTTCTGAACCATCCGGTTTTTGCATAATAAATCTCACCGAATTTACCTGCATCAGCAAACTCTTTTATTAGTTTGCTGTCTGATCGGAAACGGTTAACAAAACCCATCATGAATATGATATTGTTGTCTCTTGCTGCTTTTAGCATATCCTCAGCTTCTTTTACATTCATGGCCATTGGTTTTTCGCACAGTATGTGTTTTCCGGCATTGGCTGCTGCGATAGCAATTTCTGCGTGGGCATCATTGGTGGTACATATGCTTACTGCATCTATTTCTTCAATATCAATAATTTCCTTGTAATTATCTGAAACATATTTAATGCCAAATTTGTTGGCCGCATCCTTGGCCCTGTCAGAATTTATATCGAATATGCCTGCTATTTCTACATCCTTTTGCTTTAAGTACGAAGGTATATGAGCATTTTGGGCAATATTTCCTGCCCCTAAGATACCGATCCTTATTCTATTATCTTTCATATCTGCACCCCCTGTAAAATACTTAGATACTGATAATTAGTCTATCATGTTAAAGAATTTTTGTATAGATTTGAACAAAAAATAAGAAATTATACAAAACTAAAAAATGAAATATTTACTATAGTGGTTTGAAAAAATAATATTGTGTTATATTAAAATTACATGATTACAATACGTGTACAGGTATCATCAGAGATGGGCCGCCCAATTTGGAAGTAAAGTGAAAAAGATATGTAAAAACAAGAGAAAAACTTTGATTTAAAGAGTTAAATAATTGTAATCCGAATATGTAAATGGTAGAAACATATAAACAGTAAAATCTAAACGTTATTTTATAATGGAAATAGGGTATAATAGATAATGGAAGGTCAAAGAAAGTCAATAACAAAAGAGGTGGTAGGATATGGCCAGACTGAGCGATATGATAGAAGATTTTATAAATGCACTATTAAATGAAAGTGACGGGCAACTGGAGCTTCAGCGTAATGAATTGGCTGATTATTTTGAATGTGCGCCATCCCAGATAAATTATGTTCTGGCTACAAGATTTTCCGTTGACAGGGGCTATTATATAGAAAGCCGAAGAGGCGGTGGAGGCTATATTCGCATTATCCGGCTGGATATAGACGATGATGACTATATGATGTATCTGCTGAGGGAGAGGATAGGCAACCGGATATCTCAGCAGGCTGCAGAAGACATTATTTATCATATGCTGAATAAAGGTATCATTACCAGGAGGGAGTCCATTATTATGAAATCAGCTATCCAGGATAAAGTGGTAACCGCTCTCCCTTCAAACATAAAGGACAGCATTCGGGCGAACCTGATGAAGTCTATGCTGATGGGCATTTTGACCATGCGCAGTTAACTTTTAAATCCAATTCATCAGGTTGACCGTCTTATTTTTGAATAAGGCTAAAGGCGGTTAAACCGTCAGCGCTGGGATGGGCCGGCAGATTCACTTCGAATAAGTGGACGGTCGGATGGATGGCAGGAGGCAATCCCTGCGCCGATACTAGTTTGGCAATAAAAGAGGAAGCCCGTTTAGTTTGTATAATGGGGGAAGCCCATACTTAGTGAAAGAGGAGTGAGAGTCAGTGCTGTGTCAGGAATGTAAAATGCAGCCCGCAACTGTCCATCTGACCAAGATTGTTAATAACAATAAAACTGAGTTTTATCTTTGTGAGGAATGTGCACGCAAGAAAGGTCAGTTTAATATATCCATACCATTTTCGATAAACGATTTGCTGGCAGGTTTTATAGGTATGGACAATCCCTCGGTATCAGTTCAAAAAGAAGAGATGCGGCAGTGTAAGAGTTGCGGGATGAGGTTTGAACAATTTAGGAAGAACGGACGGCTGGGCTGTCAGGATTGTTATAAATACTTTTCAGATGATCTTCTTCCCATATTAAGAAGAATACATGGCGGTACAAAGCACAACGGTAAAGTGCCAAAAAGGGCAGGAGTTGAGTTGAGGATAACACGTCAGATTCAGCAGCTAAAAACTCAATTACAGAAAGCCGTTGAGACAGAAAACTTTGAAGAAGCGGCAAGGCTCAGAGACCGGATAAAGGAACTTGAAAAGCAGACAGGCCAGAAGTAAGGGGGGGGATGCAGTGTGAGCTGGATAAATGAAGACGGGCCCTGCAGCGGTATGATCATCAGCAGCCGTATCAGAATTGCCAGAAACATTGCTGAGATGCCTTTCGCTCCCATGGCAGGCAGGGATGCCAGCCAAAAGGTTGCTGATATGGTGAAAAACAGCATTATGGACAGTAATTCCATACTAAGCCGTGACTTTGATTACATTGCTCTTAAAAGTTTAACTGATACAGAAAGGCATGTTCTGGTTGAAAAGCATCTGATTAGTCCTGATTTATCGGAACGGCCGGAAACAGCCGCTGTACTTATTAATAAAAGCCAACAGATCAGTATCATGATTAATGAGGAAGATCATATTCGTATGCAATCCATTTTTCCCGGATGTCAGCTTGAAAAGGCCTGGGAGCTTTTAAGCAAGGTTGATGATATAATCGAAGAAAGTGTGGAATACTGCTATGATGAACAGCTGGGCTACATAACAAGCTGTCCGACAAATGTGGGTACAGGCATGCGGGCTTCTATGATGATGCATCTGCCGGGGCTTGTAGCTACAAACTATATCAATACCATATTGCAAACCATCTCCAAGGTGGGCCTGACGGCTCGTGGGCTTTATGGAGAGGGCAGTGAGGCAACCGGAGATATATATCAGATATCCAACCAGATTACCCTGGGTCCGTCAGAAGAGGAAATTATCAGCAATATTAATATTGCAGTTCGTCAGATAATGGAGAATGAAAAAAGAGCCAGGGAAGCTTTGCTCCAATCCAACAGGCTTCAATTTGAAGACCGCATATGGCGTGCACTGGGCATATTGACCCATGCAAGAAAACTAAGTTTGAAGGAATTTATGTCCTTGCTGTCACAGATACGTTTGGGAGCTGATATGGGTATTATTGACGGTATAAATAGCAGGATGCTCAATGAGTTGATGGTTAAATGTCAGCCGGCTCACCTGCAGGCTCATATTGGAAAACTGGATGAAGATCTGGATTCAATCAGGGCTGAAAGGGTTAGAAATGAATTAAGAAAGATTGTTTAGCACCAGTTTGCATATAATAATATGAGCATATTGCAGCTAACCTAAAGATTATTTATAGATATGCTAAATTTATGTATCGTAAAATTTATGGAATTTTGTGTGATTAGATAAGCAGACCGTACTATAGCGAGATTCTATAAATCAAAGGAAATGGAGGGTAGACAAATGGCGTTTTTTGGTAGATTTACGGAAAGAGCTCAACGGGCATTGGTATACGCGCAGGAGGAAGCACGAGCTTTAGGACACAATTATGTGGGGACTGAACACCTTTTGCTGGGTCTTGTACGTGAAGAGGAAGGCATTGCTTCCCAGGTGCTAAAACAGCTGGGTGCTGATGTTGCAAATATAAGAAGTCAGGTGGAATCCTTAGTTGGCCGAGGGAACTATAATTTCAGCGAGGGCTTTGGGTACACGCCCCGTACTAAACGGATTATGGAACTCAGCTTTTATGAAGCCCGGAACTTAGGGCATAATTATATAGGAACCGAGCATTTATTGCTGGCGCTAATCAGGGAAGGAGAAGGAGTAGCTGCACGGATTATTAAAGATCTTGGAATAGACCTCCAAAATGTCAGAGAACAGTTGATTAAGGCTTTAAAAGAGGAGGACAGCCAACCCCGCGGAACTGAAAAACGGAGAAAGACTGATACTCCTACACTGGATCAGTTTGGCCGTGATCTGACCGAGTTGGCCCGGGAAGGCAATCTGGATCCGGTGGTAGGAAGAGAAAACGAGATAGAACGGGTACTTCAAATTTTGGCAAGAAGAACTAAAAACAATCCGGTTTTAATTGGAGAGCCCGGAGTAGGTAAAACAGCAATTGCTGAAGGGCTGGCCCAGAAGATTGTTGAAGGGAGTATTCCTGAACTGTTAAGAGATAAGAGGGTAGTTACTCTGGATTTATCAGCTATGATAGCCGGTACAAAATACAGGGGAGAGTTTGAAGAACGGATAAAAACCGTAATGGATGAAATAAAAAAGGCCAATAATGTAATTCTTTTTATTGATGAGATGCACACTATAATTGGTGCTGGCGCTGCTGAGGGCGCTATTGATGCATCGAATATTCTTAAACCCGCTCTTTCCCGTGGAGAGATCCAGACTATTGGAGCTACCACACTGGATGAATACAGAAAACATGTAGAAAAAGATCCGGCTTTGGAACGGCGTTTCCAGCCTGTAATGGTGGGAGAGCCTACCAAGGAGGAGGCCGTTGAGATATTGTTTGGGCTCAGGGATAAATATGAAGCTCATCATAAGGTGAGGATTACCGATGAAGCAATAAAAAGTGCAGTTGAGTTATCAGCCAGGTATATAACTGACAGGTATCTTCCTGATAAAGCCATAGATTTGATAGATGAAGCAGCATCCAGGGTACGCTTACAAGCATTTACACCACCGGCTGATTTAAAGGAGCTGGAAGAAAAGCTGGAAGCCTTAAAGAAGGAAAAAGAAGAGGCTGTAATGAATCAGAATTTTGAAAAGGCAGCCAAAATTCGCGATCAGGAACAGAGTATCAGGGATCAGATTGAGAAGGAGAAGGACAGGTGGAAAACCGAGAATACCACCAATAAAGGATGTGTTACAGAAGAACATATTGCTCATATTGTATCAAGCTGGACCGGTATACCGGTAAAGAAACTGGAGGAGGAAGAATCCGAGCGGCTTCTTAAGATGGAGGAGATCCTGCATGGACGTGTGATAGGACAGGACGAGGCTGTACGTGCCGTATCCAGTTCAATAAGAAGAGCCAGGGCCGGCCTGAAAGATCCCAAACGTCCTATTGGGTCGTTTATGTTCCTGGGGCCAACCGGCGTTGGAAAGACCGAACTGTGCAGGGCTCTGGCTGAGGCTCTGTTTGGCGATGAGGATGCTATGGTCCGTATTGATATGTCCGAATATTCCGAGAGGCATACCGTTTCCAGGCTTATTGGGGCGCCTCCCGGCTATGTTGGCTACGAAGAAGGCGGACAATTGACAGAGAGAGTGAGAAGAAGGCCTTATACCGTTATTCTTCTGGATGAAATTGAAAAGGCTCATCAGGATGTCTTCAATGTATTACTTCAGATTCTTGAAGATGGCAGGCTTACCGATGGTAAAGGCAGGACGGTTGATTTCAAAAACACGGTTATAGTAATGACATCCAATGTGGGAGCTCATACCATCAGAAAGCAGAAAACCCTGGGGTTTACAACGGCAGATGATATGGCTGCAAGTGAATATGAGAAGATGAAGGATAATATTATGGAAGAGCTGCGCAGAGTATTCAGGCCGGAGTTTTTGAACCGGCTGGACGAGATTATAGTATTCCATGCCTTGGAAGATGTTCATCTCAGTCAGATTGCTTCGCTGATGTTAAAGAATGTAGCCCGGCGTTTGCAGGAAAAGGATATTTTCCTGGAGGTAACGAAAGCAGCTAAAGAATTGATGATTAAAGAGGGGTTTGATCCGGTTTACGGTGCAAGGCCTCTTAGAAGGGTTATACAAAAGACGCTTGAAGACAATCTGTCTGAGGAGATTCTTGCCGGGCGCATTAAAATGGGCGACAAGGTAGTTGTAGATGTGGAAGATGGCAAACTGGTGTTCAGAAAACAGGTGGCAGTGGGATAAAAAATATAAATAAACATAAAGGGTCAGGAGTCAAACCTGGCCCTTTATGTTTATTGGGGTATAGCGGCTGATATTGATTTTTCGTGAATCGGTGTTATAATTATTCATATGTAGATTTGCTTAGTTTTGCTTTATAACTTATCGGATACTTGATTCATATCATCGGTTAATGCTTCACGAAACGAGGTTTTTTAATGAATAAGATAAAGGCCAAAATTTCTGGTATAAATAAAAGGCAGCTGTATTTTTCGTTTTTAGTACTTTTGTTCTGGGGAACCTTTGCTGCTTACTATCCTTTTGGTGTAGTTATTTTGCAGGAAAAAGGCTTCAGCAATACCGTTATTGGAACCATAATGGCTATCAATTCCATGATCGTTGTATTTGCCCAACCGTTCTGGGGTATGATAAGCGACAGAATGCGATCTGTAAAAAAAATATTTATTATTAATCTGCTCATCGCTATAGTACTGATACAGCCCGTTCCATATATTGCATCGGCTGTATTTGCCGGTTTGGTATTAGCTTTGGTTACTTTTTTTGAATCTCCCCTTGCGCCTCTGTTGGATAGCTGGGTTATTCAGGGAATAAAGGATGAAGGAAATGTGTCATATGGGAACATCAGGGTATGGGGAGCAGTAGGTTTTGCTATTAATGTCTACATATGCGGAAAAATGATTGACAAATTTTCAACTACCAATGTGTTGTTTCCTTTTTTATTCGCAATGGGTTGTTTGGCTGCTTTTGCGTGTACCAGGATTAAAATTGACAGGCCTGCGGCAGCGGAGAATGCGGGACGTTTGAATCTTAAAAAGCTGTTTAATAATCGTCAGTATATATACTTTTTGATTTTTGCCATAATTCTTACCATTCCTCACAGGAGTGCTTTTACTTTTCTGCCAAACCTGATGAAATCGGTTGGGGGCACCGATGGAGATCTGGGCTTGATATACACTATAATGGCTATAAGCGAGATTCCCACCTTCCTGTACTCACGGGTGCTTATAAAGAAGTACAAACCTGTAAACATGATATTGTTTTCCAGTATTTTCTATATTCTGCGTCAGGTTTTATACCTTATTGCATCCAGCCCGATTCAGGTCATTTTGATACAGCTTCTGCAAGGGCCTTCTTTTGCGCTGTTTATGAACGGTACAGTATATTATATTGATGAAATGGCGCCGGAGGAGCTTAAAGCCACGGCTCAGACCTTTGCGACTTCAATGTATTTCGGCGTGAGCGGTATTGTGGGAAGCTACGGAGGAGGCTGGATGATTGATAATTATGGGTTAAAGACCCTGTACTTAATAGGTTTTTGTATCAGTATTGCAATATCCGTTCTGTTTTTCCTGTCGCTGAATCTTAAAAGGGTATCAAAAAACGACAGTATGGGAATTTAAAAAATAGAAAATATGCAAATGTTCATATTCTTTAAGAGGGAGTTAATTATGTTTTTCAGAAATGTATTTATGAAAATTAAAAACCTGACAAACAAACTGATGCATAATTCAAAACCGGAGACCGGTACATTACGAAGCTGGAGCGGCAAAATTATGAATAGATCCAGGGGTTCGGGGCTAAGGCCTTTAAAACCTGCAAACAGTATATATATCCTCGTCAACAGGTCGTGGCATTCATTCAGGAGAAGAAACAGGCTAAACCGTATTGTACTGATTGGGTGTCTGTGCCTGATATTTATTGCTCTTGGATTGTCCCTGCCGAAACTTATATCCCGTGACAGCGAACCCCGGGGAGATATCGAAGCTGAGGCAGATGATACACCGGTTGAACTTCCCCGGCTGCCGGTTGAAAAGGAAGAGCCTGAACAGCAGCCAAAACAGATAACCGTGATAGATATATCGGGCGGTGAAATAGAATTGAAGCCATCAATGATACGCATAAATGAGCCGGTGGCATTTGGAAGGGAAGTTTTGTATTCAGCCGGCAGTACACGGTCCATTGATGAGCCCGTGTTTACAAAATTGTTTATCTACAATCTTGATACCGGGGAAGAGAAGGCAATCTGTGAAACAGAGATTAAGTATGGTGAGATCTATGAAGGCAGATTCAATGATAAGTGGATAGTATGGCTGGATACCAATCAAAGCGGTACCAATAATATATACGCACAAAACAGAAGGACGGAGGAGATATTCCAGGTCAAGAGATGCGATCTCAACAAGCCGCAGCTGGTTCTGGATGGCGATAATCTTGTATGGGTGGAGCAAAAGAATGAGGAGGAAGACCGGTTATATCTGTTTAACTTTGAATCCGGTGAACCGGTGAGCCTGGAGAGTTTTAACAATCCAACATACGGCACCTGTCCTCCGGCCTTACGTAATAACGTGCTGGTATGGGTATATCCTCATCCCCGGAATCCTGAACAAAGTATTATAAAGAAATTGAACCTGGAAGAAGCTCTGTTTTTTAATGTGAATGAAGAGGAACAACAGGAATTGTCAAATGAGCCTGATGAGCCGGAGCCTCCGGATGAAACGGCATCAGGCAATGAAGCGGATGACCTGGGTGAGGATAGCGGTGAGATGGAAACCGGCGAAAACTCTGAAAATAATCAGGATGAACCGGTGCAAGGGGACCAGGATAATGATGATGTTATACAACCGGTAATAATAGATCCCAATGGGTTTGCTATATACCCTCAAACCAACGGAGAAGTCATAGCCTGGCTGGATAATTTGGATCCATCCAAGGCAAAGCTTATGATGACCAGGGATGACGGAAAGACCATAACAGCGGTAGCCGAAAATGTTGGGAGGCTGTTTGGCGTAGGAGACAAGTTTATAGTATACACTCAGAATGATGCCGTAATGCTGTATTTCTGGGAAAATGACTGCTACGCAAGGCTTACCGGACCGGGACAGAAGGGAATGCTTTCCAAATCATGTGTTATAGGCAATGCAGTGGTATGGTGTAATGCTGACAACCCTGGTCAAGAAGGGGATATAGTATATGTGAGCATAGTTGAACAGCCTTAGCTGGTTGAAGGGATGGAAAAAACATGGCTAAGCCAAGAAAGGCGTTTGTATGCCAGGAGTGCGGATATGAATCGCCCAAGTGGATGGGAAAATGCCCTTCCTGCGGAGAGTGGAATACATTTGTTGAAGAATTGGAGATTAAAGGACACCGGGATTTGCAAACGGGAGTTGTGAGCTATTCCCGTCCTGAATCCCTTGCTCAAATTTCTGTTGAGCAGGATGAAAGGTATGTTACAAATATGGACGAGCTGGACCGGGTCCTGGGTGGCGGTGCCGTGAAGGGATCCCTGATTTTGATTGGCGGTGACCCGGGAATTGGCAAATCCACTCTTCTCCTTCAGGTGTGTTATGTACTTTCACAGCGATATGGAAAGGTGCTGTACGTTTCGGGCGAAGAATCAGTCAGGCAAATTAAGATGCGGGCTGATCGCCTGGGGGTGCTGTCTGATGAGCTGTATCTTGTTTCTGAAACCAATGTGGATATTATAATGTCGCATGTTCAGAATCTCCAGCCTGTATTTTTGGTCATTGATTCCATTCAAACGGTATATTCTCCCCAGTTATCCTCGGCTCCCGGGAGTGTGACTCAGGTCAGAGAAACCACCGCGATGTTCATGAGATTGGCTAAAAGCCAGGGAATAACAACATTTATTGTAGGACATGTTACTAAAGAGGGGTCTATTGCAGGTCCCAGGGTATTGGAACATATGGTGGATGCCGTACTGTATTTTGAAGGGGATCAACATCACAGTTATCGCATTTTACGCGGAGTTAAGAACCGATTTGGTTCCACCAACGAGATAGGGATTTTTGAAATGAGAGACAGAGGCCTTGTACAAATACAAAACCCTTCTGAGCTGTTGATATCAGAGCGTACCCATGGTGTACCCGGCTCAGTGGTATTATGCAGTATGGAAGGTACAAGGCCGGTGCTGGTAGAAGTGCAAGCCCTGGTAAGTACCACGGCTTTTGGTATGGCCCGGCGCATGTCCACCGGCATTGATTACAACAGGGTTGTTTTGTTGATGGCTGTCCTGGAAAAGAGGGTTGGAATGCAGCTGTACAACCAGGATGCCTATGTAAATATAGCCGGGGGGCTGAGAGTTGAGGAACCTGCTGCTGATCTGGCTGTTATCACAGCTATTGCATCCAGTTTCAGGGGCATCCCCGTAAGTCCTAAACTGGTGGTGATGGGTGAAGTAGGGCTTACAGGAGAAGTAAGGGGTATAGCAAATATTGAAAAGAGAATACATGAAGCTTCAAAACTTGGGTTCCAACAATGTATCATACCCCGGGACAATATTAAAGGCATTACATCTCATCATGGAGTAGATATTATCGGAGTGGATAACATATCGCAAGCATTGGAGGTTATCCTGGGTATTTGAACAGCTGCTATTTCAGGTGAAATTTCCCCAGGGCTGATAAACTTTTTTCTTCCTTTACAATTACATCATAAAGGCTTATGTCTAAGGCATTAGCAAGACTGGCTATGTAAAACATGTGATTGCCAAGTTCTTTTTCAATGATGTCGCGACACTTCTCACATAGTTTTCCCCTTATGTGATCGTCCATGAATTCTTTGATTTGCTCAATTGAAGCGTCTGTCGGGATTTTCTGTTTCTGTGCCTCCAGTTGTATGCAGCCGCAGCTTGTAACAGCTTTGGCTACTGAACGATTGACTCTGGCATTGGATTCTTCAAGCTTGGTCATTATATCTAATATGCTTTTATGACGGGATAATAAATCGGCAACCATATTCTGGAAATTTTCGTATAGAATATCCTGCATTGCATATCATCTCCCCTGAATTATCTTGATCCTATTATATCGGTGCTTGATTTGTTTTGTCAATTATTTACCTGTAAGCAGGCATATAATATGAATTTGAATAATACTATTCCGCCCGCCGGAGCTCAAGGCTAAGAACCTGTATCACTTGTTCCGGGCCTTCTCCAAAACTCGCTGGCGCGTTAGACCGGTTCCGGCTTTCCTCCACTTCGCTGACAGGTTCCAAGCCTTTTGGCAAAGTGAGCTCCACAGTATTATTCATACAACGCTCATTGGTAATAATATTATTGAGAATAGTAAGAGTAAAAAATATTATTCTGCCCCAACATATGTGTACAAAAGTAATTTTTTATATTGACAAAGCGATTATACGTATGTTAAAATATCAGTTTTATTGACATAGTCGGGAATTTGTGGTATAGTAAATAGTGCAGATTAATGTAAGAGGAGGCATTCCCGTGGAATTCCAGGTGGGCGATAAAGTAGTTTATCCGATGCATGGAGCAGGAATAGTTGAAAGCATTGAAGAAAAAGAAATATTAGGCAAGAAACAGGAGTATTACGTTTTGAACTTTACCTTGGGAGGAGTAAAGGTAATGGTCCCCACCCAGAATGTGGAACAGATCGGATTACGGCAGGTTATTTCAAAGGATGAGGTAGACAAAGTTATAGATATATTGAGCGGAGATCAGACGAAAATGCCTGCTAACTGGAGTAAGCGTTATCGCCTGAATATGAATAAGATAAAAACTGGGAATATATATGAGGTAGCTGCTGTTGTACGGAATCTTATGTTAAGAGATAAGGACAGAGGTTTATCAAATGCTGAAAGAAAAATGCTCAATAGCGCGAGACAGATCTTAATCAGTGAATTGGCATTGTCAAAAGATGCAGCACAAGAGGAAATAAAAGCCATGGTCGATAGAATCTCGGAGAGAAATAACGCTTAGAACTCCTTATGTTTTCAGACTGCTTTATGCGGGCGATCACAGGGGCATTGTTGGTGCGAAACCAAAGGTTTCTATTTTGTATAATATAATATTATTGGTTACAGCGAGTCTCCATCTTGGATAAGATGGAGACCAGTTGGTTATAATTGCAGTTATTATTGTATATGACCGGGGAGGAGTTGTTGGTATTCCTGCCGAACAGATAATCAGACATTTCATAAAAGTGCAAATACAAACTGATCAATAATAGATTTCTCAATGATAAGTATTTATAAATGGATTTTGGTTAATTATAAAAGTCTGGTATAATGTTAATAATAAAAGTAATGGTTTTCCAAATGCAATCATTAGCAGGAGCGGTTATTCTACCTGAATGTTATATTAAAATAAGGAGGTGAAACGAGCTTGCTAAAAATAATCAGAGGCTTGTTAACAGCGCTTGGACTGGTTATAGGATCCGGGGTTGCCTGGTGGATATCATCGGTTTTGAAATACAACAGTATTGTTCTTATACCTGTATATCAGGATCTTATTATTTATATAACGTGTGGTATTATTTTTGCAGTTATTCTTTTTATTTCATCAAAAAGGTTAATGACCTTGACGGTTATGCTGACCACTCAAATAGAATTGAAGCTCCAGGAGATTCCTATAAATGATATGGTATTTGGTGCATTAGGTCTGATTGTAGGTCTTCTTATAGCTTACCTTATCAGCTCGCCTATCAATCAGATTACACCTTCCTGGGTTTCTATATTATTGACAACACTTATTTACATGCTATTGGGTTACTTAGGCATCAGTATTGCCGTAAAAAGAAGAGAAGAGTTTAACAGGCTGGTTTCATTCAGGAAATCCCATAAGGATAAGGCCACCGCCGAGGAATACAGAAGCCAGCCAAAGATATTGGATACCAGCGTTATAATAGATGGCAGAATTTTTGATATCTGCAAGACGGGATTTATTGAAGGCCCTTTGATTATACCGGACTTTGTGTTGGAAGAGCTGAGACACATTGCTGACTCATCCGATATTTTAAAACGAAACAGAGGGCGTCGGGGGCTGGATATACTGAACCGTATTCAGAAGGAGCTGGATATTCCCGTAGTGATCTACGAAAATGATATTAACGGAATAACGGAAGTTGACAGTAAACTGCTGAAGACGGCTCAAAACCTAAATGGTAAAGTTATTACAAATGATTATAATTTGAACAAAGTTGCTGAAGTTCAGAGGGTAGCCGTACTTAACATCAATGAGCTGGCAAATGCCGTTAAACCTGTTGTTCTGCCGGGCGAGGAGATGGAGGTTCAAATCATTAAGGATGGCAAGGAAACGGGACAGGGTGTTGCCTATTTGGATGACGGCACCATGATTGTTGTTGACGGCGGCAAAAAGCATGTTGGCGAAACAATAGGAGTACTGGTAACCAGCGTGCTTCAAACGGCTGCCGGGAGAATGATTTTTGCAAAACCCAAAACGATGGATAAAGTGGGTTAAATAATAGATTTAAATAACGGATTGTAATCCGTTATTTTTTTTTGTATACTGTACTGGAAGAATGTACAAATATAAGAGAGGAACGAATGGGATAAATATGAAAGGGAAGGTTTACGCTGTTGTTGTTGCAGCAGGGCAGGGGAAACGAATGGCTGCTGATATTAGCAAACAGTTTATGATGCTCAAAAACAAACCGATAGTTGCTCATACCCTTTCAGTTTTTGATGAGCATCCGGTTGTTGAGGCGATAGTACTGGTGGCAGCATCCCGGGATATTGAATATGTACAAAAAAACATTGTAGAGCGTTACGCTTACAAAAAGCCGATAGCGGTTGTAGAAGGAGGAATGGAGCGTCAACGCTCAGTATACAACGGACTGACGGCCGTTGCGGCCGATGCCTCCGATATAGTAGTGATCCACGATGGAGTGAGGCCGTTGGTTACCGGAACCATGATTCAACACAGCATTGATGCTGCATCCATTTACGGAGCTGCTGTAGTTGGAGTGCCGGTTAAGGAGACGCTTAAAAGAGTGAATGATGACGGATTTGTTGTATCTACCCCTCAAAGGGAGGAGTTTTGGGTAGTGCAAACACCCCAGGCATTTAAATACGGACTTATCAAAGAAGCTCATGAAAGGGCTGTGCAGGATGGCTTCCGGGGTACCGATGATGCGGTGTTGGTGGAACGGTTGGGCTGTCCCGTAAAAATGGTGAAAGGATGTTACTCAAATATAAAAATTACAACCCGTGAAGATCTCATTCTGGTTCGGGAATTCATGAAATAATCCGGGAGGCATAATATGAGGGTAGGTTTTGGTTATGATGTGCATCCTTTGGTGAAAGGCAGGAATCTAATACTTGGCGGGGTTTCCATACCCTTTGAGAAAGGGCTTGACGGACATTCGGATGCTGATGTTCTTGTACATGCTGTGATTGATGCTTTGCTGGGCGCTGCCGGAATGGGTGATATAGGCGGGATGTTTCCCGATACCGATGATAGTTACAAGGATATATCCAGCCTTGTTCTTTTGCGGCATGTCGGACAGGCCCTGAAAAAAGCCTTGTTTGAGGTAGAGAATATAGATGTCACCATAGTCGCCCAGAGGCCGAAAATAGCGCCCTATATTCAAGAAATGAAAGAAAACATGGCTCTGGAACTGGATACTAAGATTGACAGGATCAATATCAAGGCTACAACGACTGAAGGCTTGGGATTTACAGGCGCCGGGGAAGGCATGGTTGCATATGCCGTTGCTTTGTTGAAGTAGTGCAGACATTGCATTATTTTCAATTCAGACTAGTATAATATACATAAACATACTAACATGTAATGGTGTTATATCCGGTGATATGTAGTTGATGTGAAGGAAATGCCTGATTCTTTAATTGCCGGGAGAGAATATGGGTTGGATAAGACGTAGCAGGCCGGGATGGAGGATTGGATGATATCTGGGAAATGGAGGTTGTAAAAATGAAAAGATGGATAGCTGTATGGCTTTGTATTGCTGTTTTATTTGCCTTGTACGGGACGTGTGTGCAAGCCCAGGTTGAAGAGGTGGTAAGCCTGGGGGCTGATTTGAACCAGCAGCAGCAGGAGCAGATGCTTAAATTGTTCAATGTAAAGGCCGATGAAGTGAAGATTATAAAGGTTACCAACCAGGAAGAGCGGGATTACCTGGAAGGCTTGGTTTCAAGTGACAAGATCGGGACAAGAGCCATATCGTCTGCTTATGTTGCACCCTTGGATGAAGGCGAAGGGCTGGTGGTGGAAACCCATAACATTAGCTGGGTTACCAAGGAGATGTACGCAAATGCCATGGCTACGGCCGGGATTGAAAATGCCCGTGTTGTAGCGGCGGCTCCATTTTCGGTATCGGGTACAGCCGCTCTCACCGGTATAATGAAAGCTTTTGAGGAGATTTCAGGAGATGAGCTGGACGAGGAAGCCAAAAAGATTGCAAATGAAGAACTGGTCACAACCGGTGAGCTGGGCGAGGATATCGGTAAAGATGAAGCAGCCGCGCTTATTAAGGAAATAAAGGAAAGAATAATACGGGAGCGTATTAAGAATCCTGAGGACATCAAAAGGATTATCCTGGAGATTGCTAAAGAGCTTAACATTCAGCTGACAGAAGAACAGATAAATCAAATTATTGAACTTATGAAAAAGATCAGCCAGTTGGATCTGGATATTGATAAAATAACCAGTCAATTGAAAAAGATAACGGAAGGGCTGGACAGCATACGTAAAACCGTTGAAGAAAATAAGGGTATACTTCAACGCATATGGGAAGCTATACAGGGTTTTCTAAAATGGGTTGTCAGCCTTTTCGAAGGTTCTTAGCCTTGAATTCCAGTGATTGGAATAGTATTCTGTAAAAGCAAGTTATACGATTTTCACAAGACTGACAAAGATGCCCGTGTGAATAATACTATGGAGCTCGCCTTGAGCATCAGCGAGCGGGATAGTATTATTCAAAACTATATAATGATTATGAGCTTTCAAAATGGGGTGTCTTGACTTAGCTGCAGTGAATATAATATAATGGATTAACCGTACAGTAAACGGGTATATATTATATAAAGGCGATGAGAGGGAAGAGTAAGCGTATCAGATTCACAGAGAGGGATAATGACTGCGCTGAGAGTTATCCTGGATAAAGGATATGCTGAAGTGCACCCTTAAGCTGCACACCTGAAAGCGTAGGCAAGTAGGGGGTGCCGTTTTACCGCGTTAAGGTACCGAGAGGGGTATTTGTATCTAAATGCCCAATCAGAGTGGAACCGCGGAAACCTTCGTCTCTGGCAGCAGTGACGAAGGTTTTTTATTTTTGATTATTATTAATAGGCAGGGGAGAGAATTATGTTTAACCGTATCCGTAAAGACATACAGGCTGTTCTTGACCGGGATCCAGCAGCCAGGAATAAGCTGGAGGTAATACTGTGCTATTCGGGATTCCATGCTGTAATTCTGCACAGGCTTGCACACTGGTTTTATAACAGGGGTTTAAGGCTGACGGCACGGCTAATTTCCCAATTCAGCCGTTTTATAACCGGCATTGAGATACATCCCGCTGCCAAGATCGGTGAAGGCTTATTCATTGACCACGGTATGGGGGTTGTAATAGGTGAAACTGCCGAGATTGGGAACAATGTCACCATTTATCAGGGGGCAACATTGGGCGGAACCGGCAAAGAAACGGGAAAGCGGCATCCTACAATAGGAAATAATGTGGTAATTAGCAGCGGGGCAAAGATTTTAGGGCCCTTTAAGGTGGGAGATAATTCGAAGATCGGAGCCAATGCAGTGGTACTGAGAGAAGTCGAGCCAAATTGTACTGTGGTAGGTGTGCCGGGAAAGATTGTCAGGAAGGATAATAAGCGGGTTGCTTCGGTAAGAGATGAGATTGATCTGGATCAGGTACGGCTGCCGGATCCCATAACTGATCAAATAAAAGAGATTATTCAGAGAATTCAAACTCTGGAAGAAAGAATAAAGGAACTGGAGGGAAAATGCAACCATGAAACTTTATAATACACTGACCAGGCAAAAGGAGGAATTTGTTCCTCTTAATGAGGGAGAAGTGCGCATTTACTCCTGTGGCCCGACGGTGTACGACTATTTCCATATAGGCAATGCGCGTCCCTTTATCATATTTGATACTCTTAGAAGGTATATGGAGTATAAAGGATATAAAGTGATTTTTGTACAGAATTTCACGGATATTGATGATAAGATGATAAACCGTGCAAATGAGGAAAGCATAACTGTAAAGGAATTGGGAGATCGGTTTATAGAGGAATATTTTAGGGACGCCGATGCCCTTGGTATAAAAAGGGCGACCTTCCATCCCCGGGCTACCGAGCATATTGATGATATGATTGCCTTTATCCAGAAGCTTATTCAAAAAGGAATGGCGTATGAGGCACAAGGGGATGTTTATTTCGATACGTCGGTTTTAGAAGACTACGGGAAGCTGTCCGGACAGAGGTTGGAGGAACTGGAGGCAGGTGCCCGTGTTGATGTTGAGGAGGGCAAGAAAAACCCAATGGATTTCGCGCTGTGGAAGGCACAAAAACCCGGGGAACCTGCCTGGGACAGTCCCTGGGGAAGAGGAAGGCCGGGCTGGCATATAGAATGCTCAGTAATGGCAATTAAATACCTGGGGGAGACCATTGATATCCATTCAGGCGGACAGGATCTCATATTTCCTCATCATGAAAATGAAATAGCCCAGAGTGAAGGGGCTACCGGCAAACCTTTTGCCCGATATTGGCTGCATAATGGGTATATCAATATTAACAATGAAAAAATGTCAAAATCCCTGGGCAATTTCTTTACCGTCCGTGAAATCTTACAGCATTTTGACCCGGAGGTAGTGAGGTTCTTTATGCTTTCAGCCCATTACCGTAATCCCATCAACTTTAGCCCGGAGCTGCTCAACCAGGCCAAAAGTGCCCTGGAGAGGCTGTATAACTGCAAAAACAACCTTTTGCATCTGATGCAGAATGCTGAAGATAAAGAACCAACCGCTGAAGAAAAGGATTTTGTTTATGCTTTAATGAGTTATAAAAAGAAATTTGAGGATGCCATGGATGACGACATTAATACCGCTGATGCCCTGGCTGCTGTTTTTGATATGGTAAGGGACTTAAACTCGGTAGTTTCTCCTAAAATTCCGAAAAAGCTGATTGAACAGGCTTATGGATTACTTGATGAATTGGCTGATGTGCTTGGGATTTTAAGGAAGGACACTATGCGAAGGGAACTTGATGACGAGATAAAAATGCTGATAGAGAAGAGACAGCAGGCGCGTAAAGAAAAGAACTGGGCATTGGCCGATCAAATAAGGGATGAACTGAAAGAACGGGGTATTATCCTTGAGGATACTCCTCAGGGGGTAAGGTGGTTTTTTAAGGAGACCTGTTAGTTTAAAGTGAAAACAACTTGATCTACGAAGTTTTGTGGAAGATGTCAATGGTTCGCAGGCCAACGCAATGCCATTGACATCTTTCATTATCTAATTATCCGGCTTATATGCTGCCATGCTTATGTGTTCAATACCGGCCTCATAAAAGGGCTTTCCATATGGAATAAATCCCAACTTTTCGTAGAAACCCCGGACTGAAATCTGTGCATGTATATGCACTTCATCGGCGCCGCTGTCAAAAGCCTTTTTGAGCAAGGATTTGACTATTAGAGCTCCTGTATTTTGTTTTCTGTATTCTGGAAGTACTGCAATTCTGCCGAGATAATATCTGCCATCCTGCACAAACAATCTTCCCGTGCCAATAGGAGCATTATTCCGGTATGCAACTATATGCTGAGCAATTCTGTCTATGTCGTCTATTTCAATATGTTCGGGAACGTTTTGCTCTTTTACGAATACCTGAAAACGTACTCTGTAGGCGTCTGTCAAATCATCAGTACCTTCAAGCCATTCTATCCTTATCATAAATTTCTCCTTTGTTTTGTATTAACCATATTCAAAATTTACATTATTTTTATAAGACATTTTTGATTTAAGGATATTCTGTTTATAAGAAAGATACATTAAAATATAAGACGTGTCAATCTGTTTGGTATGATTCTATCTATGCTTACCTGTCAAATAAAGTTGTGCCCTGCCGGGTGAATGATGTTTCCCGTTTATATTTCACGGGATTATACAATAAAAAAGATCCGGTGTCCCATATAGTTAAAGATGAATTGGTAAGAATATGATATAATGTTCACTAAGCAAAGCTGATAGGGAATACGCCGGAATCCTTGTTGAATTAGCCAGGGGTGATCTTATGGAAGCGAAAACCGTATCATATTCCAAAACCATCATGTCCCAGATTGTGCTGCCCGAACAGGCCAATCCGGCCGGTAACATACACGGCGGCGAGATTATGAAGATGATGGATAATACTGCTTACGTAGTTGCGCGGAAACACTGCAGAACCAATGTGGTGACGGCCAGGGTTGATGAGCTGGAGTTTTATCAGCCCGTCATCGTAGGCCAGCTGGTAACCTGCAAAGGACAGCTTGTGTTTGTGGGCAGAAGTTCCATGGAGATATTGGTGCAAGTTGAGGCAGAGGATTTGAGTTCGGATCGGCCGCCTGTTGTTGCGTTAAAAGCATTTTTTACCATGGTTGCCTTGGATGAAAACTGCCGTCCGGTGGAGGTGCCCAGGTTAATATTAGAAACGGATGAAGAAAAGAAAACCTTTGACGAAGGAAGAAAAAGATACCAGGCGTACAAGCGGAAAAGGCGGATGAAAACATAAATACCGTATACCGGGGTGAGTATTGCGGTTTGGGCGTTGATGCAAAATCATACTTGATATGAACCGGCGATGATATCCACTCCTTGACATTTAGGTTAACGATAAAAAACTCGGTATTTTTAATGGGGGTTAAAATGGATCCGTATAAAATATTGGGAGTTAACCCTGGAGCTTCTTCCCAGGAGATAACAAAAGCTTATACTGAAATGATAAAGAGGTATCGTTCAGACAGATTTGCCGATACTGTCCTGCAAGAAGTGGCGCAGCAAAAGCTGCAGGAGGTAGAACAAGCCTATTTGGTGCTGATAGGTAAGAATATGGATGAAAGCCCGGGGTTAAGAGATGAATTGTCTGGAGAGCAGACAGGCAGCGGGGAGATAAATACTTATCAGCAGATCCGCCGGCTTATTCAGCTTGGGCGGCTGGAACAGGCCGAAACAATATTATCGGACTCCGAGGCTAAAACAGCCCAGTGGTATTATCTTTCAGGGATTATACTGTGGAAGAAAGGCTGGTATTCGGAAGGGCGCTCTTACATTCAACAGGCTGTTAATATGGAGCCCCAAAATCGTGAGTATAATGAAACATTAAACCGTATAATGAGAGCATATTATCCATTTCACAACATTACAGGCTATTCAAAGAGCTCTGCCTTTGATTTATGCAATTGCCGGGCTTTGCTGCACTGTAATAATTTTTTGTTAAAATGCATCTGTAGGGATAAATAGCTCAATTTTTTTATTTTTCACTGGCATTAATGGGAATAATATGTTAAAATAATACAGCAAGGCCTTTTTTAAAAGGCTAATAATAATTGAATATGGTTTGCTTTCAATCTGGAACGCTGAATTCTTCTAAAGGAAGAAGCGGGGGAACCATTTATTGGGGTGAATCCTCTCTGAAACCGGATGCATATTGTATTTTGGTTCAGAGGGGTAGGGTTACACTCTTCAATCCGAACCCGTCAGCTAACCTCGTAAGCGTGGCAAGAGGAGATTGATAGCGTTGTGTTGCCTTTGTATTCAGGCAGTATAAAAAAGCTATGGATCTCCATGGCTTTTTATTTTTCCCAGATTTAACCAGAAACGATTATTATTTATTAACATATAAGCACATAGAAGAGGAGGGATTTAGGTATGAAGAAATGTTATGCAGTTATTGGAGCAGGAAACGGCGGTATTGCTATGGCAGGTTATCTGGCTTTGCAGGGATTTAAGGTAAATCTTTATAACAGAACAAAAGAAAGAATAAAATTACTAATGAAGGATCCGCGCATTGAACTCACCGGCTGTGTGGAAGGTACGGGACTGCTTAATATTGTGACCGACAATATCAGGGAAGCAATACGGGATGCGGATATTATAATGGTTACGATACCGGCTGTAGGGCATTATCATCTGGCAAAGATAATGCAGCCTTATCTGAGGGATGGACAGATCATAGTGCTTAATCCCGGACGTACGGGAGGAGCTCTGGAGGTATATGGGACATTAAGGAAATATGGTTGTGAAAGAGAGATTATTGTAGCCGAAGCCCAAACATTTATCTATGCCTGCCGTGCTACAGGACCTCAAAGCGCCAGAATTTTCAGTGTAAAGAAGGAGGTGGCGCTGGCAGCAATACCCTCAGCCTATACGCGTAAAGTGATAAACTTTTTATCTGAAGCCTATCCTCAATTTGTGCCGGCCAAGGATGTGATGGAAACCAGCCTGAACAACTTTGGCGCCATATTTCATCCTGCGCCGACACTTCTAAACAGCAGTCATATTGAGAGAGGGCAACCCTTTGACTACTATCTTGAAGGGATTACTCCTTCGGTAGGACGGATGCTGGAAAAACTTGACGAAGAACGAATGAAAGTGGCCAGGGCTGTGGGAGTTAAAGCCATATCAGCACTGGAGTGGCTGGAAGAGGTATATGGCGCAAAGGGCAGTTCAATATATCAGGCAATTCAGAATAACCTGGCTTATAAGGGGCTCACGGCTCCGAAGGGATTGGACACCCGTTATATCTATGAAGATGTTCCCTGCAGCCTGGTTCCCATGGCATCGCTGGCTGTCCATATGGGGATTGATACACCGGTAATGAATACCATAATCCAGCTTGCAAATATAATGACGGGATGTAATTTCTGGACTGAAGGAAGAAACGTGGAAAAGCTTGGCATTAAAGGCCTCTCGCCTATGGAAATACATCAGTTGGCAAGAACCGGAAGAGCAAGCATTTCCCGTACTGATCAAATGGAGGTGATGGTAGGATGAGAAAAATAATTGCAGCAACTATTGGTAATTGTGTTCATGTAGCCGGAACCATAAATTTCTTGTCACTGGCAGAGAAGGAAGGATACAACACCAGGTTTTTGGGTGCAGCCGTGGATATAGATCGGCTGATGGAAGCGGTAAAGGCAGAAAAACCTGACTATGTGGGTGTAAGCTATAGGCTGACTCCTGAGCCTCTCAGAGAGCTTTTGAAAGAGCTGGGAGAAAAAATTCATCAGGCGGATTTGAAGGATATCAAATGGCTTTTTGGAGGCACCCAGCCTACTGCGGCGGTAGCCCGGGAAAGTGGAATATTTTATAAGGTGTTTGATGGGAATGAAGATGTTGATGAAGTCCTGGGATTTTTGAGAGGTAGGGTGCTGCTTAAAGCAGAGGATTATCCTGCGGATTTGATTTCCCGGATTAATTCCAAGTACCCCTATCCAATACTAAGACATCATCTTGGCCTGCCTTCTGTGGAGGAAACAATTAAAGCTGCAGAAAAGGTTGCTGAAAGCAAAGTTTTGGATGTTATCTCAATTGCGCCGGATCAAAACGCCCAGGAACACTTTTTTGAACAGCACAAAATGGATTCCAGGCTTGACGGAGCGGGGGGCGTTCCTTTACGTACAAGAGAGGATTTTACTGCATTGTACAATGCTGCCCAAAGGGGTAATTACCCGCTTCTGAGGTGTTACAGCGGTACCAATAATCTTATTGACTTTGCCCGGCTGCTTCAGGACACCATCAAAAATGCCTGGTGTGCAGTGCCCCTGTGCTGGTATAATGTTCTCGACCGGAGAGGGCCCAGGGCTGTAAGGGATTCCATCCGGGAAAACCAGATGGTCATGAAATGGCACGGTGAACGGGGGATTCCGGTGGAGGTCAACGAATCCCATCACTGGAGCCTGAGGGACGCTCACGATGCCATAGGTGTTGTTACGGCTTTTCTTGCCGCTTACAACGCAAAGAAGATGGGAGTTAAGGATTATATTGCCCAATACATGTTTAATGTGCCTCCGGCCATAGCGCCTGAAATGGATCTGGCAAAAATGCTGGCTAAGATCGAATTGATAGAATCCCTTCAGGATGAAAACTTTAATGTGTACCGCCAGGCAAGAGCCGGCCTGTGCAGCCTGCCGGGGGATCTGGCTCAGGCCAAGGGACAGCTTGCAGCTTCGGCATATCTTGCTTTGGCCATAAAACCTCATATTTACCATGTGGTAGGTTTTTGTGAGGCGCATCACGCAGCTACGGCGGAGGATATAATCGAGAGCTGCAGGATAGTCCGCGGTGTTATCCGTAATACCTTCCTGGGAGTTGTGGATATTACAAGAGACAGCAGGGTTTTGCGCAGAAAAGATCAACTTATTGATGATGCTATGGTAATACTTGATGCAATTAAGGACTTAAATACCGGGTCAGGTGATCCCTGGGCTGATCCAGATACAATTGCCAAAGCCATTGAAACAGGCATTCTTGATGCCCCTCATCTTAAAGGGAATCCGGCAGCCTGCGGCAGGCTTATAACCCGTATGGTAAACGGTACGCTGTATGCCTATGACCCTGCTGAAAAGCGTATTCTTACCGAAAAGGAACGTATCGCCCAGATCCTGGATGGCAGAAAAGTAAGCAAGGTTGTCTGATAATACATGCGAGCGAATTTGGTTGCATGGAATATGAACAGCTGGTATAATAAACTTAAGGCTTAACCGGACCTGCTGCTGTTATACAGCAGGCAGCTGAATAGAAGCGCAGGCAATTGTGATATGGTAATATCTTGCGCAATCAAAAAACATATCATAGAATGGATGACGAGTACGGGAGGTGCCGGATAAAGAAGTTCCGTGTTGAAATAATATACAAAACCGTATTCGGGCAAAATCTTAAAAAGCCGGTATTTATATTGGTTCCGCAGAGACGGCTCCTTTGAGGGCAGAGACTATCAGGTGATCAAACAGAGGAAATGACGACGGCTTATGTCATTTTCCTCTGTTATTGTTTTAATAAGCCCAGGCATAATTTATAGAATAAATAAAGTTCGGAGCCTGACTTATATTCCGGCGGGCCGGAACCGAATAAAAGAGAAATCTCTAATAAAAAAATTCCTTTGTGCAGATGAAGTTCAGAGAGGGAGGTATGTCTGTTGAAAAAGACACTGCTGTACGATAAACACGTATCTCTGGGAGCAAAGATGATTGATTTTGGCGGCTGGATGATGCCTCTTCAGTATTCAGGCATTATACAGGAACATCAGGCGGTGCGTTCTGAGGCAGGACTGTTTGATGTATCTCATATGGGAGAAATTATGGTTGAGGGAAAGGCTGCCGGGGAGTTTATACAGAGACTAATTACCAATGACATATCAAGGCTGAAGGACTCCCAGGTTCTTTATACTCTTATGTGCTATCCTGATGGCGGAACGGTGGATGACATTTTGATATATAAACTGAACGATGATAAATACCTGATTGTGGTCAATGCAGCCAATACGGAGAAGGATTTGGAGTGGATGGAGAGCCACCGGGAGGGAACTGTTGCAGTAAATGACGTATCGGAGCAGTACGCCCTGTTGGCGCTGCAGGGTCCCAGAGCACAGGATATCCTGCAGAAGCTTGTTGATATTCCCCTTGAGCAGCTTAGATTCTTCAGATTTATAGATGAGGTTAATATAGCAGGGATACCCGGTTTGATATCCCGTACCGGCTATACCGGGGAAGATGGTTTTGAAGTGTATGTATCGGCCCATTCAGTATCCCGGCTTTGGGATGAGATTATGGAAGCCGGTAAAGAATACAATCTTGTTCCGGCAGGGCTGGGAGCAAGGGATACCCTGCGGTTTGAAGCTGCTCTGCCTCTGTATGGCCAGGAACTCTCCGGTGAAATTTCGCCTTTGGAAGCGGGGCTCGACAGGTTTGTCAAGCTGGATAAGGGCGGTTTCATCGGGCGTGAAGCCCTGATAAAACAAAGCAGGGATGGGGTTCAAAGAAAACTGGCAGGCCTTGAAATGGTGGATCGGGGAATAGCCAGGCACGGTTACCAGGTTAAGGCGGATGATAAAATAATAGGGCATGTTACTTCCGGAAATTTTTCCCCAACTCTGAAAAAGAACCTGGCCCTGGCACTGCTGGATACCAGGTTTGCTGAGGAAGGTACCCTGGTTGATATTTCTGTGCGTAATAAATTATTAAAAGCAAAGGTGGTTAAAACGCCTTTCTACGTAAAGCGGTATAAAAAATGAGGTGGCTTTTCGTTATTCAGCTATAGGATTAGTAAGAAAGATATCATATATGCTTAAGACAAAAATTTTTGAGGGAACAATAAATATGAAGCTTTAGTATATAAACCATATAAAAAGAGGAGGTATTCCGTATATGAAGGTTGTAGATGGACTAAAATATTCAAAAGATCATGAATGGGTAAAAGTGGACGGTAACAAAGCAACAGTTGGGATTACCGACTATGCCCAGGATTCACTGGGGGATATTGTATTTGTAGACCTGCCTGAACCGGGAAGTGATGTTAATGCCGGAGATGCACCTGCCGTAGTGGAGTCGGTAAAGGCGGCTTCGGATATCTATTCACCGGTTTCCGGAACAATTATTGAGGTCAATGCCGAGCTTGAGGTTTCTCCCGAGCTTATAAACGAAGATCCTTATAAAAACTGGATCATGGTAATCGAAATGAAAGACCCCGGTGAACTGGATAGCCTGATGGATACCGGGGAATATGAAGAGTACTGCAAAGGGGAGGCTTAAGTATGGGACGGTATGTTCCAAGTACCGGCAATGATCAGAGGGCTATGCTTGATGAATTGGGCCTTGAAAGTATAGATCGGCTGTTTGAGGATATACCCCGGGAGGTACGCATAAAAGGTGAGCTCAATCTGCCTGAACCCTTATCTGAAATGGAACTGGTACGGCATATGCGGGAGATAGCCGCAAGGAATAAAACGGTGGAAGATTACATATGCTTTCTGGGAGCTGGAGCCTATGATCGATATATTCCCAGCGTGGCAGGACATATTCTCTCCCGTCAGGAATTCTATACTGCGTATACTCCTTATCAGCCCGAGATCAGCCAGGGAACCCTTCAGGCAATTTTTGAGTATCAGACCATGATATGTGAGCTGACCGGCATGGAGGTGGCCAATGCATCTATGTACGACGGAGCTTCGGCGCTGGCTGAGGCGGTTTCCATGGCCTGTCAGGCAACGGGAAGGAAAAAGGTATTGATCGCTAAAAGCGTGCATCCCCAGAGCAGGCAAGTGGTACATACTTACGGTACCTTCAGGGGCATACAGCTGTGTGAGGTAGGATATGATGATGGAAGGCTGGATATGGAAGAGCTGAAGCATATGATATCCAAAGAGGTAGCTGCCGTGGTGGTGCAGAATCCAAATTTCTTTGGAATCATTGAGCCCCTGGATGAAATAGCCGAATTATCCCATTCCCATGGCGCTTTATTTATAACCAGTGTAAATCCTGTCTCCCTTGCTGTTCTTAAACCTCCGGGTGATGCAGGGGCTGATATTGCAGTGGGAGAGGGGCAATCTCTTGGAAATCCTCTCAGCTTTGGCGGGCCATACCTGGGATTTATGGCTACCACCCGGAAACTGATGCGGAGGATGCCCGGAAGAATTGTAGGTCAAACCGCAGATACATCGGGAAGCAGGGCTTTTGTACTGACTATTCAGACCAGAGAACAGCACATACGCAGAGAAAAAGCTACTTCCAATATCTGTACAAATCAGGCATTGAACGCCCTGGCAGCAACGGTTTACCTGGCGGTAATGGGGCGGGAGGGGCTCAAAAAGGTTGCCCTGTTGTCAATGCAAAAAGCCCATTATGCTTATCAAAAGCTTAGCTCACAAGGGGGCTGTTCTGCCCTGTTTTCAGCTCCGTTTTTTGACGAGTTTGCGGTAAAAAGTCCTGTTCCCGTTGATGAGTTAAACAAGAAGCTGCTGGAAAGCGGGATTATTGGAGGATATGATTTGGAACAGGATTATCCTGAACTGAAGAATGGCTGGCTGGTTGCCGTAACCGAAAAAAGGACAAAAGATGAGATCGATATGCTGGCGGGGAAGGTGGGAGAGCTGTGAAAGAGAGAACATTGATTTTTGAAAAGAGCAGACCGGGACGTAAGGCATATTCCCTTCCCGAATGCGATGTGCCTGCGCAAAACCTGGAAGATATGGTGCCTGAGGAGTATTTAAGGGACAAGGATGCCTTGCTACCTGAAGTCAGCGAAGTGGATGTTGTACGGCATTATACATGCCTTTCCCGTCTTAACCATGGCGTGGATTCAGGCTTTTATCCATTGGGATCATGTACCATGAAATATAACCCTAAAGTCAACGAGGATATAGCCAAATATGAAGGGTTTGTGAAGGTCCATCCTCTCCAGCCGGCAAATATGGTGCAGGGATGCTTGGAGCTCATGTTTAAAACCGATAGTTTTTTGTCGGAGATCACGGGTATGGACAGGTTTTCCCTTCAGCCGGCTGCCGGTGCTCACGGTGAGATGACCGGGCTTATGATAATCAAGGCATACCATCATCACCGCGGCGATACGAAGAGGAATAAGATCATTGTTCCCGATTCAGCCCATGGGACAAACCCGGCTTCTGCCGCTATGGCAGGCTTTAAAATAGTGGAGGTAAAGTCTGACCAAAGGGGAGAGGTTGATCTGGAAGCGCTGAAAGCGGCAGTGGATGATGAAACAGCCGGGTTTATGCTGACAAATCCCAACACACTGGGGCTTTTTGAAAAGAATATACTGCAGATATCACGTATTATCCATGAAGCAGGCGGCCTGCTTTACTACGACGGTGCCAACATGAATGCTATACTGGGAATCGCACGGCCGGGGGATATGGGTTTTGACGTGGTTCATCTCAATCTCCACAAAACCTTCAGTACTCCCCATGGCGGCGGAGGACCGGGAGCCGGACCGGTAGGCGTGAAAAAAGAGCTGGTACCGTTTTTGCCCATGCCGATGGTGGAATTCAAGGACGCAGAATACTATTTGGACTATGACCGGCCCCTTTCTGTCGGTATGGTTAAATCATTCTACGGCAACTTTAATGTCGTTGTTAAAGCTTACGCATACATAATGTCGCTGGGTGCCGCGGGATTGAAAAAGGTGGCTGAAACTGCCGTCCTAAACGCTAACTATATCATGCAGCGCCTTAAGGAATATTATTTGCTTCCGTACGACCGCTCCTGCATGCATGAGTTTGTGTTGTCAGCACAAAAGCAGAAGGAAAAAGGCGTATCGGCCATGGACATAGCAAAGCGTCTGATGGACTTTGGTTTCCATCCGCCTACGGTTTATTTCCCGCTTATTGTTAAAGAGGCCCTGATGATAGAGCCTACAGAAACTGAAAACAGGGAAACCCTCGATGCTTTTATTGAGGCACTTATTCAAATTGCCAGGGAAGCTGAGGTTGAACCTGACAGGGTTAAGCAGGCGCCTCATGTTACACCGGTTAAGAGGCTGGATGAGGCGGGGGCTGCCAGGAACCCGGTATTGAGATGGATTCCATGAGACCTTTCTGCTATTTGCCTTTGCCAAAAAACAAGGAGCAGCTTTTTTGTTAGCTGCTCCTTTTATAATGGTATTATTTTTATACTATATTATCCTACTCAATTATTGGTCGCGAAGCCTCTTTTCCAGGGCATCCAGCTGGTTAGCCAGTTCCTTGGGAAGCTTATCCCCAAATGAGGCATAGAACTCACGGATAGAAGCGACTTCACGCAACCAGTCTTCTCTGTTGACACTTAACAGCTCCTGCATGGTGCTGCTGTCTACATCAAGCCCGGTGGTATCAATGGCATCCGGTGTAGGCATATAACCGATGGGGGTCTTGACCGCCTTACCTTCACCTGATACCCTTTCGAAAATCCATTTTAACACACGGCTGTTTTCACCAAATCCCGGCCACAACCAGTTGCCGTCTTTATCTTTACGGAACCAGTTGACATAGAAGATCTTGGGAAGTTTTTCGGGATCGGTCTTTGTTCCTGTGTTAATCCAGTGCTGCAGATAATCGCATATATGATATCCGCAGAAAGGAAGCATTGCAAAGGGATCGCGGCGAACTTTCCCAATATTATCGGATATTGCTGCTGCAGTTATTTCAGATCCCATTATGGAAGCAATGAACACACCGTGATTCCAATCAAAGCTTTGATGTACCAATGGTACCGTGGTGGGTCTGCGTCCACCTACTAAAAAGGCTGAGATCGGCACCCCGTTCGGATCTTCCCATTCGGGAGCAATAGACGGGCACTGTCTTGCAGGTACTGTGAAACGGGCATTTGGATGAGCGGCAGCGGTTTCGGAACCCGGATACCAGTCATTTCCTCTCCAGTCAATAAGGTGTCCGGGAGCATCATAGCCTATGCCTTCCCACCATATATCTCCATCGTCGGTTAAAGCGGCATTGGTAAATATGGTGTTTTTACTAATGGTCTTCATAGCATTAGGGTTGGAATCCATTGATGTGCCGGGTGCAACTCCGAAGAAACCGGCCTCGGGGTTGATAGCGTACAGCCTTCCGTCTTTACCAAATTTCATCCATGCTATGTCGTCGCCAATGGTTTCAACCTTCCATCCGGGGATAGTGGGAACCATCATGGCCAGGTTTGTTTTTCCACAGGCGCTTGGAAAAGCAGCTGCAATATATTTCCGCTCACCTTTTGGATTGGTAATGGCCAGGATGAGCATATGCTCGGCCAGCCATCCCTCATCACGGGCCATAACCGAAGCTATACGAAGAGCAAAGCACTTCTTGCCCAGGAGAGCGTTACCGCCATAGCCTGAACCGTATGACCAGATAGCCCTTTCTTCAGGGAAGTGGCTGATGTATTTCTGTTCCATAGGAGCACAGGGCCATGCTACATCTTTTTCTCCTTCAGCAAGAGGAGCGCCTACTGAGTGCAGGCAAGGTACAAATTCTCCATCCGCACCCAAAGCATCCAGGACTTGCTTGCCCATGCGTGTCATTATGCGCATATTAACAACAACATAGGGACTGTCTGTAATTTGCACACCAATTTTTGAAATCGGCGAACCAATAGGCCCCATAGAAAATGGTATGATGTACATGGTTCTTCCTTTCATACAACCATCATATAACGCTGTCATAGTTTTTTTGAGCTCATCAGGATCTATCCAGTTATTGGTTGGGCCGGCTTCTTCCTTTGTCCTTGAAGAAATATATGTTCTTTCTTCAACGCGGGCAACGTCCGAAGGATGACTCCTGAAAAGGTAACAGCCGGGACGTTTCTCCGGATTTAATGGTGTGGCTGCACCGGAAGCAACCATCTGCTGGAGGAGATTTTCGTTTTCTTCTTCAGAACCATCGCACCAGTAGATTTTATCCGGCTTGCAGAGTTTTGCCATTTCGTCTATCCATTCCTGCAATTTTTTATTCTGAGTCATTTTACAACTCCTTTCTATAATTTTGCTGTTTCATATATATTGATTTCCCACTGTTATACAGAAGGATTTATATATAAGCCATATATAATATGCAGGCACGTGCATGAGACAGACGTACAAACGGTCACAAACCAAGAGGCTGCCGTACCCGCTTTCTTCTTAATTATAGATATAAAAAAAGCAATCACAATTTTTCTCCATTTTAATATTAGCACAAATAAATTATAAATTCAATACAATTTTGACAATCCAAACTTGCAAAATTTCTCTTTTAGGAGAATAAATTTACCCTAAAATCACTGATGCGGGAGTAACTTTTGCAGTTTTACCTAAACACGGGGGTAGAAAGCCGGTATTGCGTTTATAGTTAGATTAACGGGGAGTATACGCAAATAGATTTATTCAAATTATAACCCAATAATCGGTTTATTTCTATTGACTATCGATAATATTTGGAATAAACTGATAATGCATTTTGTTGCTGTTTACAGCCAACTACCCGGTAAAGACAATTTTTGGGGGGTGTTAACAATAAAGGGCAGGTATATGCTAGGAAGCTTTTTTATTTTGCTTGGCCTGGGTTTATTGCTGAATAAAATGGATATTATCAGCATTGGCGAATGGTGGCCGTTATTAATTATCCTTCTGGGACTCTATCAGTTAATAAAAGGAAAAGGTGCTTCAAAAGGAGGTTTGCTGCTTGTTCTGATTGGAGGATTTATTCTCTGCATAATTCACGGGGTTTTGCCGGAAGATTGGAGCACATATATTTGGCCTGCTGCATTGATTATTGTTGGTTTATTCGTCCTGGTTGACGGACTCAAAACAAATTCACCTGTGGACAGCCGGGACAATGTAGATTACTTTGCTGCCTTTTCCGGAGTTAATGCCCGCCTTCAGTCTCAGGATTTTAAGGGCGGAAGCGCCGTGGCTTTGTTTGGGGGTGTGGAGTTGGATCTCCGGAAAGCTGAAATAAAGGGCAGGAATGCCGGGATAGATCTGGTGGCGATATTTGGAGGAATAGACATTAAGGTACCCCGGCACTGGAAGGTTGAAATTTCGGGCCTGCCTCTTTTTGGAGGATGGGACAATAAGACTGACTATACACCCTTGCCGGATGCGGAGGAAAAGATTCTTATAGTAAAATGCATAGCCATGTTTGGCGGGGTGGAAATTAAGAATTAAGAATCTCATCCGGTGTGACAAACATGTATCCTCTTTTTTTGAGATCCTGTATAATTCCGGGGAGTGCCTGTATCGTTGCCTGACGGTTGCGTTGGTTTCCGGCGCAGTGCATTAAAATAATTGCGCCGGGGTGTACTTTATCAAGGACGCATTTTTGGATTTCCAGGGCGTTGGTGGTATACCAATCCATTGAATCAACCGACCATATGACAGCTTTGTAGCCATGTAATGTGAGCTGCTGCATCTGTTCAGGGGTAACCAGGCCATAGGGCGGGCGAAACAATCTGGTACATGTATATTGCTCTTCCAGTATTTTCTGGGTTTTCTTTACATCATCCATCAAATCCGATGCTGCAATTGAGGTAGGCCTTTGATGGCTCCAGCTGTGATTGGCAAGCTGATGTCCGCTGTTTACAATTCTTTTTACTACTTCAGGATATTTTTGCACATTTTCACCAATTGCAAAAAATGCTGCTGTAATACTATACTCTTCCAGTATATCTAAAATTTTAGGAGTTATGTGGGGATCAGGACCGTCATCAAAGGTCAGGGCAACTATATTATTCGTTGTGGGTAAAAAGGTAAAAGCTGAATCGGGGTACGCGCTGCATAGTTTTTTTGCGTTGTTTCGGAACTCATCCAGATGAAGACGCATATGATCATCTGTATCGATTGGGGGTTCGGCAATGTAACCTGGTTCAATAACAGCTTTTTCATTGGAATGGGCGGGCGCTTTAACATGGATAAGCTTGACCGGGTTTGGCTCCGGAGTTATGGAATTGATATTCTGAACCAATATTATATAGATGAAGGCATAGATCAAAAGAGACAGTTTATGAATTGATTTCATCATCATACCTCCTAAAGGGCTAAGACTTCTTTTAACCGGTAGTTTGTACCGTTGTAGATTTTTTAGTCATTGCAGTTTTGACCCGTTATCCAATCATCAAAAGAGAATTGGAGATGATGAATTTAATTCATATAAAGTGTATAATAATCTGTAATACAACAGTAGTATTGTAAAGGGTGATAAACAAATGCTGGCAGACGAGAGACGACAGGCCATCCTTGAAATAATAAGTGAAAACAAACAGCCGGTAACAGGCTCTTATTTAGCAGGAATGCTGGACGTAAGCAGGCAGGTCATTGTTCAGGATATAGCCATTCTCAGGGCGGCCGGGAATGATATAATTGCAACGCCCCAGGGATATATGCTTTCGAAGAATATATATCCTAAGCGCTATCAACGGGTTATCGCATGCAAACACCAGGATGACGGTATAGAAGATGAGCTGATGACAATAGTGGATTTAGGCGGAACCGTGCTGGATGTAAGTGTAGAACACAGGGTGTACGGTGAATTCAGGGCCCGGCTGATGATTAAATCTCCAAGCGATGTTCGCAGTTTTATTGAGATAATGAAAAGGGAAAAGGCCGAACCGCTGTGTGCGTTAACAGAAGGAGTACATCTCCACACCGTTGAGGCTGATACACCTGGAATATTGGATAAAGTAGAGAGAGCTTTAGAAGAAAAGGGCTACCTGCTTAGTCAGCAGTAAATTGGGCACCTCGGTGTCTATGCTTTTTATTGTACTCGTCCCATCGTATGATCATGGGTGTCCTATCGTCCATAATAATGGGCAAACAGCATATAGCAGAAAAAATGCTTGCCGTTAATGTTTTTGTTCATATTAATACGGGAGATTTGGCAAAATAGTTGCATAAACTGAAAAATGTGGTTATAATAAAAACAAAGCAATGAAGGGAATAGTAAGCGGGAAAACCTTCTTAAGAGAGCCGGTGGCCGGTGTAAACCGGTGGGGTTTACCGCCCAATCCGCCCCGGAGCTGTGAGCTGAACTGGGAGTAGGCTTTACCGGTGCCAAACCGTTATATGGCAAATGAGGTGGAGGAGTGTTCCTCAACCAGAGTGGCAACGCGGGAAAATGTTCTCGTCTCTGATAATGAGATGAGAATTTTTGTTTTTGGGGAGTAAATCTGCTTAAGAAAAATCGGAGGTGTTATTATGCTGGATCCCAGATTAATACGGACTAATCCAGAGCTTGTGAGAGAAAAATTATCAAGAAGGAAAGAAGATGTAGATCTGGATAATTTTTTGGAACTGGATGCGCAGAGGAGGACCTATATAGGAGAAGTCGAGAAGTTAAAGAACAGGAGAAACGTTGTAAGCCAGCAAATTGCCAGGTTCAAGAAAGAAAAGAAAGATGTGGATGATATCATAAAGGAGATGAAGCAGGTATCCGACACTATTAAGGAGTACGATGATAAAATCAGGGATCTTGAACAGCAGTTAAATGACATACTGCTTTCAATTCCCAATATACCCCATGACTCTGTGCCGGAAGGTGATTCTGAGGAGCAGAATGTTGAAGTCCGGAGGTGGGGACAGCCAAAAGAATTTACATTTACGCCAAAAGCTCATTGGGATATCGGGGAAGAACATAACATACTTGATTTCGGCACGGCCGGAAAGGTGACCGGATCCCGGTTCGCATTCTTCCGCGGCCTGGGAGCCCGTTTGGAAAGGGCTTTGATAAGTTTTATGCTGGATGTGCATACCACTCAGCATGGCTACGTTGAAGTATTGCCCCCGTTCATGGTTCACCGCAGGAGCATGATAGGAACCGGGCAGCTGCCAAAATTTGAAGAGGATGCCTTCAAAATTGAAGGGACTGAATACTTCCTTATCCCTACAGCAGAAGTGCCGGTTACCAATATGCACAGGGAAGAGATTCTTGACGGCAGTAAGCTGCCCTTGAAATATGTGGCTTACAGCGGATGTTTCCGTTCTGAGGCGGGAGCAGCGGGAAGGGACACACGGGGGCTTATACGGCAGCATCAATTTGATAAGGTAGAGCTGGTGAAGTTTGTAAAACCCGAGACTTCCTATGATGAACTGGAAAAGCTGGTTGCTGATGCGGAAAAGATTCTCCGGCTTCTGGGGCTGCCTTACCGGGTGGTGCTTATGTGTACCGCCGATCTCGGTTTTACTGCGGCAAAAAAATATGACCTCGAAGTCTGGATGCCCAGCTACAACAGGTATGTGGAGATCTCTTCATGCAGCAATTTTGAAGATTTCCAGGCCCGTAGGGCTGATATAAAGTACCGTATGGGCGCTAAAGATAAACCTGAATTTGTCCATACACTGAACGGATCGGGCCTGGCTGTAGGCCGGACATTGGCGGCTGTTTTGGAGAACTACCAGCAAGAGGACGGATCGGTGGTTATTCCGGAAAAATTGGTTCCATATATGGGAGGTATTGAAAGGATTTCTAAATAATCCTTTCAATACTTTTACCTTTGATAAACACTGCTTAATATGTTTGACTTCTCTGGACCGGGGAAAAATGGCCCGGAAAAACATTATTGACACTGTTCGGTTGTTTTGTTATACTATACTAGCATAGCTCAGAGTGAGCATTATACAGCATATTTATCCGGAACATTGGGCACGGAGAGATGTCCGAGTGGTTTAAGGAGCTGGTCTTGAAAACCAGTGACACCGCAAGGTGCCGGGGGTTCGAATCCCTCTCTCTCCGCCATAGGAATGTGGAGAAGTACCCAAGTTGGCCGAAGGGGCGCCCCTGCTAAGGGCGTAGGTCGGATGAAACCGGCGCGAGGGTTCAAATCCCTCCTTCTCCGCCATAAAGGGCTCGGTTGTAACAGTATAACCGGGTCCTTGTTTTTTTGTAACGAATTGACGTATAATAACTAGAGGATTTTTTACCTATCTGTAGAAATGATCCAGGGAAAGGAGGAGTATCAAATGAAACAACATTTGGCAGTTGTAGAAGAGTCGAACGCTGATGATTTTGTTCAGAGAGTCAATGATTTAGTGGGAGAAGGGTATAAAATAAAAACGACTCATATTATGGGGCAATATGTGGGGACATATGATGAATATAGCATATATCAAGCCGTATTAGTAAAAGAGGAGGACGCAGCATCAGGAGAATAAAAAACAGCTTTTATTACAGCAAACCCTTGCCGGTATATAGCATAATACTGAAAAATACCGGGGGAGGAATCATGGGTATCTTTGGCGGAAAAAACAAGTCTAATCAACATTGGTAGAGCAGAATTGGATGATAATAAGACAGTTTGGCAGGTTCAGCAAGAATATAGAAAAGTTTTTGGAAAAATAGTTTACGGGCATCCGAAAGGATGCTTTTTTTATTGGGAACTTGCGGTGAATACATATTGGGCTGGATCAGAATAAACTTGATGCAAATGTATATAATGGCATTAACATGCAATAAGGGGTATATTATTTCTCCAGTTTGGAAAAATATATAAAAAAACTTACCACAGGAGGTAAAAGAGATGAATTCAAAAGTAAGATGTTCGGTATGCGGTTATCCGACAGATGAAGATGCTGTAGGTCAGTGCCCTGAATGCAACAGCTATGTCTGTGATGAATGTATCGACCTATACGACAGCTACTGTCAGGATTGTTACAGCAGAGCTGATGAAGATTATTAAGCATTAATCGGAGCAGTTTAGAAGATCTCTGCTCCTAAAGAAGGCATTGACATTTATAAGACGGTGCAGATATGAGGCTGCATCGTCTGTTTCTTTTTTTGGTTAAGCTGGATCATAATATTTGCACATCATTATAGCCAGGAAGGATTATTCTTTCATTAATCGAATTACTTATTTGAATAATTACGGGCATCATATTGATTGACAGAGATACTGCTGTAATTTGATAAAAACAGGTTAGTTCAATTCGATGTGATTTTATAAAAGCAATTACAGGGAATTGCTTTCGGATAACACTGCTGTGCCATTAGCAATTTGCGCGTGAAGCCATAATCGGGGCGAAATATGCACAAACCCTGTTTTGTAAATTTACCAGGAATACTACGGGAAGGAATTCCGGACTGGCTTGTCCTGTTTGAATTTTTGAATTAGGTACTTTTAATAACTTGCGGGTGAAACGATGGATTATGTGCAGAAGCCATTGAAGCAGTATAAAATGATGATTAAGGCATTATTTATATAAAGGATGTGATACTAATAATGTATGATTTAGTTTCGCTTGGAGAACTGCTGATTGATTTTACGCCTGCCGGGATATCGGAAAATGAAAATCTCTTGTTTGAATGCAATCCCGGAGGCGCACCGGCTAATGTGTCTGCCGCTTTGGCCAAACTGGGGAAGAAGACGGCATTCATAGGGAAAGTGGGTAATGACCGGTTTGGAATGTTTTTGAAGGATACACTTGCAGGCTTAAATGTGAATATCGACGGTTTGATATTTTCTCAGGATGTTAATACGACCCTGGCTTTTGTGCATCTGGATGAGAGTGGAGACAGAAGCTTCAGTTTCTATCGTAAACCCGGGGCGGACATAATGCTGGAGGCAGATGAAGTAAACTATGATATGATAAAAAATTCGAAGATATTCCACTTTGGTTCGGTTTCCATGACACATCAGCCTTCTAGAGATGCCACTATTAGATCTGCTGGATTCGCTAAGGAAAATGGACTGATAGTATCCTTTGATCCAAACTTAAGAGTGCCTCTGTGGACGGATTTAAATGCAGCAAAAGAAATGATTAAGATAGGTTTGAGTTTGGCTGATATATTAAAGATATCAGAGGAAGAGCTGTATTTTTTAACGGATACCGAAGATATCGAAGAGGGCTCAAAGGTATTATACAATGAATATGGTGAAAAACTAATGTTTATTACATTAGGGGCTAAAGGTTGTTTTTACAGGCTTGGAGACAATACCGGGCATCTGCCTGCATATGATGTCAATACTATCGATACAACAGGTGCCGGTGATGCTTTTATGGGCGGGATTCTATACCAGGTAATTGAAAAACAGAAGAGTTTTGATGAGTATACCGTTGATGATATAAGAGTAATGGTGGACTTTGCGAATGCTGCTGGTTCGCTGGCTACGGCAAAAAGAGGAGCCATTCCCGCCTTGCCTTCTCTTGATGATATTATTGAAGTATTAGATACCGGGAAACGGATTTCAGGTTAACAGTGCGGCTGCTTACAACCTGATATAGAAAGCGCCAAGGCGTATGCAAATTCGTTTATGGATACTTATGAGTATTAGTACCCTCTTAAGTTTATTTACTTAAGAGGTAAAACATACATGTAATATAAAGAGCGGATCCCTGATATACTTTACCATGAAGCCTCTTAATCGTTGTACCGCTCTGTGCTTTTCTTTTCAGCTTATGGTTTCAGAATCCCCGGCAGCATTATGAAGCATATTGCCGGTTGACGTAAAGGAATCTTATCAGGCTTCTTAGTCTGCATATTTACAAAATTATTCATTATCTTCCTACTGCTCCGATTTTTCAAAAAAAGTACGTACTACAATATCTTGCTCATGGTTCCCAAACTTTTTACCGAACAGGGTTAAGCCTCCCACATTTTTAGCATCCTTTTCAACCTCAAATTTAATGCTCCAATAATGCTGATCATGCTTTGTAAGCTCGTCCACCGTTATATCCGATACCTTCTGATCATCCATGTATACTCCATACCGGGTTAAATGAACCGTTTTCAGTAACCCATATTGGTTGGATGACCACCATTCAGGCGTAAGTCTTCCACGTTTTACCCCGAAGTCTCCAGGGCAGGTCCATGTAAATAGCTTAGTGTCATTGAAGTGGAAAGTAATATCCGACGGCCAGTCTTCAGCAAAATCAGGAGCTTCCGAGGCAATCTCGAATGATATCTCAACTTCCAGCACCTTTTGCTGTGATGAGAGGTAATTTGGGAACCTGTATTCTACAAATCCTTGCGTAAACCATAAAAGATGTGCATTGAAGCGCTCTGTTTCCCAAAAAACCTGGGGATCATCACGGGAACCGATTACGCCCCTTTCTGTGGCAAGGCCGCATGTCGGAGTACCCTCAATTAAGCAATAGGACCCTACAGGGATTGAATAGGTAGTCACCTTGGGTAAGCCGCGCCTGCGGTAATAGTCCAGCATAACCCTGTATTCAGCAAATACCAGGGTGCACATTTTATTCAAGGTGCCGTTTCTTTTTACCATCTTGGTAGTTACCAGACCGGCATCCACAAGCTTCTGGACATGTTTCATAATTATAGAGCTGCTAATACCAATTTTTTCTGCCAGTTGTTTTATGTTCATGTCCTCTTCAGCCAACAGATGTATAATTTCAAGACGAACTGGACTTGCCAGAGCTTTAAAAAAAGCTACATTTTCCGGTATAGGAAAGATTATCATATAAGCCTCCTTCTATCAGCCTTTTATTCCACCGGCTGTCATTCCTGCTATAAAGTATCTTTGGAACAACATGAACAAGATTATTACCGGAATTACTGAGAATACTGATCCGACTATCAATAAGTCGTAATTATTTCCATAAGGCGTGATTAATGCATTTAATCCTATTGGTAATGTCAGTTTTTCTTTGGAGTTCAAAACGATCATCGGCCACAGGAAGTTGTTCCAGCTGTTCATGCCTATAAAGATTCCCATAGCCGCGAAAGCTGGTTTCATCAATGGGAGTATTATTCGGAAGAATATGCCATATTCTGTACAACCGTCTACACGGCCGGCATCTATATAGTCCTTCGGCAAGCCGCTTAAATATTGACGGAAGAAGAATATGGGCATTGGTCCTGCGATAAATGGCAGTACAACCCCCCAGATGCTGTCAATCAATCTAAGCTTTATTATCAGCTGGAATAGCGGCAGCATGATGATTTCCATGGGTACCATCATGATAATCAATACACACATAAAGAAAAAGTTTTTGAACTTAAAATCATACATTGCAAATCCATAGCCTACAAAAGAGCTGACAAACAGTGTCAGTACAGTTTGCACTGCTGTTATTAACAAACTGTTTTTATACCATATGAAATAATCAGATTCTCCCGAGAACAAATATATATAATTGTTAAAGGTCATAACCGATGTATCGAGATTAAGCCCCAGCCCTTGCCTCATGATTTCCTTTCCAGGCCGAAGAGAGGCTAAGAAAATGCTTGCAAAAGGCGTGAGGGTAATAATCGACATTACAATGAACAAAAGGAGCATTATGGCTGACTGTCCCGAAAATACACTTTTTTTCCTTGCTATCATATTACTCTCCTCTCTTAAAAAGGCCTGCGTACTTCAGCATGATGAAGTTAATGCTAAGCGTAATTACCAGCAATATCAAACCTATTGCAGAGCCATATCCGATATTTGCCTGCTCCCATCCAAGGCGATACAGGTATCCGATAATGGTAAGTCCTGCGCCGCCCGGTGAGCGGTTTCCGTTAAACAACATAAAGCTCTCCAGAAACATTGCCAATCCACCATAAATACTTATGGTAAGAATGTATACGGTTACAGGCCTCAAAAGTGGAATTGTAATGTATTTAAACTTCTGCCATGCCCCGGCTCCATCAATATAAGCTGATTCGTAAAGCTCTGTCGGTATACTCTGCAAACCGGATAAGTAATACAGGATGTTTACCCCCAGCCAACGCCAGGTACACAGTGTAAGCAGTGCGAAAAATGTCGTCCATTGCGCAGGGCCGCCAAGCCACTTAACCGGCTGTACCCCGAAAAGAGCCAGGATACTGTTCAATAATGCAGTAGGCATTTCACCAAAAATCAATCTGAAGGTAAAACCTCCAACAACAACAGATACCAATGCCGGCAAAAACAATACTGCGCGGAAAAAGTTCTTTCCAACCATTTTTTTGCTGTCCAAAAGAACCGACAATACTAATGGAAGTGGTATAAGTACAGCAATTGTAATAACCGTATATATCAGGCTGTTGCTGACAGCTTTATAAAAATCGGCGTTAAACAAATTTCTGAAGTTCTCAAGCCCTACAAACGTTACATGGCCAGGAACTACTTCCTGAAAGCTCATTATGACCGTGGATATTGCCGGATAAACGAAAAACAATAGAAATATAATTATAAACGGAGAAATAAAAACATAGGGCGCAATTCTTTGTGAATACGGTACAGACTTTAACCATCTTTTAAAATTCATTACTCGTTTTGCCCCCTCATTTATGCAGTATTTTTATACATTCCGAAAGCGCCGTTCTTTGCGGCGCTTTCGGAATACATCTTATTGGAGTAAAACTAGTATTTGATCTTATCCTGTTCTTCTTTCAGCATGCTTGGAATATCGATATTCTTCTCAGTATAAGCCCTGTTAAGTACTGAGTTTTTCATAACATCGAGTGTAGCAGGAAGAGCTTCGGAAACATTGACGGAGAGAATCTCGTCCTTGATTTGATTAAGTACATCAGAAGGCTTGTTCACATAGTACTCGGTAAACTTGTTTTCAGCTTCTGTCATTTCAGGCAGAGACCATACTTCCGTACGGATCGGGTCAAAGCCCAGTGTATTCCATACTTCAATGTTGCCTTCCTTGGACAGCTTGGCAAATGCCAGGAATTCCTTAACAAGTTCCAGATTCTCGGCCTGTTTTGTAATTGATGTACCGGTACCGCCCATACCTACTGAACGCGGCTGGCCAGCTTCCCAAACGGGTAGGGGAGCTATAGCAATCTTTCCGGAAAGATCAGGCATATAATCGGTGAAGCGGTCCATATACCACATTGGCATTGAAATAGAAGCGATATCGCCGCCGTTCATCATAGCATAGAATTCTTCTGAATGATGGTAGTTGCCGGGAGCTACAACAGCAATACCTTCATCAACCATCTTGCGGTTGAACTCAAGAGCTTTTGCCATCTGAGGAGAATTGATGCTGGGTTTTCCGTCCTTGTCAAGCATATCTCCGCCCTGGGAGGTGATCATCGGCCACATATGCCAAATGTCTCCGGACTCTACAGAAGTCCAGTATTTATCGGGCAGTGCTTCCTTCAGTTTCTTACCGGCTTGATAATATTCGTCCCAAGTCTTGATGTTCTCCCAGTCAATGCCCGCCTGATCGCAAAGCTCGGTATTGTAGTACATTACAGCTGCGCCTACATGGAAGCAGATACCGTAGTAGGTGTTGTCCTTAGAATAGATGTCTACTCTTGCCTTAACGATGTTATCCAGCTCAGGCTCTACGATATCATTGAGAGGAACAAGCTGGATATCACCCTTAAGGAAGTTGGCATACTTGCCAATCTCGATATCTACGAGATCAGGTGCTCCTACGCCGGATTGCAGCGCAATTAGGAGTTTGTTGTGCATGTCATCAAACGGATAGACGGTCGGAACAAATTTAATGGGCTTATCCGGATTTTCAGCATTCCATTTTTCCGCCATCTTCTCATAGAACTTAACATGCAGTTCCTGGAATGTCCAGAAATCAATTTCTGTCGGCTCTGCCGATGTTGCAGGCTCTTCATCCGGCTCTTCTTCCGGCTTTTCTTCCGGCTCTTGTGAAGGGCTCTCTGCTGGCTCCTCTGACGGAGCCGGAGTCGGACTCTCTGCTGATTTTGAGCATGCTGTCAAAACAGCTATAATCATGACGACAGCAATCAGCAATGACAATACTTTTCTTTTTTGCATTTTTCAGCACCCCTCTTTCTAATTTTTATATATACTTAACGGAATATGCAAGCAATGCAAGATATTCCGCTAATAAACTATACTTAAGAATCTCAGAATTAATGAGTCCTTTAAGATTATTAACAGTTTAAATCTAAAAGACCTTTAAAAAAGTCAATTTCGAATTTTTGATCTCATCTCTTGTATTTTCATGAATAATAAACATGTATATTAAAATAGATATAAATTGCGATTAACTTATTGGTTTATTACTGTCTCGTAATAATATTATCTGCATAATAGACTAGTAAATTATGTTTTGCATATTCTGGACATTATTCACAATTATAATATATACCATTATACTTGTTATGTCAATGAAAATTGCACAATAAAAACCCAAATTCTCTAATATTTACCACTGATTAATATATTAATCAACCAGTGAACAATATAAGAGAGAACCGATTAATCTTTTGGTTAATCACATACTTTCTATATATTTTAGTTATGTTTGATTTAGATTAAGTTTTCTAATTATCTGCAATAACAGCATAATAAATAAAAGAGACAGATGAAAGCAGGGCTAATATACGATTTATTACCAGTCAAATCAGACAAAAAAGAAATAAGATATTATGTTGATATGTTAATTGAGTTGAGGTTTTTTGATATTATTTCAAATGGAAAAGCAAAAGATTGCAGCTATCATGAATGCAC
>DGEI01000044.1 GCA_002385885.1 Firmicutes bacterium UBA3930
GTCAATACTAAAATTATATATTTGCATTTTTATAGTCTACAATTCATAAAAACCATGATAAACGGACTAAGAATGAATTAATACTTTACATCCATCCTGTCTCCTCAACCCCTATCAAAAATGCCCGTTATCTAATCTGTCAACTCAACCCTACCAATTTTTGAGTTCAAATTTTACCCCAAAATACCCCGTTGATATGTTTCCATGTACGTATTTTAGCCCTTTAGGTCGAGTAGGCAAACTGGATGTAAATTCGGAAACCCGCTTAAATAAACACTTACAGCCTTGACATCAATACTACGCACTCAACATGACTGGTATGCGGAAACATGTCTACAGGCTGGACTTCGCCGGGAATATGGCCCGACGCGGCAAGATAACGTAAATCGCGGGCCAGGGTGGCCGGATTGCAGGAGACGTAGATAATGCGCTGCGGCCTGCTCTTCACGATGGCCGCAAGGAGTTCTTCGTCGCAGCCCTTGCGGGGCGGATCAACCACCACAATGTCCGCCCGATAACCCCGTGCGATTAGTTCGGGCATGAGCTCCTCGGCACGGCCGGTATAGAATTCCACGTTGGTGATTCCATTTAGGCGGGCATTTTTTCTTGCATCCCTTACAGCGGGTGCATAGGACTCCACGCCGATCACCTTGCCGGCATTTTTGCATAAAAAAAGAGATATGGCACCGCTGCCGCAGTAGAGGTCGAAAATGATCTCTCCGCCTTTTATTTGTGCATAATCCCGGACAAGCTTAAAAAGCACAGCAGCCTGCCGGGAGTTAACCTGAAAGAAAGAGCCGGCAGAGATATGGAAACACAGCCCGTTTAGCTCTTCGACCAGGTAATCCCTGCCCCAGAGCAGGAGATTCTCTTCTCCCAGGACAACATTGCCCCGCCGCGTGTTAATGTTTTGCACGATTCCCACCAGGTTTTTCAAGCGGGAGGCAAGCTGCGTCACCAGATAATCCGCTCCGGGAAGCAAGCGCCCGTTTGTCACCAGCACCAGGAGCAATTCCTTTTTACTGAAGGATGTTCGCGCAAGAAGGTGTCGCAACAATCCGCTGTGTGTTTGCTCATTATAAATCGGGATCTTCAGCTTTTCGATCAGCTCACGGGCAACCTCCACAGCTTGTAGGTTAAGGGGGTGCTGGATGAGGCATTCGTGAACATCAACGACTTTATGGCTGCGTTTTTCGAACAATCCTATTTTTAAGTTGCCGTTATCATCTGCAACGGGAAACTGAGCCTTGTTGCGGTAGCTCCACGGGTCGTCCATGCCGATGACCGGATTGACTTTTACATGAAGGCCTCCCAGACGCTGCAGCATATCGGCAACTATCTGCCGTTTCCAGTGCAGCTGTTTGCTGTACCGTATATGCTGAAGCTGACAGCCGCCGCAAATGCCGTGATGCGGACAGTCAGCTTCCAGGCGGTCTAAAGAGGGACGGTGCAGAGCACATGGCAGGGCACGGGCATAGTTTTTCTTTAACGATATTACTTCTGCTTCAACCTTATCGCCGGGGGCAGTCCACGGAACAAAAACGGTAAAACCGTCCAGGTGGCTCACCCCTTCCCCCGCATGGTTGAGGCCCTCGATCTCCACAAGTATCCGTTCACCGGTGGAAAAAGGGATCTTTGTTTTCTCCATTTGCATCTTTCTCCCTGATTAACAACAATTTGGCGCCAATCGCTTCAATATACCCAATCTATTCATAAAGCACCCTTTACAAACTCTTAAACCTTATATCAATAATAACATAAAAATAATAAAAACTTCTCAACTGCTGACATAAAGTTTTTACTTCGATAATGTATAACTCTGATGTATAATAAAGGAAATATAATTAAAAGGGGGAAAATACCATGAGGCCCAAAGTTATCATGCATACCCAAATAAGCCTGGACGGCTGTGTTCGAGGTTTTATCGATACAGGCATTTATTATGTAGTTGCCAACCGCTTTAATGCTGATATGGTTCTGTTTGGAAGCGAGACAATCTATACGGCGGCAGAGCAATATCCTCCCGAAAATGTAGGATTATTAAGACAGACAGTGGGGGGATTCTGACGAATGTACTCCTTGAGCAAGGTCTTATTGACGAAATCAGCCTTGTCATATCCCCCTGCCTGGTAGGGACAGGTGAACCGCAGGCTTTCAGAAGCCTGTCACTGGCGAACAGTATTGCGCTGGAGTTGATAAGCTTTGAATTGTTAGATGATGATCATCTTTCTATAATCTATAAAGTCCGTGCTCGTTTCTGAAACCGCCTTCATATTATTAAGTTACTCATATTTTTTTCTTCCTCCTGTTTCCTGTTTCTTTTCATTCAACACCAAAAACCTCTGCCCAAGTGTCAATCATTGCGTGCAATTTTTCATGTACGCCACTCCCTATGACATCCTCTTCATACTGCTCAAATTGTTCGAACAGAAGATTTTGCTCTTGTTCATTAATCGCTTCATCCGCCATCATGAAAAGCACATTGTTTTCCTTCTCAATATGCTGGCGCAACAGGTCGCGGTAGAGCGCAGCGGCATTATTGAATCCTTCAATATTTTTTTCATCAAGATTCCAGCCCATTTGTGCAATGTAGTTTCTGCCCTGAGCATGTTCCTGCAGCATAACACCGACGGGGCCACCCTCGCTAGGGACTCCCTTGTTAACCAATTCTTTAAATAAGAAATTCTCCTCTTTGCCGTGGTGGCATTTATCTACAAATATCTTGAGGAAATAAACCACCTCACCGTAATAATGAAGCAGGCTTTCAGCATCACGACTACCTGGCTCCATCATTTTGTTAAGTATTTGTAGGACATGAAGGATGGCCTCGTGTTCCTTCCGAAGATCTTGTGTCGCTTTTCCCATTTTTTAAATCCTCCTTTTATTAATTTCCCTCGAAAAAAGCTAAGGACAAAGGGCTTGTCCAATGTGCTTTGCATTACAATCGGGCAATATTACGGTAGTTTCAGTATGCATCCACCATCGAATTTCTCATTTTCAATAAGAATCAAACCGGTATCTGTTTGCGCTAATGTGACGCTGTAAAACCACACATTGTTCTCTGTCTTTTTAGACTGCTCAACAAGTATCGTTCCCTTGTGGATGCTCCCGTCGTCGGCGAATATCTCAAAGTGTAGCATGCAGCCGCTGGCAACATCGTTGCTGTCGAATACGTCGCCTTCCGATGGTGACCAGAGAATGTGCCCGCCCGCCCCATCATTAAGTGGCTGCCGGAATTGCTGTTGCAGTTGGCTTTTTTCTTGCTATACTGTAAAATACAACTAATAAATGAAATATCCTTCTGCAGAGAATGGTGCTTAAGATGAATGAAAACAGTGTAAATCTTAAAGATAGAAGCCTGTTGATTAAAATATTAGGCTGGATTTTCTCTTTAGCAGGTATCGGTATCGCTTTTTTGGCACCGCTTGAGATATACTGTTTCTACCTTTTTTCATATGGCGGTCGTTTTTATTATGAAGGTTTTGGCTTTGGTTCCTTTATGTTTGCTAATATTGCCGGCCAGGTGATAGGTTACTATCTGATAGCATTAATTTTGCTAACTTTGGGATATGGGCACTTAAAAATAAGAAAATGGGTCGCCAAACTTTCTGTATCCTTGTTATACTTCTGGTTAATTGTAGGTATCCCGCTGATTATAACTGCCTTTTTTATCTTAACAGGGACAAAAGAAATATCAATCCCCGCATCTTCGATTATACTGGTTGTTTCTATATTGTCTTATGCCGTTTTCCCGCCGCTATTAATTCATTTCTATAAGAATAGAAACGTAGTATATACATTTGAAAAGAATGATAAAAAAACCTGCTGGATGGAAAAATTGCCTATTTCCGTCCTGACTATCAGTTGGCTTATTATTTTTTATATAATTGTTTTACATATTCTTATCTTATTTAATGGGATTTTCCCTGTATTCGGCACGTTCTTCTATGGACTTAAAGGTATAATTTTACTTGATATTACGATCCTGTGCCTGTCTTTTCTTGTTTGGGGACTATTGCGATTGCAGTTATGGGCTTGGTGGGGGTCAGTATTCGCATTAGGTATACTTGCAATATCGACAATCATAACATTTGTTAATTCGAGCTATTCAACCATTCTTGACAATATGAAATTTCCACTAAAAGAGATATTGTTCCTAGGAAATATACCGATACAAGGATATCATTTTGCCATATTTGCTGGAATACCTCTTATAGTAACATGGATTTTAGCAATTATGTCGAAGAAACAATTTCTTCAAAAGGGGGTTCGGTCATAACCGATAAGATTGGAAACAATCAAGGCACGAAAATTTCAACGTAGGGTGCCTTGCTCAATTGTTTTCAGCAGGGTTTTTACACACACCAATTGGTTAAAATAATACAGCCTTCTGACATTTACACCATCAGCCAATCGATTATATATAAATATCTATTTGAATGAGTCAAAAAACCTTTTCAATTCTGCTTTTGTTTCGCAGTCCAAATAATGCCACCTTATACCGCGAATAGCACCTTCAAGTGCGCAAAGTGAATTAAAACAGGTATCTCCTTCAAGCAAACGCAGCTTTATAAATGCTTCTTTACTGCCCACTTGCCTTAAAGCTTCAGCATCATTTATTCCTGCCTTGACCAGGCGTTTTTCCATTACTTTGCCAATATTCGGCAGGTCGCTCAATCTCTCCATATTCACACCTCATCAAAAGCGTCTTGTCCCTTTATTTCCTTTTTTACCTCTACGGATAGCGATACATTGCTTAACATCCTCCAGTACCGCGTCATCCGTCACGTTGATCATGAGCCACTTCTGCCCCATACCGGTTTTTGTTTCGTGATACAACTGCTGCAAATACTCTGTGAAAAAAGGAAGCATCAATTCGGTTTCTGCCTGCTCACGTTCACCAATGACAATGAGGTTTCTTCACCAGACGTCGAAACAGACGTTGAAAATAGTAAGGTGATAATGCCGCTACATTTGCAAGAGTTTCTATCTTTATATTCTCTGACAAATGGTCTTCAATATAGTTTAATGAGTTTTGTATTGCCTCCCATGCATGCATATTGACGCCTCCCTGTATATAGAATACCACAGATAGAATACCACAGATATAATCACACTACTTGTCACACAATGCCCTTTTGAAACATATTACTCCTATTCGTTTTATCTGCATCCTTACGGCGGATTCTGTATGGGCGGTGTGGGCGAACATTTCTACGGGCTGGACTTCGCCGGGAATATAGCCCGACGCGGCAAGATATGTAGAACGCAGGCCAAAGGGGCCGGGTTGCAGGAGGCGTAGATAAATGCACTGCGGCCGGCTCTTCACGATGGCCGCAAGAAACTCTTCGCCCACAGCCCTTGCGAGGCGGATCAATCACCACAACGTCCGCCCGACACCCCCGGGTGATTAGGTCGGACATGAGCTTCTCGGTATAGTCGGTATGGAATTCCACGTTGCGGCGCGGGCATAGTTTCTCTTACAAAGCATGAGTGAACTGCTATAAAGCATAAGTTAGGTGCGTTTCACTATCCTTTTTATTTGCTGATAATCTCTGCATAAACCAATGTCTGGTTCAATAGTTGGTATGCGACTTCATCAAAAGTTACCGGTCCGGCAAACGACGGTGTTGCTTTGCCACCAAGTTCACCATAAAGATAAGCGCCCCGGCAAAAGCGATCATACAGGTGAAAATGACCCTTTATTAACCCTCTTATTAACTCTCTATACTAATGGACAGGTATCAGGAGTTTATTTATAATATATAATGTAAATATAACACTACATTACCATTTAAGGAGAATAGAGATGAAACCGGCAGTAGTTATTACAGACATGGTCAACGATTTTATAAAATTGGACGGGCCTTTACCTGTCGGCGAAGAAGGCCTTAAAATTATTCCTAGACTGCAAAAATTAATAAGCATCTGTCGTGAAAAAAATATCCCGATTATCTTTGCCAACGATGCTTTGTTGCCGAATGATTTTATGTTTAAATCACGCATGAGACCACACGGTATCAGGAACACACCCGGGGTGCAGGTGATTGAGGAGCTAAAACCGGCGGACACTGACTTGATCGTACATAAACGCCGGCTTAGCGCCTTTTTCAAAACAGATCTTGATATTACCCTTAGGGAATGGGATATAGATACAATTGTCGTAGGGGGAGTGGCTGCCGAAGTATGTGTGTTGTCAACAGCATACGACGGTGTCTCCTACAATTTCAAAGTGATTGTCCTCGAAGACTGCTGCGCTTCCCGTTTTAAAGAGATACACAGCCATATAATTGCCGTATTGAAGGCAAGTCCTATGTACCCCCTGCTTCGTGTAATGACACTGGATGAATTTATTAAGGAGCTATAGGTAAAAACAGAAGGAAGCTGAAGATAAACCGGTGGGGATCTTTCGAAGGCCGGGGAAGTATTGAAGGCAATGTCAAGGGGGATTATATTGGTTCTGATGACAATAAGACAATAATGGGGTAGAGGAAACATGGCGTAAAGTAAATGAAGGCTGTTAAACAGTAGGGTGACGGAAGCAGTTCCCTTGCCATTCGGTAGTCGGGTTCATGCTTCCGGGTAGTCATAATTCAGAAGTTTTAAGGCAAGCTGCAGCTGCAAACTCACCTCCGGATCTTTATAATCGAGCCCCGTTATCTCTTTAATTCGGCGTAGCCTGTACTTCATCGTGCTCGGATTAAGATAACCTTCACGCGATGCTTTTAAAACGTTGCCGTTATATTTATAGTATAGGTCCAGTGTTTCAACCAGCTGGGTTCTATGTTTGTGATCATACTCCACCAGGGGGCCCAAAGACTTTTTAACAAACTTGGCAAAACACCGGGAATTAATTTCAATTAGAGAAAAAATACCTAAATTATCATAGTAAACAACCCTGTTTTTTAACTTTAAAGATTTCATAATACCCAGGGTTGTTATCGCGTTACGATATGACAAAACACAGTTTTCCAGGCGGTCGCAATACGTACCGACGGCAATCCACCATTTACCGCCTTTGACCACGCCTGGCAAACGCTCCTTTAGCAAATCCACCAGGGGCCGTGCGCCATCAGGCTGTTTTTCGGGGTCATAAGCAAACATTAATGTAATATAGCTGCTTTTCGTTACAACAACAACATCTGGGGAAAAATTCATACAGAATTCTCTAATTTCCTGGTACAACTCCGGCTTGCACTTGCATTTTACATCCGGCTCAATTTCAAGGGCGATTATTTGGTAGCATTTTTCTAAGTCAAAACCCAGCTGCAGGGCACGGTGGTGCACCCAGTCATCGGACTCAAAATCTCCCTCCAGGACATCTTCCACAAAGTTCTCTTTCAAACGTTTGGTTTGCTCCACAGCGGCTCTTTCTTTCAACATCTCCAGCGCTGTGATTGTCGCCCCCTG
>DGEI01000032.1 GCA_002385885.1 Firmicutes bacterium UBA3930
TAAATTTTTTCGGACCTTCTTGAAGAAGTCAATACAAGCCTGCCTGGACATAGGCGCGACAAAGATTTTTTTGCATGTCGGGGTTTCACCCGGACAGCTGTTGTAGTTTAGCACACACACATTACTTTGTCAACAAAGTATATTCTGGAAAAATTCATTTCCTGCAGCATCTCAAACCATTACAGCCTTCACACATAAATGCTGAACAGCCGGGAGCTGTCTGAGGATTTCTGTTCAAACCGGAAGCGTATAAAACTATGAAGATATGGATGAAGCAATCCTCTGCAGATCAATAAGATGTTTCTTTTCTTCCCGGAGCAGCCTGCGGAAAGCGTCCTTTGCTTCAGGTAAATTTGAAGATATCACCATTTGGGTATATAAAAGAATTGAATCTTTTTCAGCTTGTATTCCGATCTTAATTACATCATCAATACCGGTGATCCCTTCAATCATCCTGGCCTGCTCCTCGTCATTGGGGAATATCAGGCTGTCAGCAATTGCATTAAAATATGCCGATACTTCCTGATCGTACAGATAATCATCGTTAAATTGATCCTTTTGAGCCAAAAACTCGTTATACAATTTGTGAAACGTATCCCTATGATCATTTTCATCTTCGGCCAGCTTGATCAGCAACGCTTTTACAAATTCATCGTCTACCTTTTCCGCAGATCGGCGGTAAAATTTTTCTCCCCTTTCCTCAATTGTAATGGCAATTTTAAGAGCCTCCAAATCATTAAAAATCTTTGAATCCATAACGCTACCCCCCATCAAAAACTCCTTACATAATATATCACACAGGTTTTGCCCTGTAATTCAACTTTTATAACAGCAATTTCAGCTGCTTATTCAAAAATATACATGGCATAAATATCTACTGATGAGCCTGTTCATTCTCTGGAATCTGTTCAGGCCGCTCTTCCCGCCGGGTCTGCTGCGGCTGCTCATCATGATTGGCTGGCCGGGTCGAATCTTCCTGCGGGGTTTGCTGAGCCTCTTCCCTCTGCTTTTCAACATCATCATTATCCCCGGTTGATGCTTCAGCTGTCGTCCCACCGCTGCTTTTCCCTGCTTTAATATCTTCCGCATCTCTCTTTAAACTTTCTATTCTCTCCCTGCGGCTGTCGATCTCCTTACAAAGATTATATATAACATTTATTGAATTGTTTTCCTTGCTGTAAGCCTCATAAACCACCTGCCCGATTTTGCTGTACAGCTTTTTTACGGTATCCTCTTCCTTATAGATTTCATAGTTAAGCTTACCCAGCCCTACCAGTTCCTCAGACTTCTCCCCGATTTTCTTCACCATTTTAGTAAATTTGGTGCTTAACTCATCTATAAAAGCCATTCTTATTCTCCTTCCAGTTTATGCTTGGCACAGCTATTGCCGGATCTATTAATTATTGTTCCACATTTTTTTCGTATTAACCTGTTCAATTTTACCGGCCGTCTTCATTAATTACAGTTGATTCTCTGTATGGCACTTTGAATCTCCTGTATAACCTGCGTATCTGTTTCATTTTTTAAAGCTTCTGACAAAGCTTCCCTGCTGTGCTCCGAACCAATCTTGGCCAGCGCCCAGGCGCTGTGCCCTCTGATAGGAGGATAAGAATGTTTCAATGTCTTTGCCAATAACGGGATGTATTCAGGATTCCCTGTGTTTCCGGCAACAATTACGGCAGTGGACAGCACACGCTGACTGCGTGCATAGTTACGTCCTATTACGTTTGCCAGGCGTTCCAGGGGTTTCCGGTCATTTTCACACCATCCCTTTAAAATTGAAAATATATTGAAAGCCTGAATATCCTCATTGGATGGCGGCCGGGCCTGAAGCATCCCTTTCCTGTTCCATGGGCATACTGTCTGACATATATCACAGCCCAAAAACTTATTTCCTATTTTTTCTCTTATATTTACAGGAACAAAACCAGGACTTATCATGTAGCTTCTCATACAGTACCCGGGCAGTACGGCTCCGTCATCGGTTATAGCATTGACGGGACAGGCTTCAACACACAAGGTGCATTTGCCGCACAAAGACTCCTGCTGAGGCCGGGTATCCAAAGGAAGGGGAGCATTGGTCAATATGAGATTCAAGGCCACCCATGAACCATATTCCCTCGTATATATAACCCCGTTCCTGCCAAACCAGCCCAATCCCGCTCTGTAAGCCGCAGCTTTTAACGGCAGCGGAGGGTTCACCACAGCATCGTAGCCTTCCTTTGTAATAACCTCTGAAAGCTGTATGGCGGCCTTTCTTCCGCTGGGATATTCCATATAATAGGCCGAGTATGCGCCTGTTCCCGGGGGAAAATCATCAAGATAGGGTTTATAGGGATAAACAGCCACCACAACAGCCTTTGCATCAGGCATAATATCCTGCGGATTAGCCGTAACTTTACTCCCTACCTTTACAGCTTCAGGATCCAAATCCTTGCGCTTCTCCAACGCTTTATACCAGGACTGAAAAAGTTGGGCGCCGGTTATTCCTATAATTGGAAACCCCAGCTGCCTTCCCTGCTTAATAAGCGCAGATTTTAAAACCATCATCTTTTCAGTCATAATTATCCCCTTACAGGACTGACAAGCCCTACCTTCCTGTACACCTTGCCAAGGGTTCTGTTTGCTATTCTGGCTGCCCGTTCGGCGCCTTTATTCATCATTTCCTGCAAGTAATCTTTATTCTTCATCAAATCATTATACCGCTCCTGGATGGGATTTAACGTTTCTACAACGGCTTCACCAACAGCCTTTTTAAAATCACCATATCCTTTGCCGTCAAATTCCTGTTCAATCTCCTCATAGCTCTTGCCGGTGACAGCTGCGTATATATTCATAAGATTGCTTATCCCGGGCTTATTCTCTTCATCATACCTGACCTGAGCCTCAGAATCGGTAACCGCCCTCCTGAACTTCCTCATGATTACATCGGATGTATCGAGCATAGAGATAAATGCATTTTCATTTTCGTCAGACTTGGACATCTTTTTTGTAGGTTCCTGCAAATTCATAATTCGTGCAGCCACCTTGGGGATATAAGCCTCCGGAATAACGAATACATCCCCATATATGCTGTTAAATCTCTGCGCAATATCCCTGGTAATCTCAAGGTGCTGTTTCTGATCGGCCCCAACAGGAACCAGATGAGCCTGATAGAGAAGTATATCAGCAGCCATGAGTACGGGATAGGTAAACAATCCCGCATTTATATTATCCTTATGCCTTCTGGCTTTCTCCTTAAACTGCGTCATTCTGCTCAATTCACCCATATAGGTATAGCAGTTTAAAATCCAGGCCAGCTCGGCATGAGCGCTCACATGAGACTGCACAAATATGGTATTCTTATCCGCATCCAGTCCGCATGCCAGATATAAAGCAAACACCGACAGGCTTCTGCGGCGCAGTTCCTTGGGATCCTGCCTAACCGTCAGTGCATGAAGATCCACAATACAGTAGAAAGAGTCGTAGTCATCCTGCAGCTCAACCCAGTTTTTTATAGCGCCCAGGTAATTCCCGATGGTTAAATGACCCGACGGTTGTACGCCGCTAAATATTCTCTTTTTATCTTCCATTATTTCCTCATCCTCCAGCTTTTTTAATTATATAAATGTATGGTTTCCATCTCTATCAACCAAAACATATCCTGACTCAACAACGGTTATACCGTTATAATAACAGATATCAATTGTTATCCTTATTCAGATGCTTTCTCAGTCTTTGCAAATCGCTTATATATACATCTTTCAACTGAGGCCTGTAGATAATACTTGCCGGATGATACAGCGGAAACAGGACCATATTCTGCTCTTTCGCCCCTATTGAGATAAAAAGAGGCCTGCCATGCACCTGGCCTATAGTGAGCTTATTATCATCCGTTAACACTCTTAATGGTATGTTGCCTAAGCTTACAACAATGGAAGGGCTGATTATTGCCAGTTCTTTGTACAGTACGGTCCGGTTGAGATCAATCTCCTCCCTGTTAGGAGGGCGGTTGGAAGTACGTCCGGTATCCGGATCTATTTTTACAGGCCTGAATTTAACCGCATTGGTAATATATATATCCTCCCGTTTTATATCCAGTATCTTCAAAAACTCATCCAGGTTTTTGCCAGCCCTGCCCACAAACGGCCTTTGCTGTACCACTTCCTGCTGCCCCGGCGCTTCCCCCACCAGTACCAGGGAAGCATAAGGATTCCCCTCGCCAAAAACCATTATCTTTTCCTGATCTTTATACACGCTTTTAAAAAATTGAGCGCTTTCCTGTTTTAACTTCTGCAGCTGTTTTGCTTTATCCCGTTTTAGCACTGTTGTATCTCCTTTTAGAAAGTTATCGGTATAATCTTTATTCATCACCGGTTGATTCTGCAGGTGCATGCTCCCTGTGCGGCTTGGAACCCAGTTCTTCTATCTTAGCCTTTATTTTTTTGAAATCCTCCCAGGCGTCATATTTTTTTGCAGGATCCCGGAGCAATGCGGCAGGATGATATGTCGCCATTATCCAGTAACCTTTCCGTTCAATCCATTGCCCACGTATCCTGGTTATGCCGGCCTTTTTATCGATTACATACCGTACAGCAGTTGCGCCCAAACACACTATAATTTTTGGACGCACCAGGTAGACCTGCCTTCTTAAATATGGCAGACAGGCTTGCGCTTCAATTTCCATAGGCACCCGGTTGCCCGGGGGACGGCACTTTACAATATTAGCTATATACACATCTTCTCTTTTAAGATCAATAGCCTCAATCATTTTGTCAAGCAGCTGACCGGCCAGCCCTACAAACGGCCGCCCGCTCAAATCTTCGTCACGCCCCGGGCCTTCACCGATAAACATCAAATCGGCATCGCGATTACCTTCACCCGGTACACTATGAGTCCTGGTTCTGGAAAGCTGACAGTTGTTACAGTTCATAACGGCATGGATCAGCTGGTCCCACAGCTTATTATAATCCATATCAACAGGCTCCTTTGCCCAATAAATATCAATATGACAGAATTGTTTTACAGCATTAGTGAATATTTTATCCTATATCCGGGCTTTTATCGTATCCATTATAATACACTATTTTACCCAAATTCAACCGCAATGCAAGTTAAGCTTAAAATATAATTGCGACGCAAATTGCAATACTTATTCTTACCAGCAAAAAAATGCATTATCCCGCCATCTCAATAATTTGGGCCAGTCCCTGCGGCAAGATAAATATTTTCAGAATGCTGTCTGATAATTGTCTAACAAACAAATGTGAATTTTATAACAATTTAAAATTTAATTGTCAAAAAATTTACAATTTTATAATAAAGAAATTGTTTTAATATCAATGGTAATGTTGTATAATATAAACACGGAAAATCGTATATTCCGGCTTGAATCAGCCTTTTGTGAAAGGAGAATTTCTATGTATAAATGTGAAGCAACCTGTTCATTGTGCAATTATAAAATTAGTATTAAAGTCGAACAGAAAAATATGAATGAAGCTGAGGTAAAACTTTCATCAGAGTGCCCTAACCTTCAACAGTTTACAAATATCCCCCTTCACCTTGATGCAATTTATGAAATAGTTAATCCCAAAGAAAATTCACAGTTTTACCGGCTGCTTAAACAACATCACAGTCATATAGACCGCTGTGCTGCATACGACAGCGTACTGGACTCCATAGGCAAGAATCTTGGCCGATATTACGAATTGGCATAATTTATCTTCAACACCTGCCCTCAAGACTTCAACCATAACCGTATATAAATAAAGCACGTATGAGAAAGTCCGTTCCCCCATACGTGCTCTTTTTTTGTAAGAATTATGCTTCTCCGCAGAGCTCCAGGAGCCTGTTCCATCTCCGGTCAACTTCCTGCTGAAGCTCTTCCAACAGACCTTCATTTTCTTTGGTAAACAGATGGCGGAATCGCCCCTGAGGTTTAAGATAATCAACTACAGGAATCTTTTTCCTCGGTTTGTAGTTCAGAACGAATTTACCTTCTATAACCTCATACAGCGGCCATACACAGCTATCTATAGCCAACCTCACAACTTCCATAAGCTGCGGCGTATTATATCTCCAACCACGGGGACAGGGTGCCATTACATTAAGAAAGGCCGGACCCGGAGTATAAATAGCTTTTTCAGCTTTTTCATAAAGATCCCTCATATTTCTGAAAGGAGCTGATTGCGCCACATATGGAATATTATGAGCAGCCATAACCATAGTCAAATCTTTCTTAAACTGAACTTTACCCGGTATATCGCTTCCTGCCGGGGAAGTTGTTGTATCAGCATATTTTGGAGTAGATGAAGATCTTTGAATTCCGGTATTCATGTACGCTTCATTGTCATAGCATACATATACCATGTCGTGGCCTCTCTCCATAGCTCCTGAGAGAGACTGAAATCCTATATCATAGGTACCGCCGTCGCCGCCAAAGGCGATAAACTTGGTAGTACCGTTAACCTTCCCGGTTCTGGACATGGCTCGATACGCCGCCTCGGCCCCCGAAACGGTGGCTGCAGCGTTTTCAAATGCACTGTGGATAAAGGAATCCTTCCATGCTGTGTAAGGATATATACAGGTTGAAACTTCCAGACATCCAGTGGCTGTACCGACAACCGCATGGTCTTCAGGCTTAAGAGCTCTCAGTACAGTCCTTACCACAATAGGAGCTCCACAGCCGGCACACATCCTGTGCCCACCTGTCAGGCGTTCTGGTTTATCCGTCAATGTTTTAAGATTATATGCTGCCATCCTCTTCACCTCCTATTCCCTTATGCCCAAGTAATTGAATGTTGATTTTACCTGGCCGGTTCTGGCAATATCTATAAGATCCTGATACACAAGTTTGATTTCATCAGCACGGACATCCCGGCCGCCCAAACCATATATATAGTTAATGGCCTTTGTGTCTTTTGCATAATCAAACATGGCACTTCTTATCTCTGCAAACAATGGGCCTCCGGCAGTTGAGAAACTTTCAGCCTTGTCCATAACAGCTACTGCCTTCAATCCTGACAGAGCTTTTCCTATCTCCTCAAAGGGGAATGGCCTGAACACTCTCGGTTTGATCAAACCGGCTTTTATACCTTGATCCCGCAGTTCATTAACGACAGTTTTTGCAGTTCCTGCAGTGGAATTCAGTACAACTACGGCCACTTCAGCGTCATCCATACGGTATTCCTCAAAGAAACCGTATTTCCTGCCGGTCAGCTTTTCAAACTCCTGTGCAACCTCCATAATTACCTTTTTTGCATTTTGCATACATTCGGCTTGTGCTCTCTTATGTTCAAAATAGAAAGCAGGCATATCCAACGGCCCTAAAGCAATTGGATTATCCTTGTTCAAAAGATGGTATCCCGGTTTATATTCACCGACAAATGCTTTTACTTTTTCATCCTCAATAAGCTCGATATTCTCAACAGCATGGCTGGTGATAAAACCATCAAAACATACCATTACAGGCAGCTGTACATCCTTGTGTTCCGCAATTCGAACGGCCTGAATCAGGTTGTCGTAAGCTTCCTGATTGTCCTCGCAGTACAGCTGAATCCAGCCCGAATCTCTTGCTCCCATACTATCGCTGTGATCGTTATGGATATTGATAGGGCCGGACAAAGCGCGGTTTATAACAGACATAACTATAGGCAAATGCAGCGAAGCAGCAATATAAAGCATTTCCCACATCAACGCCAAACCCTGAGAAGAAGTAGCAGTCATGGTTCTGGCGCCGGCAGCTTCCGCCCCAATACAGGCACTCATAGCACTGTGCTCAGATTCAACAGCTACAAACTCGGTGTGCACCTGGCCGTTGGCAACAAACTGAGAAAAATACTGAGGCACCTCGGTAGATGGGGTTATAGGAAAGGCTGCAACAACATCGGGATCTATCTGCCGCATCGCTATAGCTACAGCTTCATTTCCACTCAATTTATCCTTGATAGCCATTCTTTATCTCCCTCCCTCATTTAACCTTCCTCTACAAAATCAATGGCCTTAAAGGGACAAACTTCCACGCAAATCCCGCAGCCTTTGCAGTGATCAAAATCAAAATCTTTTCTCTTTCCGTTTTCAACCGGAATAGCCGTGTCGGGGCATACAGGCCAGCAAAGCATACACTGCTTGCATTTTTCTTCCAACCATACAGGTTTCATTGAGCGCCAGTCGCCGGTCCTAAAGTCCTCAGCATTCCCGGCATCCAATATGCAGCCACCCTTGGGCATCTCTTTCCAGGTATTTTCCTCGGTTATATTCATCTTTCTCTCTTTGTTCACAGCCCCTTCACCTCCTGCATGGCCCTTTTAAGAGCCCTCATATTTCCTTCTATAACCTGGGGTTTAGTAGCAAACTTATGATGGAATGACTTCTCCATAGCATCTACAAAAATATCTTCATCCATCAAATTGGTAACCTTAACTATAGCTCCCAACATAGGCACATTGGGGAAATAGCGCCCCAGCTCCTCAACGGATATGGTTCGCGCATCAACAGTGTAGATCTTTCCTTCATAGCCCTTCAAAAGCGGTCTGAGTTCTTCGGGATCCTTCGGTGAATTTATAACTACTGCACCACCCTCTTTTAAACCAGCAAGCACATCCACCGATGTGATGAGAGTTTCATCAACCACAACAACATAATCGGGTTCATATATGTTGGAATGAATGGTGATCTTCTCATCGCTGATTCGGTTATAAGCTGTGATGGGCGCACCCATACGCTCTGGACCGTATTCCGGGAATCCCTGAATAAATTTTCCAGTGTCAAAAGCAGCTTCGGCAAGCAGTAACGATGCAGTTTTTGCACCCTGTCCTCCCCTGCCGTGCCAGCGGATTTCAACCATCTTGCCCATATAAAAGATTTCCTCCCTTCGTTTTACAAATATTTAGTTTATACAAATTGCGGTCTCTGTATTAGTACAAATTCCTATACGGAATATTGTATTATAACAGGTATATAGGTGTTACTATAACAGTTATGGAAAAATCCACTATTATAAAGTCATCCCGCATATGTAACACCAACCAAGCACATTATAACAGATGGCTTTTTTACTGTCAATGAATTAATGCCTTCCATCACAGCTGCACATAATCCCTGCAAAAATAAACAACATGTCCATCCCCTTGTATTGTACTATAAGCAGACAGACATGTCATCATTATTCTGCATTAATTTTTATGATTTTACATCCATGCTAAAAACCCATAGCAATAACAAATATAAAAAGGGGATAACCGCATCCCCTTGAGTTTTCCGTCACCAAACCTTTTCTCTCATATTCATATATGTCATTTTTGTTAATTCACTTTATTTGTAATTTTTTAACCATTATATTTGCATGTTTTACAGCAGTATAAATTGCAAAAGCAAAATGAGAATGAGCCCGGGAATCCCCAAAAAACCAACTATTAAGGCCGTCACGGGGTTGATTGCTACCTTAATCCCAAATAACCCTCCCACCAGATTTAACAACCAGAGTATAATGCCGCCGATAATCGCATTATATATGAACTTTAAAATAATTCGAAGAGGTACCAGCAGGAGCCATCCTACAACATATAATAGCACTAACCCTAAAGCATATGCCAATACCACATCCCACGGAATCGTACCAGCCACAGCAATCACATCCTGCAATAATTTAGCTTTTAATTTCCGGTACAAGTGTTATCTCTATATTCTATAATATGGCGCTGGCCCGAGTTTTATGACATTTAAACCCTTACCGGTACCTCCATTGCATGCCGCTGATCGAAAAGCTCAAATCCTGCATCATACTTTTGATATTACACTTTTTTCCCGCTTATTTACTCACTATAATAATACAAATTGTTTATTGCCTCGATTCCATTCATTTTTGCCTGTTTGAGCATGTACATGTATTTCTTTTTTGCAGCCTCCAGATTATAAATGGCGTAATCAACCAGCTCAGGATCGCTGACATTATTAAAAAGGTTTTGAGCATTTACCCATTCATCATGAGCATTTTTTACGTCCATAAGTATGTCATAACCGGCGCTGTATTCCTCACTGTCCTGGTGATTATACGGGAAATCCGGTATTCGAAACCTCATAATATCCCCTCCACAGGTATTTAACATATCTATAGTATTACCATCTTTTTCATTGTTATAGCATGGCTGTCCAATTTTTTAAGAAAGGTTTCATAAACCGGTCTGCCAGGACTTCAGAATGGGCAGTAATTTATCCAGTACACAAAAAAATAAAGGGATAAAATTTATCCCTTTATTTCAACCAAATTAAAATCACATTATCTGATTTGCAATTATTAATATGGCTCGGTAAGGACTTCAAAATGTGCCTGAGGATGTGCGCAAGCCGGGCAAAGGTTAGGTGCGCTGTCTCCCTCGTGAATATATCCGCAATTGCCGCACTTCCACTTAATTACTGTATCTTTCTTGAACACTTTGTCGTTTTCAATGTTATCCAACAGTTTTCTGTATCTCTCCTCATGGAATTTCTCGCCTACAGAAACTCTTCTGAATACTTCGGCTATTTGAGGGAATCCTTCTTCATCCGCCACCCTTGCAAACTCAGGATACAGGGATGACCATTCTTCGTTTTCACCTTGAGCAGCAGCAAGCAGATTGGCCTTAGTATCTCCTAAGGCAACAGGATAGGATGCATTGTTTATTTCTACCATTTCGCCATTAAGGCTCTCGTTCAAAAACTTAAAGAATCGTTTTGCATGTTCCTTCTCATGGTCGGCCGTCTCCAGAAAGATATTGGAAATCTGTACATAGCCCTCCTTTCTGGCTACCGAAGCATAGTAGGTATACCGGTTCCTTGCCTGTGACTCACCGGCAAATGCTTTAAGTAAATTTTCAGCAGTTTTCGTCCCTTTTAATGACTTCACGTCTACATCTCCTCCTTAAATTTACTTTATCAACATTATAAATTATTTTACTTCTGCTTTCCACAAACCATGCAAATTGCAGTATTCATAAACATCTGCTTCCCCTACGTCGTCAAAAACGGCCTTCGGCTCTTCGCCCGGGGCAAGGTAAACCCTCTCAACGGTCTTATCGGTTACCAAAGCAATCCATTCGATATAGTGCTCGGGTACCATGGGATGCACTGTTGAGCCGATTTGAACATACAGCTTGCCATCTTTTCTTGTTACATATGGAACATGCTTTTCAACTGCCGCATCTACGGTGTTGGCCTTGAGTTCGGTCATCGGCTGGTCACAGCATACAAGCTCTCCTCCACCGTTGTTTATTAGCTCCACAAGATTCCCACAAACATCACATTGATAAAAAGCCACCTGATTCCTCATATTATTCCTCCCCTTTCAAAAACACTTTATTACTACCACTATTTATACCCCGGCTCAATGTCGTAAAAACAGGTTTTACACTTTAATAAATCTGTCTTTTCTGTGAAGGGCTGGCTCTTTATCAGGTTTTCACAATGACAAAACAAGCAGCGCTATACGTACCTGCTATTTGTTGCTCCGCATCATTATGATAATCCGGTGTCTAGGCCAGATATTGATCTGCATCAATATCGCCTATATATGAATCGTCCTTTTTAGGCGCCTCGTCCATCTGGACCATCTTCTGGTAATATTTATACAAAACACCAAAACGATACTTATAGTTAGGATGCCATGGTTTCTGTTTACCACAGAAATGCAGAATCACGGTATTATAAATTACATAATCCATATTTACCCGGCCCTTGGACGCAATAAGGTATGAACGATACCGCCGGGCATCGTAATTATACAGATACTCATCCAGGGGTTTAATCTTGTTCCAGAAAAGCCCATTGAGGACATCCTGATCAGGTAATATCAGTTCGTTGGCATGTTCCCGGATATAACCAAGTATATGCGAGATATCCACTTCTTTCCTGAGAAGTGCCGCATTAATAAGCATGACACCTGAGTTATAGTACTTGTTTGAATCGATCTTTAAGCGAATCTTGTTTATGTAATCAATCACCGGTTTCGTATGGGCGGCAGCGGCGAAATAATACTTATCCAGCTCTATATTATACAAACGTTCGACAGGATTTATAACAAGTATATCCGGGTCAAGATACAATACCTTATCAACGTGATCCGGCAGATAAATATGGGCAATCAGACGGTAGTACATTTCTTTGGAATAATAAGAATGAACAGGCGCTTCCAAAAAGGTGTTTTTATTAATACGTATCGGATATAAAGTGTGTCCAAAACTACGTATATATACCGAAAGCTGATTAAGCTGCGTATCTTTGATATCGGAGTGCATCAAATAGATATTAACGTTCTCGGAACAATTGTCAAATAACGAGCGGAGCATAACTTTAAGAGGGGAGATATAAGCAGCATTCAAAGTAACAAGTACATTCATACACAATCACCCCTTTCAGAAAACTCACTCTTATATATATTATAGTATTATTTTTTTCTGTTTCCAATACTTATATTAGTGGTTCTTTTTATGCTTCCTTTACATATCCTCTCCATTCAGCATATTTCTTTTGTAAACATAGGAATTACCTCTCCTCACACCGGCGTTAATAGTATTAATATTATTAAAGTTTCCTAATTACTATAAATTATACCGGTTACCATAGTAATCCCGGAAATACTGCCGATAAATCGTTCTAAACATATACCTCGAACCCGTCGTAAGCAATTTGAAATTCATAGGGCCGGACCAGCTCTATCAACTGCTCGTGCAGCAAACCACCGTTGTGGGAAAAATGAGTTAGTATGAATTTGGTAGCATTATCGGCAGCCCCCGTTTTCGTCATCCGTTCCTTTATCTTTATATTATCAGGTATGCCCATATGATAAATACCCTCCGGCTCCGGTCCTGTCGTACAGTCCAAACTCACCAGATCAAAGTAATATCCTTCAATGTATTCCCATGTTGCATCCGGGAATATACCGGTATCATTCCCGTACAGCATACGTTTCCCATGTTTATCCTCAAATATGTAGATATAGCAGTCCTCATTTCTGTCATGGGACGCCAGCAGGGGCGTTATCCTTATATCATCGGCAATGTACGTTTCAAAGGGAGGAATATAACGAAAACTCATATATTGTTTTAAATCGCTGTTACTGTTCAGAATCTCAGTCATGATTTCTCCAACAGCCATATTTCCATATATGTTCAATATACTGTTATCCTCAAGATGAGCAAAGACGGGTTTTCGCAGCTTTAAATCATCGGTAAAAAAATGATCCTGATGGGAATGAGTAATAACCAGGTGTTTCAGCCTGCTAAAGTCAAGCCCGTAACTGATCACGTGAGAATAAGAATCAGGTGGAAAATCCACCATCATGCTGTCATCAATTAAAACGCTTGAGCGGGTGCGTATATTTTTTCCTCCCCTGATCCTGGCTTTCCTGCAATGCTGACAGCCGCAAAATACTCCCGGCCAGCCCTCAGCTGCCCCGGTCCCAAGATACTTGACCTTCATATCCTATCTCCTCCCGTTTAGTATAAGTTGTGCAATACCGTATATGCATATGCCTCAAAATATATGCCTTTTTATACATATATATTTATTTCCAGCAATGCAGCATTATCCTTCACCATCAAAACAGAACATCCTACTTAAATTCTTCGGGCCAATTTATGTGCCGGTTTAACATATCAATAAAATCTGTAAGGCCCCGGGCATCCTCATCATCAAACCTGGCCTTTGAAGGGCTGTCAATATCCAGAACCCCTATAAGCCTTTCTCCCTTAATAATTGGTATAACGATTTCCGACCTGGATGCGGCATCGCAGGCAATATGGCCCGGAAACAGGTCCACATCCTCTACTATTTGGATCTCCCGTGTTTGCGCGGCCGTTCCGCATACACCACGTCCCAGGGCTATACGCGTACATGCAGGCTTTCCCTGGAACGGGCCCAGTATCAGCTGTCCTTCCTTATACAGGTAAAACCCGGCCCAATTAATATCCTGAATCAGCAGATACAGCAATGAAGCAGCATTGCATAAACTGGCAAGCCAGTCAGGTTCTTCTTCAATCAGTTGGACAAGATACATATTTAGTTGTCTATAGAATTCCTTCCGGTCATGTGTTTCAATTATCTCTGCTGTAAACAATGCAAAAGCCCCCTTTGTTTCACCTTATTCCCGATAAACAGGCTGAAGAATGGTTATCTTCCGCTTACCTGCTGTAAACATCTCAATCCTTCTATACCTTTCGCAATCAATTTTTGTTCTTTTATTGCTGACCACTGAAACCAGAGAACCCGACGAAAGAACCGGAAGTATATTTTCAAGCAATCCTTGAACAGCCTGCTTTTCGTCGGGTTGGCCACTCCAACTGACAATATTCCCGTAGGGAAGATCGGTTATAACCATGTTTACATTGTTAATATAATCTGTTAAACCCCGGGCCCTGGTTATATCAGCAGTAAAACACCTTATATCTATATCTCCATCCATACTGTCAAGCACATCTTTTAACCTGAGAGCGCTTTTCAATGCCTCCAAATGGGACTCCTTGCCATATGCGGCATACATGCCCTCGATCTGCTCAATACGTTTCTGCAAGCCTTCCCGGGTCAACAGGGATAAATTTTTTTCAGCCAGGGATACCATTTTTCTATCAATATCCGATGCATATATTCCTGATATTTCACGGCCGTGAAGAAAGCCTATGCATGTCAGCAGATAAGCTCCGCCACAACATGGATCATACAAGCTATACGGTGCATTAACTCCCCCGGCCGACAGAACAGCTGCACACCTTTGGTAGATCTCACTTGCCAGCCTTACGGGAAAAGAAGTGGTCCCGGGAAGGTTATAAAGCACCCTGCCGCTTGAATAGTCCTGATAGTTCCTGTTATCAGCAAATTTATAAATCACCTAATCACCTGTAAAATAGAAATTGGAAATAACAAAAACACCAAAAAATATATTAAGCGTATTCCAGGCGGTCATCAGAGTTCCGATAAAAACTCAAATGTCATATCATTGAAGCCCGGTAAAAATTCATGGCCAAAATCAGGATAAATTACAATTTTTTTAGGAGATGTAATCTTATTATATGCAGCAAACTGGGTGGATGGAGGACAGATCTCGTCCAAAAGTCCGGTCGCCATCATGACCTCGGCTTTAATTCTCTTTGCCAAGTGCTGTACATCAATATATCCCAGCTTGGTAAATATCTCATCTTCCCTTTCATGACGGGGATCATAATGGCGGAAGTATGTTCTAAGCTCCTCATACGCTTGTTTGTCAAGATCCATTTCCCATACTCTTTTATAATCGCACAAAAAGGGATAGACAGGTGCGGCTTTTTTTATCCTGGGTTCAAGAGCTGCGCAGGCCAGGGTCAGGCCTCCACCTTGGGACCCTCCCATGGCTCCCACCCGGTTCTCATCCACTTCGGGCATATCCATTACAATCCTGGCCAGCTGGGCAGTATCAAGAAAAATTTGTCTGAAAGCCAGCTTTTCAGGAGGATCATCCAGTCCTCTTACAATATGGCCTTTAAATGTTGTTCCGGTGACCTCTCCTAAATCCTGGGACAACCCTCCCTGCCCCCGGCAATCCATGGCTGCCACCGAAAAGCCCATAGCCACATAGTTTAGCTTGCTCGACCAGTCCCCGGCATTTCCTGAGTATCCATGAAACTGTAATACGGCAGGATGGGGCTCCGGAGCGTTTTTGGGACGTATGTACTGAGCATGTACCCTGGATCCCCCTACACCGGTAAAATACATGTCAAAACACTCGGCAAAAGGCACCTGGAATTTGCCCGGAATCAGTTCCAAACATGGATCAACCTGTTTCATCTCTTCTATAGACCGATCCCAGAACTCATCAAAATCTGCGGGGCGAGGATTTATTCCCCGGTATTCTCTCAGCTCTTCCAACGGCATATCAATTATCGGCATCATTAACCCCTCCTACATAATTTCATGTTATTTATGATAATATTTTATACCCTCATTATACATCTTTCAATTTTGTTTGTATATTGATTGATTTTATGTTTCCCTTTGGGTATAAATAAATTATAATAAGATTCCGGGTCTAACACCATCATATAATAATATACTGCAGGAAAGAAGGTAATAATTGTGTGGATAATCCTTGCTTTTGGTTCGGCTTTGTTTGCAGGAATAACAGCTATCCTTGCAAAGGTTGGGGTGAAAAAAACCGACTCAATGCTGGCGACAGCCATCAGAACGATCATTATACTCATCTTTTCATGGCTAATGGTTTTTATAGCAGGTTCATGGACTTCCATACATACAATTGACGCAAAATCGTTCATATTTTTAATTCTGTCAGGCTTAGCAACGGGAGCCTCCTGGCTATGTTATTTTAAAGCTCTGCAGCTGGGCGATGTCAACAAAGTTACTCCCATAGACAAATTCAGCACCGTTCTTACCATGATTTTTGCGTTTATCATACTGGGTGAATCTATCACCTTTGCAAAGTTTATCGGGATGACAGCAATAGGTGTAGGTACCTATATGATGCTTGATATAAAGAAAACACAGCAGCAAAAAATCACCGGCTATGCATGGCTTATATATGCCGTTTTATCCGCTGTCTTTGCAAGCCTTACTGCAATCCTTGCGAAAATTGGCATTGCAGGAGTTGAATCCAATCTGGGTACAGCCATCAGAACAGTAGTAGTACTAATCATGGCCTGGCTTATGGTTTTTGTAACCCGAAAACAGGGAGAGATAAGAAAAATAGATCGAAAAAGCTGGGTATTTCTCTGTCTGTCGGGCATAACCACCGGCCTTTCCTGGCTGTGTTATTTCAAGGCATTACAGGATGGAGAAGCAAGCATTGTTGTACCCATCGACAAACTCAGCATAACAATCACTGTTGCTTTTTCTTATTTCTTCCTAAAGGAAAAACTGACGGTTAAAACTTTTCTGGGGCTGGTATTCATAGTTGCAGGTACCATGGTGCTTTTGCTTCCTTAAATCTCGCTTTTCTTCAATGTCAAAACAACAATTTCAGGATGGTTAAAAAGCCTTTGGGGAAAGATGCTGTTTCCCAAACCCCTGCTTACAACCATAACGCAATTCCCTATTTTGTGGTCTCCCGATGTATATTTGGGGAAAAAGCCCTGGTTGGGCGCAACCAGCCCGCCTATAAAAGGCAGCCTTATCTGACCCCCATGGGCATGTCCGGATAAAACCAGATCAAAACCGTACTCACTGTATAACGGGAACATATCCGGCCTGTGAGCCAATAATATCTTAAATTCATCATTGTCCTGCACTTCATTCATCATATGTTCTATTTCCCGTTTAACCACTGTAGTTTCTTTATATCCTTCCCGATATACCGAGGGATCATCTATCCCCATAATATAAATCCCGTCTCCATCATTACTGATTTTCTCATGGGCACTTTGTAGAACATGAACACCGTTGTCCTTCAACACTTTACTTAGAAATTCAACCCTTCCTGACCGCCATTCATGATTCCCCGTTACATAGTAGACCGGAGCAATATTAACAATCTGCCTTATCAGCTCCAGGCTGGCCTCGATATCAGAATGCCTGCTGTCAATCAAATCACCGGTAAACACTATTATATCCGGCCGTGCATTATCAATTTTTTTAACAAGCCTTTCCTGCCTTCTGCCGAACCTCTTATTATGTAAATCCGATAAATGAACTATTCTGTACCCGTCAAAAGAATCGGGTAATTTGGGCGATTTGACGTCAATTCCGGTAACTGTTATATAGTTGTTTTCAAAATATAAAAATGCCCATGTGCAAATAATAATCGGAATAACGATCATCGCTTTTCCCAATTTCGAAAAGCTCTTCTTTTCCGATAATTTATCAATCCCTTTTTTGAAAGTACCCGCTAACGCGTATTTTTTCCCACTGAAATGAACCATATTACCAAGTCCGGGATTTGTTCCTTTGCATAACATATTATACATATACATTCTTCCCCATTCGCTGTTTTTATATCGCATAATCATTTTCGCTGCATACATACACATTCCGGCCTTCGGTATTTACACATTATCAATTCCATTATAAACAAACTACTGCCTAAAATCCATTAACAGTTAATAAAGTATAGAATTTGCAGTATTATCATGCTCAATTAATTACCATAAAATGACATATGCAAAAGCAAGAAATTTATTTGCCAAAAAAATCCCGTCAATTTTAAAAAAGCTGTTGACAGAAAAGTGCAATCTGTGTATTATTGTATTAGGTGCTTAATACAATAATACAAGGGAGTGATCCAATGCCCTGGGATATACAAACCGATCGCCCGATTTATATACAGCTTATGGAGCAAATACAGCTTAAAATCTGTTCAGGCATATATCCACCGGGTTCAAGGTTACCCTCTGTAAGGGATCTGGCTCAGGAGGCTTCGGTCAATCCAAACACCATGCAAAGGGCTCTTGCGGAACTTGAAGCGGCCGGACTTTTGTACACAAACCGCACAAGCGGCAGATTTGTAACGGAGGATACCGAAATGATTGTACATGTAAAAAACAAGTTGGCTGAAAAACATGTGAAGGATTTTCTAAAAAAAATGACAGAGCTTGGTTTTAATTCCGATGAAGTCATGTCTATTATATCTGATATTGTAGAAACGGAGGAGATGAAATATGAATAATATTGTGGAGTGCAAAAACCTGACAAAAATGTTTGACACAAAAAAGGCCCTTGATAATGTTACCTTAAGCATATCCCGGGGAAAGATTGTAGGGCTGCTGGGTCCTAATGCCAGCGGAAAAACCACCTTTATCAAGCTTTGCAACCAGCTTTTGACTCCCACGGAAGGAGAAATATATATCGGGGGCATAAAACCCGGCATTGAAACCAAAAATATGATATCTTATCTTCCGGAAAAGAATTACCTGAATGATTGGATGAAGGTCTCCGATATTATTGGGTTTTTTGAAGATTTTTATGCCGACTTCAATACAAAAAAAGCCTATGATATGTTAAAAAGCCTGGAGATCGGACCAAACGACAAACTAAAATCAATGTCAAAAGGAACGAAGGAAAAGGTCCAGCTAATCCTGGTCATGAGCCGCGAAGCCCAGCTTTACCTGCTGGACGAACCTATCGGAGGAGTTGACCCGGCTGCCAGGGACTACATCCTGGATACCATACTCCGCAATTATAATGAAACAGCAACAATCGTCATATCCACCCACTTAATTTCCGATATAGAAAAGATACTTGACGAAGTTATATTCATCAGGGAAGGACGGATTGTATTGACAAAGACGGTTGACGAGATCCGGGAGGAAACCGGAAAATCAGTGGATGCTTTATTCAGGGAGGTGTTCAAATGCTAGGTAAACTGCTAAAGTATGAAATCAAGGCAACAGCCCGCCTGTTTCTGCCGCTGTATGCAGCCCTGCTGGTATTTTCAATAATAAACAGATTCTTAAACCCGTTCGCTATAAGCAAACCCATTGATAACATGAGTGCTCAGTTATTTATCGGTATCATCAGCATGACATTCTATTATGTACTTTTGGTTGGCACACTGGTAATGACGGTCGTCATCATGATCCAGAGGTTTTACAAAAACCTTCTGGGGGATGAAGGGTATCTTATGTTTACCCTGCCCGTCCAACCATGGCATCACATTACCAGCAAGCTCCTTGTATCCATCTTGTGGACCATTCTGAGCTTTGGGGTAACCGCCGGCTCCATTGCGCTCATTGCGAATATAAAGGACTTGGGAAAAAAGCTCACTGAAATAATAAGGGCAATAAGGCATATTACAGGTGATACTGCATTATTCTTAATCCCCGTCTTTATCCTTACAGCAATTGCCTTCTACAACGTCATGATTTATACCGCCATAACGCTGGGCCATCTGTTTCAAAAGCATAAAATTATTGCCTCCTTCGGGATGTTCTGCGTCCTCTACTTTATTTATCAATTGTTAGCGGTCCTGGTTATTCTGATCATGTCCAGCGCCTTTTTAAGTCCAATTACCCCTGACTGGAAACCAACGCCTTATGAAATAAATGTGTTTTTGATAAGCCTTATCCTTCTTGCTGCAGGGTTAACAACGGTTAATTTTTATATTACAAACACGATCCTTAATAAAAGGTTGAATCTGGAATAAACATCAAACGTTTATTGACATCCATAATTTACTGTATTATTATAAAGCTCAAACAGGATAACGCTATTATGTAAATACTGTAACTCAGGTGAAATAAAGGAAGCAGCATTGCATTTATATAAGCCGGACTTCTTGTTTTACGATCACACTGCAGTGAAAGAAGTGAACCAATTATATGAAAATGGATTATAACAATTCCGGTAAGCCCACATCCGCAAATACATCCTTCAGCATGCATATACTCCGGCTTGTACAGGGGGCCCTGGTAGGGATCAGCGCAATACTCCCGGGAATCAGCGGAGGTATTCTCTGTGTTACCTTTGGAATATATCAGCCGCTAATAGCATTGCTATCCCACCCTATACGTACCTTCAGAATCTATTATAAAATGTTCATCCCCTTTGGAATAGGGTGGGTTATAGGCTTTCTGGGGCTTGCCCGTATAGTGGAAGTACTTTTCGTTTCGTCGTCTGCCTTTGTAATATGCCTGTTTGCAGGACTTATCGCCGGTACACTTCCTTCTCTGCTAAGGGAAGCAAATAAGCAAACTGATCCAAGTGGTTCATGGTCAGGTTTCATCATCAGTTTAATCGCCTTTTTTGCCCTTTTTTCCTATATAAAGTCGGGAACGACAGTTGATATTGAGCCCAACCACTGGTGGTACTTCCTTTGCGGCGTAATATGGGGATTGAGTATCGTGATTCCCGGGCTGAGTTCATCTTCCATTCTGATATTCCTGGGGCTTTTCCAGGATGTGATATCCTTAATTAGCGATGTGAGAATCAATTTGATTCTGCCCATACTTATAGGTATCGTTCTTTCGGTATTGCTTACAGCCCGTGCTATAAACTATTTGCTTGAAAAACACTATTCTTTGATTATTCAGGTTATTCTGGGCATAGTTATATCGTCTACACTCATAATTATCCCCACAGGATTCACCGCTATATCCCATATTATATTGGGAATAATATGCTTCGCAGCCGGTTATGCAATTTCGCTTAAGATGAGCCGTATCGGAGCTAATAAAGGATAAAACTGATGCTTATTTGCATTCACTCTTTTTCCTTCTTACCGCTCAATAAAAAAAGGGATATAATTATAAGAAGTGAAGAAATAACTGCTTTATTGGAGGTATTTATATGTCGAAGATAACAAAAGGCCGGAAGGCTGCATATTATACCGGAATGGCTTTGATTGCCCTGGGCTTTATACTATTTATCTCGACATTTATTTCGGTGGCAAGCCATATAAACGATCCACTGTCTTTCATCGATGGCAGGGGCACGCCTCCTTTTGCAAACAGTGTAATTGGCATAATCCTGATAATTATCGGGTCTGTTGTGATGAGTATCGGCGCCCGGGGACCGGCAGGTTCCGGTCTGCTCCTTGACCCAAAAAAAGCAAGGGAAGATTTGAAACCTTTCAGTGAGGCTAAAGGTGAGATGATCAATGATGTTATAAGCAATATAGACGCAGTTGACAGAATAGTCAAATCCAGCGAAGCAAAGGAAGTTATAAAGATTAAATGCAGAAACTGCGGAGCACTAAACGATGAAGATGCAAAATTCTGCAAAAATTGTGGAAGAGAACTATAATTGGATTATTGGGAGTGTAAATATTTCTGTGTATTCTCATTCCTGGTATAAAGAATTCAGATAAAATTAATATGTGATTGTCCCACAAAAAGCTAGAAAATATAAACAAATATAGCAAAATATGATATAATAATGGTATCAAATCCTAGGGAAAGGGATGAGGCCATTATGTTTTGCAGGAATGCAAATTATCA
>DGEI01000014.1:0-2184 GCA_002385885.1 Firmicutes bacterium UBA3930
ATAATTTTTGTTCACACTCTATATTACGCAACCGGCCATGTATAAGTGCATAAAAAAAGCCCTCATCCTTTATAAGGATGAGGGCTTTTTTAAACTAATCTGTATAATTCTCCTCCATTATCCGCCAAATGCCTGTTTCCTTAGCTCCTGGGCTTTATCGGTCCTTTCCCAGGGCAAATCTATATCAATCCGTCCAAAATGACCGTAGACAGCTGTTTGCCTGTATATAGGCCTTTTTAAATCCAGATCCCTGATAATTGCACCGGGCCTTAAATCAAAATTTTTATGAATGAGGTCCAATATGACATCCTCCGGGACTTTGGCTGTACCGAAGGTATCCACAAAAATGGATACAGGCTTGGCCACTCCTATTGCATAAGACACCCCGACTTCGCATTTATCTGCCAGGCCGGCGGCAACTATATTCTTTGCAACATAACGGACTGCATAACTGCCCGAACGATCCACCTTTGTGGGATCCTTGCCTGAAAAAGCGCCGCCTCCGTGGCGGGCGTATCCACCATAGGTGTCTACTATAATCTTGCGGCCTGTCAAGCCGGTATCTCCTTTGGGCCCGCCTATCACAAAGCGTCCGGTAGGATTTACCAAAAACCGGGTTTTGTCATCCAACAGCTCAGGAGGTACAACCGCTTTTATAACCTTCTCTACCATATCCCTTTCAATTGCAGCACAGTCAACATCGTCACTGTGCTGGGTCGAAACCACGACTGTATGTACCCGCACCGGTTTATCCCCATCGTATTCTACCGTTACCTGGGATTTTCCGTCAGGCCGCAAGTAGCCCAGGGTCCCGTCTTTACGGACCTCGGCCAGCCTTCGGGTGATCTTATGAGCCAGCGTAATAGGCAGGGGCATTAGTTCCGGTGTGTCATTACAGGCATAACCAAACATCATTCCCTGATCCCCGGCCCCCAGGGCTTCAATGTCGTCTTCCCCCATTTCATTGTTCTTGAATTCCAGCGCCTTGTCAACTCCCATAGCAATATCAGAAGATTGTTCGTCAATAGAAGTGATTACGGCACAAGTATCAGCGTCAAATCCATATTTTGCCCGGGTGTACCCTATCTCCCGTATCGTATCCCGCACAATGGAAGGAATGTCAACACAACTGCCGGTTTTAATCTCTCCCAGTACTACAACTAAGCCCGTAGTTACCACTGTTTCACATGCTACCCTGGCATCGGGATCCTTTGCCAGAATAGCATCCAATACCGCATCTGATATTTGATCACATATTTTATCAGGATGCCCTTCTGTAACCGACTCTGAAGTAAATAACCTTCTGGCCATTGGCCTTCCTCCTTATACAACAGTTATTGGCTGATACAATCTATCCATTAATTTACAATTTCACCCTGATAATATGCATGATTAACAGAGATATAATCGAAATAATCCAGATTAAGTTTATCCAATAACAGGTTTCAGTATATCATACCGATATTGAAAAATCAATACAGCCTCAATACCGGCACATACCCGGCTTTCATAGGGCCCGGTACCAGCATAGACTATATAAAAGCTGGTTATTATTAAATAAGCTGATAGCTTAAAAACAGGATAATTAACCCCGCGACCAGGTTACCAATTGAAATAGCAATGAAAGACGGCAGTATCCTCAGCTTCATAAAAGAAGCAATCATGGATCCTGTCCAGACACCGGTAGTAGGAAGTGGAATGGCTACAAATATGAAAACCCCAAGTAAACTATACCGGTAAACCTTATTGCTCTTTTCGCTGGTACGCCTTTGTACCCACCGGGCAAATCCCCTAAAAAATCTTGTTTTATGTAAATAGTTCATGATAGGTTTAAAAAAGAATAAAAGCACAGGCACAGGAAGAAGTGAACCAAGATATGAACATATAAAGCTCTCCCATACCCCGAGTCCCATTGCAATTCCTGCAGGAATGGCTCCTTTTAACTCCACCAGCGGCAGTGCGGCTGTTACTATCACAATAAGCTCATTTTTCAAGGTCTGCAATAATTCAAGCACCCGGCTTCAACCCCTTGATTGAATATTTGTCTGTAAATAGTAAAAAAGGCAGTTGATATATCTCTTATCAACCACCCTTCTCATTGGCAACATAAAAAGCAGAATGGTGGAGGGAGATGGATTCGAACCATCGAAGGCTGTGCCAGCAGATTTACAGTCTGCCCCCTTT
>DGEI01000014.1:2360-44175 GCA_002385885.1 Firmicutes bacterium UBA3930
TTGGCCACTCGGGAACCCCTCCATATTAAGATTTATTGCCCATGTGCCCTTGCACCAGTTCATATTATAAGTCAACGGCAATACAAAGTCAACTGGTATTTTTAGCTTCACACCATTGATTAACCACACCCTATACGGTTATAATTATGATGTAATTTATTTTCAGGGAGTGTATATTGATGAGAATTTTTGATATAGATAATCCGGCAGGTTGCCGCGTCCATTTCATCGGAATAGGAGGCATCAGCATGAGCGGCTTAGCCGAGATTCTGATGCATAAAGGCTATGCCGTGACCGGATCTGATATAAAAGACTCACATCTGACACGCAGGCTGGAAGATAAAGGTGCCAGGGTATTTATCGGGCATCACCCTTCCAACATTCAAGGAGCTGATATGGTAGTCTATACCGCTGCTGTCAAAGAGGATAATCCGGAAATCCAGGAAGCCAAAAAGAATAACATCCCTATTATGGATCGGGCTACACTGCTGGGGCAGATCATGGAATATTTCCCTTATTCCATTGGCATTTCGGGAACCCACGGGAAAACCACTACCACCTCAATGCTGTCAGTTATTATGAACCATGCCAAATTTGACCCGACGGTACTGGTAGGCGGCGAGGTAGACGCCATAGGCGGCAATGTGCGAACGGGCAACAGCCCATACTTCATAACCGAAGCTTGTGAATACGTGGAAAGCTTTTTGCATTTCAAACCTTACATTGCCGTTATCCTGAATATTGACAGCGACCATCTCGACTATTATAAGGATATTAATCATATATACAGTGCATTTTTAAAATTTGCCGGATTAGTGCCTGAACACGGGTATGTGATAGGCTGCGGCGACGATCCATTAGTATCAAAGCTGATGGGAGAAGTCAAATGCGGCACCATAAGCTATTCCATTGAAAATGAAGGGCATTGGAAAGCATATGCTATTCAATACAACGGCCAGGGTACGACAACATTTAAAGTAAGCTTCCGGGGTAAAGACATGGGTAAGGTTACGCTTTATATCCCGGGGAAACACAATGTATATAATTCTCTGGCGGCTCTTGCGGCCGCTCATGCCGTCGGAATCCCTTTTGACATATGCCGTGATGCACTGCAGGCCTTCAAAGGAACCCACCGGCGCATGGAATTTAAAGGAAAACTAGACGATGTAACAATTGTTGATGACTATGCTCATCACCCGGCTGAAATCAGGGCAACCCTGGAAGCTGTAAAGAATTATCCCCATAACAGAATATGGTGTTTATTTCAACCACATACCTATACCCGCACCAAAATGCTGTTTGAGGATTTTGTCCACGCATTGACAGGAGTTGACCAGGTAATCATCACTGATATATACAGCGCACGGGAAAAGGACACGGGGGAAATCCATTCCCGGGATCTGGCCCAGTCCATTTCCCGAACCGGCCAGGCATGTATATACATGCAAACATTTGAGCAAATTGTAGATTATCTTAAGCAAAACACCAGCCCCGGAGACATAGTAATAACCATGGGGGCCGGCGATATATACAAGGTAGGGGATATGTTTCTTAATACGGCAGGCTGACGGGCGCACATGCATAAACGCCCGCATCTTGTCACGCATCAGATGGAAGGAGCAGATCAACTGCACATACTGCCGAATCATAAGCTTAAATAAACAAATGGCCGGCATTGGCCTGACAACATGATCCAACTCGCCAAAAAGGCCTGTTCGCTAGAACAGGCCTATAATAGTTCCATCAGGCAGTAATTCCATATTCTCGGCTGCGGGATGTTTGGGCAAGCCCGGCATGGTCAACATAGAGCCCGTAAGCGCCACAACAAAACCTGCTCCTGCTGAAACCCTGACCTCACGCACATTGAGTTTCCAGCCTCTTGGGGCGCCTTTTAAAGACGGATCATCTGAAAAAGACATCTGGGTTTTTGCAATGCATACCGGGAAGCTGTCGTACCCTAACTGCTTTAAAGCCTGAATGGATCTCCTGGCTTCCTTGCTGTAGGTAACCCCATCAGCCCTGTAAACTTTTCGTGCGATAGTTTCTATTTTTTCTTCTATTGACGCCTCAAGGTCATAAACGGGACAAAAATTGTTTTCATGATGCAATGCATCCAGCACAGCGCCGGCAAGGTCAATGCCACCCTGGCCTCCTTTGGTTACGACTTCGGATACCGCCATGTTAACACCGGTTCTGCTGCAGTAGTTTTTGATGAGCTCAATCTCAGAAGGCGTATCGGTGGGAAACCTGTTCAGCGCAACTACGAGGGGCAGGCCATAACAGTTCTTAATATTGTCAATATGCTGTTCCATGTTATCCAGCCCTCTTTCCAGTGCATTCAGGTTTTCGGTCCCCAGTTCTGACAAAGGCAGGCCTCCGTGAAACTTAAGCGCGCGAACGGTAGCCACCAGCACCACTACATCCGGCCTTATATCCGCCATCCTCGAAACAATGTCAAAAAACTTTTCGGCGCCCAAATCGGCGGCAAAACCTCCTTCTGTAACCACATAGTCGGCCAGTTTCAAGGCCATACGGGTAGCCATGACAGAATTGTTCCCATGGGCAATATTGGCAAAAGGCCCGCCGTGTATGAATGCCGGCTGCCCTTCCAATGTCTGTACAAGATTGGGCTTAATGGCATCTTTAAGAAGTATGGCCATGGCTCCAACAACCTTTAGATCCCTGGCATATACAGGGTTGCCGTCGTATGTATAAGCCACCAGAATATTGCCCAGCCTTCTTTTCAAATCTTCCACGTCAGAAGCCAGGCATAATACAGCCATTATTTCGGAAGCCGCCGTTATATCAAAGCCTGACTGCATAGGAAGGCCGTTGGCCTTTCCGCCCAAGCCCGTTACTATGCTTCGCAGCTGGCGGTCATTCATATCCATAACCCGTTTCCATGCAATGCGGGTAGGATCGATATTCAGTTCGTTTCCTTTTGCTATATGGTTATCGATTACAGCAGCCAGCAGATTATGAGCCGCTCCAATTGCATGAATGTCTCCTGTAAAATGCAGGTTGATATCCTCCATTGGCAGCACCTGGGAATAGCCTCCTCCGGTCGCTCCTCCCTTAATGCCAAACACCGGTCCAAGTGAAGGTTCCCGCAAACACAAGGCAACCTTCTTACCCAGCTTCCCCAGAGCCTGTGTTATACCTACTGCAGTGGTGGTTTTTCCCTCGCCTGCCGGGGTGGGAGTAATTGCAGTTAAATAAATCAGTTTTCCGTCATTGTTTTCTTTTAATCTTTCCAGCACTTCAAGGCTTACCTTTGCCTTATATTTGCCGTACATTTCCAGGTCATCTTCCGTAAGCCCTATTTGCTTTGCAACTTCTGCGATTGGTTTAAGCTGCGCCTGTTGTGCGATTTGAATATCATTTAACATGCTCCGTATTTTTCTCCTTTCTACAGCCAAATATTCTCGTAAAACTCTTTTTCTGTCAAATGTATATATTTGCAATTGAAACAAACAAACCAAATTATCCCTGGCTGACCAGAAATATCTGCGTGGCATTAATACATAATTCCTATAAAACCGCTATAGGTTAACTGCTGTCTGAGTTAAACAGTTTCTATTTTTGTTATTATATTACTGCCCTTTAATCATGTCAATTTCATTAAAAATATATATTTTTTCCCTGGTATTATCATAAACAAACGGCATAAAATAATCTGCAGGGAGGGATCGATCATGAAAAGCTTATTGATCTTTTTATTAACAGCTTGTTTCATGGTTCCCACCGCCGTACCGGCCTATGCAGGCCAGGATGAAAAAGACGTTATATCCCTTTATTCCGAACAGATATGCCAGATTACCCGTTGAAAGCCTGATGATGTACACCTGCTGGCCAGGGTTATAAATGCAGAAGCAAGGGGGGAGCCATATATAGGAAAAGTAGCGGTAGCTGCTGTCATCATAAACCGGATGAAATCTTCCCTTTTTCCCGATACACTAAGAGAAGTAATAAACCAACCCTATGCATTCACATGCGTTCAGGACAAGCAGATAAATCTCACCCCCAATGATGAATGCTACCGGGCAGCCTTAGAGGCTGTGAATGGAAATGATCCGACAGGAGGATGTTTATTCTACTATAATCCCAAAACTGCATCATCAGGATGGATGAAACAGCGCCAATCCAGCAGCAGGCTAATCATAGGCAATCACATATTCATGAAATGACCGGCTTAAAACCCGGTCATTTCATGAATCCCAAAAAAACAAAAACCGCCTCCAGTTCAGGAGCCGGATTATGTATTCTCACAAATCCTTTATCCCAGTGAAAAGAATCGGGTAAAAACTTCCATAAATATAATGGGGAATAAGACCGCTAACATCATAACGATTGAAACTACTATTCCGGTAACTCCTCTTCCGACATCGCTCTTAAAAAGTCTGTACATGGCATCCCCTCCCGGTTTTTTTCTTGTTTATATTATAACCGGAATATATTTCAAAAGTTTTACATATCATTTATAAAACTTTTAAAAACCTTATAATAAAGTATTAAATACTACATTATAATGTTTTGTTTAACCCGCAGCATTCAGGGGATACCCTGCAGTTAACTTCAACAGCAGCCGTGATGCTATTTATGGGGAAGGTTCAGTTACCCAGTATGGCCTCAATATAATCTATAAACTGGCGTGCCGTGCGGCCGGAACGGCCATTATATTTCTTTTCCCAGCGCAGCGCCTCCTCTTTTAATTTATTCATATCCATGGATAATTCCCGGTTTTTGGCCAGGGCTTCAACTATCTCCAAGTACATTCTTTGATTAGGTGAAATAAATGTCAGGGTTATTCCAAAACGATCCGACAGCGACAATTTCTCCTGCAGCGAATCAACCGAAAAAACCTCCTGTTCCTGTCCCGGACCGTATTCCGCACTCCTGTCACGGAAAAACTCCCTTATAATATGCCTCCGGTTTGATGTGGCATACACCACCACATTGGAAGGCCTTGCCTTAATTCCCCCTTCCAGCAGGGCTTTTATATGCTTATACTCCACTTCATCTTCTTCAAAGGACAGATCATCAACAAATAGTATAAATTTTTGTTTTCTTCCCTCCAGCTGCTCAAGAATCCTATAATAGTCCACCAGGTATTCCTTGGGCACCTCTACAATCCGGAGCCCCTGATCGCCGTACCTGTGGATTAAGGCCTTCACAAGAGACGATTTTCCGGTACCTTTATCTCCGTACAGCAGTATGTTATTGGCCTGGTAGCCTTTCAAAAGCAGCTCGGTATTCTCAATAATCCTGGATTTTTGCTCTTCATAGCCCACAAGATCATCAAGGGTTATGGGATCTGCATCATTGATTGCCTGGAGATAACCCCGTCCATTAAGCCGCTCCCATCTGAAAGCTTTAAACATGCCAAACATACCCGAGCCGCAGCGATAGAAATGCTCCGCAAGCTCCTTAACATTCCAGCCCGTCACTGCGTTGTAATAATTTGACTTATTGCCGGCGGAAACAGGGGACTGTGTAAATGGATTGAGCCATTCATCAAAACCTGATCTGTATGAGGCAAAATTCAGGATATCATCCCATTCCGCCCTGGCGATCTGCTTTAAACAGGCCAGTTCATGCTCCATAATATTTTTCATCCACAAGGGAAGCCCTTCATAACCCACAAGCTCAGCCCGGCGGCTGAAAACAGTCTCACAGCGCAGCAGAGAGTATCCGCAGTAAGCGAGCCAGGATATATCATTTTCATCCCGGGCAAAATCATTCACAATCCGGCTGAGAAACCGGCTGTATGCATTCAGCAGCTGATGGGGCAACGTTTTATTATCCATCAATCCGGCTATGAATTCTTCAAAGGCGGTCACAGCCGGATCCTCCCTCAACTGTCTATACAAAACCAGGCTCTTTAGAGCCTTGTCAATATCCTTTAACCGGTTTTCAATACTGTTTATGTCCGTCATACCCTTCAATTCAAATCCTCCCCATAATCCTTGTTCGTATCTCTTCAACCTTATGGCAGACCTGCTCCAAATCAATTGTAGTAAGTTTTCGGTCCTCCATCAGTATATTCCCATTTACGATTACCGTATCAACATCACTGTCCCGCCCGCTGTAAACCAGATGAGTGATGAGATCGGCAGCAGGATGATAATGGGGGCCATCCTGCCTTAATAATATAATATCTGCTTTCCTGCCAACATCCAGGCAGCCAATTTCATCTTCCCAGCCCAAAGCCTTTGCCCCGTTTATGGTAGCCATCTCAAACGCCTGCCTTGCCGGAAGCAGGGTGGGGTTTTCATTAATGCCCTTGCTTAATAAAGCGGCAAAATTCATCTCTTTCATAATGCTCAAACAGTTATTGCTGGACGCGCTGTCGGTTCCAAGGGCTACATTTATCCCTTTATCCACAAGAACAGCTGCCTGTGCAATACCGCTTCCCAGCTTTAAGTTGCTTACAGGGCAGTGGACAACATGAACATTGTTATTTCTCAATATATCCATATCCCCGGGGGTTAAGTGAACACAGTGGACGGCTATAGTATGATGCTTAAACAGTCCGGCCTCTTCCAGGTATTCTACCGGTGTCCTGCCATACCTGCGGCGGCACTCCTCAACCTCGTCCCGGGTCTCGGCAAGATGTATATGAATACCGGCTCCCAGCTCCCGGGCCAGATTTATACACTTCTCCAGGTATTCCCGGCTGCAGGTATATACAGCGTGCGGGCCCACCATAACCCTTATACGGCCTTCCGCTTCTCCGTTCCATTCTTCCCACAGCCTTCGGTTTTCTGCGAGGCGCTGCTCCGCTTTCGGATCAGGCCCCTGCAGTCCCCTGGCCAGCACGGCCCGGATACCGGATTGGGCTGCGGCTTTTGCAGTCTGATCCATGAACATATACATGTCAGCAAAGGCAGTTACCCCGCTCATGATCATCTCGGCTATGGCCAGCAGTGACAGCCAGTATGCATCCTCCGGCATCAGTCTGTCTTCCATCGGCCATATCCTGGTTCTCAGCCATTCCATTAGAGGGATATCATTGGCATAACCGCGAAAAATCGACATGGCTGAATGGGTATGGGCATTGATAAAGCCCGGCAGCGCCAGCATGCCTTTTCCGTCTATCACCCTGTCAGCCGCAAAATCCTGCTGAAACTGCTCCTCCCGGCCTATATAAGCAATAACGTCCCCGTCCACGGCAATACAGCCTTCATCATATCCGGCAATGCCGGAATCCATCGATATAACATGTACATTTTTTATCAGTATTTTCACTTTTTCCCCTCACTGCTAACCAAATTTTCTAAGTATATCATTCATACATTCCCGAAAAACAGGATGAAACCACAGAATAAAAAAGCGGGATCAATAGGACATCAGGTATTGTTTTTGCTCAGTAGTAAGTGCATCGATTTCAATTCCCAGTGCCGCTAACTTCATTTGAGCCACTTTATAATCAATAGACCGGGGCACGCTGTAAACTTTTGGCTGAAGCTTTGTCTCATTTTCTACCAGGTACAGAACTGAGAGAACCTGCAGGGCAAAGCTCATATCCATGATCTCGGCAGGATGGCCGTCCCCGGAAGCTAAGTTTACCAGCCTTCCCTGGGCCAAAAGGTTCAGCACCCTTCCATCCTTCATTACATATCCCTCAATGTTCTGCCTCATTACCCGTTTTTCTGCCGCCAAAGCCTCCAGGTCGGGCTTGCATATTTCCACATCAAAGTGCCCTGCATTAGCCAGCAGCACACCGTTTTTCATCCTCTCAAAATGCTCCCGCCTTATAACTTCGGTACAACCGGTAGTGGTAATAAATATATCCCCCACCTCAGCGGCCTGAAGCATGGGCATTACCCTGAAACCGTCCATAGCTGCTTCCAGTGCTTTTACAGGGTCAACCTCGGTAATAATGACATTGGCGCCCAAACCCCGCCCTTTCATGGCAACTCCTCTTCCGCACCAGCCGTAACCGGCTACAACAACATTTTTACCGGCAACAATTAAATTTGTTGTGCGCATAATGCCGTCCCACACCGATTGCCCGGTGCCATAGCGGTTATCGAAAAGGTATTTGCAATGGGCATCGTTAACGGCAATCATAGGAAACTTTAATTTTCCTTCCCTTTCCCTGGCCTTAAGACGGATAACCCCGGTAGTGGTTTCCTCGCAGCCGCCTATAATATCGCCGCATAATTCCGGCAGCCGGGAATGCAAAACCGCAACCAGATCTCCTCCGTCGTCAATAATGATATCGGGGCCTATATCAAGGGCTTTCATCAGGTGATCATAATACTCCTCGTCCGTCGCTCCATACCAGGCATGAACCGAAAGCCCATCCTGTACAAGGGCTGCGGCTACCGCATCCTGGGTAGACAACGGGTTGCTCCCGGTAACCGATACTTCCGCTCCACCGGCAGCTAAAACCTGGCAGAGATATGCTGTTTTTGCCTCCAAATGCACCGATACCGTGATTTTTTTACCCGACAGGGGCTTGTTCAGCTCAAATTCCCGCTTCAGTTGGCTTAACAAAGGCATATATCCCTTGACCCAGTCAATCCTTGCCTTGCCTTGAGGCGCCAATGATATATCTCTAATGGTACTGTTCATTATTACACCCTCCCGATTGATAAACAAGCAATGCGATAAAACTATACTAAATTCAGCTCTAATTTTAGCACATTACTGCAAGAATGTCTTGCCTTTTTGACAATACATGCACTTTTCACCCTCTTTATTATTTCCATGAATTGTGTTATAATTATCTGTGCGCTCCCGTTTGCGGCAGTACGATATATACAATTATTTCTGCATATTATATTATACCAATCATTCCTCAGCGTTTTACTTCAACGGGGGTAAAAACGTGAAAGGGGGAATTGGTGGCATGGCAGAACAGTACGTCAAAGAGTTTAACGCAGATTTGGGAGAGCTTTCACTTCTAACAGGGGGCAAGCATTGGAAAAGATTCAATGCCAACAAAATTTCAAAAATACAACATACTACCGGAACCAAAAAGGTATTGTTCTTTTCCAGGCCTGTGGAAAGAATAGAGATAATTATACAAGGTGAAGAAACTCCCTACATCATTCAAAAAGGGTCGATAAAAGATGATTTCCAATGGATAGTAGATGTACTTAAAAGATTTGCTGAAAAGAATAAGGTTCCCTTTACAGGATAAGGTCCAGGTGATTCCTGGCCTTTTTTATAAGGCTTATTTAAGCGTTGGTGTTTCATTTCAGTTATAAAAACTTATAAATAGTATTAAATTATAATTTCATACAGGAGGGAATATGCATTGAAGCAGTTAATACGGCAATTTCGGAAGAAAAAAAACAAACCGGATAATTATGGCCTGTCATCCCAGGAGTTTAATACCACCAGGCAAGTATTTCAGCGTATCGCTGAAGGCATTATAGATGCTTCAACACAGATCAGCAGTTTCGATCTTCGGGCATCCTATTTTGCTGAGCTTATTACCCGTATAACCCAGCGTACCAGGGAGATTTCCCATTCCCTTGTTGCTATGGCCCAACAGACTTCAGCCAGCATGTCGGAGGTAGCCGAGGCAACGTCCCATTCTACAACATCGTTGATGGAGATTGCCCAGCAATCCAACACTATAGTCGAAAATATCAATAATAGTTCGCAAAAACTAAATCAGATCATGGGAAAAAACGAGCAGGCAATTCAAATTGCCCGCAGCATGCAGGAAGCCGTTGAAAACTTAATTGCAAAACTGGAGCCGATTCGTGAAACAATAGGAGGTATTGATCAAATCGCGCGGAAAACCAATCTGCTGTCGCTTAATGCGGCAATAGAAGCTGCCCGTGCCGGAGAAGAAGGCAGGGGTTTTGCCGTAGTTGCAGATGAAATACGCAGATTGTCTGAAAGCACCACGCAGCTGCTGGATACCGCCAGAAAACTGGTAGAACAGATTGAAGATGCTTCTACCTCAAGCTCGGAAAGCGTTAAAAATACCATCTCAATCATCCATGAAATTAATGATGAATTGCTCATCGTAAATAACAGGCTCAGTGAAAATACACACTCGGTTTCTAAAGTAAATAGCGAGATAGAAGAAGCTGCATCATTCAACCAGCAGCTCAACGCTTCAGTTCAGGAAGTAACGGCAGCGTCCCACGTTTTAAACCAGGATGCAGAATCCCTTCACCATTCGTCTGTGGAACTGGAACAAGTCGGACAATCCCTGGAAGCTGCATCAGCATCCCTTGGTGATATAGAAAATACCCTTGATTCAATCTCCATTAAAGCAGGACATCTTGCCAGCACCAACCTTTGGCCGCTGCCCAACAGCAGTTTTATTGCTGCAATGGACAGGGCAATTGAAGCACATAAAAGATGGGTCCAGGATCTGAAAAATATGATTGACGATATGATAGTGTTACCCCTTCAAACGAACGAACATAAATGCAGTTTCGGACATTTTTACTATTCTGTTGTTCCTTCTCATCCCGAAATCCGCCAGCTGTGGGATGCCGTGGAGACGGAACATTCCAGGCTGCATAACAATGCAAAAATCATTATCCAATATATAAATAATTATGAAAAGGATAAAGCATTGGAAACCTATGAACATACATTTGAGCTTTCCCGTAATATAATACAGACGTTTTATAGAATACGGGAGATAGCCCAGTCGCTTGACCAAACCGAACAGTATCTGTTCACAAACAATATATCGGAGCTGTTTGATTCAGAGCATACCAGCCAATAAAATGAGACTATTGTCCTAGTTGAAAATACTTTACTTTTGTAATATAATAAAATGTACTAAGGATGTGTTAAAGTCAGGTTATTTATTTACCTGTGAGGAGGGATAAGTAATGTTCAAGTTCAAAAAGGTTTCTCCCACATTACTGTACATAATTACAATAATTTCCCTGGTCTTGTCAGGCATAGCCGGCATGAAATGGGGATAATGAATTAGGAAATTACTCTGTATACATTCGTCTAAATCACCTCTACAAGCCCTGAATGGGCTTTTTTTTCTGAATTTTTCTTATTTTTGCTGTTTTTTGAAGGATTTGCAAATATTTTATCGAATATAAATAACCAATTATCCAATCTTCAAAAAAATAATGGAAAGAGCGTAGCTTTATGAGAAACAAAGTATATGATAAGATTAGTAGTTTGTATATATTTGTCATAGCATTTGGTACACTCCCGTTATTGATTTATGCATATCCCTGGTTTTCGGTGGACAGGATACCCGAAATGCTGTTCTGGATAGTACTGAATACCGCTGCAGAGCACAGGCCGCTTCTGATCCGAAAGTACGATGGCGTCAGCGAAATATCATTATCCTTTGCTACCCATCTGTGTATGCTTATACTTCTTGGCATACGGGGTGCAATACTAATTGCTGTTATCACTACGCTTATTATTGAAATCCTGTCAAAAAAGCCGTATTATAAAGCTTTTTTCAATACAGGCCAGTATTCGCTGACATTGCTGATAAGCGGCAGTTTGTTTTACTGGCTTAAACTCTCTCCGGAAAATATAACTCTTGATCTGGTAATGGATATGCCGGCCCTTATTGCCGGGGCTTGTTCCTACTACTTCTTAAATGTTTTCTTCGTAAGCATCGCAATATCATTAACAACAAAAACCCCGCTGCGCAATATATTCTTAAGCGACTTCAAAGTTATTGTAGGCTATTACCTGACGCTGGCCGCGGTAAGCGCTGCAGCTTCATCGATATACAACCCGGAACGGCCTTACATAATATTGCTTATGGTTCCTCCTTTGATAATGATTGATCAATCCCTCAAAAGATACTACAGCCTCCGGGATGAAGCCATAGAAACCCTGAAAGTTCTGGCCGAAGTCATAGATGCACGGGATGATTATACTGCCAGTCATTCAGCCAGGGTGGCAGAATACGCTAAAAAAATTGCCCAGCAGATGAGACTGCCGGTGGATTATGCTAATATAATTGAAATAGCGGGTAAAGTACACGACCTTGGCAAAATCGGTGTACAGGATCATATACTCAAAAAGAAAGGCAGCTTAAACTCCGATGAAATGGAGCAGATTGAAAAACATACTGAGATCGGATACCGCCTGTTAAAAAATCTTAATCCTTACAAGACAGGAGCCATTTATGTCTTATATCACCATGAGCGTATAGACGGTATGGGATATCCTCACAGAATTTCGGATAACTCCATACCCCTTGGCGCAAAAATATTATCAGTTGCCGACAGCTACGATGCCATGACATCAGACCGTCCTTACCGCAAGGCATTAACCCAGGCTCAGGCTGTTGACGAATTGAAGCGTTGTTCAGGGACACAGTTTGATCCAAAAGTTGTTCAGTCTTTTATAGAGGTACTTAAACGGGATTATGACTATAAGGAGGAGTAAATGTTTATCCTGTATGCCGTTGCAATTGGTATACTGATCGGCTATATAAGGGGAGGCCGTTTGAAATATCTTACACTGCATCCGCTCAAAAAACACGGGCTGGCTATAGGCGGCTTTATAATTCAGATTATCCTGTTTTCCGGGATACCCTTCTTAAGCGCGCTACCCCGCACCATTTCATTAGGTTTTCATATCATTTCGTATATATTACTGCTGTTTTTCATAGTATTAAACAGAAAAATTACCGGTATCCCAGTTATAGGAACCGGTATATTTTCAAATGCCCTGGCCATCACATTAAACGGAGGTTACATGCCTGCATACGTCAGCAGCCTGGAAAGCACATCCATGGGAAAATACTCGGAATCAGTGACTCAGGGTGTTAATAATTCCATTGCTATCTCTGACAGCACAAAGCTCCCCTGGCTGTGTGATGTCTTTCATCTTCCGGAATGGCTTCCATTTTCCAATGTGTTCAGCATAGGCGATGTAATTATAGCAGTGGGAGTGTGTATCTACCTTGTCGTCAATATGCAATCCCCTAAAAAGAAAGCTCCCGGTTAACTCAGCCAAAATACAGGTTTGAAGGCCGGCTTTTCTCTTCTTCTATTCGTCAGATATCGGCCCGGCAATTGCAGGCCCGCCGGCTTTGTAAAGTATCCCTATTATTACCATGGACACAATGAGTTCAGGAAGCAAAAAGCCTCCGTTATACAGTATTGAATAGATCCATGGGTTTTGCCCTTCCGGAGCAAAGCTGGCAAAGACCACCGCTCCTGATATGACATGGCATATAAACCTGCCAAGTACAGCTACAAATGTGCCGGACAAGATCCCTGCGATTCCTCTGTACCGGAATGAGCCTGCCAGACCAAGACAGGCAAATGCAATAATGTAATCAAATAAAATAGAAATAATGTGAAAACTCCATTTTGGCCCCAGTATAAACTGGAGTATGCCATATACCGCTCCGGCCAGTATTCCCTTAATATTACCCCATCTTACCGCAAAAAACATTATTGGAACCATGGAACCGGCCGTTACTGACCCGCCTTGAGGCAATTGGTAAATTACAATATAACTTAGTACCTGTGCCAGGGCTATCATCACCCCGGCTTCCACCAACATCCTTGCGTTCGTTCTTTTCATCTTTAAACCTCTCCTTCTTTTGGCAGGGAGAAAAAAACTGCATGCCAACAAGAACATGCAGTTTTACTTACAATTCGTTCCTACGCTGGCATTACCCAGATCAGGTTCATGGGTCGGAGTCATACAACTCCCTCTCAGCCGAATTGCTTCAGCTCCCCGTCAGTATTAATTTTGTATCATACTAACACCCGAAGTTTACCTTTGTCAATTTTAAAATAAGCGGTTATAGGCGATGTTTTCGCTTGTTTATGCCCGTCTTTATTATAATACTGCGAATTTTACTTTTTTTTGCAGGGTTATTTGGGATAAGCGGCTCATTTAAACGCCCGGAACCTGATATATAGTTAAGCCCGTTACTGCAGAAGCGCAAGCCTTTTCCACAGTAACAGGCCTAATATCCGGATTTTAACTAAACTACTATATGCAATATCCTTACAGCCAGTGAGAAGTATATTACTAAGGATACGGCATCAACAATTGTAGTTATCAGAGGACTTGCCATAATAGCAGGATCAAGGCCCACCTTTTTGGCGAGCAATGGCAGTGTACCGCCAATAAATTTAGCAAATACTACCGTTAAGAATAAAGTTAACGATATAGTAAGCGTAATAGAAAGGTCATAACCTTCCAAGTAAAAAATTCTGATAAAGTTAACGCATGTCAATCCAAGCCCGACTAAAATGCTGACCAGGAGTTCTTTTCTAATTACCTTCAGTATATCAGTAAATTTCAATTCACCCAGGGCAAGGCTTCTAATTACCGTCACTGATGATTGGGAACCTGCATTTCCACCGGTGTCCATCAGCATCGGAATAAAAGCCGTCAAGGCTACTACAGCTTCAATGGCAACCTGGTATCTTCGTATTATATAACCGCTTATGGTAGCAGAAATCATTAATATCATGAGCCATACAATCCTCTTCCTGGCTAACATAACCGGATTAGCTTCCAGATATTCTATTTCAGAAGGCTGAATAGCGGCAATACGCTGGAAGTCCTCGGTATTCTCCTGTTCAATGACATCAACAATATCGTCGATAGTTATTATTCCTACCAGCCTTTTCTCCTGATCTACCACCGGCATCGCCAGAAAACCATACTTCTTAAATATATCAGCAATATCTTCCTGATCATCATAGGTGTTAACATAGATGACATCCGTTGTCATAATATCTTCAACCTTTACGTCAGGAGAAGCCAGAACCAGTTCTTTCAGCGAAACAATACCTTCCAGCCTGCGCCATGCATCGGTAACATAACACGTGTACACTATTTCCCTGTCCCGTCCTATTCTGCGAATTTTCTCCAGGGCGTCTCTCACCGTCATCTCTTTTTTCAGGTCTACAAACTCTATGGTCATAAGGCTTCCTGCAGAATTGTCGGGATACTTGAGAAAATGGTTTATCAGATTTCGTTCTGCTTCGGAAACATTTCTCAATATCCTCTTAACTACATTAGCCGGCATCTCTTCCAAAAAATCAATCTTGTCATCAAAGAACAGGTCATTCATTATTTCTATCAATTCTTTTTCATCCACCAGCGTGGATATTTCGCCCTGTCGCTCGGAGGAAAGATAGGAAAAAACATCGGCTGCAATCTCTTTAGGAAGTAACCTGAATGCAATAATGGCGTTTTTTGTGTCCAGTTCATCTATAAACTCAGCAATGTCGGGTATCTGTAACTCCTTTATCCTTTCTTTCAGTTCAACATACCTTTTCGCGGCCAGTAGTTCCTTAATATCTTCAAAAGCCATATCATTACCTCCTTTGCTCCATACGATTATTCTTCATAGCTATTGCATAATAATACCCCAATGCATGTAAAAACCACTGCCCCATGTTTTCCGTTTATATGATATGCATCCGGCATTCTTCTTTGGCATGTGTAATATGCTTAAATCATATAGGAGCCAAAATAATGTATGGCTTAAATCATAAAAATTCTATATTATCATACAGGTTTTGTATTAAATATTATTAAATGGAAAACTGAGGCAGCAAAATGTACCACCCCCTTACACATTATTCTGTTTTTACTTCTGGGCAAATTACTAGGGCCGGCGTCCATTCTACCACCTCCATACAGTACTTGTAACAAAATGTAGGAATTCATGGCTTACCTTTTATAGAATATCACACTGCAGATGCAATTTCAAACAGGAAATGTGAATAATGCTGAAGCCTTTTCGCAATGCGAGCTCCATAATTATTCTTCACACAATGCTCATTGGCAATCATACTTTCGAGTATAGTGAAGGTGCAGAATGCTATTCCAGTTACCGGAGTGCAAGACCAATTTAAATGAAATACGCCAAAAAAATATAGCGGGCTATTTTGATAGCCCGCTTCCTGGATTCTAGCAGCAATCGCAGCAGCATATTATATGTTCTTTAACCACTGCATCAATTTCAGCCTCATCATTGGAGGGCATTTCTACATCCCCTATAAGCTCCCATTCCTCAACATGGGAAGCAGTGCCGCCAGGTTCTACAAGGGTTAACGGTGACAAGCTTTCCATCTCAAGCATAAAATCGTTAGTGTAGGTTTCATAGGAAACACCAAAGTCAGGATACTTGGCTCCCATTTGATGTACATACCGCTTTATGAACAGGTTCCCATGGTTGAAATAAGCCGCCCATCCGTCCTCGTTATTGATACCGAATTTAAACGGCCGCTCTGCGCCTGGATCCTGCTGCAGGACAATATATTTATCTCCCCAGTAGACACGGCGGTCATTCATCTTTGAGTACGGCCATAAAGCGAGAACACGGTTGCCCAAAAAGCCGGTATCCCGGGCAGGCTGAGGTACGATTTCCTTTCCTCCCTGGGACATTACTGTTATGCCCCATACGGAAAACTCTACCGGCCATGCATTTCTGTTTGTCAGGCGGTGAACCACCCTGACCCTGTCACAGCAGGCAGCCAAAGTTATTTCCATTTCCTTTTCAATCTGTACCCAGGGTTCAACCTTTTGTTTAACCTTTATCCCGTTTTCAATTTTGCACCATTCCACAGGAGCATCGTCAGGAATATAGGAACGGGGCATGTTTTCAGGACTGTGCCACAGCCTATGCCCGCCTTTCATCTTCCATACGCCTCCGACAGGCTCATCAACAGGCTGGGTTGTCTGCGGGACTTCGCAAAACATGTTCTCCTTGCCGGTAAAACCGAACCGTATGATCCTCGGCCCCACATCCACGGTAACCACTACGTCAACAGTACCATTGGAGATCTCAACGCATTTTCCATATTCCTTGTAAACAATTTCCTCTATGCTGATTGCCATGGTAAATTCCACTCCTCTCCAGCTATTTATATTATTTATCAATTTCTCCACAGAACATCAAAATCCTGCTAAAAAAAATCTAACCTATGGGTATCCAATCAACTGTATATCTTCTCCCCGGGCAGATACCGGATAAGCTGCCGATGCATAAAATCTTTCATTCTCTCACCTTCAGCATAGCTCATTATCCCTTCCCCGGAACACACCATTGAATAGGCAAATACATCGGTATCCGTCCGGAATCTGCTAATCCTTTTAAACTGCTCCCTGTTCATACGAAAAAGACCAATATTTGCATCAAAGATCCTGTCTGCCGGAATGATTTCAAATACGTTTTTCAGAAAAGCTGAATATATCTCCTGCCAGTTTTGTATTTTAAGTATGGGCTCAAAACACAGCCGGACCTTCCACCCGTCCTCAACGGCGGTTTTAGCTGCCTTCAATCTTGTTTCAAGGGGTGGAGCCAGCTTCTCATAGCGCCTTGCAACTTCATTTGGAGACAGCGACCAGGCTAATACCACCTGTTCTGCAGGTGTGAACCTTTTAACAGCTCCATAGTTCGCACTTCTGGTTCTAAGCTCGATATTAAAATTTTGTTTGCCGCCTGCAAACTCTATCCATTTGGACGCATACGGCACTACACCTTCCAGAGCCAATAGATCGGTGTCATAGGATATGCAGAGATACAAGTTCTCATATTCAATGCGTTTTTGCACATCCTCAAAAAAGTCCTCAATATTCACAAAAATCACGATATTGGCCGATGCATAAAGGCCTTGCAAATAGCAGTAATCGCAATCATAAAGGCAGTTTAAAACACATGAAGCATAGTAAAAATTCTTATTGCCAAAATCCTCACAAATTTCGGGTCCCTGATATAGAAAGGGTTCCTGCTTAACAGCCAGGATCAATTTGGGTGAATCCTTTTGCCGTCTGAAATCCTGATGAGTTCTGTTGAAAACATCCTTGTAATGCTGCACCACCACCTTAACCGATCGGGGAAAACGCTTCAGGATACGGTCGGTAACCGGATACGATAAAGCTTTTTGCTCTATATATATGTGGGAAAATCTATTCAGCAGCGAGTATCCTTCTGATCTCCTCAAAGGCTTTCCTCCCTTCGGCCTTTACCTTTACCTCATCAACAATAATATCAGAAAAATCAGGAAGTGGTTTACCGGTCCTGAGCTTGTATTTGGCAGCCAGTTTCGCCAGCTGGTGTCCTTGAGTAACCGTCAGACGCAATCTTTTTTTGATATCTTCCAGCTGCTGTTGTTCAGCGTCAGAAAAAACCGGCTCATCATGCCTGCAGTATCTTTCCACGTGTTCCAAAAATCCATGTATGTCATCCATTGCCCGGGCTATCAATCCGGTAATTTTGTTTTTATCATACTCCTCAACCTCCAGGTAGTCTCCTATGATTTTTATTACATATATTTGGTGGGGAGACAAAAACCTGGATGCTGCCTGGAAAAAGCCGGAGGCTTCCATATCCACAAAATCCGTACAAACCCGGCTTTGACCGCTGTCTATATATTCCCTCCGCACAATCTGATTATGGGTTTCAACACTGCCTTCTGCGAAGGGATGTTCCAGCAGTATATCTGAATAATAATCCCTGCCGGTCTCATGATCTGTAATCTTATGTATCAGAACCGGGGTTCCAATGGGATACTGCTGCTTCACAGCACCGCATACCCCTATGTTTACAATTGCTGCGTCCTGACCGGCATTCCCACCGGAAAGCAGGTATGCAGCCGCAATTGCCGATGCCATCTTTCCGATCCCGCTTACTATAAGGCACATGTTGCTGCCTTTAAACATCGGAAAAAATTTACAGTTGTCATCCCGCTTCAGGTTGTATCTTTCAATAACAGGCCGGGCTTCCCACGGCAAAGCCGTTACAACATATATCATGCAGCATCCTCCTCAATCAAGAACCTTGCCGTACACTCCTCCTCCACCGTGCACTATATTGAGCTCTCCCTGGCGGCCTTTAATTATCATATCTGCTATAGGTTGAGATACCACTTTGTACAATTCCTCGGGTTTAACCTTATGCAGGATATTCATTTCGGTTCCGAACTCGTTAATTAGCCTGTCAATGGTCCTTGGGCCAACCCCCGGCAAAAAATTCAGCGGTACCTGGTAATGGTAGGGAGGATGAACTGTCCTGCCAGGATCTATGTTGGCATCATCTGAGCTTTGAACCCGATCCCTGATGGCCTCAATACGGTCCCTGACACCTACCACTACTCTATGATTCGGGTTGTTGGGACACTTAAGCACCGGTGGAGGCTGTTGAGTAATTCCTTTACACTTCAGACAGAAAGTCCTGTGGTACTTGCCCAACTTGGGATCAAGCCCGTAATTGGCAGCAACTCCTCTCCCGTCCTCGCCCTTTAAAGCCTTGAATACTTCTTCAAAATTCAAAGCTTTAAGCCTCATAACATTGTACTCTCTACCCATCTTGATCAGCGAGTGGGCATCCGAGTTGCTGGTAAATGCTTTTTCATCCAATTCCGACAGCAAACCCGCCATTTGAGTATCAGCGCTGAGTCCCAGCTCTACCGCCGGAATCTTGCCGAAAGACTGTTTATCAAAGATGTTGCGCAGGCTATTGGTACAGTTTCCATAAAAACTCTTATAGGGAGTAAAGACATGTGCCGGCATATAAAATCCTCCGAGGGAGTCAACAATATCAAAAAGCTGCTGCCCGGATAACCGGCTGATCATAGAGTTCTCCGGCAGATTAGCCATATGCCTGTCCATAATGTTCGAAAACTCCCTGACCTGTGAGAGCCAGGGGAAAAATACCAGGGAATGGGCATGACATCCGCTTTCTTCCCTGGTTTCGATTTCGGAGCCAAGCAAAAGCACCAGATCATCCCTGTAGTTCATACCGCCCTCGGGCAGCTCTTCAAGCTGTCCTTTTTTCAGCATCTCTTCTATATCCCTTATGATCCAGGGCGAAACGCAGTCCACCATACCAATGATGTTAATCCCTTTACGGTACCGTGCTTCATAGGCAATGTTGGCAAAGGTAAGTTTATGTGATGTACCAACCTTTACAATCCTCCCATCGGAAGATCTTCCAACATGGACGTGCAGGTCGACATAGTATTCCCTCATTATTTTACTGCCCCTTCATTTGCATATTTCTCCTTGCAACCTATTTTACCTCTTTTGCCGCTCCCGAATCCATGTATTTTGATATTTATGCTTCAGCGTATAATAACCGATAGACTTATCTCTTTGTGTTTCAATATATCCTTTTTACTCCTCGGTACCCAGCAACACCCGTACGGGAGCTCCTCCCGAACCCTTTATCTTCATAGGAAGGCAGATCAGGTAATACATACCCGGCGTCACATCTGACAAATCAACACCCTCCAGTGCCACAGTATCGTTAGGCCCTAAAAATATGTGATGTACATCCTTGGTGTCTCCGTATGGCCCTATAGAGTAATAGTCAATACCCACCAGCTTTATTCCCTGATCAATCAGCCATTGGGCTGATTCGGGAGATAAAGCCACAAAATCCTTATGAAATTCCCCATCCTTCAGCCGCTGTGAATTGCTGGTTTTTATAAGCAGCCTTTTCACACCGGGAGCCACGGCCCGCTTCAAGGCCTCCAAATCCACATGCACCCCTACAGAGGGCACTTCCACCACCTGGCAGGGCCCAATGAGCAAGTTTAAGTCCAGTTCCTCAATCCTCTTCCCGTCAGCTATGAAATGATAGGGAGCATCCAGGTGTGTGCCAAAATGCACGCTGCTTTCAATGGTAGACACATTGGCATTGGAACCATCCCTGCCTATTTCCCGGGTTACTCGATGGGCAAAAGGAATATCGCCGGGCCAGTTTGGACGGCCTTCCTCCATGGGTAATGTAATATCGATCCATTTCATGTTAATTCCCTCCTATATTTAAGTATCCATATGAATTTATATATATCCTATCCCAGGTTATGTCAAGGCTCTCTTGAGAACCGGATATAGTATAATTTCGGTAAACACCATAGTATTCTTCTCGTTATGCTCATTGGTAATCATACTATCAGGTATAATGGCTGCACAGAATATTATTCCGTTCGCTGGTGCTCAAGGCCAGGAACCTGTAACACTCGCTCCAGGCTCCACCAAAACCCGCTGACGCGTCAGACTGGTTCCGGCTATCCTCCGCTTCGCTGACAGGTTCCGGGGCTTTTTGCAAGGATAGTGCCCAAGCTATATACGAACAGGGATTTAATATCATATACACAAAAAAATGGGGCAGAAAACCCCATTTTTAAAACCATTTAAATTCTTACAACGGTTAAAACTACCCTTTCGTCATTTATATTCCACTCTTTTGTATAACCGTCAGCCTTGCCTTCTGCAATTTCCCTCGCCAGTACTTCCTCAGCTATTTCTTCCCTGTTACTTTCTATTATACGGCCAATCCTGTCATTATTGGAGTAGTACAGTTGAATTCTGTCCTGCACTTCAAATCCTGCTTCTTTACGCATGTTTTGAACCTTGCTGACTATTTCCCGTACAAAGCCCTCTTCCACCAGCCCGGGAGTAAGGTTGGTATCAAGCGCAGCGGTTATATCCCTGTTGCTTTCCACTACAAAGCCTTCCTTATGGCTGGTTTCAATCAACACGTCGTCCTCCATAAGCTCAATTGCCTGGCCTTGAACGGTCAGCTTAACAGGCTGCCCGTCTTTGAAAGCTTCCAATGCCTTTTTCCCGTCAACTTCCTTTAAAGCTTCCCTGATCCCGGGCAATAGTTTCCCGTATCTTGGCCCAAGGGTTTTCAACTGAGGTTTCAGGGTAACTGCCGTGAAACTATCAATATCATCTGTTACCACCAATTCCTTAACATTGAGCTCATCCTTCACCAGATCCTCAAACGTTTCCGGCAAGGCCTGACTTAGCTTAACATAGATGGCCTTAAGAGGCTGGCGTATCTTTATATTGGCGGTGTTGCGGCAGGCCCGCCCCAGCGTTACCAGCTTCAATACAACATCCATGTGTTTTTCCAGTTCTTCGTCTATCCATTTGGGATCTGCCTTGGGATAGTCGCACAGATGCACGCTCTCTATCGCATCGGGCTGTACACTTTTTACCAGGTTGCCGTATATCTCTTCCGTCATAAACGGCAGGAACGGCGCGATCAGCCTGGCCAGTTCCACTAAAACGGTGTACAGCGTCATATAGGCATTTATTTTATCCTGGGGCATATCCTTCTGCCAGAAGCGTTCACGGCTCCTTCTTACATACCAGTTGCTTAGTTCATCCACAAAATCCTGTATCCTCCTGGCAGCCTCGGTTATTCGGTACCTGTCCAGGCTGTCATCCACAAACGCTATAAGGGAATGCAATCTTGACAGTATCCACCGGTCCATAACCGAAAGCTTATCATAATCCAGGGAATACTGTGCCGGGTTGAATTTATCAATATTAGCATACAGCACAAAGAAAGCATAGGTATTCCACAGAGTGGACATAAACCTCCTCTGGAACTCGCTGACAACTTCTTCGTAAAAACGGCTGGGAAGCCACGGCGCACTGCTGACATAGAAGTACCACCGCACTGCATCGGCCCCTAGCTTATTCAATACTGTCCAGGGATCGACTACATTACCCTTGTGCTTGCTCATCTTCTGGCCATCCTTATCCAGCACATGACCGAGCACGATAACATTTTTATAGGACGGCTGGTCAAAAAGCAGGGTGGAGATTGCAAGCAGGGTATAGAACCATCCCCTGGTCTGATCAACAGCTTCGCTTATAAAATCAGCCGGAAAGTTTTCATTAAATAACTCATGATTCTCAAATGGATAGTGCCATTGTGCAAAAGGCATGGCTCCTGAATCAAACCAGCAATCGATTACTTCCGGAACCCTCTTCATCTTTCCGTCCCGGCATTTGGGACATTTAAGAAACACTTTATCTATATACGGCTTATGAAGCTCTATATCCTCAGGCACATCCAGACCCATTTCCTTAAGCTCGGCTATACTTCCTACCGCATGGCGGTGCCCGCATTCACACTCCCATATGGGAAGGGGAGTACCCCAGTACCGCTCGCGGCTCAAGCCCCAGTCTACAACGTTTTCAAGGAAATTCCCAAAACGGCCTTCTTTGACGTTATCAGGATACCAGTTAATCTGGCGGTTGTTCTTTATAAGCTGTTCCCTGACAGCAGTCATTTTAACAAACCAGGTATCCCTTGCATAATAAATCAGGGGAGTATCACACCTCCAGCAGAATGGATAGGAGTGTTGATAATCAGCAACGGTATACACAAGGTTCCTCTGTTCAAGATGCCTGATGATTTCCGGATCAGCGTCCTTTACAAAAACTCCTTTCCATGGTTTTGCCTCCTCAACAAACTTACCTTCTCCATCCACCAGTTGTACAAAAGGTAAATCGTACATTCTCCCAACCTTTGCGTCATCTTCGCCAAAAGCAGGTGCAGTATGGACGATACCGGTACCCTCCGTCAAGGTAACAAAATCATCAGCTACAACGTAATAAGCCTTCTTATCCACCCTGACAAAATCAAACAAGGGTTCGTATTCTATCCCTACCAGCTGATCACCGGCCACTCGGTCAAGCACCTCATATTCTTCTTTAAGCACATTTGATGCCAGAGCCTCTGCCAGGATATATACTTCATCACTGCATTTTGCCTTTATATAGGTTTCCTTTCCGTTAACCGTAAGGGCAACGTTGGAAGGCAGTGTCCATGGAGTTGTTGTCCAGGCCAGAAGGAAGGTCTGTTTTTCTCCTCTGACCTTGAACTTAACATATATGGACGGTTCCGTCACATCCTTATAACCCTGGGCTACTTCGTGGCTGGACAGCGGCGTACCGCAGCGGGGACAATATGGAACAATCTTATGTCCTTTGTACAACAGCCCTTTGTCCCATATCGTCTTTATCGCCCACCACACCGATTCAATATATTCATTGTAGTACGTGACATAGGGGTTCTCCATATCGGCCCAGTAAGCTACCCGTTCACTCATTTTTTCCCATTCCTGCTTGTATCTCCATACGCTTTCCTTACACCTGTTTATAAACGGCTCTACACCGTACTTTTCTATTTCAGGCTTGCCGTTTATCCCAAGTTCCTTTTCCACTTCCAGTTCCACGGGAAGCCCATGGGTGTCCCACCCCGCTTTCCGAAGTACTTTGTAGCCCTTCATAGTCTTATAACGCGGTATAATATCCTTGACCACGCGGGTGATGACATGCCCTATATGAGGCTTTCCGTTAGCTGTTGGAGGCCCGTCATAAAAGGTAAATGCAGGTCCTCCCTCCCGCAGCCGTATACTTTTTTCGAATATGTTGTTTTCCTTCCAAAATTCCAGTATTTTTTGCTCCCTCTCAGCAAAATTCAAACCGGTCGATACTTTCTTATACATCTTTTTCCCTCCAAAATCCAACGATTGTTTTTGCCGTGCTAATATAAATAAAACCTTTCATCCCTTTATCAGGACGAAAGGTTATCTTCCGCGGTACCACCTGATTTTGATACAAACACATGCATATCCACTCATTCGCATACGGGACCAATCCTATATGCGCCCTCTGTAACGGGAGGTCCGTCCTGACTTAGTCGGAAATCCTTTCAGCCGGCCGTTCAGAGGTGATTTTCAATACCCTTGGACAGGATTGGGCTTCCACCGTCCCCAACTCGCTGAACCCTCAAAGGTACCTACTCTTCCTCGTCATCACGTTTTACTGCATGATATCAAATCATATTTTGAATGTATTATAACCAAAATATTAAGTTTTGTAAAGCGTCAGCCTGCAATTTATCCTTCATTGCCGCGTCTTTTATCTATTGTTCATCAACAAATGCCTTGTAAATTGCCCTGACGGCTTCTTCCATATCTTCATTTTCGATTCCTACTATTATATTTATCTCGCTTGAACCCTGGTCAATCATCCGGACATTTATGCCCTCTTTCCCTAAAGCTGTAAACAGTTTGGCGGCAATCCCGGGGGTTCGGGCCATGCCCCTCCCGACTGTGGCAATCAGTGCCATGTTGGAATAAACCTCAACCGAATCCGGCTTAAGCCGGTCCTTGATCTCATCCAATACTTTCTCAAGCTTCCCGTCAAGCTGTGAATCGGCAATAACCAGGGAAATGGTATCAATCCCTGACGGCATGTGCTCAAAGGATATGCCGTTTGCTTCAATAATTGAAAGAAGCCTTCGTCCAAAACCCAGCTCATCATGCATTAGCGTTTTTTCAACTGCAATTACGGTAAAGCCTTTCTTTCCGGCTACACCGGTTATACCTCCTGTACAGCAGACGGGTTCCGCCTCATTGACTATTATTGTACCGGGTTCCAAAGGGGCATTGGTATTCTTTATGTGAACCGGAATTCCTGCTTTTTTCACCGGAAATATTGAATCTTCATGGAGCACACCGGCACCCATATAGGCCAGCTCGCGGAGCTCACGATAAGTAATTTTGCGAATGGGTTTTGGATTCTTCACAATTTTGGGATCGGCCATCATGAAGCCTGAAACGTCAGTCCAGTTTTCATAAACATCAGCTTTAACACCCCTGGCAATAATGGCTCCCGTTATGTCCGAACCTCCGCGGGGAAATGTTTTTATCTCACCGTCAGGCATCGAACCGTAAAAACCCGGGATAACAGCACGTTCATGATCCCACAGACGCCGGCTTATCGCTTCATTTGTGCCCTCACTATCAAATATTCCCCTATCATCAAAAAATATTATATCAGCAGCATCCAAAAAATCATAACCGAGAAGCCTGGCAAGAATGAGCCCGTTCAGGTATTCGCCTCTGCTTGCCGTGTAATCTGCCGATGCGCCTTCCCGGATCCTTGTTTTTATATTATTCAATTCTGCTTCAAGATCCAAATCAAGATTTAAACCGTGGACGATGTCCATATAACGCCCGGTTATAACATCAAAAATATCATCAAAGGCAAGAGACAGTCCTGCCCGCTCATGGCATAAATATAAAAGATCGGTTATTTTGGTATCATCGCTATAGCGTTTTCCAGGTGCAGAAGGAATTACATAACGCCTGTTTGTATCGCTCAATATAATATCCCGTACCTTACAGAATTGTTCAGCACATGAAAGAGAAGTTCCTCCAAACTTTGCAACAATAATTCCCACCTGTTCCAATCCCCCTATAACAATAGAATAACAAGAAACATTATAAATTTATGCATTGTAAAAGTCAAGTGTTACAAACCCCGGAATACACAACATAAATATGAAAAAAACAGCCCTTATCAGTAAATCCTGTAAGGGCTGTTTTGATACTGTGTTCCATGCCTACCAGCGGGGCTCGTATGGATACGGACATCTGGCGCCCGCAAGCTTGGCTTTTATCTGGATTATACATCCGCAGAATTTGCAGGTGGTGCCGTATTCCAGATGGTCACATGACCTGCACTTCTCCAGCCTGTTATTATACTCTTCTTCCGTAACAAGCTTCACGTTTTTAACCTTCATTGTTTCTCCAAATATCTCGTCTATCTCCTCCCGGGTCAGCCTTACGGTGCCAGTACACCCTTTACATACTGCAACTTCCATAAACAGTACACTCCTTAATCTGCATACAATTACTCCGGTCTCACATCAATTGCAAAAAGGTGCTGCTTTACTCAAGGGTCAGCACAACAACAGACTTGGGAGGAAGCTGTATGTCAAGCACATTATTGGCTATAGACGCTCCGTTGAATTCAGAAGGTTTTATTCTCTCAGGCTCTTCAAATGTATTGTGGACATTCATCTCATCAGCCGTCAGAATTACCCCGCTTACACTTGACCTTACCGTTCCTCGTAATTCGCAGTTGATATGCGCGCCGGAATTGGGATCCAAATTACACAGCGAAATATGAATCCTGTCTTCATCGTCCTTTGAAGAGGATACGTTTATTTGAGGTACGCTGTCATCCTGGAAACTGTACTGGCTGCTCTCAAACTCAACAGACAGCTGCTGGGCGTTTTGATGAACCTTGTACATATCGAAAACATGGTAGGTGGGAGTTAATATCATTTTCTCCCCTTCCGTGAGAATTACGGCCTGAAGCACGTTTATCGTCTGGGCTATGTTGGCCATCTGAACCCTGTCACAATGGTTGTTGAATATATTAAGATTGATTCCCGCTACCAGCGCATCCCTCAGGGTGTTTTGCTGGTATAAGAACCTCGGGTGGGTGCCCGGCTCCGGATCATGCCATGTACCCCACTCATCAACGATAAGCCCTACCCGCTTATCCGGATCATATTGGTCCATAATGGTGGAATGCCTGGTAACAAGTTCATCCATCATCAGTGTCTTCTTCATGGTCATGAACCAATCCCGTTCATCAAAGTCAATAGCAGAACCCTTGTTTTTCCAGTCTCTCGCCACGGTGTAATAATGAAGGCTCAACCCGTCCATAAACCTTCCGGCTTCCCTCATCAATACCTCGGTCCAGCGGTAATTGAAATCCGAAGCCCCACAGGCAATCTTATAGATCTTGTTTCCGCTGAAGCTTCTCACATAGGTGGCATATCTTCGGTATTCATCCGCATAATATTCAGGCCGCATCATGCCTCCGCAGCCCCAGTTTTCATTGCCCACACCAAAATAAGGCAGTTTCCATGGCTTTTCCCTGCCGTTTTCCTTCCTTAATTCGGTTAAAGTTGAAGGACCCTCGAAAGTTATGTACTCAATCCATTCCCGCATCTCCTGCACTGTTCCACTGCCAACATTGCCGCATATATAGGGATCTGTGTCAAGAAGTTCGCAAAGATTCATAAACTCATGCGTACCGAAACTGTTATCCTCTACCACTCCGCCCCAATGTGCATTAACCGTCTTTGGGCGGCTTTCGTAAGGGCCAATGCCATCCCGCCAGTGATAGTCATCGGCAAAGCAGCCCCCCGGCCATCTGAGCACGGGAATTTTTATCTTCCTGAGAGCCTCTATAACGTCATTGCGTACTCCATCGGTATTGGGAATGGGTGAATCCTTTCCTACCCAAAATCCCCCATAGATACATCTTCCCAGATGTTCAGAAAAGTGTCCGTAAATGTTTTTGTTAATCTTTCCTTTTGATGAATCAGCGTTTAATACCATTTTAACAGCCATTAAAAATCCCCCTTCTTTTGATGATTCATAATATTATTTATATATGTATATTATAACCCAAAACTATCCTTTTTTGAAGTAAAATAAATATACCAGTTCCATGTTTATAACTACAAAGAACTGGCATGCTTATATTATCACCTTTGATGGTATTGCGTATAACACACCAATTACACCAAAACTATATTTACAGATTTGCGTATTTTTTTATACAAATCTCCAAATCATTCATATAATCAGTTAAAGATGATATCTTATCAGCATCCGGTAAAGCCAAAAATCTTTGATTTATTTCAACAAGCCTGTGTAAATACGATTCCATCCTGCTCAATTTGTTCTGAAAATCCTTACATGTCTTTTCAAGGCGGGTTACCTGTTCCATAGTATTATTTTTGCCTGTCCTGGCCATATCTATAAGTTCCTGTAATCCATTAAAGAATGCGCTAATGTATATATTATCAAAATCCTCAAGGCCTGTTATTATTTTGCCCAGCGTCTCAATCAGCGATCCTGTATCATCTTTAGGCATAGCATCATTATTTTCGCTTAATCGTCCGGCGGTGTCATTTTTATAATCAGATCCGGCTGCAGCCGGTTTTGCTGATGTTCCTTCCGTTCCGTCCACTATCATCCTGGTATAAGGATTGAAATACCTTACTCCCCTTTGGGTCATTTCGTCCATAAGATTTTTCACGTATTCCGGTTGACCGGCTATGACATTTCTATATTTATTCTGAAAGCGAAGCATCTTTTTGGGATCACCGTCAGCCAGGCGGTTGGCACATGACCGCACCGATTCACCTTTCGCCTGGGCCGTTAAAATGGTTATAAGCAAATTTCTGACTTCTTCTTCAGTAAAAGATTTCCCGGCAACGCCCTTGTAAGCCCAGTTGCTTCTTTTGACGCCTCTGCTCCCTATATTTTTACTTAAATGCGCATGAAGGTATCGGTAATAGTAGTTCCTTATCGTATTAACCTTAAGCCCGCTTTTTCTGGCCACAGCTTCAAAAGCCTGGATCATGGGGATATTCTCCTTCCTGGCGCGGAGCACTTCCTCTTTCATCGAAGACATAAGTTCAGCATCAATCCCGGGTATACTGTTTCCCAAATCATTTTCTCTCTCGACAATCTCATTCCGTGCCATCGTCACTCCTCCAATCTGTGGATAGTTATGATTATATTCATATTATTCACCAAAATTATCCTGTTTATACAACCAATGCAGATTGTGTAATGCAGCCAAGCGCTATTCGTTGTGTATTATGACAATAGTTACATTATCGGAGCTAAAATCCTCTCCTGTATCGCTGACGGTACCAAGCATCTTCAGTTCCTTGTATAACACTCTTCTTTGTTCGTTATCCGTAAACTGCAGTGTTAAACTGTTTTCATCTACATCAAGTATATTTATGTCATATTGCAATATTTTAGTCATCAAATTGTGAGGTGTTACACATATATCCTGAACCTTTAGTTCCACAACATCCGATCTTATGTAGTCTGCTGCAGCATCATCAGTATTTTCCTCCGGTGAAATACCGGAATCCGTTTCCTGTTTTGTTTCGCCTTTTCCCCTGGTATCTTCACCGGTCTCAACCGATTCTCCATTAATTGACTGACTATTCTGCTCTTTAATCTCCCGGGGGGAGGCATGCTCATAACCCGCTGATTGGTCATCCGGACTATCAATTTTGGGCACTTCTTCATAACTGTCCTGTATTGCCACCGAACCGGCAGAACCGTTTGCTGCGCTTTCATCCAGGCTTACCGCGGCCTTGTTCCTCAAATCCAGCACACCCAACATCCTGATTGACAAAACAATAACAGCAAGCGCCGCAGCCATCCCAACCCATTTTACCCAATGATAGGAGCCGTCCTTGCCTCTGCTTCCTTTATTGCTTTGGCGTGAAATTTGCTGCTGTGCTTCAAGCTGTATGCGTAACCTTTTGGAAAATCCGTCGGGCACATTCTCTTCTCCCAATTCTCCGAGCAGGGTAACCACTTCTTTTATTTCTGCAAACCTTTTATAACACTCCCGGCATTCTTCCAAGTGTGCCTCAATATTCAGTTTATCGCTCTCATCAAGCATCCCGTCTATATAAAGGGTGATAAATTCCCGGGCAGTTTTACAATCCATTCATTTCACCCCTCTCATAATGTCCCTTTAAGGGCATCGCTGAGCGCAGCCCTGGCACGGCTGATATGTGATTTTACGGTACCGAGAGGCATCTGCAGAATCTCAGCTATTTCTTCGTAACTATAATTCTGTATATCTCTAAGAATAATAACTGTTTTATATTTAGGTTTTAAATTTGCAATGCATTCCTGTATCTTTTTATACCGTTCCTTTTGTATTATTTCATCCTCCGGCAGCGGATTATTGGAAACAAGCTGGGTGTTTCCCGTATTGTCATGGTTACCGGAATCCAAAGAAAAAAATTGTATTTTTTTCTTTTTTCTATGTTTATCCACACATGCATTATACGCAATGCGATATATCCATGTGGAGAATTTGCTGTTTCCTTTGAAATTTTTCAAATTCCTGTACACCTTTATAAAAACATCCTGGGTTAAATCTTCAGCATCTTCACGATTATTAGTCATTCGATAGCAATAATTATATATTTTTTTCTCATAAAGGGAGATCAATTCCTCAAAAGCGGAAATATTCCCCGCCTTGGCCTTTTCAATAAATAAGGCCTCCTGATCCACGCTACTCCCTCCCCCCTGTATACTGCAGTACGCTCATCCGTATTCAAATCTTATAATAAACACATGCTTATCCGGGTTCTAAACAGAGATAAACACTATGGCCTTGCGGTTTTTTATGCAATACACTTTAACTATATTCAATCTATGAAATCATATGTTATACTGAATGCATCATAAATCCCTGCGCAGGCTCAAAACTTAACAGATTGGGTTTTCACCGTATAGAAAACATGTTCTTTTATATATTATATAAACATATATTATAATAATTAATAACATGATTATACCATAATATTTATTCATTTATACTGTATATCGAAAAATTGAGTATTTTGTCCCATAACCGGGATTATCCTACTATTTCAAAAGTAGAACCTGAGGGTGTTTTCACTACCTCTATCTGCACGGGAAATGAATCCTTAAGCTCCCGGACATGGGTGATCACCAGTATTTTATCGAACTCATCACGTATAGCATTTATAACTTCAACCAGCCTTTCCCGGCCCTGTTCATCCAGCACGCCAAAGCCTTCGTCCAGTATCAGCATGCGCATATTTGCTCCCGCTCTGTTGGCCAATATCTTGGCCAGAGCAATGCGTATGGCAAAATTTATGCGAAATTCCTCTCCGCCCGAATAGGTCTCATACTTCCTTGTATCCATTCCATCTGATATTTTGATATCCAGGGTTTCCATCACGCTGCCGGATTTTGTGTCTCTTTGCGTAAGAAACTCAACGGCTAACCGCCCATCGGTAATTTTCGCCAGTATCCGGTTTGCTTCATCCTGAAGCTCGGGGATGGCATTTTCTATAATTGCAGCCTGGATTCCCTGTTTTCCATATATAAGCGCAAGGGTTCTATACAGCTCCAACTGCTTATTAAATTCCTGGAGTTCGGTTATCTTCTGCTTCCGCAGCGCTTCAGCCTCCCGGATTTTTTCCATACGCTCTCCAAGAGCTCCTCTTTCCGCTTCCCTGTTTCGTATCTCCTGTTGAATATTCTGCATATCCCTTTCCAGCTCTGAAATCTTTTGCAGTATATCCGGAAAATCTTTTATAGACTCCTGGAGATCCTCTTTAATCCGGTTAATATCGCTTAAATATTTTCTCCTTTCATCAACCATTTTGTTAATTCGTACCAGGCTTTCAGTCCCGGAAATCATCCCGGCCTTGGCTTTTTGCAGAGCCTCCCACTCATCGGGAATCCTGCTGAGTTTTTTAATCCGCTCCTGAACAATTCGATGCTCACCGGCATCATAGCCTGTCTCAACTACCTGTTGTTCCAGCTCTTTTAACCTGTTTACCAGATCTTCGGCAAAAGCCTTCTGCTCATACTGCTGTTTCAATGGTATGGCCTGCTTATTCAATTCGTTGATCTTTTTTTCAGCCTCGCGGGCATCTTCAATCTGACGGAAAAGCAAAGCGGCCTGTCCTTCTATCTTGCCCCGTTCCTTAAGTTTAAGCCTGATTTCCCTGTACCGTGCTTCAATTTTCTTTCGCTGTTTATCCAGGTTATCCAGGGATTCGTTTATCCCGTCAATATCCTGTTTTGCAGATTTACCCTGCCGAGTGACATCCTGTATCAGCTGTTCCTTATGCTGATCATCAAGAGCCCTTCCACAGACAGGACAATCTGCCTGTGCGGCCTTGAGCGCCTTGTACCGCTCTTTTATTTCATCAAGATGCCGGTTTACGGCATCCCGCTTTGCAGTCAAAGCAGCAGCTTCCTGTGCGGCTTCGGCAGCTTTCTGTTCCAGGCCTGCCAGTTTTTTTTCCAATATATCCAGCTCCTGAAGCTTTTTCTGACACCGTTCCCATTCCTTTTTCACTGCACTTTCCCGCAAAATTTTCTCCTGCAGCTGTCCTATTTCTTTCTCCAGGATCTGAATACGATGCAGCATATCCTGTTCCCGGATTCGTATCTGTCCCTCCAGGCGTTCTTTATGACGCATAAGCTCAGCTGTACGCTGAAATTTATTGTTCAACACTTTTTCCCGGTCCTGCAGTTCCCTTAATTCAGCATAAGATTTTTGAATCCCGGTTTCTTTCTCAAGTATTTTCTTATAGCTTTCAAGCCTTTCACGAATGCCGGCTTCATCCTTTTTCAGTGAATCAATCTCCTTGTTTCCCCTGTTTATTGCATCCTGGTAACTCTCTACCCTCTCTTTTACGCTTTCCTTTTCCTGTTTTCTCCGGTTAAGCTCTGCAAGCTGTTCCCTGGCAGCCTTTTCTTTATCCTGAACAGCTGCAAGAACTGCCATAACCCGTGACATTTCCTTTTCTATATCATCTTTTGCAGACAGCTGGTTTTCCAGGTTTTGCAGTTCCCGTTCCAGCCATTCCAGCTTAAGCCGCAGTTCATTGCGTTTATCCAGGGCTTTTCTTTCCAGTTTTTCATAAACCGACAGGTTCAGGATCTCAGCCAGTATTTCTTTTCGTTCATTTGGTTTTTTCATAGCAAACAGATCGGCTTTCCCCTGGCTTAAATAACCGGTACACAGATAAGTTTCATAGTCCAGCTTAATTACCTCCTGAATCTTTTGCTGCGTCTCATCTATCCGGTTTCCGCTGACAGGCACGAAGACATCCTCCTGTTTTATCATAAAATCAAGAGCAGACTGCGATCTTCTCTTATCCCGTTTACGGATAACCTTGTATATATTCCCTTCTTCTTCAAAAGTAAATGACACTTCCATATCATCAGCGCCTGTTCTGACCAGGTCATCTATACCACCTCTGCCATCCATGCCTTTGCATTTTCCCCATACGCACCAGGCAATGGCATCAGCCAGCGACGATTTGCCATTGCCATTTTCTCCGCTCAGCAGTGCAATATCAAACTGCGAAAAATCCAGAACAGGAGTATCTTCACCATAGGATTTGAAGTTCCTTAAATACAGTGAAACAGGTATCATATGGCTCCCTCCTCCTTAAGTTCGTGCAGCAGCTGATCATTGGCTCTGATAAGCTCCGGGCCTATATCGCGGTATTCCTCTTTTTTGGAAATATATTCTGAAATAGCGTGTTTAACATCCATTTTTTCAGTAATGCCCGGATGCCGCAGATGTGAAAGGTCTGAAACTATATTCTTTTCAATGCCCGCAACATAAAAAGCCCTGTCACGGAGAAACCTGTACAGTTCCCTCTCCCTGAGATGAGACATATCATGAGCTTTAAGTTTTACCCTTATCTTAATAATAGCATCATCCAGGACCTGTCCTTCAACAGCCTTGAGTACCTCTTCATAGGGATCGCCGGAGGTGGCATCCACATAAAAGGTTTTAAAGGGACGGGTATCCAGTTTAATAAACTCGAAGGAAGCATCACCTTTTTGCAGGGACACTTCCACAAAACCTTTATCCTCCCTTTCCTCATTGAAATCAACCCTGTCAAGGCTGCCGCAGTAAACAACAGGAGGCTTTTCGTACAACACCTGGTGTTTGTGGATGTGCCCAAGAGCTACATAATCCAGCTCCGGCCTTGCAAAAAAGCCTACCGGAAGCGTTACTTCCCTGCCGAGCATAATAGCCTTTTCCGACCCCGGAACCGCGCCTATCAGGGAAAAGTGGGACATCAAAACTGCCGGCAAGTCAGCATCCAGTCTTTGAATCAGCATATCCAGCATCTTCCCCAGCCTGTCACGGATTGAAACCGAAATATCCTGAATACTGGAACCCTCGGCTGCCAGATTGCTGGGAGATGTATAGGGCAGGGCTGCTACCTGGAGAGGTCCGTTCCGGGTTTCAAGCACATCCACTTCAGGTTTTCTTCGCACATACACCCCCGGAAGTTTTACTACGTCATAAATCTCAACCGATGTGGCTTTTCCCGCAGTATTGTGCAGATCATGGTTGCCGACGATTATATATACTTTTATTCCTGCATCCGATAAACGCTTTATCCGTTTGGCAAATTCACGCTGCTGGGTGACATCCGGTTCCCTGTTTTTAAACACATCACCGCATATTAATACCGCATCCACCTTATCATCAACAGCATAATCCACCAGCTTATCCAGGGTAGACAAAAAATCCCTCAAGCGGGTATGCATACCGGTAGCGCTGTCCATCCTGCCGTAGTTTTGGACGCCTATATGGAGATCCCCTGTATGAATCAAACGGATAGGCCTGGTCATTTACCATACAACTCCTTCATAAGATCTTCAAATTCTTTACCGGATGGTTCCTCTTCCTGCTGATCCGCCCCGGGCAGTGAAGAAGAACCTGCTGAATGCCCCATGGCAGAGGTTGGGCGGCTTCTGTTTCCACCGTCATCACGGGTAATATCCCTGTAAAAGGTTTCATCATAAGTACGGGTTCTAATAACCACAGGCATAGGAACCGCATGCCCCAGTATGATGGCCTGCTGCTTGGTGTCCAGGCTGGCCAGGACGTTGCGCAGCATCCTGGCATTGTTTACACCGCTCAATACCGATTCAATATCCTTTTCCTCGGTCAGCAAAGCCACAATTTTTGTGCCCAGCTGTGAGTGGACCTCCGGATCTATACCCGAAGGCCTCTGATCCACTACAAGCAGTGTCACATTATATTTTCTCATCTCCCTGGCTATCATGCCAAATATGGTTTGACGCGACATGTCAGGGCTCAAAAACTTGTGGGCTTCCTCGATTACTATTACCAGGGGGATGTTGTTTTCTCTCGTCCCTCCCAGCGCCTTTTCGCTGCGTTTGACATACAATTCATGGATGCGCCGGGTAAGTATGTTGGCTACCAGCATGTAAGCCAGCATGCTCCTCTGATGCCCGAATTCCAGTACCACATTCATTCCGCTGTCCAAATACTGCATAATGCGTTCAACGGCATCATCGGCAGGATTCTCCTTTATAAACGGCAGCCTCTGAAGCTTAAACAGCTTCCGCTGAAGAGCCTGAAGCGCCCCCTCATGAGAGCCGGTGTTGTCAGCAAAATCCTTTATCGCAAAGGCATCCATATTCAAAAAGGTATGCAGCCAATCCTGGCCCAGATGCTTTTGAAGCACATATATAACTTCCAGGGCAGTGGGATTTAAGTTTAGCTCTTCCCACACCATAGCAATATCCTCAGCCTCGATGGAACGGTAGGGAATCTCAACCACAAAATCGGGATGCACGCCCCGGTTTCTTGATGACTCAGGATCCAAAGTAAAAATAGCCACCTTTGAGCCAAAAAGCTGTTTTAAACCCTTGGCTTTTTTACGGGTTTCGTCCTCATCCTCACCTTCCCAGCCGTACTCAGAATGCATATCAAAGACCAGAATATTGCAAAGGCCGCTTTTTATCATACCGCACAGCATCAGCCGGGTATAGAAAGTCTTTCCGGTTCCTGACTTTCCGAATATTCCATTTGATCTCTCAATAAACCTCTTAAGATCAATGCACACAGGTATGTGATCCATATCCAGGGGAGTGCCAACATAAAAGTGGGTCCTGTCGGGCCTGCCAAATATCTTAAACACATCCTCCTCCTGTGCCTCCCGCACTACCGAAAGATATGACGGTATGCTCTTTACCGGCTGTATTCTGCTCTCCTCCCGGTTTATGGCAATCATGGGCTGGATCTTTACCTTGTCTATAATGCCGGTGCCCCGTATTATCTCGTTTAACAGCGGATTATCCGACAGGTTTTCATAAAACGCCCTTGGGTTGGCCGCTTCTATATCCTCATCCACTACCATGGAAAAAAAGTCATGGGTTCTGCCCTCTACAACACAGAATGTACCAACCTTTATCTCTTCAATATTCTCGCCGATGTCCAGCCTGACCTCCAGCCCTCCTGAAAGGGAGCCTCTTAAAATGGTTCCCTTCATACGGCATCCACCCTTTCAAATACAGATTTTAGCCTCTGAGTGTCGTAGTTCATCATCCTCAGCAGTTCCCGGCCGGCTTTTATTATATATGTTCTTGGATCGGGCTGAAGCCTGGCAGCTGTCCTTATAACTGCCGCCGTCAGCTCTTCGCCGCTGCCTGAAGGGCTGTTGAGAGTCTTATCCAGATAGCTGAGGTGCTGGGATATGGTTAACACTTCCAGATCATCAGCTTCCTCCACCGGCAGGTGAAGCCCCAGATGGGTAGGAGGGTAATAAGGATGGTACCGGCCGCCTTCTTCATATCCCACAACTACGCATGAAAACTCGGTGCGCAGCAGCTCAAATATTTGAGGCTGCTCCAGCTTAAGCTCATCCAATGATTTGAAAAAGGCCTTTGCCTTGCTTAGCCCGTCCATGCTTCCGGTATATGCTCCGGACACAATACCATATACCAGTATATTTCCATCTCTGACCTTAACAAAGGATCCGTATGCGGGAATCCGGTCATACCTCCTGGCCTCGGCTGTAAATTCTGCTGTTGTACTCTCAATAACCTCTCCTATAGCCATGACATTCCCCTTTCAATTGATTTTTTTCCATTAAAAGATCCTGGTCCGCTTTCGAAGCTCTTTACTGGTTACACGGGAGGGAAGGCCCCGCCTTATAAATTGTCCTTCCACCAGCCGGAAGAATGCTTCCCGTTCCTCCCCTTTAACCACGGCAAAATGATGGGCTTCCTGAAGCGCCATTGGATATCCCATTCCCTTTTGCGCCTGATGGTAAACCACCCAGTGCAGCCTGTCCAAAAGTTCCTGGTTCTCCAGTACATAGTCAGGTGCTTCCACCCTGGCCACTTCGCTGCCTACATTTATATAAAAAAACCCAATGCGGTAGGACGGCCACTCATTTCTGGGCAGGGTATTTATGCCCCCGTAAAAGCATACCGACCTTTCGCCGGGATTAAGTATATTTTTAAAGAGAGTTACATCCCTCAGGCCCTCCAGTCTCCTGCAGGGAGCCTGCGGCTCAATGCGATGTTCACAATTTACGCAGTTCATAACAGGCTGACTGCAGTCGCCTGATCTTAAGGTATTGATAACCAGTGCGGTCCGGGAACCCGATATGTACCCTGCCACCGGAATTCCCAGCCTCTCGCCTGTTTTAAAAACATCCACGTAGTAGGGGGCGGTAAAACCGCCTAAATCCCTTTTGGCAGAACCTGCTTTGTCCCATGATGCAAGGGTACCGTCCAATAAGGCCACAGTTGGACTGCCGTCCTTACGATGATTATTCAACAGCTCGTTAAGCTGCTGAGCTTCCATCCTGGAGCGTTTCCCGGCCAAATCCTCGCCCTGAATAAGAAAACTTTCACCGTTCCCCTGTTTGTACAGATCTTCGTCCCTGTAAAAAAGAAACGGCAGGCTGTCCATCAGCGGAGGATCACCGGTACCGTAATGCAAAACCACCCTGCCTATATTAATCACATAACACAGCACAATTTCATGGGTATCAATATCTATCTGGGAACCGTCAACAGCCATAACTGTATGGGAAGCTGAACTTACAGGAAGCGGAAAAGCATCATTTATCCTTCCTTGCGGAAAAGCTGCAAAAAAATGCCTGGTATCCGAATTGATTTTCTCCATGAAATCGCTGTAGTTTTCGAGGTACTTATCCAATGCATCCATTGCAGCAGCCTCTTTTTTGCTGTAACTCCAAACATCATGCTGACGCTGACGTGCCATATCTGCCAGCTGAATACTGATTTTCCCCAAATCCAGCATAAAAAACCTCTCCCGATGTTTTGATAAAAATTGCAGCCTGTACCATTCTTTAATATTATTAGCAATTACAAAAAAACAAAGCAGAAATTAGCAAATTTGTATGGTCACAGGAAACTTTCAACCTGCATTTTATGACTGTCAGATTGCTGAAAGAGCTGCAGTTTTTCCAATGATTGAGCAATAATTTGCTTTGCCCGGTATATTCTGGATTTAACAGTACCTATCTTTATATTAAGCAAACAGGCTATGTCTTCATAACTCAGATTATAATAGTATCGAAGTATAATAACCTGCTGATAATATTCATCCAGTTCTTTGTTGATAATATTTATAATCTCTTTCCTTATTTCTTTCTTTTCTATCACGTCATATAAATCTCTAATATACGTCTTTCCCTGAAAAAAACTAAAATCATTGATTGGCAAATACTTGTCCCGTGTTTTAAGTTGAGCAATTGCACAGTTTTTGACAATAGTCATCAACCATGGAACTATCCGGCCGGCATCTTTTAACTGATCTATTTTATAATAAACTATAATAAAGGCTTCATGAACTGCATCCTCTGCCAGGGCTTTGTTTTGCAATATATAATAGGCACGGCGGTAAGCCATATCATAATAATTTTTATATAAATTATACAGCAGATCATTTATATCTTTAATCAATTTTTCCACCCTGCCTTTACAACACTGATATTATTTTACCATACTTTTATATGAACTCCAAAATATTTATAATTCTTCAGTTGATTTATTAATGCCTGTCTTTTATATATAATAACATGATAAAAACAGCTTTATGAAAAGGTTAGAACTATATTCCAAATGCTTTATTATGATCTGTATCTACTAAAAATGTTTATTTTATATCAATTCTATGATATCATTAATCTGGATGTTATTTCAGTTCAGCAGCGCATTTATATTTTTATTCTCTAATATAATATATTATACAATATATTGTTTGTGAGAGGAGAATAACCATGGGGAACGCTTTAATGATTACAGGCGTTATGTAAAATAAATCTGTACTATATTCCCAACGGAGTGCCCAACCGTATCAAAAAAGCAGCGGAAAAAGAGCTCTATGTGCAGCCGGAGGCTCTGCCAAAGGCGGCGAGAAATAGCCGGACATAAGCACAATCCATACTTCCTGAATACACTGGATTTAGTTGGAACTTACAGTTGGCCATTATTCTGTAAGTCAGCAAAAACCGCCGAAAATCCCGCTTAGTTAATGATGGGAAAAGGCGGTTTAATATGGCAGGGCAGTTCCAAAACAGCGAAAAACATAAATTAAGCTTTCGTTATATGGCATGAAGGGAGTGAAAACATGGGCTTATCTGACGAAGAAAGATGTAATGTACTGATTATCACAGCCAGCTATGGCGCCGGTCATCTTCAGGTCTCAAATGCCTTGGAATTGATGATAAAACAGCTGCGTCCTGACTGGAATGTAGAAATACATGATTTTCTAAACTACGCAAAACCAATCATTAAAAAAACACTTTTGTTCGGCTACCACCAGGTTCTCAAGCATTTTGGCAAAGGATATAAATGGTACTACCAGGCCACAAGCCAGTTAAGCCCCGATTCAAAATGGCGGCAGATGATGAACCGCGTTGGAAGCGAAAAGCTGTTGGAAACCATCTACAGCCTCCGCCCTGATGTGGTGGTCTGTACCTTCCCCAATCCGGCGGGAGTGGTTTCTTATCTTAAATCCTGCGGTTATATTGACATACCGTTAGTAACAGTTATCACAGATGTTGCATTCCATAATGAATGGCTGCATCCTTTTGTGGACGCATATATACTTGCAGCCGAAGTAGTAGCAAAGCATCTTAAAAGAAAAGGGGTTTCCTCCGAAAAGCTTCATGTAACCGGCATTCCTTTGCGCCCGGAATTTTCAGCTACATGCCACAGTCCATCTATATGGGAAGATTATGATATAAGTCCGGATCTCTTTACCCTGATGGTAATGGGAGGCGGCTGCGGCCTGCTTACCGGGGTAGAAAGCATACTCAATGACCTTGTACACCGGGATCTCCCTATGCAGATCCTTGCAATAACGGGAACAAACCATAATTTGGCTAAAAAGCTTGAATCCATAGCCAGGTATTCAAAAATACCGCTCCGGATAATGGGGTTTGTAGATAATATAGCCCAGCTCATGGAGATATCGGATCTCCTGCTGACAAAAGCCGGAGGAGTAACGATGTTTGAAGCCCTCGCCAAGAAGCTGCCCATACTTATATATAAACCACTTCCGGGGCACGAAAGAAATAATACCCGTTTTTTGGTCAAACATAAAGCTGCCATGCTGACAAAAAGCAAGGAACAGGTCGTTGAGACTATTATAAAATGTATAAATGATCCCTCCATGCTAAACAGTATAAAAGAACCTATGGATAGAATTTCCAAACCCTTTGCCGCCAGGGATGCTGCCAATATTGTAATTGAAATGGCCGAAAGTTACCGGATGAGCAGGAATCAAAGAAGGATATATACGGTATCATAAACCAAATATGTGCTGCTGTCGGAGAGGAATGAAAGAACTATGCAGGAACAGCTGTTCATTGTACCAGGCATCATATTTTTATTTATTGCAATCTATTGGATTATCCCAAATTACTGGGCCCGAAACCATTGTAAAACCGTTATTCGTACGGGAAATCAAAAAAGCCCATACATCGCCCTTACCTTTGATGACGGACCAAATCCCCGGTACACCCCCAAACTTCTGGATATCCTAAAGGAACACGGTGTAAAAGCCTCCTTCTTTGTTGTGGGCAAGAATGCTGAGCGCTATCCCCATATACTTCACAGAATCCACTCAGAGGGGCATGTTGTGGGATGCCATTCATATTCACACAGTCATGCCTGGCTGTTATCACCCATAAACACCTTCAGAGATTTAAAACGGGTATGCAGAGTATTAGAAGATCAGTTAAATAATCACCCCGCCTGGTATCGCCCCCCCTGGGGAATGTTTAACCTGTTTACTTTACCGGCTGCAAAAAAAATGGGGCTTAAAACAGCCTATTGGTCTATTGAAGCCCAGGACTGGGAGGCCAAAACCACACCGCAGCATATTTACAATACAGTAATATCACGTGCTAAACCGGGATCTATAGTAGTGCTGCATGACAGCGGCGGAGCTCCCGGAGCGCCTGCAAAGACCCTGGAAGCACTTCCTTTGATAATAAACACATTAAAACAAAAAGGTTACAAATTTGTAACCCTTGAAAAAATGAAAGGAGAGCTGCAATGCTAAAGAAGTTAATTGTACCTGTTTTTATTCTATGGGAAAAAATCTATTCATGGATATACAGAATACGCATTGTGGATAATTCTCCATACCAGCTGCTGCGGATAGCAGTTCACCCCCATAAGGGAGAACCCCTGCCCCTGGATAAAGATGATCATGTGCAGCCGGGCGATTACGTGGCCGAACTGCACATATCGAACATAGCCATAGCACGGGGGAAGGTAGGTAATGTAACGGTAGCCTCCGATGTACATTTGCTGCCCCTTTTCCGGAAAGAAATGCAAAACCTTGCCGCACTGATACGCCAGGGTAAACTGGACCC
>DGEI01000020.1:0-32116 GCA_002385885.1 Firmicutes bacterium UBA3930
CTGGTGGATATGCGTACCGCCATAAGAAGATCCATAAATATACCGGCTGCCAGGATTGTTGCCGAAAGGGTTTCAACCGATTTTTCAGCAGAAAAGCTTTTGGAAATGGGGATCAGTACCAATGCCTATATAAAGGATAAATTCCCTGCCAGCCTGGCATTGGGCAGCGATGCCATAAATATGGTGGAAACCGCCGCAGCCTATGCAACTATAGCAAATAAAGGCGTTTATCAGAGGCCTATATCCTTTACGAAAGTACTGGATAAAGACGGCAACGAGATTTTAAGCAGGGAAACCATACAGGTTAACAGGGTTGTCTTTAAGGAAAGCACCACATTTATATTAACCGATTTAATGGAAGAAGTAGTCAGAAGCGGTACGGGAACAAGCGCCAGATTTTCAAAACCTATGCACATTGCTGCGAAAACAGGTACGGTTAATGATTTGAAGGGAGTGTACTTCGCCGGGTTTACTCCTTATTACACCGCAACAGTCTGGATCGGCCACGATCTCTGGAAACCCCTTGAAAGAGGCACCCAGAGTTCCAGGTATGCCGCCCCCTTATGGAAAGCTATCATGGAACCCCTTCATGCGGGCCTTGAGAATAAACCCTTTTATGACAAGGTGCCGGATGGTGTGGTAAGGGTAACGGTATGCAGCAAATCCGGAAAGCTCCCCAACGGGACCTTGTGTGAAAACGACATAAGCGGCCACGGGGTAATAACCGAGTGGTTCCCGCGGGAGGCAGTACCGAAAGAAAAGTGCGATATGCATAAAGAAGTAAGTGTATGCAAGTTTTCCGGTAAACTGGCTTCCCCTTACTGTCCCGAAGAACACATTGGCAAAAAGTCCGTCATCGTAATACCTGAAAATTCGCTGCTGCGTGAATTAAGCGATGAAGAACTTGAGAAGTATGTTCCCGGGGCATTCAAGACATCGTCAGATCTTGACCACCTTAACTACAATAACCCGGATGACAGAGAGCATTTTTGTCAGCTGCACACTCCTGAATGGCAGGAGGCTGAGAGAAAGAGAGATGCGCTCTACCAGCAGGTTGAAGATCTAATCAACCAGGTAAGAAACAATATGAACTATCCGGAGTACAGAGAACGCTTAACCAATGAGATGCGGAAGAACCTGGAAAAAGCAATTGAAGACCTGCTGAAGAGTATTGAAGGAACCGGGCTGGAACCACCTAAAGAGGGGGACGAGCCTGTAACCCAACTGCCGGTTTTTGATCCGAAACCGGTAGAGCAGAATATGATTAAACTGTCAGAATTGAATAAGAGCATATTTGATGCTATACGGAAACAGATAGAGGAAGAAAACAATCAGAATCATCCGCCTCCGCCCGGACATGATGAGAAGCCCGGACATGATGAAAACAATAACAATTCCGGCGATTAGCGGTAAAAAGAGAGTTACAGGCAGATAAAAGGGATGCTTAAAAATAAGCATCCCTTTATATGTTATCTTTTCATTTTGGGGTTAAACAAAACCGCTATCAGGTAACCGAAAACTATGGCTGCGGTGATCCCTCCTGCTGCCGCCCTGACACCGCCAGTAAACGCGCCCAGGACTCCCATTTCATTTACAGCTTTTATTGCGCCTTTGGCCAGGGTATACCCAAATCCGGGCAGAGGTACCGTTGCCCCCGCGCCGCCAAATTTGACAATTGGTTCGTATACGCCAACCGCGGTAAGAATAACCCCTGCCGTAACAAAACTGACAAGGATCCGCGCAGGTGTTAAGCTTGTTTTATCTATAAGTATCTGTCCGATAACACAGATTAATCCGCCTACAATAAACGCCCTTACATAATCCATATATTCATCCCCTATCCATATCTATCACTATGCCATGTGCAATTCCGGGTATGGATTCTCCCTGCTGTATGCTTGTCGTACTGAGCAGCGCGCCGGTAGACAGCAGAAGAATACGTTTATAACGCCCCTCTTCCATATTCTTTAGTATGTATGCTCCAAAAACAACAGCAGAACATCCGCAGCCGCTTGCTCCTGCGTGCACATCCTGTTCCCGGCTGTATATTTCGCATCCGCAGTCAATTAACCGGTCGGATATGTCATATCCATCTTTTTTTAACAGATCAATGGCTAATTCCCGGCCAAAAGAACCCAGATCTCCCGTAACAATTAAATCATATGCATCCGGTCCCTGCCGGGTATCCTCAAAATGGGCTTTGATTGAAGCCGCAGCAGCAGGGGCCATTGCAGCTCCCATATTGTTTGTATCGGTAATGCCGTAGTCGATCACTTTACCGGTGGTTATGTATGTTATATATGGCGACTTATCATCATTTGACAGCAAAAAAGCTCCCGCTCCCGTTACCGTCCACTGGGCTGTCGGAGGGCGCTGGTTCCCCATTTCCAACGGATACCGGTACTGCCTTTCAGCCGTACAAAAATGGCTTGAAGTGACACACAGGGCCAAATCGGCGTATTCGCCGCTGATGGCTATTGAAGCCAGAGACATGGATTCGGTAAGGGTTGAACAGGCGCCGTACAGTCCAAAAAAAGGTATGCTTAAGCTTCTGGCTGCATAATTGGCCGTTATTATCTGATTGAGCAGGTCACCGCCAAACAGGTAATTAATGTCCTGGGCCTGTTTCCCTGCTTTTGAGATGGCCAGCCTTGCAGCCTCCTGGTACATACGGCATTCTGCCTTTTCCCAGCTGTTCTCGCCAAAATAGTCATCCTGTAAAACCATGTCAAAAAATTCACCCAGCGGGCCTTCTCCTTCTTTTTTGCCCACTATGGTAGCTCTTGAGAGAATACAGGGCGGGTTCTTAAGTTTTATAGTCTGGCCTCCCAATCTGTGCTTTGACATTTTTGTCCCTCACTTTATAAAAGAATATATAAGTCCTGCCAGCACCGATGCGCTGATACCGTAAATCAGCACGGGCCCGGCTATCGAAAACAGTTTAGCTCCTACTCCAAACACATATCCTTCTCTTTTGAACTCCATGGCAGGTGAAACAATAGAATTTGCAAATCCGGTAATCGGCACAACCGAACCCGCACCGCCGTATTTACCTATATCATCATAAACACCCATTCCGGTTAACAGGGCGCCCAGAAAAATCATTGTTATGGAAGTAAAAGCTGAAGCCTCTTCGGTGTTGAAGTCAAAAACCGTTTTGCCCAGGTTGCTGACAAGCTGGCCGATGGTGCAAATTATACCCCCCACCAAAAAAGCCATTATACAATCCCTTAACAGATTGGAGCCCGGCATCTTGCGCTGTACGTATACCTGGTATTCCTTTTTTATTTTTTCCTGTTTAATATCCATTAATGTGAACTCCTTTCTGCTGCCTTTTCACACAGCATTAACCATCCGCTTTTTTTCCTCTGTTCCTCATACCTCTGCCGGCTGTCATTTTACTGGTTATATCCTGGCGTTCTTCCTTCTCCTCAATATTTTTTTCTTCCGGTTTTGTGATTTTTATTTGGTGGTAAAATAACAATGTCCGCACCTCTTGTTTTCAACCGGGTTCTGATACACATACTTTGCTCCCGAAAATGATTTATCCTGCTGGATGCCCTTAAACAGGAACATCCACAGGAATATGCCCAATATCAGTATCACTAAGAAAGAAATCAGCATAATTGTTGCGGTGTTTTTTGCTCTTATTCTCATAACATCTCCACCTCGCATTTTACCGGCCATGCATTCCATTAATTTTATTATGTTCCTGCATAAGAAATTTATCCAAAAAAGATAAAAGCCCGGCAAACCGGGCTTTTTACAGCATTTTCCTCATCTTTGACAGTACCTTTCTTTCTATACGGGAAACCTGCACCTGGGAAATACCCAGCTTATTGGCTATATCGCTTTGAGTCCTGTCCTGGAAATACCGCATTATGATAATGGCTCTTTCCCTTTTGTCCAGCTTTAAAAGCATCTCTTTCAGCAGTATCCGGTCAATCAGTTTCCCCATCTGGTTGCTGTCCTGATGTATTTTATCAATTAGAAGTATTGGATTATCTTCATCTTCATAGATAACATCATAAATAGAAGAAGGCATGCGGCTTGCTTCCATGGCATGCACTATTTCTTCCGGCTGGCATCCGAGCTCATTTGCTATCTCATTGATGGTTGGTTCACGGTTAAGGGTATTTTTAAGCTTTTCCTTGACGATTTGTACTCTGCCGGCCAGTTCCTTCATAGAACGGCTTACCTTGATTGGGCCGTCATCCCGGAGAAATCTCTTTATCTCGCCCATGATCATGGGAACGGCATATGTAGAAAACTGCACATTAAACTCCGGATTATAATTATTTATAGCTTTAATAAGGCCAATAACCCCTATCTGAAACAGATCTTCGTATTCGTACCCCCTGTTTAAAAATCTTTTTACTATGCTTTTTACTAAGGCAATATTGCTGTTTACCAGATCCTCTTTTGCTTTTGCGTCACCGTTTTGCGCATATTGAATAAGCCTTAACGTATCATTGTACCGGTTTTCTTTTTTCTCATTATTCCGGCCCTTTGCTTCAAACGTATCCATCATTCTCTCTCCAGTTCTCCGTTGAAACTGCCCAGATATTTTACTAGTTTCACACGGGTGCCTTGTCCAGGTGCAGAGACCACCTCCATCTCATCCATAAATGTCTCCATAACCGTAAATCCCATACCCGATCGTTCCAGTTCAGGTTTGGAGGTGTACAAGGGCTGCCTGGCTTTTTCAACGTCTTCAATTCCAACCCCCTTATCCAGTACCTCTACCTCAATCCTGTCTCTGTACAGCCTGGATGTTATGGTTACAATACCTATAGTATTTTCGTAACCGTGGATTATTGCGTTTGTTACAGCTTCTGACACAGCAGTTTTTATATCCGCAATTTCCTCAAGGGTTGGATCAAGCTGGGCTGCAAAAGCTGCAACAGTTACCCTTGCAAAAGCCTCATTCTGCGATTTGCTTAAGAACTCCAGACGCATTTCATTTACAATGTCCACTACCTATCGCACCCCCCTTATGTCAGCCAACGCTTCCTGCACATCATTGTATTTCTTTATGATGGTATATAAGCCTGAAACTTCAAATACCTTATGGATCTGCGGTTTTAAACCGGCTGCCGCAGCAACCCCGCCCCGCCGGGATATTATCTTATATCTTCCTATAAAAACGCCAACACCGGAACTATCCATAAATTTTAGATGACTTAAATCATACACGATATTCTTTATGGTTGGATCTTTAAGGGCATTATCCACTTTATCCCTGAAAACATCGGAGGTATGATGATCCAACTCTCCCTCTATATCTACCACAAGCGTGTGTTTATCCCTGCTGCATTGAATCCGCAAAAAAATCCCTCCCTCTGCCTACAGCCCAAGGAATCAATAGAAAACACAGTTAGTATATTCTTCATCGAGACAATTTCTCCTCCTTCGAAAATTGGATATTTATGTATTTATTATTAAAATAATACAAAAATCCCTTCGTTTTTTGTCGAAGGGATTTTTGCTTAATCAATCTCTACTTCCTGTATCTCCACTTGTATGGACTGATATTTATTCATATCTTCTATTATCTTTCTTTCATCAGTCCAGTTTCTGTATCTTTGCTTTTCCTCATCGGTCAGTACAACTTCATCCAGCAGCTGCCGTCCGGTCATGGGTTTGTCGCTGACATATGTCTGCATTATAGGGTTATTTTCAACAACGGTTAAAATGGCGTATACGTACTTCATAGCTTCCTCCAGGCTTTTCATGTATTCTTTAGTTTATATTTTTAGTTTACACCATTTAGCCTTAAAATTCAATAACTCACCCGGTTCAAATTCTGTATAATCAAAAAACGCAGAGCCCTGATTCACAGGGAAAATAAACAATAACTGAAAAAGGGAAGGCCCCAAGGCCTTCCCTTTTTCACAAAGAATATCCGCCGGTGATCTTCAATTCTGTCCGAACCGATGAATAAATCAGCCTGTGGTTGCCGCTGCCAAACACATTATGCTTTTGACAGCCTGATCACATTCCACGATAATTTGGGCAGGGCAGCCAATACTTTGCCGTCCACAACCGCAGCATTTCCATTGCTGTGGGGTTGGACATTGTATGGGTTGTCCTTTGTATTTACCGCCTTAATATCCTCATGTTCCAGGACAATATGCTCTATCACACGGTATTTATCCATTCCCCTGATATCGCACTCCAATTCAAGAGCGCTATCTGTATCCCGGTTTACTGCAAAGATTGTAAGGGCATCATTTTCCTCGTCCTCAACTGCAATGGTTTCAAGCACCGGCACTCCTTCGAAATCCTGACAGTCATATACAGGAGTATCCACAACTGGCTGCAGCGCATTGCCTCTGCCGTAAACAGAAGCGTGCATAAGGGGATAGAAAATAGTCTGACGCCATGCAGCTCCTCCATTTTCGGTCATAATAGGAGCTATTACATTGACCAGCTGTGCCATACAGGCTATCTTTACCCTGTCAGCATATTTGAGCATTGTAATTAACATACAGCCTACCAGCAGAGCATCTTCAAAATTGTATATATCCTCAAGCTGCGGCGGAGCAATGGACCATGGCTCAATTTGTTTATCAGCTTCACGGGAATGATACCATACGTTCCATTCATCAAATGAGAGATTAATTACCTTTTTGCTCTTCTTTTTGGCTTTTATGTAATCGCAGATCGAAATCACCGATTTTATAAATTCGTCCATCTCCAGGGATTTGGCAAGGAAGTTCTTTACATCGTTCTCGTAATTGCCGTAATAAGTATGAAGGGATATATAATCTACATGCTCATAGGTATGATCCAGCACCGTGGCTTCCCATTCGCCAAATGTGTTCATTCTCATATTGGAGCTTCCGCAAGCCACAAGTTCGATGGAGGGATCCACCCACTTCATAACCTTTGCAGCTTCACAGGCAACGCGGCCGTATTCGTTTGCCGTTTTATGCCCAATCTGCCACGGCCCGTCCATTTCATTACCAAGGCACCAGACCTTGATGTTATGGGGATCCTTGTAGCCGTGGGATTTTCTCAAATCACTCCAATATGTGCCTTCGGGATGATTGCAGTATTCCACCAGGTTTCGCGCAGCATCGGGGCCCCGCGTCCCCAGGTTAACCGCCATCATTACTTCGCTGTCAACCAGTCCGGCCCATTCGGCAAATTCATTTACGCCAACCTGGTTGGTTTCAATGGTTCTCCAGGCAAGTTCAAGGCGTTTTGGCCGCTTATCCTTGGGCCCTATGCCGTCTTCCCAATTGTAACCCGAGACAAAATTTCCGCCGGGATAGCGGACAATGGGCATCTTAAGCTCTTTTACAAGTTCTATTACGTCCTTCCTGAAACCTTTTTCATCAGCCTCCGGATGGCCGGGCTCATATATCCCGCCGTACACAGCGCGCCCCAGGTGTTCGATGAATGAGCCGTAAATGCGCTTGTCAATGCTCCCGATTTTGAAATCCTTGTCCAGTATCATCTTAGCTTTTTTGTTTGCTGCCATGTCCCTTCTCCTTTCTTTTATTTAGCATTTTCTATATTATTATATATTATACCCTAAAAAACTCAAACTGTGGAGCCATATAATCGATAATTATGCTATAAAGGCAATTAATTCCCGTCAGTTTGGTTTGAATACAACGCCGGGATTATACTTTTCATTGTTAGTATTCTCTTTATTTGGTATTACTTGTTCCAAAACAATATCATAGCAGTTTGCCAACGCTATAGCATAATATATCACGTCCCATAATTCCTCTTCAATTGTTTCTTTTACCTGGTTTTTATCAACAGGACGCAAATTCTTTCTCATTGCCCCGGCCAGTTCTCCTACTTCTACGGTAAGCTTTAAAAAATAATCTTTTTCAGCCCCTGGATTGTAGTCCTTTGATTTTATATACTCCTGCAAGTATTTTATAGTAATATTTCCCTTTGACATATAAAACACCTTCCTGATTATAACTGACCGGGATAAACTACACCGTATGCAAATAACAAAGAATGACAAACCCTGCCAGAATACAGGAAACGGCAAAAAACAACAAAAAAATGGACAAAGTACCACATATATACTATAATTAGTTTATAATAATGATATTGTTTTGTCTGCACATCCTGACTTTTATCCGGCAGGAGGTGACTTAAATGAATGTGCTGATTGTCGATGATCATCCGCTTGTTTGCCAGGGAATACGAACCATCCTGGCGGCGGAAAATACTTTCGACAATATATGTGAAGCCAACGATACAGAAACTGCATTCCGGCTTATGAAAGAATATGAGTTTGATCTTGCCCTGGTAGATGTAAGGCTGAAGGATGAAAACGGTATAGATTTCATAAAAACAGCAAAAAAGGATTACCCAAATTGCAAATTTGTAATCCTTTCATCATCTTCAGCGCCGCGGGACCTTGAAATGGCCATGCAGGCAGAGGTGGACGGATATATATTAAAAGATTCTCTGCCTGAGGATATTATATATGCTGTAAGAAGTATACTTAGGGGCAAAAAGTATTTTGACTCCGTTTTTGTAGAAAAAGCAAATTCCTTAAATCAACAGCAGGCACCCGCTAACCTGCTCAACCAGCTCTCCCCAAGGGAAATGGAGATACTGAAATGCATCGGGGAAGGTTTGTCCAATAAGGATATAGCGGATAAACTGTACATCAGTGAAAATACAGTAAAAAAACACGTAAGCAATATTTTTGCCAAGTTAAATATAAACGACCGGCTGCAGGCTGCCCTGCTTGTAAGCAAATCTATTGGCAATTATCATAACCATACGGATTAGCCGGCTGTTTTATTCATTGTCCCAATTTATTTTGCTCTGTCCGACACTCTCCAACTCATTTATCAGGTCATAAAGCGGGTCAACTCTGTTCTTCCAAAGGTCTTGCTGCAAATCCCACAGATGTCTCTGCTGATCCCAAAAATCCGGAACCTCATTCTTTTCCTGCTGGGAAGAATTATTGTAGAATCCGGTCAGTCCGTTTATGCATTCAGCATACTGGTCCACACATCCGCGCAAATTGGCCATTAAGACACTTCTGTAATAGCTTAGTTCCTGGGCAAGTTCATTAAATGTTATACCTCCATATGGAAGGTCCCCCAATTCTTGTATACGGTCCCGGAGGTAGGCGTCGAAAGCTTCTGTTCTGCCGCGTATTTTATTATACTGATGATCCCTGAGCAAAATTATACCTTCCTGAATAGCGGCATATGTCCCACAGACACATTCATAGTCTGCAGGCCACCATATAGTCAGCCTAAACCTCACTTCGGCTCTGCTGCTCCACAATCCATAGCCCGCATTTATCAAAAATGCCGATATAATCAGTACTACGGCCGGGATTACAATCTTTTTAATTCTGTTCTTACGGATAGCTTTACGCATAAGACGCTCCTTTAACCTGTTGCCTGCACAAACCTGAAAAATGTACTGAACTCAAAATCTCTGCAGTATCCCTTCTTAAATCTTACCTTGATATGAGCTGTCTGTCCGGCGGCAATGATATCAGGCGCATCCACTATCTCAACCTGTATCTTGTCCGGGATACTGGCGTCAATTCCTTCACATGCCACCGGTATTGTACCATTATTCTCAACAACAAAGATTAGTACGGCATTATATGGATATGCACTGGTCAGAATATTCATATCAACCTGTTCCAGCGTACCGTCCGGTATGTCCTTGTTTAATGACAGGGATGAATAGTTGTCCGAGCTGTCATCAAATATAACATCCTTTACAATCACACTGATGCTTCCGGTATTGATTGAGCCAAAAATAGTAAAGGGCTGGGACCATGATGCATAGCTTGCCCCAAGAAACCCGAATGCGGCAATAAGAACTATGCAAATAGTTCCTATGCTCAAAAGGTTTCCAACCCTTCTCTTCTTTCTTCTCCCATATTTCTTTATAAAACGTCTTACAGTCATATCTGATCTCCGGTTAAGTCAACATTCTCGGTTGGAAAATACTGCACAAAGACAGGCATCAGTTCATAAGACAAGCTGCCGTCCAGAACCAGCCGTCTTTCATCACCATCAAACTGATGGTCCAGTTCAATTACCAATTCCTCGGTTATATCAATCTTTCTGTATTTCATGATATTTGTAATATGGTCAGCCAGTTCAGTAATACCAACATTTTTAAAGGTGCCGATAATATCATAATACTCGTTGTCGCTTCTGTATATCATAATACTTCCGGAGAAGTACAGTGAATCTGCCAGTGAATCGCTGTTGTTGTTAATACTGAGCGTGCAGCCATCGACGGAAATGGGAATAGTGCTGATATTTTTAACAACAATCCTGTAGGACACATTGGCTCCCGCATAGACGTTGTCTGCCAACAGTCTGACATATGATCTATCAACAATATTCCCAGTTTCGTCGCGCCTGAATTCTATACTGGCATCAATTCCGTCACTTAAATCTACGATTTTGCACTTTTCAGGAACCAGCTGCATCAGGGAGGTATTGAGCTGGGACTGATCCTTGATTTCCTGTCCTACTCCTATTGTATACCCTAAACCGATTAATATCAAAGCTGCTATTGAGAATAATAAGAGAGTTTTTCCTCCTCTATACAAGCCTGGCACCACCTTTGCTTAAACCCATATTATGTGGTACTTACATCTTAAGTCTCAAATATTATGCTGCAAACCCTTTGTTTGCCTTATCTTAATCTTAGTTCTGCTGGCCAAATACGATCGGTATGGTCCATGTCAAACTGAGGTTCTCTGTTGTATCATCACTACCATACGGCAGCTCGAATACAATTTCAACACTAACAGCGCTACTTTCCGGATCAAGTTCTTCAACATACCCTATTATAGCATCCTTAAAGTTATCAAACTTAACCTGTCCGCTGCCCTCAATAGTGGACCCGCCTACCGTTATGTCAAGGGCATCCCAGAGTGTATAATCTGCAGGATAATCAACTTCCCCGACAGACGCAACTGCTTTAATTGAGCCGAGGTTTTCAAACGATATTGTACTGCTTATCCTTGTGCCGGGATACATATTACTAAGATTAAATGTAAGCTCAGTTATCGTTTCTCTGTCACCTTCTCCATCAGTTTCGGTCTCTACATCAAAACCCGGATCATCAGCAGCATCTGCAGGTTCGCCGTTTTCATCCAGCACTACATATTCATGATCCTCTGTAATCTTTATAAACAATTCACCGGTGCTGACATTGCCGCCTAAATTAAACGCCTGTGTCCAGGCAGCATAGCCGGCGCCCATCAGTGCCAGGGCTACAACGACTGCCAGTAAAGTAAATCTTGTCCTTTTCATATATATCATCCTCCTAAAATTATATACGTTGTTTTGTCGTTATTATAGCTGTTTTATTTACTTTGCACATCACACAAACTAGTAATTCTGACATATATAATATTGATTATTTTTGAATACTACTAAAGTAGTATATAAACCCTACGATTCTGTTTCAACCTTTATATCACCGAATATAACCATATAATAGGTACGCATATTATCAAACACAAAAAACTCAATTTTCCTCTCGGTACCATCGTCCACTTTGTAATAAAAAATTGGCTGCCCTATCTCATCTGCAATCTTCACCATATCTTCAATACTGTTGATAGTTATACTTTCAGAAATCTGGTATGACATGGTATGCTCCAATCCAGCCAGCCTTTCGGAATATTCCTTAAAAATATCCGCTATCTGCTTCTGAAAACTATCGGGCGGAGGGGCCTCTTTCACATAATAACGCGTGAATACAGCCAAAGATACGAAAAGCAATGATATGGCCGCAAATGCAATTACCCTGCCCATGTTTACGGGGACCCTGATTTTTACCATTTCTTTTATACTGTTGTTTCCGGTAACTACCGGTTCCCCTTCAATTTTGAATACACTGCTCCCAATCGGAATGGTGACCGAAGGGCTCATATCATCTTTAACTGTTCCGTGTTCTGTTGATGCAGTTGTATTTATATTGAAAGCAATATTCAAAACAACCGGCGCATTAACCTCGGAATCAAGATATATGCTTTGAGCTATTTCGGCAAACTCATCAAGATTGATGGATATGCTTTTATTAATGCTAAGTTTGGAGTTTTCCTCCGTCTGAGTTGTACTCGGAATAAGAGGAATTTCCTTAGTCCATAAAACTTCGTTTTCCCTGCCGTAAAGCCCCTGCAGACAGGCTGTAACACTATATTCATTATGCAGCTCAGCCGTTGAACCGGATGCATAATCATATATGAATTCCATATCAATGTAGTCAATATATTTAAGCACATAATACCTGTCTTTTCCAAGGTATTCCTCATTAAACATAATACTGGGCTTAAGGTATACCTTGTAATCAATACTGCCTTTACTGTTATATGTATAATGAACGGTTTCCGCTTCAACATAACGTACGAAAACAAGGTCAAAAACAGCAAAGAACAGTGATGTAAAGGCCAGCACAATTGCAATTATGGTTAATATCCTTTTTTTTGTCCTGTTTAACTGCACATTTCCACCTCATATAGCCTAGAATTCCAAAGCTTCGTCCGAAATCAGGTTGTATCCCCTGAACCATAAACTTATATGCCCGACTTTGGGAACAACAGCAATCACTTTGCCCATCAATTGTCCGGGCTCAACAAGGCTTGAATCGGGTGAGATGTTATTATCCCCTTTGGTCTGGAATTCTCCCGTTTCCTTAATATCAATAACCCTGTGTATGATAAAAATATCTCCCCGCCAGTACTGAATGATATCTCCTATTTTTACATCACCGGCTTCAGCTTTGCGGACAATAACCACATCCCCCGGATCTATTGCCGGTTTCATGCTCCCGGTAAGGATTACGGTTGGAAAAACCGGGAACACGCCGGCAGCAAACCAAATAATCATAATAGAAATTAAACTTGACGCAATCCATACAGCGGGCTTCTCTGCCTTTTGCTCCCTGAGTTTAACTTCCCTGGACTCTTTTTTATATACCCGGCGCAGAACAATAAGAAATATAACCGGCGCCATTATGCCTATAAAGGCTTTTGAAATCCATGTTAAACCCGGCAGAACCGGAGAGAGCCATATGGGTATGTTGGTAACAGCAGAATACAACGCTGCAGGAAATGCCCCGCCTATATATACCAGGTAAGTCAGCAGTATATTGTTCATCATTTCCGGTATGGCATATTCGCCCAGGTACTGCACCATCTGCGGCCAGGTTTCAACTGCTGACAGCATTCTTAAGTTCAGCTTGTACAGGGTAAAAACAGTTACGACAATAACGCTGAAAATAATTGTATATTCCTTTTTTACTTTGTTTATTATATAATTCCTGACCCATTCCATCATGACCAGTACGCTGCCAAACCCCAATATATTCATAAGCATCCCCTTTATGCTTCTGGCGTATGGACTGGTCCCGATTCCGTCTATAAATCCTCCGGCGAAATAAACTGAAACGTACACAATACCGCAAATTGCACTCCACAGCATTATAAATCTGAAGAGCTTCAACTTTCCCTTAAACCTGACCCTGGGCTTTTTCCATATATAATAGGACAGCAACAGCCAAAAAGCAGGCTTCAGTATAAACTGGTATACAGTGGAACCCAGCAGGGGCATTAAAACCATCTCACCAATTACCAGCGAAAGAATTATAACTCCAATAATTATCAGGGCTTCATACTCTCTTTTTCCCATATATGCCCACCTTTTACCCGACTAAGGACTGGTTTTTGAATATATCGGAATTTAAGAAAACCATTTCGATTGACGTACCCATTCCGCTTTCAGAATTAATTTTCATGGTACCGTTGAAAATCCTGACCAGGCTTTTTATATTATACAAACCAAGCCCGTTTTTCTCCTTTTCAGCCTTCTCCAGATCCAGCCCTATACCGTCATCACGAATGGATAGAAGGGTCTGCATATCGGATATATTCATGCTTACCCAAATATTTTTGCATTTTGCGTGTTTGATTGCATTCCCCGTACATTCGGTTATAATCCTGTACAGCGCTTTCTTTGCGCTCAGAGAAAGATTATCGGTATCTCCTGCAATGTCCAGGCTGATATTTGTATTGCTGAGCCGTTCCATATCCTTCAGAAAGTTGTATACACTTTCATTAAAATAGTGTATTTCCTGCTTTTTGCTGCTCAAATTGTATATGGTGGATCGCAAATCTTTCAGTGAACTCTGTATATTTTCAACGATGAGAGTCAGCTGCTCTTTCTTGGCATCATCGGAAATCTCGTTCCATTTGCTGATAGTGTCATAGCCAAAACATGATGAGGCAAACAGCCTTTGTACAACGCTGTCGTGTATGTCATCGGCGATACGGTTCTGTTCGTCCGCAACAGCCAGCTCAGTGCTGATAGACTCGGATTCGATTTTGTCAAAGAAAGTGGCTCCCAGCTGTGAAAACAAAAGCAGATTGGCTTCATACTCGTCCCGGTAAGCCATAAATTCATCCTGTGGAACAAGCAGCCCAATAATACCATAACTCCTAATGCCTAAAACCCTGATAAATGCTGCTGCCAGCCCCTGTCTGACCGTATGCACCGTAACATCCTTTGTTAAAGCACCGGAGTTCATATCTTTTGCTTTGTCTACAACAGCATTTTGCATATCCGGCTCTATACCCTTTGATGAAATCAGGCATTCGGCTTCCTCACAGCCTTCCGGCACATAGAACGCAATGTTCCGGGGCAGCACCCTGTTTGCGAAGTTAAGGATCATGCCGGCTATTTCTTTTTTGTCCTGCCGGCTGGAGACCGACTGTACAGCTTCGTACATATAAAGAATATCATGGGTCATTCCCTTTATTCTTTTGTTGTAGTCCTCCAGCTTCCTGTATGCTGCCTCAAGCTGCTTCTGATTAGCCATTATTCTTTTGTTGTATTCAAAAACAATATTTACAAGGATAAGAATAAGGGTATAGCTTAATATAATATTGGAGTTTGATATCAGGTATTCCAATATGTCCATTGATCTTTCAACATAGTACCCGATACCGCATAAAACAATAAAATTGGCAGCCAGATACATGTTCTTTTGATAGAATTCCATATGATACGAAATGATTAACAGCGGGTTCAAAAAACACCATATAAAAGGGCTTTTCAGGCCTCCCGTAAACAGCATGAGAAACGATATGCCAAGTATCTCCATAAACAGCAGTAAATGGATTCTTGCTTTAACATGGTAACTTATCATATACAGATAATGCAGGATGAAGTTAGACAAAACAACACATATAATAAGAAAGACCATTACTGTAACATCATACTGCATGGACAGGCCATGAACCGCGTATATGAATACCGTCAGCAATATGGATATAAACCGGTACAGGCGAATCAAACCAATAATATTGTTTTTTTCAATCTTTTTTAACAAATGGGTTCCCTTCCCCCCCAATAACTAATTGTATGTCTGTTTACAAAAACAGAGAGCTTCATTCTACATATTCAGCCAGCTTTCATCTATGGCGCCGATTCTGTACAGTTCTTTTACAGAATCCTCCATTGTTATCATACCCAATGCTTTGCTGGCTTTGATCAGCGCAGGAATCTGGTGTATTTTGTTCTCAATTATGAGGTTCTTCATGGCCTGGTTTGCAAGCATCACTTCCGCCGCCAGTTTATATGAACTGCCGTCTTTTGCAGGAAGCAGCTTCTGAGATATAATAGCCTGCAGCACATTACCCAGAACAACCCTGACATGCTCCCTTCTTTCGGCCGGGAACATGGATAAAATATACTCTATTGTAGAGATGGTATCAACTGTTTGAAGGGTGGCTATCACCAGATGGCCGTTTTCGGCAGCGGAAAGCAGAGCCGAGAAAATCTCCGGCGATCCGGCAAAACTTGTCATAATGACATCTGCATCCTGAGTCATTGCACAGTTTAAAGCTTCTTCAAAACTGTTTACATCAAGCCCTATTTCAATTTGGTTGACAATTGCTTTATCGTGTTTATGCAAATACTGGATCGGATCTTCAATGGTTATGATCTGGCACGCCCTGCTTGTACATATTTTCTTTATAATAGAAGTTACGGTGGTTGATTTTCCGCTGCTTTTGTTGCCGCAGATCAGGATAAGCCCGCTCTCCTTTTTGTGCAGATCAATAACAACCTGAGGTATTCCCAGTTCCTCAGGTGTCTTCAGACGCTGATCCAGTATCTTGATATTGAGGGCGTAGGAGCCCCGCTGTTTAAATATGTTGGCCCGGACCCGGCCGATATTATCCAATACTACGGTAACACATAAATAGTTCTGTTCTTTCAGGACTTTCTTGTGCTCATCATTCAGCATCTGATCAATAATATTCCATATGTCATCCGGCCGGATCATGCTGAACCGGGTAGTATATGAGAGTTTCCCGTCAATACGTACAGCCGGAACGGTTCCCGCAGTAAGATGAATATCCGTGACATTCGAACCATTAACAGATTCGAGAATTTTTGATATAATATCCAATGTATACATAAACATCCTCCGGTGCTGCCTTAATTGTCAACAATTGCTCAGTTAAAACAGCCTGAATCTGAATAAAAAATCCTGCTACATCAGTGCAGTACATCCAAACAAAGATTTATGGCATTTGTTGTTAAGGAAATACGTCACTCATATTCTACAATATTCTGTAAATTCTTTCAACAAATTTGTTATTATTTAGCCATTTCTTATAAAAAATCACCATAATATAACAATATTTATCAATATAACATATTCATTATCCTGAGGATTATCAGGTTTTCTTGTATATTCTCCGTTTATACTATTTTATATATATTCATATAAGTATAATGATAACCGGTTATATGGGAAGGAAAACAAAAAGCGAGTATAACAGTACCCGGATTTATAATAAAAATATTGAAATAAGCTGAAACAGAAGGATAATACATGATCTGGCCAATATATAAAATAAAAAAGCTCAGCATAACGCCGAGCTTTACTCAATTGCCTGTACGCGTATCAGCGATACTCCGTGTACAGGCAGGTTAAAACATAGCGACAGTTTTCCACCGTCCAATTCCATTTCATCAGGCGGACAGAGCATTTCCAGGTCGGCCCTGGCTTTTAACTTCTCAATCTGGCCTGGTGCCGGATAATCCGGAGAGCCTACAGATTTCCATACGGTATATGCATTGCTGTGCTCATCATCGATACGGTAGTGCAGTACCTTAACCTTATCATTATTAAACGGTATATTGGTTATCTCCATCGAAAGACTGTATTCTGATTTGTCAGCCCAAATATTATCATGGTGGCAGTATACCAGGATATCGATGGAACGGCTGCTCATGGCTGCAAAGCCGTTGACCTCCGGTTGTTTATGCCCTTGATATGGCTCAGAGAATTCATTGATATCAACAGCAGCGCTGCTCACAAACCCTATTTTTGTATCACCCATCAGAGCGTACATGCGGAAAAGATTCAATATGGGCTTATCAATACCACGGGTCTGGAATGCGCGGGTACCTTCAAAACAGCGTTCACCGGGAAATACAAATGCCCAGCTCATCGGCCGCACATCCAGGCCCCGGGCATCGGCAAGCTGCTGAATATGGTGGAAGCCTGATGCCACAAAACTGGCATAGTACGGTGTATTCCGGAATACGAGGTTTATATTGTCATACATTCCACCTGCAGCCCAGCCGTCCGGATCCGCTTCCGACAGTACAATTTCCAAACCGGCATAGCCGTTTTTTTCGATTATATCCAACCCGCAGGCTGCCTGCTGGACCATGCTGTGGACTGTTGGATGGCCTTTAGCCGGACTAACGCTGAATGAAAAACCCCCGCCTTTTGTATGGAACGTAACAAAATCCAGCCTGGTTCCGGTCTCCCCTGTAACATAGTTGCGTCCGTTACGGCAGTGATTAAGAAACACATCCAGGTATTCCGCAGATTTGCTTCCCGGCATGGGCCCTGTAGTGGCCGGTCCACCTATCCGCGCATCGGGAAAGACATCTTCTATCCCGGCAACGGTATAATCGTATAATTTACAGAAATCTTCTATGCTTCCCTTCCAGTAAAAAGCGAGATCCGGCTCATTCCAGAGTTCAAAATACCATGTTTTAACCTCATCAGCGCCGTATCGTTCAACAAGATGCTGTACGACCGTTGAAACAAGCTGACGCCACCGGTTATAATCCTTTGGAGGGCATGCCCAGCCTGCCCGCCTGTACAGATTGTACAGCGCTCCTTCGTCAAGTCTGCTGTCGGCATAGCAGGATGTATCCGCCAGGTGAAAAGGCATGAAGCCCAGTTCTACGAAAGGCTTACAGCCGGTACCCAGTATTGTGTCAAAAATCTTATCAAAAGTGGTGAAATCATACACAGGGCTGCCATCGGCGTCTTCGATGTAAACGTTTGTCGAACCCCATTTTAAGAAACTGCGGCGGTTTCCCGTACAAAAAAGATGATGAGCGCGCACATAATAGGGTTTCTCGGCGAAACGGCCGAACTCTGCCAGTAAAGCCTCGCCTTCAGGTTCACAGATATAGTTGCACTCATCGGTACCAATATAGTTCCAGTTATGATGCAGCTGCCCCTGCCAGGCTGATGCATCAACTTTGACATGTGCTTTTAAATCCGGTTTTTCACTCATATTGGCATTTCCTTTCGTTATTATAATACTTCGTTAAGTTGTTGTGCAGAATATTGTTCCGCTCGCTGGTGCTTAAGGCGTTTTACATTTGGATGACGGATGAGCGCCTATATTACACCATATCTTTTAACAGCACTCTTGTACAGCCATTCTTCGGCCACCCACCAGGCTTCATCCAAACCAATCCATCCATCTTCCACTTTTTTATAAAGGAAGTCTGCAAGGATTCGTTTTATCAGCAAGGATTTCCCATAACACCATTCTATACACCTGGCGTCGGATATTATGAATGAACAGGCAGAAGGCGGCAGTGCTTCAAACCGCTTTTGCATGGCTTCCATGAAAATACTGTACCTGAATGAAAACCACCATAAGCCGCCCAGATTGACATTTGAAAAAGTTCTTGCCGCCTGCACCGCATCCATTACATTTATATCCGCAGCTGTAACAATTTCAAAATTACAATTATACTTATCAAAGGCACCATGCAGTTTAAGTATGCGGTATGGATCGTTTACTGATGTGGCCCTGCGGCTCCATCCCATCCTGTGTACACCTAAAAACAGCTGAACAAAAAATCCGTATTTTTCAGCCAACTCACATACCCAATGGAACAGGTATATGATGATTTCATCCCTGGAATTTTGGGAGAGTTTGAAAGACGTATCGTAGTCGGAAGCCTTTAAGCCAAAATCCGGCAAATCTATCATTATGCCTCTGCATCCCATGTTCTTGTACTTTATCAGCAGATCGTCCATCTCTTCAAGAACGGCATCTGCGGTTTTTGATGGGTTTTGGGATTTTACTATTCTATAAACCCATTCATTGAACTCATAATCTATCCTGGGAATAAACACGCATGTATCCGGCAAATTCACAAAATTTATATCTTTTTCCTCATTGACGGCGATTTTCTTAATGGACAGCTTACCGGCAACCTGCAAGGCCCAGCCTTTATCCGCTGACGATGCCTTTACCGCCTCATTAGCTTCCAATATGCTTTTTTCATCTTTTATTTCAATGTTATATAAATCGCTGAAGATTCTTCTTACAACCCAGTTCATGCAGGTGTTCCTCGTAGCGTTAAATGCCTTGAGGTATGCTTCAGTCTTTTCTTTTTCCGGTATTATCTTTCTTTCTTCCGGCGGTTTGAAAAAATCGAAGAAGCTGCCCGGATACCCGCTGGCAAAAAGTTCTTCCAGGAACCAGAAGTATTCGCCGATTTCCCAGAAATCCCTTGCGCCTAATCTGTCACCTGTCAGGTGGGAATGGGTATCGAATATATCGATCTCCATAATCCTGGCAGTAAAATCATCTTTCTTTATCACGCCTCTCCCTCCTTCCCTTTTATTAGTAATAATTTTCAAACGTATCTGTTAAGAATCAAAAATCTATGTCTTCGAAAAACTTGTACTTCGAATAGTCAGTTGACGGGGCATAGAAACATATGGCCCTTAACTTCTCATCCCGGGTATTTTTCAGCATATGGGGAACATTCTTAGGGAACAGGATAACGCTGCCCTTGCATACATCATAAATTTGTTCCCCTATTAATACCTGCCCTTTTCCTTCCACTATATAAACTATTTCATCTGCGTCAGGGTGCGCATGGGCAGGCCTCACGTTTTCCCTGGGCATAACTTCAATATAACACATTGACCAGTTGTCCTGCTTCATACTTTCGTCTTTGAAAATCCATCCCAGGTCTCTGCCGGGCAATTTGTCCAACTTAATATCTTTTTCATTTATCACATACATGATCCTTCATCCCCCTAATCTCTTGCTTATAAGTTCAGCCAGGCTGTTGGCGTCCAGAGAGAGGCTTTTTACCAATTCCTCATAGGTACCGGAGTGGATAAACTGCGGCCGTCCGTTTTTATCCAATGCGTTAACCGGTATCAAATTATCGGTTGAAATATCCTTTTTCCGGCTAAACAGTATCTTCATAAAACTGTTCCATATATACCCGTTATTCTGTTCTGCGAATATCAAGGGAATATTCTTTTCGTAAAGATTGAGCAGCAGCTCCTCATCGATTGAAGGCATATCTATGACTCCTGCCTTTATCCCCCGTTCCGCCAGGATATCCGATGTCAGGCAGGCCTCATGCACACCGCGGCCGCTGCTGATTATTACCGCCTCGGCACCGTCACAGGGCCTGACCTCATACCCCTTGTTGTATTCAAAAGTATAACCGGAATCATACAGGGCGGTTCCTGTCCCACGCATTACCCTGAGATAAACAAGCCCTTTATTGCCTTCAGCAATCCATTTCATAACAGCTGCTAACTGCTGGGGACAGCAAATATCTATAATTTTCATATGTCCGATACTGTCAATAAGCATGATATCGTCATTACCCATGTGGGTAGCCCCGTTGGTCTGCGTATCCAGGTTTGAGGCAGTGGCTACAAATGTAATATCAAGGTTATGCCCTTCGGTCAGCCAGCCATCTTTGGCCTCTATTGCTTCCATTCTTTCCTGGTATCCTATGGCAATTCTTCGCAGAACCCTCAGCTCAAAGAATGGACAGAAGGTGCTTACCCATACGTTGTTTCCCAAAACTGCAAAACCCTCACCTATCCCCATCATATTTGCTTCGGCTATACCCACATTAAAACCTCTTGTGGAATCAACGCTCTGCACTCCTTTCAGCAGGCCGCTCGTCGAAGCAAGATCGGCGTCTATACTTATCACACGGGGATCAGCAGCAAGAGCGCTCATAACATTGGAAACAACATCCGTTAACTTGTATGTCTTACCCTTTTCCAATACGGGAAGTTTGCCGGCATCATATTTAATTTTCTTATCCCTTACAGGAGCTTCTTTTGTTTTAACGGAAGGCTCCACCATACTAACCTTTACAGCATTGCTGCTGAATCCGCTGTCATCTGTTTCAAGCTGCAGATTCATTTTTTTCGCATATTCACACAGAATTCCGAATACTTCATTGCCGCAGCTGTATTTCAGAAGTTCATGCAGATATGCTTTAAGATCATCTATCCTTTGATTTCTTTCCTTCTCATGAAGTTGAATCTCCAGGTTAACAACTTCATCGCTTAAGGTAACCTTATGGCCTGTGATAGCATCGGAAAAACCGCCAAAACCTTTTTTGGTCCTGCTGATAATAACGGTTGGGCGCCCGTCCCTGCTGCCGTATTTGAAGCGGCGTAATGCCTCATACACCGGCATATACTGGGTGCCATCCACATCATAGACGCGCCAGCCAAAGGATTCAAAGGCTTTCCCTACATCGCCTTCATCTATAATCAATGTTGATACGTCATCCAGCTGCCCTTCATTGGCATCGATAATAACGCATAAGTTGTCCAGCTTTTTATATCCGGCATACATGACCGCTTCCCAGATTATACCTTCCTGGATCTCTCCGTCTCCAAGTATACAATACACGTCAAAACTGGGTATCTTTTTACCTGCTATGGATAAACCGGTTGACGCCGAAAGCCCCTGCCCAAGCGGGCCGGTTGACACGTGAATTCCCGGCAGCAAGGGTCCCGGGTGGCCGTTTAGTATAGAGTCGATTGACCTGGAATTCTTCAGAATATCCTTGCCAAAGTACCCCAGATCGGCATAAACAGAAGCCAATGCCGCTATTGCATGCCCTTTGCTTAAAATAAACATATCCTGTCCTATCCTGGTAGGATTTTCAACATCTATATCCATTATTTCACCGTAGTATAATGAAACAAGGGGAATAATACATGAAAAAGCGCCGCCAGCATGAACGCTTTTATCTACTGCGTCCCTGCACTGTTCCAGCGTCATAATTCTTATATCCGAATCCTTTACCATAAGAAGCTTGATAATTCCCTTTTTCAGCAAGTAATCTCTTTCGTTAACAAAACCGATTCTGTCTTTCATATCTAAAATTCTTACCTCCTCCTACAAAGGGGCATACAATACCCTTTCTCCATCAGTACTCAAATAATAAAAAGCAGGCTATCCAAACACAGATAAAGCCGATTATACACTCTATCTCTTTCATCTGGATAACCTGCTCCCAATAATATTTCTTAGTGTCCTGACTTCGGATACCCGGCAAAGGCCGGCAGGACATCAGCCGTCCGTCAATACCGGTACGGGACCAGCATGAATATTGGGATAAAAATATGAACTTATTCATAAAACAAAACATGATACCTTTTCATAACACTGGATCACCGCATAATAGCTTTAATTCTGCAGATATTTATCCTGTCCTCCTTTGCTTTAAAGCTGCAAAGGAGGACAGGAATGTTTAGGTTATCCAACCAATAAAAAGCTTAAACAAGAGATCTTATATAATCGGCTAATCCAATACCTGCCTGATTTGACCATATTGGTGTACAGTTCGGAAACTCCGGTGTGCTTCCCCAAACCTGGGCGTTGGGATAGTAGGGGAGCACGCCTTTAGCGCAGTCTCCATATACTATTATGTTGCCTTCTGCATTCTTAATATATGGTTCAAACTGCTTCCCGACAAATATGGTAATGGGCTCTTTCAGCTTATTCAATGTTCCGTCAACCCATACGGCGTCCAAAGCCATTCTTACCAGGGCTTTACAACCCGGTTCGCATGCAGAGCCGATTATGACGTTGACATTCGGGAATACGCCCTGCATTGTCAGATCCTGTCTCTTGAATTTCCTCTTGACTTTCTCAATAGGCACTCCTACAACTTCAATCTCTTCCATTTTGTTGGTGCCTACTCCTTCAGCTGCAGCCAATACCGTAGCAGGAGCGTTGCGGCCGGGATTTTCCCAGTCCATTATAGCTTCACATACGGTATCAACAGCAACGGGGTCTCTTCCTCCCAGCAGAACGTTGAAATCCTTGATTAAGTCTTCCGGATAGGGGCTGAACGGCCCGTTCCCTTCACATGAATACAGCGCGTCTACCAGGAACCATGTGGGTTTGGCGGCAATGGTCAGATTGACTATCTTTTGATAAATGTCATCTCTGTGACATCTTGCCATCCAGTCATAGTCCGGCAGGTTGCCAAACTGGAGTTTCAGCGCGCATGTCAATGCAGTATGAATATGCACTTTCATTTTGGGAAGGCCGATATATACGTCTGCATCCAGTATGGGCTTTGGTACCGGGAATTCATTAAAGCTTACCGGTTTATCAATCTTGAACATTTCAAAGGGTACATTGTCAAAGGGTACCAGTTCCGCGCCGGTCCTGTCTGCGACGTCCTTAATGCCGCACTCAATCATAGCCTTCATAGTATCGGCTCCCTGAGCACAGCGTTCACCTATCTGTATTTTGGAAGGATTCTGTTCCTTTATCAGTTCAATTAACGCTTCAAGAACTCTTGGATCGGTTGTAAAACCGTTCTCCGGAGGAGAAGGAACAACGGTATTGATCTTGATAAGGACTTTGTCTCCTTCTTTGACTATCTTGTCCATACCGCCCATTGAACCTTCTGCCACTTGCCGTATCATATCCTTAACTATATCCAGTTGTTCCCTGGAATAACTACCCGGACCCCCAATGTCAGAAGTAGTATGAGCTATAGCTACTTTTTCCTTGACCACACCAAATCTCCCCTTTCAATTATTTCGCAAAAGATCTTAAGCTGTTATCATTCTTCGACAGGAACAATAGCAACCCCTCTAAATGGTGAACCGGTAGCACCCCTGAATTTTAACGGCAGGCCTACATACCAGAATTCGTGTGAAGGTATCAGGTCAACGTTTGCCAGGTTCTCAATGTTTAGGATCCTTCGTTCCCTGCATACTATATGAGCAGGCTGTACCATTACAACCTTTACTTCATGATAGCTGTCTATGCTGGGAGCGTCAGCTCCGATTATAACGGCCCCTAAGTCGGATAAGTATTCCGTTGCTTCCCTGTCAAGGCCGGGATAATTCTTGATGTATTCGTACCTGTCTTTCCATTTCTTGTACCAGCCGGTGTAGTACAATACTACCGACTGCGGCTTTATTGTAACACCGGTTTTTTCAAGGGCCTCATCAATATCGGCCCTGGTGATGTAGCTGTTTGGTTCTTTATGGGAAAAATCAAACCAGACACCGGGAGTCATAAACCATTCCAGGGGAAGCCTGTCTATAGAAAGTGCGTCAGGTTCCGTTACAACATGGTTAATAGCATCCACATGAGTACCCGTATGGTCACATATAGTGATACCCACCACTTTATAAGAATAAGGCGGTTTAGTTAACCCCATTTTTTGGGTTTCTTCATGGGTAAGGTGATCCCACATGATAGTTTTCTGATGACCGACAAAAACCGGGTCATCCTTGCTTATATCATGGCTCAGATCGGTGACAATGCATTTTTTGTCCATAAAATTTATTTCGGTCTGAATTTTGAAAGATGGGCATTCCACAATCATTGCACAACTCTCCTTTTTTCCAGGTTCATCTTTAACCTCTGCTTATCAGGGTGCCGTCCCATGTATCAACATCTTCGGCCTTCTTTTCTTTTTCATCAAACCATCTTGTGGTAACGGCTTTAGTTTCGGTAAAGAACCTTACTCCGTCTTTACCCAGCGCATGAAGGTCTCCGAAGAAAGAATCCTTATGTCCTGTAAAGGGGAAAATCCCTACAGGTACCGGTATGCCTACATTTACTCCGACCATACCTCCGTGGATTCTCTTCACAAACTCTCTGCTGTAATATCCATTCTGGGTAAAGATAACCGCTCCGTTGGCGTAGGGGTTTGAATTGATCAGGTTTACCCCTTCTTCAAAGTCTTTTACCCTCTTTATACACAGCACCGGCCCGAAAATCTCCTCATCGCCGACAGTCATACCGGGTTCAACATGATCCAGTATGGTAGGGCCAATATAAAAACCGTTTTCATAGCCTTTTACAACGATGTCTCTGCCATCAAGTACCAGACTGGCCCCTTCTTCGATCCCTTTATTGATCCACCCAATTACATTTTCCTTATGGTCGGCGGAGATCACCGGACCCATTTCGGATTTTTTGTCATAAGCAGGCCCGACAACCCGGCTTTGTGCAAACTCTTTTATCAGTGATACCAGCTTGTCGGCAATACTTTCCTGTACCACAACAACCGGCAATGCCATACATCTTTCACCGGCACAGCCAAAGGAAGCGTTGATAATAGCTCTTGCAGACTGTTCAAGGGCTGCGTCTTCCATAACAAGGGCATGGTTTTTAGCTCCGCACAGGATCTGGACACGCTTCCCGTTAACTGCTGCTTTTTCATATATTATTCTGCCTACCGGGGTTGAACCGACAAAAGATACACCTTTGACAGCCGGATGTTGAATTAACAAATCAATCTCTCTCCTGCTGCAGGTTACTATATTTACAACCCCTTCCGGCAATCCGGCTTCAACCAGCAGTTCGGTTATTCTCATGGATGTCATGGGAGTCATGCTTGCTGCCTTCAACACAAAAGTGTTGCCGGCAGCAATACACAAGGGCATCATCCATCCCATTGGTATCATGGCAGGGAAATTGAAAGGTGCAATTCCTACGAATACTCCCACGGGTTCCCGGTATAACACGGTATCGAACCCTCTGGAAGTGTCCAGCAGGGATTCACCCATCAAAAGGGAAGGCATACTGCAAGCGTGTTCAATATGTTCGATAACCTTTTGAACCTCCCCTTCGGCTTCTCCCCATACTTTGCCGTTTTCTCTGCAGACCAGTTCGGTCAATTCATCCAGGTGTTCAAGCATCAGCTCTCTGAGCTTATACAAAACCTGAACTCTTTTCATTACCGGAGTATTTGACCATTCAGGGAACGCTTTTTCTGCAGCTTCAACAGCTCTCAGTACTTCTTCCGAAGTACATTGGGGAGCCTTTGCTATAACTTCGCCCGTGCTTGGATCGTACACATCCATATATCTGTCGGTTTTGGATTCATGCCATTCCCCATTCACGAAATATTTCAGTTTCTTTGCTTCAGGCATTTTGCATCTCTCTCCCTTAACTATTCTATGTTTCTTTCTACAAATTTGAAGTTCAGCTTCTTTAGATACTCGGCATTACGCTGTACTGCCTCTTCTGCAGATATGGGCATCTCCGGCCCCCTGTCCAGCTCAGCCATAATATAGCCGTCGAAATCGGAGTTTTCCATTATGTCGAGAATCTTCGGCAGATCAACTACCCCTTCTCCCAATGGACAATAGGCCAGGTAACCCGATGTGTCAATTTCCCGTCCGTCTTCGTCATACTCGACCTTTCCGCAGAAATCTTTAAGATGCACAAGCTTAATGATGGACAGGTATTTGTTGACTATATCTATCGGATCGCTTCCGCCTTTTTGTATCTGTCCCACGTCAGGAGAAAAACCTACATAGGTTGTGTCAACGCTGTCCATAAAGCTTTCAATCTCTTCCCTGGTTTCGACAGGCGTGCCTGTATGAGGATGGAAACCTAACACTAAGCCCATATCGTTCAATATTTTGCCTATTTCATTGACAAAACTTACGATATAGCTCTTATGTTCATTGAAATCGTAACCTTTTCTGTTGAACATGTCTCCGCCCAACGTTACATACCTGCCGCCTTTTTCAACCAAAATCTTAGCCCACGTATCAAGCTTCTGAAGGGCTTCTTCTTTCTTTGCCGGATTCATAATATCCAATGAGAAATAGCTTGATACCAAAGGCAAATCGTATTTTTCAAACAGATCCAATTTACCTTCCTGTTTCATTGAATTCAGAACCCAGCCAAATATTTCAGCTCCGTGAAACCCGAGCTTGGCAATTGTTTTAATTGCATTTTCCGCCTCATTATCGAACCATGTAATTCCGGTATGTCCAACCTTAAGCCTTCTGTACAAAATGATCCCTCTCCTTTCAGTTGTTAAAAATCGCTGCTCTCGTTCTTACCATCTCTCCAGGAATAAGCAGGTTCGTATCCTAACAACCTTCTTGCTTTATCAAAGCTGATAATACCCTCTGTTCCGGGTATGTCCTTGCCCATTTCAGCAAGATTGGGCCATCTCTTTGCTATAACTTCCGTTGTAGGCTCGGTATATACTGAATCTGTTATCGCATAGAACACTTCAAAGGGATTAAGGTTCTTTGCTTCAATTGAAAGTTCAACCAGCCTTGCTATATCTCTGGCATCAACATATTGGTATGTGTTTCCGACTATATATCCCTCATTTTCATTTTCAATCGGAGGTACGTTTACACCAAACTTATATACCATTTTTGCGAACTCGCTGTCAGGATAATATACACCGAGAAGCCTTAATACAACAGCATCTATCCCGTAACCATTGGAGAACGACCTGCAGATCTCTTCTCCAAGGAGTTTGCTCAGTCCATAAGTATCTTCAGGATCGCAGGGATGCTCTTCATCTATTGGCAGGTATTCGGGCATAAAACGTTTGCCGCTGAGCATGAAACCAAACCTGAGAACATAATATGTGCTGGTGAAAACGATCTTTTTAACGCCAAGCCTGCGTGCAGCGTCCAACAGGTAATATGTTCCCATTGTATTGGTTTTCATGGTAAGATCTTCATCCATCCTCTGCGTGAACCTTGCACCGTTTTGCAGGTAACGGTCATATTCCTTTGCATAAGGAGCCTGTATCTCAGTGTTAAAAGGAATAGCTCCCAGATGAACTATGACATCGGCTTCCGCATGAGCAATTGCCCTCATGCAGTCACCCAGTGATAAAAGGTCGCCTTTGACAAACGGTATGTGTTCCTTGGCATTTCTTGAATCAGGAGCAGGTAGATTGATATCAAAAGTTGTTACCTTATACCCTTTGCTCTTTAAATAAGGTGCTACGTAATTTCCTAACCTTCCTGCACCGCCTGTTACCAAAACTTTCTTTGACATGTTTATCTTCCCCCTGACCTCATTTATAAATATATTTTCATTTGTTAAGTTAATGATTGGTTATATTGCTTATTACTTTTTCAGCAGGTCATGTAAGTATACCAGGCACTTTTCGGTCAATTCTCTGTTCTGGATATCCCTGGGAACGTCATCCACATAGTTGGCCCATCCAAGTTCCAATACCAAGTGTAAGCCGTTTGCATGGGGACACTTCTGGTCAAGTATATCAATGGTGCGCGGTATGTCCACATTTCCTTCTCCGAGAACGACTCCTCTTGCCTGGAAGGGTATCAGGTCGCCCTTGGAATCATACGGAATAACAGCCATATCCTTGATATGGGTGGTTATTGTGTACTCAGCCAATACTTCAACATCCTCATTGGGGTCGCAGTAAACGGTGTAACCGTTTCCGGTATCAAGGGCACAGCCTATATAAGGAGAACCGACTGCGGCGAAAACCTCTGCCCATTCTTTCCCTGTAAAGTCGCAATGATTTTCTATTGCGCAATATACCCCTTCATCCTCAAATATCTTGGCTGCTTCTTTCAGATTGTTTGCAAGGGTCTCCAGATGCTGTTTCACCGGAATATTTTTGCTGAACCTTGTTGTATCAATATGGAATCTTCCATATCCTGTACGCAATATATTAGCGCCTATCAGTTTGCCCTTTCTGATTCCTTCTTTTATGGCTGCAGCAGCTTCTGCTGCATTGGGGCCGGCAGCGCTGAATATTTCGTACGGAGCCCTGAATTCCAGCTCAATATTCTTGGATCCGGCATAATCTCTGAGGTATTTTAAAGAATCATCGTCTTCCGGACAGGGGAAACCGGGTTGAAAAACAGTACACCCCAGTTCTTCCGACTTGTCAATCTGCCACTTTACGATGTCCATTGGCTCCCTTAACCCCAATTCCTTCGGTGGTGTGTACACCCATCCAATAAAACCTGTTTTCATTGTGCTCTTGTAACTCACGTTCATTACCTCCTCTTTTATTTTTAATATAAAGTTGAAAATAGTTTCCTGAATGATACTGTTTCTGTTACATAAACGTTACAGCTTCCTGTTGTGTTTCACTCCTCTTTTTCTTCATCGCTCTCCTTTTCTTCTGAATTTGAACTCTTAATTATTTTTTTAATAATACGCCTGCTCAAAAAAATGCCGGCGACTGTAAGACCATTTATTATCAGAGACAAAATCAATACATAGTACTCAGCAGTTCCGCTCTGAACAAACGGTACAGCTATCAAAGACAAAACGATGAAAACACATACGGAATGAATAACTATCTTTAAAAACCTGTTTATTGTCCCCATTTCCATTCCGGAATCTTTTCTACCAGATGACATGCTACAAACCTATCCTCCTCTACAGCTGCTAATTCAGGCACTTCCCTGCTGCAGCGCTCTTCACCGTACGGACACCTTGGATGGAAGCGGCATCCGGAGGGAGGATTGGTAGGATCAGGCATATCCAGACTCTTTAGAGGAAGCGGTTTCATGGATCTTGCGATTTTGGGGTTGGGGATCGGAACAGCAGACAATAAAGCCTGCAGATAAGGATGCCTTGGCTTGCTCAAAACATTATCAAGCTGGCCATACTCGACAATCTTACCCAAATACATGACTGCTATATTCCCGTTTGCGGCTATATACCTGGCAGTGGCCAAATCGTGAGTAATGTATACAAATGAAATACCAAACTTCTCATTCATGTCCAGCATGAGATTCAGCAGCGATATCCGCAAAGAAACGTCTACCATCGATACAGGTTCATCAGCCACAATGAGCTTGGGTTTTATCGACAAGGCCCTGGCTAATAGGATCCTCTGCCTTTGCCCGCCGCTGAGCTGGTGAGGATATTTGTACAGGAACTGTTCAGCCGGCGTTAAACCTACCATTTCGAATAATTCTTCCAAATGCTCGTAAGCTTCGTTTCTGTTTTTTGCTATTTTATACCTGAACAAAGGCGCGCTTAAGGATTGGAAAATTGTCCTGGCAGGATTCAAAGCCGCATAGGAATCCTGGTGAACCAGCTGTACGCTTCTTCTGTAATCAGTAAACTCTTTTCCCCGCAATCTCCATACGTTTTTACCGTTAAAATAAACTCCTTCCTCTGAGGGTTTCAACAAACCGCATATGATTTTGCCAAGAGTAGTTTTCCCACAACCACTTTCTCCAACCAAAGCATATATCTGGCCTTCTTTTATTTCCATATCAACACTTTCAATAGCCTGTACCCGACGCTTTTGGGCAAACAAGCTGCTTCTGTTTTCAAAAATCATTTGAATATTTTTTAATTCAATCAAAGGTCCCATTTACTTAACCATCCTTTCCCATTCTAAACATGTCGAAAATCTTCCCGGCATTACTTCTACAAGGTCCCCCTGCACGGTTCCGTCGCAAAAGCCTCCCAAATGATAACCGCATCTGGGTGCAAAACGGCAGCCGTCCGGCAGATCCAGCAAATTCGGAGGTGAGCCCGGAATAGGCCTTCTGGCTGATAAATCGTCAACAAGAGAAGGTATCGCATGTATCAGACCGCTAGTATAAGGATGTATCGGATTATAGAATATATCTTCCACAGTGCCTACTTCCACAATGTTCCCTGCGTACATTACCGCCACTCTGTCAGCAATTTTTGCTATAATAGACAGATCGTGCGTCAGGAACAACATGGTAATATCAGAGTCGTTATGGATATTAGCAAGCAAATCTATAATATAAGCCTGTGTAATAACGTCAAGGGCCGTAGTAGGTTCATCGAGAATGAGAATATTAGGATCCAGCATCAGACTCAAAGCAATTATAACCCTTTGCCTCATTCCGCCGCTTAACTGGTGGGGATAAGAATCAAGAACCTGCTTTGGCTGTAATCTTACATATTCCATAAGCATACATGCTTTATCAACGATTTCCTTTTCCGACATGTTTGAATGTGCTTTTACAGTATCGAAGAAATGATCTCTGATTGTAAGCACGGGATTCAATGCATTTTGTGCCGCCTGGAAAACCATTGATATATCGCGGCTGCGGTACTGCCTGTACTCTTCTTCGCTTAATTTTAACATCTCTTTATCCTGATAGTATATTTCCCCGTTTTTTATTATTCCGGGAGCGGATACCATATTCAGTAAAGTAGATGCTAAAGTGGATTTTCCGCTGCCGCTTTCACCGACTACACCTATAATTTCGCCCCTGAATACATCAAGCGAAACGTTGTCAACGGCTCTTATTATTCCTTGTCTTAACTGAAACTCTACTGTAATATTTTTTAATTTTAATATCTCTTTTCCCACATAATTCACCCCATTACTATTGTGTACGTAATCTCGGATTCAAAGCTTCGTCCAAACCATTAGCGAAGAAAAGACATCCCATTTGGAATAATGTGATAGCTATTATTGGAACCAAAAGGTATATAATCGCGCTTGAACCGTACATCGCTCCGGACGTACCTACTGCCATCTGCAGCATCATGCCCCAGTGGGTAGATGAAAATGGAACTAAGCCCAGTACCATTAAACCTACACTGGCAGTTATGGCATTTCTCATTATCATTATGAAATTTATAGCGATGTATGAGGTTATATTCGGCAGTAATTCTGAGAATATTATATGGGGAACACTCAAGCCCAACACCCGGCTTGCCTCTATAAAATCTCTCTGTTTTAACGAAAGGATTTGTGAACGAATAGCACGGGCCAAACCCTGTCTCTTATAC
>DGEI01000020.1:32194-34370 GCA_002385885.1 Firmicutes bacterium UBA3930
TATAAGAGACAGGTATGAGGTTATATTCGGCAGTAATTCTGAGAATATTATATGGGGAACACTCAAGCCCAACACCCGGCTTGCCTCTATAAAATCTCTCTGTTTTAACGAAAGGATTTGTGAACGAATAGCACGGGCCAAACCTGCCCAGGACCAAATACTCAATACCAGTCCGAATGATATGGGATCTGTAATTGTAACGGCTAAAGACAACACCATCATTACAGGGAAACTCGGAACGGTTAACATTATATCGGTTATAAAGGTAATTATGGTATCAACTCTTCCACCCATGATACCGGCCGTCGTACCAACTATGAAAGCAATCAGAATAGTAAAAATCGCCGTAACAAATGATACCGTGATAACATTTCTCGAACCATGCACAAACTGCTGGAATGTATCACGTCCGGCATAATCGGTTCCAAAGGGATGTTTTAAAGAAGGTAATTGATATCTTTGTGAATAATTTGTAGCTGTTTCCAAGGGAACAATTATTGGTCCGACAATGGCTATCAAAAGAAAAATTCCTAACAGAATCATTCCCACAAGAGCTCTTCTGTTTCTGCATATAACTGCAAAGAAATCTTTCAACTAATCTCCCTCCTATCTCAATAAAGCAACTTGGTCAGAATAATGTTATATGACCAGGCCCGGATTACGATCTTAGCCTTGGATCTAATACTGAGTTCAATATGTCAGCTAAGAAATTAGAAATAACTACTGCTACAGTAATCGTTAAAAACATGCCCTGCATCAGCATGAAATCTCTTCGTCCTATCGATTGGTTTAAAAAGTATCCGATACCGGGATAAGCAAATATGTTCTCTATTAGAGGTGAACCTCCAAACATCATTCCGAATGTAATTGCCAGGTTTGTCACCAGGGGTAACAAAGCATTTCTTCCTACATAACTGAATATAATACGTCTCTGGCCTAACCCTCTGGCTCTTGCTGCATTAACATAGTCTTCACCTAATACGCTGATTGCGTTACCCTTCATTGCTAATGCCCAGTTGCCAACCGTGGTCAGGAAGAAAGCGCCTACCGGCAATATTGAATGCTTAAATACATTGGCAAAGAATTTCCAGTTGAATCCGGGCTCAACAGTGGAATCATATGCGCCTCTGCTTGGCAGAACTTTAAGCCCGACAGCAAAGATAAGAATTAACAATAAAGCCACAATATAGTTTGGTATGGAACTCATAATAGAAGCATAAACCGACATAATAGGATCAATAATGGTTTTTCTTTTCCAGGCAACATACATACCAATTATTATTCCTAACATAAATGCCAGAAATGTTGATATTGACAATAAAAAGATTGTCCAGGGCAATGACCCTCCGATAATATGCATAACCGGTTTTTTGTAAATCATTGAATTGCCGAAATTCAATGTAGCCAACCCTCTTACAAAGCTCATATATTGTTCCAGTATGGGGGTCTCCGGATCATAGTTAAGTGCCGCTTTTGCTTGTTTATATGCTTCTTCAAAGTTCATACCCTGAGTTCTTACCATATCCATAGCCAGCGTTTCAACCGGATCGCCGGGCATTATTCGAATTAAAATAAATGTCAAGGTCATCGCGAAAAAGACAGTAACTATCATGACTAATATTCGTTTAATCCATATCAACTTTTTCTCCCCCCATTAATTAACATAGGCAGATTTTTCAAATAAAACTCTTATTATCGTATTTTGGGGAAGAGAGTTTACCCTTTTTAGGTAAATCTCTTCCCCAAAATACTTTAACCTGTTATGAAATCAAGCAATTTTTTATTAGTCTGCGAAATACATCAGACCATGCTTGATCTGTCTCAGCCATACACGGTCGTTAGCACCGCCGTACCATTCAGGTGCAATCGGGTCTTCAGGATATGTCAGCTTCTCGTTGTAAACCTTGAACGGAGCGGTCTTTTCACCGATAGGCATTATTGGTACCAAGGAGTTGGTAGCTTCAGCAAGTTTCTTAACGATTTCAACCTGCTTATCCCTATCCCTGGTGTAGAACAGGTCATTGACCAATTGTACACAGTCTACCTCTTCACCGGATGACAATTTAGTCTTTACTTGATAGTCTACAATCTGACCTGTTTGCTTAGGATCCTTGAATCCTAACCTGATATCTCCGCCTAAATAGATGACCTGATAGAATTCCCACGGATGTACACC
>DGEI01000002.1:0-5453 GCA_002385885.1 Firmicutes bacterium UBA3930
ATCTATTTAATGCAACACTACTGTATTGAAATACATTATGGCAAATGAGCCCGCTCCCGATAAACCGGTCTCTGATGAGCCGGTAATTAAGATACCACCCGCTGCTTCAATATAATAGTTGTTCCTGGCAATAAAGTTCAGATACTCTTCTATCTCCAGTTTTAAATCCATTTCTTTCAATTTATTAATGATCGGTTCCAGTTTTTCTTTGTTTACCGATATACCGGTTGATTCATCATTTTTCTCCGGTTTGAACGCATCCTTAAGATCATCGGATGACAATATATCTATCAGATCATCCCACGGATACTCCCAATCGGTATAATCAACCTTTTCCTTTACAGAGGATACCTTTACAGATTTGGCGGTGATGGCAGAACCGTCGCCGATATATGCAACTATTTGATTGTTGGCATAAAGTATGGCAAATGCCGCACCTACACCGACAGTTATCTCCGATGAGCCGGAACCGCCGTTCTGACCCTGATTGCCCGATGTACCTTTGATAAAGGTTCCGCCCCAGGAGCGAATTGCCAGCTTGCTCTTTTCCCTTGCTTCTATTGTCAGGTTTCCGGAAGTGCTTATTGATGAATTGCCTGGTATATATGCCCTGGTTTCGGCATTGGAAACAAGTACGGACAACGCACCGGCCGCACCGAACAATCCATCCTGTCCGGCTTTTGAACCGGCTATAGCCACAACCGATATTTTATCTTTGTACCCTTCGCTTAAATTATGAATGGTATTTGCTTTAACGGTTATATTCCCTTCGGTATTCTCAACACTGCCGAGGACCGCATGAGTCTTTGAATTATTAACAGCTACCGCCACGGCAACGGAAATTGCATTGCCGTTGTTAACGGCGCTGCCGCTGGCATTAGTGATAAAATTGTTTTCGTTTTCTGCAGTAACAGCAATAGAAGCTGCCTTTTTAATCTTTCCGGATACAGATGCGATCACGTCATGCTCAATGATGCTGATGGCCACGGCTGCCGCAACACTTATTTTGAAACCTTCTGAAGTTTCGCCGGTTTTCTCATCAACATTTTTGGTTTTGGTATATTCACTTATATTTTTATCTTTAAGAAGCGGATCATCACCTTTGAGCACTTTTTGTGAAGCAGGGAGATCGCTGTCTTCCCCCCCAAAATGCCCTTTAATAACATCTTTGATTTGAATACCTAATTTATGATACCATCTTTGCAGCTGGACACCCTTTGCCGTCGCCTGGGCATCGCTTTCGTCCACGGTATATGCTTTTGCCGTTATTTTCACATCACCGGTAACATCTGCATAACCGCCCATGTCCGCTTTTACCGTGCCGTCGATTATATTTAAGGACAGCGCGGCACCGCCAGCCGCATTGGTTGCTTTCGCAGTTGAACCTGATGTGGTCTTTATAATGCTGTTTAATCCGGCCTCAACAATTAAATTCCCACCAGCGGTTATATTCGGTATATCCGGATCCTGTGACGCGCCCAGTACTGCTTCCACGGTCATATCTATTATTGATATGGCCACCGCAGCATCCAGTGCCGTCTTGCTGTATTTGTTTTTCAGGCCCGTTAAAAGCCCGGTTAACTTATCAGATATGCCTTCGTCGTCTTCGATTACATCATCTCCGGATTCAGCCTTTGTAGTTACCCGGTTGGTAAAGTTGGATTTGGCCTTAACCTCCCGGGCTGATTTTAATACAGCACCGTTGGCTGTTTTAACCGAAACATTGGTTTTTATATCTGCCAGAGCAAAGGATGCTCCTATACCCACTTTTCCGCTTGGTCCCTTATTGTTTCTGTTGTTCCGCCTCCTTATTCGCTTTCCTGCTATGGACCGTACCGGCTCTGCGGCTGCAATCGTCTGTACATACTGCACCGCATTGGCTTCCATATCGATCTTCCCTGTACCGGACTCTAAAATCCCATCAACCGAAACCTTAAAAGCCGAATCAATTATACTTACGGCCACAGCCCCTGCAATGCTGAATACGGAACCTCCGGCACCCGCCTGGGCTGCCACTCCGTAATTATGTTCAGCATTTTTGTCGCCTGTCTCTTCCCCCTCTTCATCAAGGGTTGTCTCCTCAATTTCTTCCATTATGGTTCTTATCTCCACATCCCCTGTTGCGTACATTTCCGATTTTTTCCAAGGACGGCGTTATTTACAGTTCGTATGTTAATAATGGCCGCCGCGGCACCAATGCCCACCTTCGAATCTTCCTGATAGGGGGAACCGTTAACTGCGGATGCATTTGCGTTTGCAACTGCATCCTTGTTTGTGCGGGTTATAATGGAAAGATTTCCGGTATATATTTTCACAGGACTCTCTTTGCCGATCACCGATATGGTTTCGCTGTTCACAACCGTTAATGCAACGGAGGCAGCAAAGGTCAGAATTCCTTCAGGTGTTTCCGCCTTCTGCTCTCCCGCAGTATTAACCGTCCCGGTTTGAGCAAGGCCCCTGGAACCCCTGAGAGAACTTATTACACCGGTCGTCCTGCCAAACAGGTTGGTTATGGAACCTGCACTGCCCTGTCCGCTATCATCGGAATCATTCTTACCGCCGTTTTCTCCCGCATAAGCTGTTACCTCGTTGGAATTTACACCGATCGCTGTAACCGAAACCGAGCCGGGCCGCTGGCTTGAAGTACCAATACTGCGATCGAGTACCGCCTCTTCCAGCATGTCAATTATCCCGATTGCTACCGCCGCTCCGACTGCCACTTTTGCCCCGCCGGCTTCCGCATTTGCCTCGGTCAGCGTAGTTCTGTTGCCCGATGCGCTTACCATGACAGTTCCGCTTGCTTTGACAGGATTATTGTGAAAAGCTTCCATTATTGCCTTTACGCGGTTGTTAACCGTATTAACCGCCACTACGGGTACTATACATATTCCGCCTGCCTCTCCCGCCGCTGCCGATGTATCGTTGCTGCCCCTGCTGTCAGCCTCAACTTTCAGGTCCTTAACTACGATGCCGCTTATCGTTACCTTTCCCATTCTTGCGGTTACATCATTGTCAAATATGGAAACCGCTACTCCTGAGCCTATACCTGTTTTTATAATGCCTTGTCCGTCCTGCGGCACCGGTTTACCCAGCTGCCTCTTTGCATTGTAGACCCAATTCCATGCGTCTCCCTGGTCCTGGGAGCTGGCATCCGCAACTATCTCAGTTTCAGAAATGTCCCTTGATTCTATGCTTATTAATGAAGTATCAGTATTCCCGGTTAATTCGATTTTGGTGTTATCGCCTATATACGCCTTGTTCTCTCCGCTGTATATGCCGATTGATACAGCTCCTCCGAGCCCGAACGCCGCTTCATTGAAACCTGCCTTTGAACCCACGGTTAGCAGATTACCCTTCTCCTGGTTGTCGTTATCCAGGGTATATGCCTTAACCTGAATTGCATTGGCTTTTAAATCCGAGCCTTCTACAAAAGAGTAATTCTTATGGTTTACGAGCCCGACGGCCACTCCCACACCGAGGCCGAAAGGCATTCCCGGATTATACCCGGCATAATTTTCATCAATTGCCGATGCATCGGCTATTACAATATTCTTTGTTAACGCTTCGGCCAAAACGGATATTTTTTCAGCTATATCAATCAGAGCCGTTGTTTTGATGGAAGCTTCATTATTTGAATTTACTACAGCTACTCCTACCGCCCCAACAAGCTGCGCCGGTGCCCCAAAGCTGAATCTGCCTGCAAATCCTTGTCCTTCATCATAGGCGAATCCTTCGGATACATGGTTAAACGAATTTTCTATTTCATCCGTGGTTTCCGCTTTTATTAACGGCTTATTCTGATCTGTGGGGCTTTTGATGCTTGAAATGATTGTAAGTATATCCTTAAAGGAAAAACCCTGGCCGTTTTCGCCGCTTCCGTCTCCTTCATCGCCATCTTCTTCCTCGCCGGACACATTATCGGCATAGGTTTGCGTTTTATTAGTTTGTTGTGAGCGAATTGTAAGATTTGACGCCTGTGCCGAAGCTTCACCCTCCAGGGCTGCTTTCGTGTTCTGATTTGCTGCCGTGACTGCATTGAACCCTCCGCTTTGCCGGCTTTGCCCTCTGTTTGACAGATTTTTTGTGTCTATGTTATTCACAGCCTCAAGAGTTATATCTTTTCCGGCCGTTAGCCTGCTCGTATCCGTTACCGATAATCCTACATGGCTGGTCAGTACCATCACTGCTACCGACAGAGGAATGGGAATATTTGATGAAGCGTCTGCCGTGGCCTGAATATTTGCATATGCGCTTAACAAAATGTCATTTGCTGAATTAATCAGAGAACTGCCCTTTATGGTTATGTTTGATATGAGGTCCGCAACGGTCACCGTCAGGGGTACAACGCCCGAACCCGTCTTCATCTCAATATCGTTAGTGGTTTTTATCGAAACATTGCTTGCCGATACCTTTGCCGTATCAAGCTCCACTTCTACCGAAACGGTTGCCGCGTTTACCACCGTCTTTAATGTATCATCTATACCATCTATTACTTCTTCCAATGCAGTTTCAACTATATTTTCGGATGTGGAACTTTCATCCTGTATGTCTATTTCGTATACCGCCTTTGCTCCCTGTCCGTTTTCTCCGTCTTCCACTTCCTGCCCGTTGCTTATATACGTTGTTGCATCTACTTTAAAATCGCCCGTTATTTCAAAATCAACATTTCGGAATACTACCTTTATGTTTTGTGCTTCATAAAACTTTGATGATTCGGTTGGTGCTGCATTTATTGTCAGATTTTCTGCCTTGAATTTTAACTCCTGCTGGCTTTCAAAAAGCACCTTCTCCGCCTTTATCAGGATGTCAACATTCCCCAGGTCCAAATCAGTACCCGCATTGTCAGACCGGGTAACCGTATCTTTCCCTTTTCCGCCTAAAATGACCAGGTCAGTTAATCCGGCGGACTTTCCGCTTAAATCCAAATATATCGTATCATCCCCGTCTTTGCCGTCTATAACAATTTTCTTTTTGTTGGATAATTCGTAGATATGCGTAACTTCACCGTCAGTAATTATGGTGATTTGGATTATTCCCCCATCCAGGCTGACTATCTTTATTACATCATTCTCATCGGTTCCGTTAACTATAAACTCATTTCCGGGTTCGTAATCGATTGTTACGGTTTCGGGATTGGTTTGAGGGGTCTCAACAACCACATTTATCGTTACTGTTAATCCTTCTTCATCCAATATGTATCCCTCGGGTACCTCCCATATAGCTGTCAATGCATATGTGCCGGTCATCGAACCGTCAAATTCGCCTTGCCAGCCTTTTATATCAACTTCTACGGTAGATTCTTCTCCGTATTCATACACCAATTCTGCCTTTTCCGGCAGTTTGCCGCTGCCTTTCAGTAAATCCAGATCATATATGTACTCATCACCTGATAAAACTATACCCGTGAATTTATTATAACCGGTGATCCTCTTCTCCGGGTTTTTCTCCCATTG
>DGEI01000002.1:5659-27696 GCA_002385885.1 Firmicutes bacterium UBA3930
CTCCCATTGAGCAGTGAAAACAACGTTGCTATTGACTGTATAGCTGTCTCCGGGTGAGTATGTATCCAGCCCATCGTTCCAGCCTGCAAATGTGTAGCCCTCTTTTGAGAATTGTTCAGCATCGGGAAGGGTTATGCTTGTTTCGGGCTCAACTTCCATTGATTCAGGCGCTTCGCCTTCCACATCATCGCCAAGATTAAATAAAACGGTAAATTTTTCCAGTTGAGTGCCGGACTGATCTTCAGGAGTAATTTGTTCATCTGCATACGAAACGGTCGCGAACGCCCCTAGCAGGCATGATATGATTATACACAGGAGAGAAATGATAAGTGATCGATAAACCCACTTTTTAAACTTATCCAAACTGCTCACCCTTTTCCCCGGTTACTCCCTAGATTGGTATAAGTAGGCATTATTAGCATATATTACAAAAATTATGTAATTTTTTTCAATAGATTTTCAAAAATAACGCGTTTTTTGGAAAAAACAACGACACTTCACTTGAACATTGTATGCTTTGCCGGCATTGCCCCGTATTTTGACGAATTCAATATTTGCAAGAACACACGTATATACATATATTAACAAACGAATGCCTATCATACAATAATTTTCCATATGCAACTTAAAAATATGGCGAATTTGCTAAATTTATGGTAATATATAAATAATTTAAGATTCCGGAATAAACGAACTGCAATTATTTTACACAGGCATAAAATACAGCACGTCACTTTTATTATATTTGGCAGAAGAAGTATCCGCAGTTTATGAAAAACAAGCGCTGCTCAAGATAGTCAGCGAAACCCTGCACGGAAATATACGGAATAAGAATATCAAAAATTCACCATGCCATTTAATGCAAATTAAAGCAGAAGCTGCCTTAAATCCAATAGTGGAGGCATCCATATGAATATCTCAACCGGTGTGGAAAAAATAAAAAAAAGAAAAAGGTTTCTCGCATTCCTTCTTTCTGCCATGGTTACAGTATACTTAATTGGGGGAGTCCTGCCATATACACATCTTTTTGCAAATGACGGAACCCCTGAAGATTCCTCCGCCGAAAACCCGGTAATTCAAAATGTTTACGCTTTAATGGCAAGCGGCAAAGAAAAACTGTTGAATAAGGACTATCAGGGTGCCCTGGATGATATAAACACAGCCATTGCTCTGTCGGAAAATGATATTGCCGAATTATATGTTTTAAGAGGGAACATAAATGCCAGTATATACAGATACAGCTCAGCAATACATGACTACACAGTTGCGCTTTCACTGGATCCTTCACTGACTGAAATACATGAAATCAGGGGACATCTCTATTACGAAAAAAAGGATTATGAAAATGCATTAATGGACTATGACAAAGCCTTGCAGCACAATCCCAATAACAGAGAAGTACTGCTTGCCCGGGCCAACATCTATATAAGCCAGGAAAACTATGAGTATGCACTTAAAGATATCAACACCCTGCTCGAATTGGAACCTGAAAACGGCACTCTGTATACTCTTTCGGGGGATATGCATTTCGCTTTGGGAAACTATGGAAAAGCACTCGATTCTTACATATCCGCCCTTGATTATCTGCCTGATACAGAGGACAAGGAGAAGGTATATCTGGCTTTGGGTGATTGCTCATTTAATCTGGAGCAGTACGAAAATACCATTGAATACTATTCAAAATACTTGGAAACAGCCGATGATAATGAAAAGGTTGATAAGGGAAAAGTTTACTTCTACAGAGGAGTATCCCATATTCAGCTGGAAAAATATGAAGAAGCTGTCAATGACTTCTCTTCAGCAATAGAGCTGTCTTATCAGCCCGAATTGTCGGCATTCCAACGAGGGTTGGCTTATAATACGATTAATCGCTACAAAGAAGCCATATCGGATTTGGAATTGTTTGTTAACACATATCCTGATAATTCCGACCCCTGGATTTATCTGGCGTTGTCGTACTACAATACCGGGGATTACAATAAGGCTATAACCTATTTTGAAAAATGCATCAACGCCAATCTGATGCCGGGAGAGAGCCACTATCATCTGGCAACCATTTATCTGAAGAAAAAACAATATAACAAAGCAATAACCCACTATACTGCATCTGCAAATTTGAATTATCAAACCGACTATTCCATATTCAACAGGGGCGTTGCCTATCTGAATCTGAATAAAATTGAACAGGCCAAAAATGATTTTCAAAGAGTTCAAAAAATAACGGCAAATCCGGATCTTAAAAAATCCGCAAAGGATGCAGCAAATAAACTGTCTAAAATAAATATACAGGAAAATGTTAAGATAGAGGAAAATGTAAAGCAAAATATACAACAAAACGTCCAGCAGCAGACCAAGCAGCAATGATTGCATTTATACTGCAGCAGGCAGGAAACAAGCATTTCGCAATTAAAATCAAAGCCTTGCAAAACAGTAAACCCTGTAATCATAATGACTACAGGGTTTTGCACGTTATCCCTTCCAAAGGCTTGCTGTTCTGCAGGCAAGGCAGCACCTATACTCGTTATTAGTCCGGATGCTTATTTTACTCTTGATTTTATAACTTCATACCCAAGCCTTTTTATTGCATCTTCAATTTTCTCAATTGAAACTTTGGCTGCATCAAAGTCCAGCTTTGCTTTGCTCGAATTAAACGATACCTTTACCGTATCTTTATCCACACCATCCAGAGCTTTAAGCGCACCTTCAATTTTCTGCATACATGACGGGCATGTTAATGTTTCCAGTTGAATTGTGGCAGACTTCATATTTATAACCCCTTTCACTTTATTATTTCTCCTAAACCTATCTTCTGTAATATAATTATATCCTGTTTTGCCTGACAGTACTTTGATCCGGATCAATTTTACTTAATTTTTATCTTAACCTGTAGCGCAGCAACCTCATACCATTCAGGATTACTGCCAGGATACTGCCTTCGTGTACCAGCATACCAATCGACATATTCATCCATTCGCTGAACAACAGGCTTGCCAACAGTAACAACACAACACCCACAGCTATAAAAATATTCTGTTTCATATTCCTTGCCGTTGCTTTTGTTAACCCGAGAGCATGCGGCAAACGGCTGAAATCTGAATTCATCAGGACAACATCCGATGTTTCTATAGCCACGTCCGTACCGCCTCCCATAGCAATGCCGATATTTGCCAATGCCAGGGAAGGGCTGTCGTTGACACCATCTCCAACGAAAGCGACTATTTGGCCTTCTTCCTCAATTAAGCGCCTGATATAAGCGGATTTATCCTGGGGCAGCATATTCCCACGGGCTTCGGTCAATCCCAGCTCGCGGCTGACCGCATCAACAGTTCCCTGGTTATCACCGGACAACATAACAAGGTTCCTGACTCCCAGTTTTTTTAATTTCAGCAGATCTGCCTCAACCCCCGGGCGTATCTGATCGCGAACCCCCATCAAAACTTTCAGTTCTCCATCAACGGCAGTCAGCACAAGAGAGTTTCCCTTTTTCTCGAAACGGTCTATGTCCGACTTCATTTTTTCATCAAGTGTAACCCTTTCCCTCTCCATTAATGCAGCATTGCCAACAGCCACCCTGTGTCCACCGACGCTGGCCACAATTCCTTCACCCTTCACAACCTCAGTATTCTCAACCGGCAGGAATGGCATTTCACCAATGTCCTCCAACACGGCTTTTGCAAGGGGGTGATCCGATTCACGTTCAACACTTGCAAGATATACCAATGCCTTATCTATGTCATCTCCATAATATTCTTTTTCTGCAACCGATGGGTTCCCTGCGGTTAACGTACCGGTCTTATCAAATACCATTGTATCCAGCCTGCTGAAATCGCTGATTACTTCGCTGCCTTTCAGCAGCACCCCGTTACGCGCCCCGTTTCCTATACCTGCAACGTGGGATACCGGAACACCAATAACCAGTGCCCCCGGGCAGCCCAGAACCAGGATGGTAACGGCAAGTTCAACATTTCGTGAAAACAACCATACTACAAAGGATAAAACGAGAACCGCCGGTGTATAGTATTTTGAGAAGCGGTCTATGAAACGCTCCGCTTCCGATTTGGAATCCTGCGCCTCCTCCACCAGTTCAATAATTCTGCCGAATGTTGTATCTTCACCCACACGCTCAGCAACAATTTGGATAGTTCCGTTATCCAGTATTGTACCCGCAAATACCTTTGAACCTTTTTCCTTTGCAACGGGAATGGATTCTCCCGTAATGCTGGCCTCGTTAACACTGCCTTCACCATTTATAACCGTGCCGTCAACAGGAACCTTTGCACCGGTTTTGACCAGCAAGATGTCACCAGCATCAACTTCGTCCACATCAACTTCAGTGAATTCCCCGTCTTCCATTTGTTTAAGGGCGCTTTCCGGAGCCATTTCCGTCAATTCCTTTATAGCCGAACGGGTTTTATTCAGTGTGCGCTGCTCCAAGTAAGCACCAAATAAGAATAAAAATGTTACAATTGCTGACTCCTCATAGTTGCGAATTATAAAAGCACCGGTTACTGCAACCGTAACCAGCACATCAATGCTCACAACTTTAACCCTTAAAGCCTGATATGCCTGAATGGCAATGGGGGCCACGCCCAGGATGGAAGCTGTAATCAACGACCAGGTAAGGACGAGCCTGTTGTCAATCGTCCACTTGCTTAAAAATCCAATCGCAATCAGGATACCACCAATTAGTGCAATGCTGTTTTTGTTTTTTAATATAAATCGCTGCATATTTCCACCCCCTTTTATATCCCGCTTTCATCAGCTTATATACACAATGGATTTAGTTTCTGATATTGGATTTTCCCCTTCTTTTCAAACTTATATCCGGTTAACAGTACTATTGGAATAAGAGAAGAGGAAGGCCGGGTTTTAAGCATGATATGCTTCATCTAATTCAGCAAGCATATTGTATACCGCTTCATAGCTTTCACATACGTCATCCGGCACCGTATAATTATCAGTTATTTTACGCAGTTGCCGGAATTCATTGTCCAATCCAGGTTTTCCTGAACCGGCTTCCTTTATTTTTGCATTGATCTGATCGAACAATCTGTGTACATCATGGAACTCAGGATGAGTTCCGCCGTGGACACGTGCTACAACCGGCACATACAGTTCCAGTTTTTCAAGGTTTCTTTCCTTTGCTTCGCTAAATGCTGACATAATACATTCCCCTCTTTCTGATTTTTTTGTTTTTTATATTTGTCGATATTCTATGTGTATTTTAGCATGGCTTTATAGCATAAAAATTGATCCAGATCAAATTTACAAAAAAAAATAAAAATGTATTTCAGTAATATTCTTCAAATAAGTATTATACGTAAAAACTAAACAAGAAATTCGTAAACTATAGTAACGAATATTTAAGAATAGCGTTATACTTTAGATATTTATCCTAAACAATCTTATGTTATACTTTTCCTACATCCTAATATTAATATATTGGAGTGATATTTGACATGAAAAGGAATTTTTTATTAATCCTATTTGCTATCCTTTTTCTGGTGGTTGCCATCACTGCGGGTTGTACAGCAAAAAAGCCTGAACAGACAACACCGGAAGAGCAGGAACACAGGGATGAATCCACCCAGGAAAACGGCCCGGAACCCTCGGATGATCCCTCCGAAGAAGAGGAAACCGGAGAGCCCTCTGAAGAAGACGATGCCATAGATGAACAGGAGACGACCGATGGGAATCCTGATGATGAAGCCGATTCCCGGGAAACCGGCAGCAATGAAGAAGCAAAACAGAGCGGCAGCACAATAACTTCACTTCTTCCTCCGCGTAAAGACTATAAATGGACATACAACGGCTTTGCAGAATACGGTCATGAGATGATCCTGGAGTCTGTCGATAAGAAAGGTAATGAAACAATATATAAAATAAAAGGTTCTGTATTTGATATGTCTGACGGGGAATCAGGCCTGGATTATTTATTTACAGTAACCTATACCGCAAAACAGGGAGTGCTTATCCAGAATACAACGGGAAATATGCTGATGGATACAGGATTTAAGGATCTTGAACTTATAAGGGCTCCCCTGCAAAAGGGAACTGCCTGGACCCAGAAGGTAAAAGGTGAAAACGGTAAGGAAATAACGCTGAAATCTACCATTACCAATGTCAGGGAAGATAATGGACAAAAAATTTATACGGTATTGTACAAAGATACGGCAAGTGATTATTACGAAAAGAGAGAAATAAAGGAATGGGTGGGCGTTCTGTCATATGAAAAACTGTTTATGAACAAAGAAGGCAGCTTCCCTGGTGGATACTACATCCTTTATTCGGGGACGGGTTTTAAAAACAATCTGGATATAAACACTTATCTTCCCAAAACCGGAACACAGCTCATTTATACGGGCTTTGCCGAATACGGCCATAAGGGAATACTGAAAAAGATATCCGCCACCTCGGATGATGCCATATATGAATTCAACGGAGTATACCAGGATGGTTCCGGTATTGAGGATAAATTTACAGTAAGGTATTATATGGATTATTTGAAAGGCACGGTTACCGAAAGAGTTATGTCCAGTACGCGCTTTGATCCGCCTGAAGTCAATTCCAAGCTCCACAACGTGGTTATACTCAAAACACCTTTTGAACAGGGGAAAACATGGAGCCATAATACCAGGATAGACGGTAAGGAATACAAGCTGACGGCTAAGATAAAGGAATATGACCCGGTCACGGGAAAAATAGTAGTAAGATATACCGCTAAGGGCGTACCCGGTTATTTTCAAAACACCTATATAGAGGAACGGACATTTGAGCGGGGCCGTGGTATGACCTGGTTTTCCAGACTCCTGCCCGGGGACATTCCCATAAGCGAAGCTGATGCCAAGGACAGCAAAAAACTGGAAGAAGCCCTGGCAGGCCATATGTTCACTCATTCCTTGTATGAGAGATAATATATAGTCACAATCAGACTTTTCAGAATACGCAGCATCGCAAGATTTTACAAGCCACCTTTCAGTAAAAAGCCTGTGCACCTCCCCGCACAGGCTTTTTTGTGTATTCTTGAGAACATAAAGGGTATTTTGCTCAACCCGCCCTCTCCCTATTGTTATACACACAGCTTTATCTTATAATTGAAAACACAAAATCCGGATTATGTATACATGCAGTTTTCGAACTGAAACGCTTAAAGTCAAACGAAGCCCGTGAACATGCTGACCATCAGCTGGTTAAGAAAATCTACCCTTGACCATAACCGCATTAACTATTTATAGGCAGGAGATTAAGCCTGCTTATTTTTTTCAACATGCCAGTATAAATATTATCCATATTTAAATGTTCCTTTCTGCAAAATTACGGTTTTTATACCCATATCCGGGGTTATAATATTACTAACACATTAAATAATTTATTTCCTGCTTGTTTACATAACAAAACAATCAGGAAATAATACTGAAGACAGTGTCAGGATGTTTGCGCAAATTATTAAAATGCTTAAGGTAAATCATATCATCGCAGCCAAACATTTAATCAAAGTTAAAGCCCGCCAGGCAAGGTTAAATAATCGCTAAGGAGGAATTTTAATGAGTGAATTTATCAACAATCGTGAGTACAGGAAAAAGGTGCTAAAGGAGCTTATCAAGGAACTGCACAACGGAAAGAGCGTCGATGAAGTCAAACCCCGCTTTGAAGAGTTAATCAAAGGTGTTTCGGTCCAGGAGATTGCCGAAATAGAACAGACGCTCATAATGGAAGGAATGCCGGTGGAGGAAATACAAAGGCTTTGTGATGTGCATGCCGCAGTGTTTAAGGGATCCATAGAAGAAATCCACAGGCCGCAAAAGCCCGAAGAAACTCCCGGCCACCCCGTTCACACGTTTAGGCTGGAAAACATAGAGATCCAAAAACTCATAGATCAGCGGATAAAACCTCATATAAACAGTTTTACGGACTCGGACAGCCCAGAAAATATCAAAAATTTGGCCGATGATTTTGCTTTGCTTTGGGAGATTGACAAGCATTATGCACGCAAGGAACACTTGTTGTTCCCCTATATGGAGAAATACGGTATCACCGCACCGCCAAAAGTCATGTGGGGCGTGGACGACGAAATAAGGGATGCAATAAAGGAAACCAGGGCCCTTCTTTCAGATTATAATGGAAATAAAGAACAGGTGATTTCAAAGGCAAATGAAGCAATCAGCAAAGCCGAGGAAATGATCTTCAAAGAAGAGAATATATTATTCCCAATGGTATTGGATACCTTAAGCGAAGATGAATGGATTAAAATAGAACAGTCCAGCGGCGAATTCGGCTATACGCTGACCCAGCCGGCAGGAAAATGGCAGCCTGTCCGTGTGGATATAGAACAGAAAGCACAGGAGCAGGGAGAATATCCGTCCACAGCAAGGGAATACGTCCAATTCGATGCCGGCATCCTCTCTCCTGAGGAAATAAACTCCATATTTAACACTCTGCCGATAGACATTACCTTTGTAGATAAGGAAGGATTGGTAAAATATTTCTCCCAGGGGAAAGAGAGGATCTTTGCCCGGCCCAAAACTATCATAGGAAGACGGGTTGAAAACTGCCATCCTCCGGCCAGCGTACATGTTGTCCAAAAGATAGTCGAAAATCTTAAGTCCGGCAAAAAGGATCATGAAGATTTCTGGATCAGGATGGGAGACAAGTATGTACTTATAAGGTATTTTGCCGTACGGGACAGCAGCGGTGAATTTCTTGGCATCCTTGAAGTAAGCCAGGACATAAAACCGATACAGGAGATCTCGGGAGAAAAGAGGCTTCTTGATCAGGAATAACATTATATAATTCGAAAAGGAGCTGGATAATTGTATTCAGCTCCTTTTTCATTACCGTTTTCCTGTAAACAATCGACATGAAACTGCCTGTGTTTGCTCATGGCAATTCCAACAGTTATAGAATTTTTCCCTCCGGTCAGCAATGCCAATGCTGAAATCAATACTCATACATGCGGTCCTGCCGTTTGCGGCCGACCCCCTCAGGAAATTCTTTTACAAAATTCATCTGCATGGCTTCCTCCTTTGAAACAGGAGTCTTTGTCCAGTCAATGGTTCTTTCATAATTAGCATAATCACATATGCGAATCGCACACAAAAGCCCATCTTCACCGCGTTCATATGCCGAGATGCCGGAAAGTGAAATTCGTGCCAGTTCCTTTTGTCCTTTTTCACTGACTATATGTACCCATTCTATCACACAAGTTACGTTGTCATCTGTGATCCTTTCATACCGCATACCAACACAACTTGGTATATAGGTCTTCATGTGTTCAAATTTTGATCGGATATCCTTTTTATAGCTGTCAAGATCATGCTGTACATCCTTGATTGGTTCATATCCGCCAAATATACAGTCTTTGCCAATAGAGCCCATTATCCTGTCAACATCAACACTCGGAACATGATGAAGCGCTTCATAATATTCCCTAACCGCTCCCGAAAGCAAAGCCGGATCCCCCATTTCAAGATGTGCAGGTGTAAAAATTGGCTTACGATATGCTGTAAGGCCAGGCACATATGTAAAATGGCAGTACATACGGACCTCATCAAGGGTATCCGGAGTACGAAGATCGCCGACTACAAACATGGGAACCTGGTTAATTTGTCCGTCCACAACAAAATTTATAACAACTTCTGAAACCGAGCGGCCGTTTGCTCTTGTTTGAACGACGGGTAATACACTGGCGCTTTGAGCATTGAAAGTATCAAGCCATCCTTCCGCAAATTTGCGTATCTCGGAAAGCCCTTCAAAACGTCCATAGGGTGCATCTACAACCGGAGGATGATTTCCAAACAGCTTTTTTTCACGAAAGTATCCGACAGCTTCGTCTACTAAACCACTGCATAATGCATTAACAAACTTAAGTTCCGGCGAATTTGCCAATATAACACGTTTCGAATTGGCGTGCAGCCTTGCCAGAGAACATTCCTGTCTGATTTTCATAAATACGGACACAATGCGTTATAGCGCATCGTGCCCTCACCACCTTTCTAATAGAAATATATCCTGATACTAAATTCTGTGTTATAGCATAAAATCCAGCAGGATCCCCTGTTACTACGGGTATTAATAATGCATGCTCCCCTCCATTTCAACTACCTTTGTCCATTTAATAATGATATAGCATTAAACAGACATTATAAGCATACCATAAATTATGATTTTCTTGCAAGATTTTCCTGCAAATCATTATATTTTTCCTGGCAATCCCATTCTTTCAGCTGTATATATCATTCAACTCCCTCAGCTCATTCTGGATAATCCCGGCCAATTCTCTGGGCCTATGTACCACAGCCAGTTTACCAAAGCTCATAACCCACCGCTTAATATCGATCAAGCCTTTTACAGTAGCTTTGAAAAGAATGGACCCGTCTTCCAAATCTTCAATCTGTTGAGTGGGAAGCCATGTTTTTTCTTTAACCCATATACTGGCAGGATGGAAGAAACGAATCTCTACATTGTACTTATCACCTTGTATTATGCTGAATATGTTAGACATATAGTCTCTTATTGAAAAGTCAATCGGATATACAAAATCAGAATCTGATATGGTTACATGCTCCATCCTTACCAATTTGAATGTCCGGATTTTTCTTCGCAAAAGACAATAGCCAATAAGATACCAGGAGTCCTCACGATATACAACTGCATATGGAGCCACTTTCCGCATCTTTCTTTCATCCTTGGAAGCGGTATAGTATAGAATATTAAGATATTTTCGCTGCTTTACAGCCTCACAAATTATGGCCAATGTCTTATTTACGCCATCTTTTTTATCCGTCTTTCCAAGGGTAAATATAAATTCATCCGATGGGATAGGCAATTTATCACTTACAACATCTCCTACAACAGATTTGATCTTTGCCATGGCCGTTATCAGTTCTTTTTGCAATGGGAACCCGGTATTTTGTGTAAGCAGCTTTTCAGCTAACAGCAGGGCTGAATACTCGGCATCATCCAAGTCAGGAGGTTCAAGATAATAAGCATCCGCTAAAAAGTAACCTCCCCTTCTTCCCGTCATACCCTCAACCGGTACGCCCGCTTCTCTTAAGTATTCTATATATGCTTTAACATTTCTTGGAGTTATATTTAATATTTCAGCAATTTTCTTGGAATTAATCATTTGATGTGTTTGCAATAGCATTATAATTTTTAAACAGTGGCTTAGCTTACTCATTATGTACACACACCCTCATCTAACATTATCCCTTGGAAATCTTATTCCCTGGTTACGGAATTTGCACTGTGTATTACACATATGGATTTTGAATATACACTGTGCTATTGACGAAAAACAGGCAAATGTTAAGACCAAGCAAGATCAGCAACAAGGGGATAAATCTTTGGCAGCTGATATTTGCCGGTTTGGATAATTATATTCTACATTTCACAAATAATTCCTTCTTTATTCATAAATTACCATAATGTGAGTTGTATATACAGAAGCAATAAAGTAATATCGTGCAATTAAATATTGTTTCCCGGGACTGTCCCGCGTTCTAATCTATGTTTATTGCAAATAGATTATATATTGATCCGATTTGCCGGATGAGTAAGTATGCCTGTTCATTGTTCATCGGATAATCCTTGTCAGCATGGTTAAAACCAGGAAGGCAAAATACGGATATGAAACAGGCACATAAATTTCTCTATAATAATGTACAGGTGGGGATAACTATGACATTGATAAAAATTGGCCAGTTGGTACGCATTGAAAACTCAAAAAAAGCGGTCATATGCTACAAATGCGAGCAACGTGAGGGGTATTGGGGTGTTAAATACATGGACAGCAAAACGGTGGACTGTGTGCACAACTCTCTTATATCACCCTATATGCATCAATGCTGGAATTGCGGCGCTAACCTCAACAGCGAGGCGGATATTACCTGTCCCGTCTGTCACTGGCTCAAATGCCCTGATTGCGGCGCATGCAGAATGGGAGGCTGCATAAAACCTGATTACCTGTATGGAGGTAAAAAAGAAAAAGCCAGCCGCTAACACCGGCAGCTGGCTTTCCCGGTTTGGTCACAAAAGCACAATTATATCTGATCAATCGATAATCTCGTCAATAGCCGCTCCGGGCGGAACCATGGGATAAACCATCTCGTCGGGGTGAATAACACATTCTATCAATACAGGCCGATCCAAATTAAAGGTTTCCGTGAAAACATCATCAACCTCTCCGTTAGAAGTAAGGCGGAACCCTTTTATACCATATGCGTCGGCTAATTTGATGAAATCGACTTCCGCCCCCAGAGTAGAATATGAAACCCTGCCGTTATAAAACAGTTTTTGCCACTGGCGAACCATGCCCAGTGACCGGTTGTTTAACACAAGCTGAACAACAGGGAGATTATATCTCGATACAGTGGCCAGTTCGGTAGAGTTCATCATAAAACTGCCGTCACCGGCTACGTTTATAACTCTCCGGTCGGGTCTGCCGATACAGGCGCCGATAGCAGCCCCCAAACCATATCCCATAGTACCCAGTCCGCCCGAGGAGATAAATGTCCTCGGTTCATCAAATCTATAGAATTGAGCGGTCCACATTTGGTTCTGGCCCACCTCTGTACAGATGATGGCATTCCCCTTGGTATACTGATAAAGCTTCTCCAGGATAAACTGAGGCGTTAATTTTCCCTTGGCAGGACGGGATTTAACGGGATGAGCTTTCTTCCACTCCTCTATCTGTTTATTCCAACCATTGGGAGCCTTTTCATCAACCATGTCCATCAGCTTCTCTAAGATCTTCTTTACATCGCCGCACACAGGAATGTGTGTGTTAACATTCTTTCCGATCTCTGCCGGATCTATATCAATATGAATTATTGTTGCATTAGGTGCAAACTTTTCTACCTTGCTCACCACCCGATCGCTGAAGCGCGCGCCAACGGCTATGAGTACATCACAGTTGGATACAGCATAGTTGGAAAACCGTGTCCCGTGCATGCCAACCATACCCATAAAATAAGGATGGCTGCTGGGGAATGCCCCCATCCCCATAAGAGAACATGTAACAGGAGCCTTGATTTTTTCAGCGAAAGCCACCAGCTGGCGGCTTGCCTGGGATATGTTCACTCCGCCTCCTGCATAAATAACCGGTTTTTCAGCCCTGTTGATTGCCTCGACAGCTTCATTTACGCTTTTTTCAATACGGGCCTTGGTGTAAAAATGGGGATGAAATGTATCCTCACTGATATAGTCTGTATTCACTTTTATCTTCTGGTAATCTATGACGGTGTTCTGTACATCTTTTGGAATATCCACTAAAACCGGTCCGGGCCTCCCGGTACGGGCTATCTGAAAAGCTTTCCTTATAATATCGGGCAGACGCGCAGCATCCTTAACGATGTAATTATGCTTTGTAATAGGTGCAGTTACACCCGTTATATCAACTTCCTGGAAAGAATCCTTGCCCAAAAGGGAGGACGCCACCTGACCGGTAAATATCACCATGGGTACCGAATCCATGTAGGCTGTTGCTATTCCGGTTACGGTATTGGTAGCTCCCGGACCCGATGTAGCAATCACTACACCCACTTTTCCTGTCGCCCTGGCATACCCATCTGCTGCATGGGTTGCACCTTGTTCATGAGCAGTCAAAATGTGGGTTATGTCCTTTGCGTCATACAGTGCATCATAAATCGAAAGAACCGCTCCTCCCGGAAACCCGAATATGGTATCCACATTCTGTTCCCTTAAGCATTCCACTACCGCTTGAGCTCCTGTAATTTTCATGTAATCTCGCCTCCTTGTTGTTAAGTTCAAAAATTATATGAAAAAACCCTTCATCCCTAATGGGACGAAAGGTCGACTTCCGTGGTACCACCCAAATTCACCGTTACTTTGCAGCAACGGTCTTACCAGGATACGGCCATATCAGGCTTATATCCCTGTGCTGTAACGGGCACACCCGTCAGGGTCTACTGTTATTTCAACCCGGCAGCTCCAGGACGAGACTTCACCTTTTCCCCGGGTACCGGTTCGCAGCAAAACCACCGGCTCTCTGTAACCCGCCTGGAAAGATTACTTATCCCTTCATCACCATTTTTGAGTATATTGGGTATATTGTAATACAAACAATTCGGGAATGCAAGCGGTTTTTTAAAATTTTCACCAAATTTTACATGCATAACACTGAAAGCTCTGTTGTTTTGTTTGATTGACAAATCCAGGAGTATAAAATATTATATGCTATGACATCGGAATACCTGCTGAATACTCCGAAGCACACTATAGACAGAAGAAACGGAATCGGTTCAGCACAGGCCGGGTAATATACAATGGTAATAATAACCCCCATTCAACGGCAGCGCTTTCATAACCAATTCACCTGCAAAAAATCAAAAACAGCCCTTGCTTCGACCTGTAAAAAATAATTTAGCTGTTAGGATGATTTGATCATGAATAAAGAACTTTATATTCTTTCAAAAGCAGACGGATTTGCATTCCCCGTTACCATCATATCTTCATCTAAAGGTGTACAGCAAATAAATTTCGCCCCCCTTGAAGCCGTAGCCAGGGAACTGACGGAAAAAAATATTCCCTTTACCGTGGATTTGTCGCTTCCTGCTTCCATAGAGTTAACCCAGTATTTTTCAGGCCAAAGGCGGGAATTTACAATCCCAATTGATATCCGCGGCACTCTCTTTCAGCTGCAGGTATGGAATGCTTTACGGGAAATCCCTTATGGCCAAGTGGCCAGTTATAAGGACATTGCAATCAGGATCGGCCGTCCAAATGCATCCCGTGCAGTTGGGCAGGCTTGCGGCGCAAACCCCATACCGATCATTGTACCCTGCCACCGGGTGCTAACGGCAAACCACCGGCTGGGCGGATTCAGTTCAGGCCTTGAGAAAAAAACAGCCCTCCTCGAACTGGAGGGATCTTATTCTATGGTACAGTATTAAGCATATTAACTAAAGCATCATTTGATCAGCCAGATACCAATTCTGCAATAGCATGAGCATATATTCTGGCATTAAGCATTAAATCCTCAATTTCTATGTATTCGTCCTTCTGATGGGCCAGTTCCGGTTTTCCGGGGAACACCGCTCCGAAGGCCACAGCATCCTTGATAGCCCTGGCGTAGGTACCGCCGCCTATTGCCATAGCATATGCAGGCTGCCCCGTCAACTTGGTATAAACTCTCATCAAAGCCTGTACCAGAAAGTGATCTTCCGGTACATACAGAGGTTTTTGATAATTCAATACCTGGACTTCAATACCGCTTTTTGCGGCATCAGCTTCAATTTTCGCCAGCACATCCTCCTTTTTATAGCTGACAGGATAACGGATATCGATAACCGCTTCACCCGATTCCCTGTCTATATTAATCATTCCCAGGTTCAGAGTGAGCTTTCCGGAAAGCTGATCCTCAACAGCAAGACCCAGGGATTCGCCATGAATTTCCATTCCCACACGGCTTTGAAGAAACCGGAGATACTGTTCAATTTCGCCATCCTCCTGGCCTAAACCGGCCAGGTATGCCAGCATTTGCCCTATGGCATTATGCCCTGTCTCCGGAGCGCTGGCATGTGCCGGCTTTCCTATTGATTTAACAAGCAAATCCCCATTTTCAGCGGAAGTAATTTCAAACTCGTATCCGGTGGAGTTTCCAAAGCGTTTAATGCCGGACACTATATTATCATTATTGGCTGATGAATCAAAAATGCAGATGCATTTATCGGGCACCATATTGGGGCGCTGCCCGCCTGACATTTTACTGAGCCCTATAGAATTATATGCATATTTGGAAAACTTCTTTCGAAATGCTATATGCAGTATCCCTTTTTCGGCGTTAATAACGGGATATCTCCCGTCGGGACTGACTCCAAAGTCAGGCATGGGTTCACGCTCAAAATAATACCTGAGGTCTTCCCATCCGCTTTCCTCATCGGTCCCCAGGATAAGCCTCACCCGTTTGTTTACAGGCAAACCCGAATCCTTAACAGCTTTCATGGCGTACAGCGCCGCAACAGCCGGCCCCTTATCATCTACTGCGCCCCGGCCGTAAAGCCTGTTATCATGAATTTCAGCTCCAAAGGGCGGATAAGTCCATCCCTCCCCCGGAGGGACAACATCCAGATGCACCAGTATACCCATCATTTTATCTCCCTGGCCAAATTCTATATGCCCGGCGTATCCATCAATATTTTTTGTTTGAAAACCCATCTTGCTGCCAAGCTGCAGCATATATTCGAGAGCCTTATGCAGTTCCTTGCCAAAAGGTTTTCCAGGCTCCGGCAGCCCTTTAACACTGGGGATAGCCACCAGCTCACGGGTCGAACGTATCATGTCGTCCCGATGCGATTCAATGAATAAATCCAAACCCATACAAATGCCTCCTTGCAAGTCAGAATATATCTTCCACGCTGAATCCCTTCCCTTCAACCTCCCGGGTATCAATTATTGACATAAAGGCTTTGGGATCCACTTTTTGCACCACTTCTCTTACCTTTGACAGTTCCATTGTACGTACTACCGTATAAATCAGCTTTTTGTCCTGTCGTGTATATGCTCCTTCACCATGTAAAAATGTTATCCCCCGCTGAAGATTATCAAACAGCTCCTGAGCTATTTCATCTGACAAATCGGAAACAATTATTACGGTTTTCTTGTGGTTGAACCCTGCCTGTATAGCATCCACCACTTTGCTGCTTACGTAAATCCCTACCATAGAGAACATAGCAGCTTCAAGGTTTAGCAGCACCGCAGCCACGCCCAGTATTACAAAGTTGAAGGCTGCTGTGATTCCTCCGACATTAAAAGAAAAGAACTTATTTATAAGCAGCGATATAATGTCCGTACCTCCGAGTGAGCCCCGGTTCTTTATGACAATGCCGGCTCCTGCTCCGGAGATAAGCCCGCCAAAAATCGAAGCGATCATTGTATCCTGTATCTGCATTGTCCAGTTCCTGGTGAGATACAGGAAAAATGACATACTTATTATTCCCAAAATGCTGAGATAAACAAACCGCCTTCCCAGGTAAACATAACTACCAATAAAAAGAGGTATGTTTAATATAATCACGGTAATCTCGGTAGGTAAAGAAAATAGATAGTTCAGGATTATAGCTATACCTGTCAACCCACCGCTGAACAAACCATGGGGAATAAAAAGGGTGTTTACCGCAAAAGAATAGAGAAAACTACCTATGATAATATAGATAATACAAACCAACAGGCGCCTGGTTTTTTTAATTCTCATATGTAATCTTCCTTCCAATTTGCCAGAGTATGTTCTTACTCTACAGTGATTATATCATAAATTACTATATTTTATCTTTTATATAAGAAATAATTATGATATACTATTTCCGTTAATGTTATCATATTGTAATAGGGTTTTCCATAATATTCTTTAACAGTCATTAAATTGCTTAAATTTTGCCTGGCGATTTATTGTAGCGTGGATATGTATGGGCAGACCTGAATAATGTATTATTCAATATATTCCTAAAGTATGGATAATAATGTTGCAAAATTGCAGTCTAATGATTCCATATATTTAAAGAGGTGTAAAACAAATGGAAATTATAGTGTGCAAAACCTACCAGGAAATGAGTCAGGCTGCTGCAGATATTACAGCACGGCAAATTGACAGAAAAGCAAATACCGTATTAGGCCTTGCAACCGGAAGCACTCCTGTTGGGCTATATCAGAATCTGGTAAAGATGAACAGGGACGGAATAATTGATTTTTCCGGCGTGACAACTTTCAATCTTGATGAATATGTAGGACTGCCTAAAGAACACCCCTGCAGCTACCACAGATTCATGTTCGATAATCTTTTTGATCATATAAATATAAAAATGGAAAATATACACCTGCCGGATGGGCAGGCCCCGTCTCTTGAGAATGAATGCAAGGCTTATGAACAAATGATAGCAAAAGCCGGCGGGATTGACCTGCAATTGCTGGGAGTTGGTCATAACGGCCATATAGGCTTTAACGAGCCTGGAACTCCTTTTGAATCAGTCACCCACGTCGTTGAACTGACACAAAGTACCATCCAGGCCAATTCCAGATTTTTTAACTCCCCTGATGAAGTGCCACGCAGGGCCGTTTCAATGGGTATAAAAACCATAATGCATGCCCGGAAGATCCTGTTCATAGCATCAGGAAAGGAGAAGGCCGGAATCATAAGCAAAGCACTCAAGGGGCCGGTGACCACGGAAGTCCCGTCATCCGTGCTTCAGCTGCATCCAGATATAACGGTTGTCCTGGACGAGGATGCCGCATCCTGCTTATAACGCAATAATAAATAAAAATGTAATAAAAAAAGAGCCGGTTTCCCGGCTCTTTTTTTATTACATTCACTGTTTTCTTGTTGCATACAGGAATACTTTAAACCCTAACGGATCGTAAACAAATCCTTCTATATCCGGATTTATCAGATACGTATCTGTATAGTAGTAAACAGGAATTATGGGCATTTCCGTCATGATAATCTCTTCAGCCTTATGCATAGCTTCCATTCTTTCTTTCTGATCACCGGATTTCTTGGCCAGATCAATCAATTCGTCATATTCACTGTTTTTCCACCTGGAGTCATTCTGACCGCTGCTGCTGATCCACATATCAAGCATGGTCATTGGGTCGAGATAGTCGCCTATCCAGCCATGACGCGCAATTTCATAGTTGCCCTGGTTACGGGTTTCCTGGAATACCGCCCATTCCTGGCTGTCCAGTTTTATGTTGATACCCAGATTATTTTTCCACATGTCCTGAACAGCTTCAGCTATGGCCTTATGGCCGGCTCCATCGTTATACATCAGGGTCAGTTCGGGGAAACCTTCACCGTTGGGGAAGCCGGCATCTTCCATTAGTTTCTTGGCTTCTGCAACATTTTGCTCAAAGTTTTCACCAATATAGCTGCCGCCGACTTCTCTGAAATCAGCGCCTTCCTCAGCATCAGGCATTCCCGGGGGAACCCAGGCATATGCAGGAATGGCATAGTTCTTTGCCGCATGATCAATTATATACTGCCTATCGATGGCAAGAGCCAATGCTTTTCTTACCCTGGGATCATCCAATGGTTCCTTTTCAACATTCAGGCAATAGAAATATGTTCCTAACTGAGCCTTTATAATAAGGTCGCCTTCTTCATACAGGCGTGGAATCTCTTCAGATGGAATGCTGTCTGCAAAGTCAATCTCTCCAGCTTCAAATGCTGAGAGCTCTGATGCCTGATCGTCAATCATGGTGAACACAAGCTCATCAGCCTTTATGGAATCTTTGTCCCAATAGGTATCGCTCTTCTTCATAACAATCTTTTCGTTGACAACAAACTCGGTTACAACCATCGGGCCGTTTGTGATGTATGTCTCCGGATTGTTTGCCCAGCCCTCGCCGTGTTCTTCAATAATATCCTGCCTTACAGGGAACAATGTGGGGAATGATGTCAACTGCAGGAAGTATGAGCAAGGAGCCTCAAGTTCAACTTCCAGAGTCTTTTCATCAACAGCTTTTACTCCCAGTTCTTCAGGGCTCGCTTCGCCATTTGTTATGGCCTCACCATTTTTAATATACCAGAGCTGATAGGCATATTCACACTCTGATACCGGATCGACAGCCCGCCTCCAAGCATACACGAAGTCATCGGCTGTTACGGGTTCTCCATCCGACCATTTGGCATCCCTTAAATAGAATGTGAATTTAGTCCCATCTTCGTTCATTTTCCATTCTTTAGCTATGCCGGGAAGGATACGGCCCTCTGCGTCCTTTCGTGTCAGCCCTTCAAAACAATGGACTATTACACTTCCCGCTTCAACTGCACTGTTGAGCTGAGGATCAATGGTTTTCGGGGTTGCACCCATATTGTATGTGATGGGTTTTTTACCGGTTTTATCAGAAGTACAGGCAGTAAATAGGGAAATAACCATTACTGCGCTAAGCAATAAAAGGACTGTTCTTTTGAGCATAATACTTCTTCCTCCTTATTTTTTATTTATCTCAAAGTCAGGTATGACTTTGATGCCTTGTTTTGTTTATTTTATCTGCTATTCTATGAAGTGACATGCTGCCATATGTCCTCCGCCATAATCTTTCATATCGGGTTCCTGTTCAGCGCATATATCACTGGCAATAGGACACCGGGTTCTAAACCTGCACCCTGAAGGCGGATTAATAGGTGTAGGCACATCACCTTTCAGAATTATTCTGTCCCGCTTCTCCATAGCATCAGGATCCGGAACAGGTATAGCAGAAAGCAAGGCCTGGGTATAGGGATGGAGAGGCTTACTATATAATTCGGAGCTTTCGGCTATCTCCACAATCTTTCCCAGGTACATTACCCCGACCCTGTCTGATATATGTTTAACCATGGACAAGTCATGAGCAATAAACAGGTAGGTCAGGCCCATTTCAACCTGTAAATCCTCAAGAAGATTGACCACCTGTGCCTGTATGGAAACATCCAGTGCGGAAATTGGCTCATCGCATACAATAAAATCGGGATTTACAGCCAAGGCTCTGGCAATTCCTATTCTCTGCCTCTGGCCGCCGCTGAACTCATGGGGATACCTGCCTGCATGCTCCCGGTTTAAACCTACCTTGTCCAAAAGGTCAAATATCATGGCCTCCCGGTCTTCACCGGCTGCAATCCTATGGATATCGATTGACTCGGCTATTATGTCACCTACCGTCATCCTGGGATTCAATGAAGCATAAGGATCCTGAAAAATAATCTGCATTCTTTTCCTATACGGCCGCATTTGCCTGTCATTGAGATCGCTGATATCGTCCCCGTCAAATATAACCCGGCCGCTGGTAGGAGCATACAGTTTCAGGATAGTACGCCCAACGGTTGTTTTGCCACAGCCGCTCTCTCCTACAAGACCAAGGGTCTCTCCTTTATAGATTTGAAAGCTGACACCGTCGACCGCTTTAAGCATCTGCCTCTTCTCGGCAACCATCCCGCCTCTTACCGGAAAATATTTTTTCAGGTCTTTTACTTCAACCAGGATATCTTTTGAGCTGTTCACTTCAGACTCACCCCTTCCCTATCCCAGGTAACACTGGGTGCCCGGGAATCAAGGAGCCAGCATGCTGCATTATGATCATCCGAGACGGAATACAGCCCGGGACATTGCTCCTGACAAATCCGCATAGCATAACGGCATCTCGGCACAAAAGGACATCCCGCAGGAGGCTTTAAGAGATCCGGTGGCTGTCCGTCAATCGGTATCAGGCGCTGCCTTGATGTCATATTAACCTTGGGGATGGATTTCAAAAGGCCCCAGGTATACGGGTGTTTCGGATTATAAAATATATCCCTAACCGATCCCTCTTCAACGATAATTCCTGCGTACATGACAACAATCCGGCTGCAAAGATCGGCTACAATCCCCAAATCATGGGTAATTAACATAATGGATGAGTTAAACTTTTCCCTGAGTTCTTTCATGAGCTCCAGTATCTGAGCTTGTATCGTAACATCCAGGGCGGTTGTGGGCTCGTCTGCAATAATCAGCTCCGGCTGACAGCTGAGCGCCATTGCTATCATAACCCTCTGCCGCATGCCTCCGCTGAATTCATGAGGATATTGATTAAGCCGCTTCTCCGGGTCGGGAATTCTTACTTCCCTGAGCAGCTCAACAGCCTCCCGGCGTGCAGCTTTTTTATCCAAATTCTTATGCAAACGAAGGGGTTCGATCAGCTGATCTCCTATTGTATATACCGGATTTAACGAGGTCATAGGATCCTGAAATATCATGGCTATTTTATTTCCTCTTATCTTCTGCATTTCTTTTTCGCTTTTTTGTAAAAGATCCTCGCCTTTAAAGTATATCTGCCCCTTAATTATTTTTCCCGGTGAAGGCACCAACCGCATTACCGAAAGGGATGTCACACTCTTACCGCAGCCGGATTCACCAACTATTCCTACAGCCTCTCCCTGGTGTACATCTATATTTATACCTCTGACAGCCTTTACTTCCCCAACATGGGTAAAAAACGATGTGTGCAAATCTTTAATCTCCAGCAGTTTATCCACTTAATCACCTACTTCCTCCTGTCTCTTATACACATCT
>DGEI01000042.1:0-21642 GCA_002385885.1 Firmicutes bacterium UBA3930
AGATGTGTATAAGAGACAGATATTATACTTCTCCTCAAATTCCTCAATAACGCTTTCATCAATATAATCTCCCCAGTTATAGACTTTAAGCTGGGCTTTGGAAGCACCACCGCAGCCTGCCAAAACTCCCGCAAATATCATTACAACCGGAATAATCCATATGAACTTACCCATTTTTTTCATTTTAAACCCTCCTTCGCATTTGAATTGTCCTTTGACATCCTTTTATTAACAATAAGCAACAATATAAGAACCGTAAGGAACATTATTGTTGACAGGGCATTTATCTTTGGGTTTACACCTCTTCTGGCCATTGAATAAACATAAATCGAAAGATTTGATACCCCCGAACCGGTGGTAAAAAAGCTTATTACAAAATCGTCAATGGATAATGTGAAGGCCAGTAGAAATCCTGTAAAAATTCCCGGCAAAATCTCCGGTATAACCACTTTCCACAAAGCATAAAGCGGAGTTGCGCCAAGATCCAGCGCGGCCTCGTATACATACTTGTTCAGCTGTTTTAGCTTTGGAAGCACTGACAGGATTACATAGGGTATATTAAATGTAATATGGGCAAGCAGCATGGTAAAAAACCCTAATCCTATCTGTGTTACTGCCTTGCTGAAAACAAACAACAGCATCAGTGATACGCCGGTAACTATATCCGGGTTTAACACAGGTAAATATGTCAGGTTCATCACAATTGCTTTTTTAACTCTTTTCATATCATGGATGCCAATAGCAGCCGCCGTGCCAATAATTGTAGCTATAATGGCAGATAGTATTGCTATCATCAGTGTATTGTAAAGAGCCCTTGAAATTTCGGTATCTTTGAAAAGCTCAAGATACCATTTAAGCGTAAAGCCGCCCCAATGTCCCCTTGATTTCGATTCATTGAAGGAATAAACTACCAATACCACAATAGGTGCATACAGAAACACAAAAATAACATAAAGATATATTCTTTTTGCCAGACGTGCTACCATATTGCACCCCCCTCATATTCCTTGTCATATTTACGCATAATACCCATGCTGATCAATATTACTACCATCAATACGAAGGATATGGCTGAACCAAAATTCCAATCCCCCACAACCATGAACTGCTGTTCAATGAGATTGCCAACGAGTATATAATGTCCGCCCCCCAGGAGTCTTGATATTATAAATGTTGTCACAGCTGGCATAAATACCATCGTAATTCCCGAAATAACCCCGGGAAGGCTCAATGGAATTATTATCCTTCTCAGTACTGTAATATAATTTGCTCCCAAATCTTCTGCAGCCTCTATGATGTGCTTATCCATCTTTGTTAAAACGGAGTAAATGGGGAGCACCATAAAGGGCAGAAAATTGTATACCATACCCAACACCACCGCCTGATCGGTATACAGGAGCTGGGTATTGGGAATATGCAAAAATTCCAATATGGTATATACCAATCCGTCTTTCTCCAGTAAGGTCATCCAGGCATAGGTCCTTAATAGGAAATTGATCCACATGGGAATTACAAACAATAAAGCCAGAACCTTGTTACTGCTGTATTCCTTGCTGGCCAATATTAAACTCACCGGATACCCTACAATAAGACATATAATTGTACATATCAGTGCCAGGTTGATAGAGCGCAGTAATACCATAAGGTATATGGGATCCCACAGACGTTTTACATGGTCCAGAGTAAATACTATACCCTGATCCGTGCTGGCGGTAAAGCTATAAAACAACAACAGCAAAAAGGGCACAACTATAAAAATTGCCATCCAGACAAGATATGGGTAGGAGTACCAGGTCTTTTTCATTTTGTACTCACCTTTTTCATTATATGGATATCATTGGGAAGTATAGAAATCCCAATTCTGGTGCCAACGGGTTCCATAAGGGTACTGTGAATCATCCATTCATATCCGGCACTCCGGACCATCATTTCGTAATGCACCCCTTTAAAGGTCACCGATTCCACCTTTCCCTGCAGCATACCCTGTTCCTCCGAGACCAGCTTTATATCTTCCGGCCTTACAACAACATCCACCTCTTCGTTATCACCAAACCCGCCATCCACGCATTTAAACTCCCGGCCGGCAAAATAAACCAGATTGTCTTTTATCATTCTTCCCGGCACTATGTTGCTTTCACCAATAAAATCAGCCACAAAAGCATTCTTAGGTTCATTGTATATCATCTCGGGAGTACCAATCTGTTGTATGGTACCATCTTTCATAACTACAATGGTATCCGACATGGTAAGCGCCTCTTCCTGGTCATGAGTCACGTAAACAAAGGTAATGCCCAGATATTTGTGAATCTTTTTAAGCTCAATCTGCATTCCCTTCCTCAATTTCAGGTCCAGAGCCCCCAAGGGTTCATCCAGCAGCAGCACCTCAGGTTCGTTTATAAGAGCCCTTGCTATGGCAACCCTCTGCTGTTGGCCTCCACTCAGCGAATCCACATACCTTTTCTCAAACCCCTTAAGATTAACAAGTTCCAGCATCTCAGCCACTTTTTTATCAATTGTTTTTTTATCCATTTTTTTAATTGTCAGTCCAAAGGCTATATTCTCAGCTACATTCATATGGGGAAAAAGCGCATATCTTTGGAATACCGTATTTACTTTTCTTTTATAGGGAGGTATATTGGTAATGTTTTTACCTTCAAAAAACACCTCACCGGTATCAGGCTGTTCAAAGCCGGCAATAATCCGAAGGGTTGTGGTTTTACCACATCCGCTTGGTCCAAGCAATGTAAGAAACTCATTTTTTCGTATATAAAGGTTTATATTTTTTAGTGCTTCAGTCCCATCATAATCCTTTGATACATTTACCAATCTGATAATAGGCTCTTCTGACATTCCGGCCTCCTCCCCTCCTGTTATATAAATAGTACGGAAACAAAATTAAAAACACAATAAAAAGCCTGTAACGGCCTGATTAGAGTAAGCTTTCACTGTTGCATTTTTTATGGTAAAAGCATTGTAGCTAAAAGCTGGGCGGAGATGATATCCACAAAACAACCGCCTTACTCTTTCCGGCATTTTCAATCCTGTGTGCTACGGTTGGCCTGAAGTAAAAGCTTTCTCCTCTCTTAACTCTGTACTTACGGCTGCCCAGGTAAAGATATATGCTGCCTGATATTACATATCCAAACTCTTCACCATCATGAGGATCATCCTCCCCGGAACTTCCGCCGGCTTCCAGGTGCATAAGTATTGGCTCCATGTTATTTTTCTGGGCATTTGGTATAAGCCATCTGATTGTGTGATTTAACTCACAGTTCTGCTTTTCAAATACATCTTCCGTCGTAAATACAACTTTTTCCTGTATATTGTCACTAAAGAAGCCCTTTAAGTCAGTGCCCAGGCATTCCAGAATATCCATTAATGTAGCAATGGAAGGCGATGTAAGCTCCCTCTCCACCTGTGAGATAAATCCCTTGGTCAATTCACACCTGTCTGCCAGTTCTTCCTGAGTCAAGCCGTTCTTCAACCTTAGCTGCCTTATTTTCTCACCAATTCTCATACAATTTTTCTCCTGCAAAATGGTTTTAAAACGCTAAACTTTTTGTTTAGTGATATTAAACCTTAAAACAATTATAATTTAAGCACAAATAAAAAAATATGTCAATATAATTTCTTTAAATTTTTTTATATTATTATTCACCTTGTTTGCTGATGAAGGATGAGCTTTCAAAGTGCATAAGGGAAGTGCTCAAATCAATGAAAATCAACGTTTTCATATAACAACCGGTTTAACGATGTGAAACATCTTAATTTTACTGCTTATCAGCCACTTTTTCAAGCACCCGCCACATGCCGTCATAGGGGCGGTACAATATTATCGCACACTTTTCACCGATGTTATCATCAGAAAAAATCACCGAAACTGTTCCATCCGGATTATCCCGGACTACAGGACTGCCAACCCCGGCCTGGAGCCCGAGCCCCAGTCCATCTGCAACAGCAACCATAACAGGGTCACAACGCCAGGGCTGGTGTCCGCTTAATTCCCAGACCAGGTTCTGAGGTTTCAGGCTTCCACCGGTGATGCGCCACCCTTCCCTTGTCCTGCCAACAGTAAAAAAACCGGTGTAATAAAAAATTCCGCTGCGGGGTTTATCGGCCGTAACCTCTAAATGTCGTGTCTCGACAAAAAACCTTTTCTGATCCTTTTGCCCGCCTGCAGGAAGGAGCTTTATAAGCAGGACATGGGCCGTCCCCTGCCATGAATCCAAAAACTCCTGAAAGCTGTTATTATCCCGCCATTCCCTGCTCCAGCATTGATAAGCACGCCGGTAGGGAGTCAGCCCGCTTCCAACGGTACCTCCTACCGCTGCCATCTGTTTCCCGGTCAAATTCGATGCTGATTTTAATGCATCAAAATACTCAGTTAAAACAGCTTCCGGTGTATCGTTCCTGCCCGGTCCCATACTGAACAACATATATTCGGAATCATTACCGGGTTTAGTCTCATTCATACGCCCCGATCCTTTTATATATTGGTGAATATACTCCATTATACCATCGGGCGCATTAATATTTGTATACATGATATAAGCCGCAGCTATTGCTGTAATAACGGCAGCCAGGTATAGTTTCCTGTTCAATGCTGCTTTTCGCCCCTTTTGTATTGTTATCGGCGCTGTGGTTCTATAACTAATATTCCTCAAACTGTCATATTTATAATAACTTTTGACAAACAATAAAAAACATCCCTATGTCAGGGATGTCAGACTATCTTTATCCAGTATTATTATCTTTCTTCGGCCTTCCAACTTTATCCATCCCATATCCTGAAAATAAGACAGCTTCCGGCTTAATGTCTCCTGAGCCATTCCGATATGGGATGCCAAGTCCTGCTTGCTTAAGTTCAAAACAACCTTTCCTTCGTCATCAGCCAGATCGAGGAGGGTCCGTGCAATTCTTGCCTCCACACTGTATAATCCCAGATTCTCAATCAGATTTTCAGCCCTGCCCAGCCTGGCTCCCATCTCCTCCAGCACCTTAACAGCAATGGTAGGATATTTCATCATCAGGGCTTTTAACCTTTCTCCGTCCACAATACATACCTCGGTGTCTTCCACGGCCTGTGCGTTATCCATTAAAAGCCCGTTAACAAACAGGGATAACTCTCCCATAAAATCTCCGGGGCCCAGTACCCTGAGCGTCTGTTCCCTGCCTGTTTCGGAAACCCTGGTAATTTTGACCCTGCCTTTGTGGATAATATATAATTTATCACCCTCTTCTCCGGCCATATAGATCATTTCACCTTTTCGAAAACTTTTGCTGTATGTTATGTTTTCTACCTCAGCCATTTGCCTACGGTTCAGGCCGCAGAATATTGGAACCAACTGTATACAGCTTTGTTCTTGTCCATTATGTTTGCATACGTAATCCATGATAACCCCCATACAATATTTTTGATTATTAATAAACATTACACTGGTGAATCTTTTTATTTGACACACATCAGGTTCCGGTCAAACCAAACAAACTCCAAGCTTTTATGTACGTTTACAATTCCCGAACGAACCTTCCCCCAAATTCCCTGCACTCATTCAATGCCTGATCGTCAGGATACCACATTGCCCTTATACCGTCGTTCACCAAGGTAAAACCGGCATTTTCCAATTCTTTGGCGATAATTCCAGTACCCTCACCGCTCCATCCATAAGCTCCGAAGGCTGCCGCCTTTTTATTCCTGAAACCCAACCCCTTTATAATTTCAAGGATTCCCGCTATTGAAAATGAAATACCCCGGTTAATGGTTGGTGAACCCACCAGAACTGCCTTGGATTTAAAAACCTCGGTTATAATGTCATTTTTATCATACTTAGAGGCATTATACAGCTTGATCACGATGCTGTCATCAACGGCTTTCATTCCCTCAGCTATGGCTTCGGCCATCCTCCTGGTTCCATCCCACATGGTGTCATATATAATGGTTACCTGGTTGTCCTGATAATCGTTTGCCCATTCCAAATACTTATTAACAATCTGAAGGGGATTGTCCCTCCATACCACACCGTGGCTGGTACATATAATACTGACAGGCAGATTCATGTTCAACAGTTCGTATATCTTTTTTTTCACAAACCCGCTAAAGGGGGTCAATATATTGGCATAATACTTCATTGCCTCGTAATACAGCTCATCAGTATCGACCTTATCATTAAACAGCTCTTCAGACGCATAATGCTGTCCAAAAGCATCATTGCTGAACAGTATGTTCTCCCCGGTCATGTATGTTAGCATACTATCCGGCCAATGAAGCATCCTTGCTTCGACAAATATGAGCTTGCTATTCCCTATATCCAATGTATCTCCGGTTTTAACCTTTACAAAGTTCCAATTCTGATGATAATGGCCTTTTAAAGATTTTACAGCATTTGCAGTACAGTATATGGGCGTGTCGGGAATCTCTTTCATCAGCGCTGGCAAAGCGCCGCTGTGATCTGTTTCGCCGTGGTTTATAACGATATAGTCAATTTCCTTTAAATCAATTTCTTTTTTCAGGTTTTCAACAAATTCCTTATCATATGGTTTCCACACGGTGTCGATTAATACAGTTTTTTCGTCTCTTATAAGATAGGCATTATAAGATGAGCCCCTATGAGTTGAAAGTTCATTTCCGTGGAATTTTTTCAGTTCCCAGTCTATTTTTCCTACCCAGGTAACCTTTTCGGTTATCTTTCTTGTCATAACAACACCTCCCCGTATATCTTTCGCCCGCTTTTTGTATCTATACTATTAATAACCCATATACACATAATTCAAAACTTTCTTTTTCCCGTACATATATTCCGCCATATGACAATTGATATACAATGGGATTGCAGCATCACTTAATATTTGCGTTCCATAAAAAAAGGTCCGCCATTTATTATAAATGGCGGACCTTCACATGCATTATTACTTATATTATCCGTTCCCGAAGACTAAATATCTCGTCCCTGAGCCTGGCAGCCTTCTCAAATTCAAGAGCTTCCGCTGCAGCTTTCATTTCAGCCTCCAGTTTTTCAATAAGAGCTCTTAAGTCCTCAATTGATAACGCCTTTTTTATATGATAATCATCCGGCTGTTCAGCCGCCTTAGTTGTCTCGATAATATCGTGTATTCCCTTTTCAATGGTTTTCGGAGTAATCCCATGTTTCCTGTTAAACTCTATCTGAAGCCGGCGTCTACGATTGGTTTCATCGATAGCCCTCCGCATTGAATCGGTAATATTATCAGCATACATGACGACCCTGCCGTTTACATTCCTTGCAGCCCTTCCGATGGTCTGTATGAGGGATGTCTCGGAACGAAGGAAACCTTCCTTGTCGGCGTCAAGTATGGCTACAAGGGAAACCTCCGGAAGGTCCAGCCCTTCCCTTAGCAGGTTTATCCCCACAAGGACGTCAAATTCCCCTTTTCTCAGATCCCTGATTATCTCCATCCGTTCTATGGTATCAATATCGGAATGAAGGTACCTGACTCTTATATCCATTTCCCTCAGGTAATCGGTCAGACTCTCAGCCATCTTTTTTGTCAACGTAGTAACCAGCACCCGCTCATTATTTTGAGTGCAGCGGTGTATCTCACTTATCAGATTATCTATCTGACCTTCAATAGGCCGCACTACCACCTCGGGATCAACCAGTCCGGTCGGCCTGATAATCTGCTCGACAACCCGTGATGACTTGCTGAATTCATATTGTCCCGGGGTTGCACTTACATATATAACCCGGCAAATCTTTTGTTCAAACTCCTCAAAGGTAAGGGGCCGATTATCGTAAGCAGCAGGCAGTCTGAATCCGTATTCCACCAAATTGTCCTTCCTGGAACGATCCCCTGCATACATACCTCTTATCTGGGGAATGGTTACGTGAGACTCATCTATAAACATCAAAAAATCATCAGGAAAATAATCCAACAGAGTATACGGAGGTTCTCCTGGTTCTCTTCCATCCATGTACCGGGAATAGTTTTCAATACCGGTGCAATAGCCAATTTCACGCATCATTTCAATATCATAGTTAGTCCGCTGAAGCAAACGCTGTGCCTCCAGCAAACGTGACTGATCCCTTAATTCTTTTACCCGAATCTCCAGGTCCCGTTCAATCTGGGCAATAGCCCGCTCCAATCTTTCACGGGATGATGCATAGTGGGATGCAGGGAATATGGCAATATGGTTACGATAACCTAAGATTTCTCCGGTTAAAACGTCTATTTCCGTAATCCTGTCAATCTCGTCACCGAAAAACTCTACCCTTACAGCCCGTTCGGAGGAACTTGCCGGAAAAATCTCCAGAACATCTCCCCTGACCCGAAAAGTTCCCCGTACAAAATTTATGTCATTGCGCTGATATTGAATATCTACAAGTTTCCTTAATACCTCATCCATATCCCTTGTCATTCCCGGCCTTAATGACAATGTAAGCTCCCGGTATTCTGCAGGATTTCCCAAACCGTATATACACGATACACTTGCTACGATGATAACATCCTGCCGTTCAAACAAGGCAGAAGTGGCTGAATGGCGAAGCTTATCTATTTCTTCATTTATCGAAACATCCTTCTCTATATATAAATCGGTGGAGGGTACATATGCCTCGGGCTGGTAATAGTCATAGTAGCTCACAAAATACTCAACAGCATTATCAGGAAAAAAGAACTTAAATTCACTGCACAGCTGGGCAGCAAGGGTTTTATTATGAGCAAGAACCAATGTAGGACGTTGAAATCGCTGAATAATATTGGCCATGGTAAAGGTCTTTCCCGAACCCGTCACTCCAACAAGGGTCTGATGCCTTTCTCCATTTTCCAGCCCTTCTGTCAGTGCATCTATTGCCTGAGGCTGATCGCCCTGCGGTACGAAATCCGACTTTAGTTTAAAGCCCATTACATTCACACTCCTTTGGGGTTTTATTATACCACATATGAATATGTATTGACATTTTATACTGATATTTAGGTGCAAAAATGCTTATTCGGGTTCCATATCTTTTCGCAATACAAGCTCCATAATATTCTTCACACCATGCTCTTTGCTAATCATGCTATTGAGTATAATGTTTTTGCAGAATATTATGGAAATCACCGGGGCTCCCTTCATCAAAAAATTCTTGCAATCTCTGCACCTGATAAATATAATAAAAACGTTAAACTTTTTTGGATGTGATGAAGCAATGGAAACAGTATACGTAGATTTTGACAATGAAATACCCCGCTATGTTTATACGGGGTGCAAAAACTGCTCCAGCATTATGGGAATAAGTATGTGCAGCATTACCAACAGGGGATGTTGCTACTATTATCCAAAATATACTCTTGTTGATATACAGAGAATGACCAAGACGCTGGAAGGCTTAAAATTTCTGAATTCAATTATGCGGCTGCCGGATAAGGAAATAAAAAGCTATCAAATAATTGCCAAAGGCTATTTTGATCAAAAGGGCTGCAATGACTATGTCAAAAGCGAGAATAAGATAAATACCGGCTATATACGGGATCATTCCATATTTTTTAAGGCCTGTCCTTTTGTGAAAAGCGGCTATGGATGTACCGTTCCCCCGCGTTACCGCACATTTGTATGCAATTTCTTTATATGCGAAGAGGTTGTTCAAAGTATAAGAGACAAAGCTTCCTTTGAACCTTATATTAAAGAACGCGAGAGATATGCCCGCTGGATCGAATGGGAAAATATTTCGATAAGGGAGGTACTCTTCGAACACAAGGTGGATCTTATAAGGGATTATGAAGGCACTATAAGAATATTACAGGACATGCCTCAAAATATCTATGAGTTCCCAAAACTGCATCCTGTTACCATAGACACAGGTTCCAGCCGGGGGGCCTGATGTCTGCAATATTCAGCTATTCCAAACCACTTTGCAGAAGCTCAGGGAGCTTACAGCGCTGCCGTTGCGGATACCACCGGAAGAATAAAATAAAAATCTTCGGGCAGAGAGAAAATATTGAAGGATGTGGATTGTTTACGCCGGGGTATTCTTATTCCCTATGATTTTATTCCATAGATTAAGCATTACCCCTTTTTGTTCTTCCATACGAAAATACTTGCCGGTATTCCGCGGAACAAACACAAGGCCTAAGTTATCGATCCCATTGGTATAATCTGTATATTCAAAGGAAAGAATTTCATCCTTACGTTTTACGTCCACCCAGACCATATATGAGTATTCACCCAGTACTTCATACAGCATCTCCTGGCTGCTGATATTTTTGCCATTGACGTTAAACAGTATATCTCCCCGTTTGATTCCCATTTTATCTCCGGGCAACTCGGGAAGTACCTCAAGAACTCTCAGTCCGACCCATGGAACATTAAAGACCGGTTCGCCTTTCATCTGTCTTTTTTTCCCCACAATAACTATCAGCTCATGAAATAAGGGAGCGCTTACCGCTGCCAGGTATTTTACCCAGTAAGTTCTGGATGAAACTATGGCCAGTGTCAATACCAATAAACTGTATAACGCCAGCCAGAAACCCGATTCCCGGCTTCTTTTGTCGGGCAGGCTGGTAACTGCAATATCACCGTATCCAAGTACAGCAACAATCGGGAAAAGAGCATATACCTGGGATACATTCTGAGGCTTAAACAACGGCCACCAATCAGGCATATTAACCCCGCCGCCATTTGCAGCCAATTGGGCTCCGGCATATGGGATAACCAATACCACCAGCGGTATAGGCCATATCTTCTGCAGAAGATACGCACCAACCGGTTGGAATCTGCCGTGTTCCATCCATACCGGCAGGCCGTCCCTGTGTCCGTCAGCTAATATCAATACACTTTCCATAAGATGCAAAATACCTATAAGTGCAATAAGAGCTGATACATCCATTTTAGGCCATCCTGTTACAAGGCTTGCCAGTGACACGATACCCCCGGCATATGAAAAGCACATAAGCCGTTGATTAAACAGCATTAAAAACAGCGCTAACGGCCAGACAAACAGAATAGCCTGGTAATCTATCGGGATACCGATAAGCACTATGAGCAGGCTGGCTATAAGGCCGACCAGCATACCGAAGAATACCACATTAGCCAGCTGGGTACTGACAGGGTTACGAAGAATGCCCAACCAATATTCCTCCAGTTGGGCATTTTTCCTGATATGCATATATACAAAAGCAACCACAGCAAAAAAGAATAAACTGGTTATCGAATGGGCAAACGATGTAGCAATCAGTTTTATAAAGGCCAAATCCAAGCCCTCCTCAAGTTTTCATTGCAATTTTTCTTTCATCACTTCAATCGCCTTCAGCAACTGGTCGTCAAACTCAATAGGCAGATCATCATTTGGATTTTCAGTCATATAGTCTATAGCTTCCTGGCTTATATCCACTTCAATATCCGGTACAATTCCTTTTCCGTGAATATCCCGCCCTTTTGGTGTATAATATTTTGATATTGTGATTTTCAGGGCTGAACCATCACTAAAAGGTCCTCTCAGGCCTTGGACAAGCCCCTTTCCATATGTGGTTTTACCAATAATAGTTCCTACTCCATAATCCTGTATTGCACCTGAAAGAACTTCGGAAGCGCTTGCGCTGTGTTCATTGACCAGCACAGCCAGTGGAACTCCCAATTGCTCCTTTTTTGAGTAGTATTCTTCCCTCTTTTTATGCCTGTTTTCACTATATACAATCAAACCCTCCGGAAGAAGCATATCGGCAATCTCCGTACATGCATCAAGTAAGCCGCCCGGATTGCCGCGTAAGTCGAGAATAAGAGCCTTCATTCCCTGGCTGTTCAGATCGTCAATGGCTTCCTTGAAATGCTTTGGCGATTTCTCATTAAACTGATACAGCCATATATAACCGATATCCTGCTCAATCATTCTGTATTCCAGATCCGGAATTTCAATGATTGCCCGCTCCAGGGTAACGTTAATAAGTTCCTCTCCTCTTAAAATTGTTATGTTGACCGTGGTGCCCGGCTCGCCTCTCATCATATTTACGGCCATCTCAAGCTTACTGCCGTCCACATCTGTATCCTCGACTTTGACAATCTTGTCTCCCTGATGGATTCCTGCCTTGTCTGCAGGGCTGTCTTTAAAGGCTTTAATGACGTAAATTCGATTATCCTCTTCATCCACATTGACCCATAGGCCAATCCCGGCATAGCTTCCCTGGGTCTGCGTTATAAACTCCTTATACTCTTCCGGAGTAAAATAGGATGTATATGGATCGTCCAAAGCATCAGTCATCCCTCTGATTGCTCCAATCAACTGCTCATCCAGGTCGATCTCTTCAATATAATCTCTTTCAATAACCTGCCTTATCTGCTCCAACAATTCGTATTTTTTTAACAGCTCATATACTTCCCGCTTTACTATAAACCTGTCCCCGCTTTGTATATCAAGGTATTTGCCTACTTCAAACGTCAAAAAGGATGAAAAAAAAGCAGTTACAAGGATTATAATAACCGCACCAAAAGCTGCAGCTCTTTTACTTATCATTAATAAGGTTTCCTCCTCCTAACCCTCAGGATGCATGTATACATATACATAATAAACTTAAGGAAAATTCTTTATTATTATACCATAATAACGGACATGTTTTCAAAACATATATACAAGATTTCATAGCACACAAATAAATATTTTAGTAGTAAGTATTAACCTTTAACCTAAGAAACGGGATCACAGGAGGCAAAAATAATGAGCCAGCAAAACACCAGGTGTTTTCCGGCTCAACTATACGGTTCAATACCGATAATTAAAAACGTATCACAGCCCGGAGCTCAAAGGCTGAAAACAAATAAAATCTGCTCTCTTTAACAATGCCCGATGCCAATGGTGCGCGTACGGCATATATCAGCGCCCCAAATACGGCAGGGGATCCACCGGTGTGCCGTTCTTACGGACTTCAAAGTGGGCATGGGGTCCTGTAGATACTCCCGTGCTTCCCACTTTAAGGACCGCCTGTCCACGCTTTACCTTCTGTCCGGCTGATACCAGAATTTTAGAACCGTGAGCATAAAGAGTGGTAATGCCTCCGCCGTGCTCAATTATTACGCAGTTGCCATAGCCTCCATACCAGCCTGCAAATATTACGGTCCCGTCTGCACCTGCAACAAAATTCTGCCCGTATATACCCTGTGAACCATTGGAACCGATATCAATTCCGGTATGTAGTTTGCGTGTCCCGTAAACCGGATGAGTGCGATAGCCAAAATATGATGTGATTCTATAAAATCCCGGAACCGGCCAGGCAAGTATTCCTCCCGTATACTCATTTTTTGATCCCGATTGGCTGCCCTGGCCTCCGTCTCCCCGACTTTGCTGTTCTTTCTTCCGCTGTTCTTCCTTTTGTCGTTTGAGCTCCTGCTCCCTAAGCAGCTGCTGTATCATCTTTTCAATCTCTTTTGAAGTCTTTTCCAGCTCATCCAGCTGCTCCTCATATTCCTGTTCCTGTTTTTTTAACTGCTGCAGCAGGGCGTCCTTCTCTTTTTTCTTATTTTCAATCTGCTTTTTTTGAGCGGCAACCGCCTGTTTTTTCTCGGCAATAATCCGCTCCTGCTCCTCCAACTCAGTACACTTCTTGTCTACCCGTTCCCTGCATTCCTCTAATTGCTCCAGTACCTGAACATCAAAGGTTACCAAGCGCTTGACCACGACTATCCGATCCAGAAGCTCGTTAATGCTCCTTGACTCCAGCAGCAGCTCAAGATATGAAGTCACACCGCTCATATAGATCGTTCTTACACGTTCAGCCATCAATTTTTCCTGGTTTTCAGCTTCCTTTATTGCCTGTTCCAGTTCCTGCCGTGACTTCTCCAGCTCTTCCTGGGTAGCTGTAAGATCCTGTTCAAGTTTGTTCAGCTCATTTTCCTTTTCAATAATCTGCTTATCTATTGACTTAAGCTGAACCATTACATCCTGCTGCTGCTGCTGGATCTCCTTTATATTTTCCTCTGTCTCCTTTTTTTCCTGATTAACTTCATTCAATTCCTTCTTTTTGCCGTCAATATTGGTAGAAGCCATTACAGTAGTTGATGCAGCAAATAATAGAACGACTGATAATAATGCAGCTACAATTCGTTTCATAATATCACCTCATCCCAGCATTATACCTTAAGATGCTTTCCGACAGATATACAACTGGCCGTTATCCCGACGCAAGCGCCTACCGCCAGTGAAATAGTAAGAATAGGAAATACAACTTCATTCATGGGCAGCAGCTCAAATATTCCCAGGTAACCCCACTTAACGTTTATATAGCCGCTTCTGTCAATTAAAAACTTGTATGCTCCAGCTACCAAACTGGTTGATAGCAGTGCTCCTATCATCCCCAGAACTATACCTTCAATAATAAATGGCCACCGGATAAACCAGTCCGTTGCGCCGATATATTTCATGATATTAATCTCTCTCCGTCTCGAATACACAGTCAGTCTGACGGTATTGCTGATAACAACCACAGCAACAACTGCCAGAACAGTAACGATCAAGGCGCCAAATATCCTTATACCTTTAGCAAAACCTCCGATAAATTCGGCCACCTGACTGCTGTAGTTTATATCCTCCACAGCCGGAAGTGCGCTTGCTTGTTCTACAATAGCTTCCACATACTCCGGTTTTTGTATTTTAACTATAAACGAGTCAGGCAGCGGATTGTTAGCCCCTGAATATCCCTCCAGCAATCTCCCTTTGTCTCCCAACTCTGCCTTCCATTTAGTCAGGGCTTCCTGTTTTGATACAAATACAATATCGTAAACCCCTTCCCAGCTTTTTATGCTGTTCTCTATAATGAGGCGCTGGCTGTGGGTAGTACCATCCCTTAAATATATAGTTATCTCCATTTTTGATTCCATGCCCTCTACCATAACGTCCAAATTAGCCGCAATTACTAGGACCAAGCCGAGAACAAACAAAGCGACCATAATTGCTGTTATCGACGCCAACGACATGACACGATTGCGAAGGATATTTTGTAATCCGCTGCGTATATAAAACCCCAGGCTTCTAAAGCTCATCAAAATATCCTCCTTCCTGCTGGTCCCTTACCATAATGCCCTTACTAAACTGTATAACGCGTTTCCGCATAGCGTTAACAATACTTTTGGCATGCGTAGCCATGATAACGGTGGTGCCCCGCCGGTTTATCATGCTGATAATCCTCATTATATCCATAGAAGTGGCAGGATCCAGATTCCCGGTAGGTTCGTCTGCAATAAGTATGGACGGATTATTAACCAGTGCACGGGCAAGGGCCACCCTCTGCTGTTCGCCTCCCGACAGCTGATGAGGATAATCATGTGCCTTGGAACCCAGACCTACCAAACCCAGTGCAGCAGGCACCTGCCTTCGAATCTCCTTCCCGGATGCTCCAACAATTTCCATGGCAAAGGCCACATTCTCATATGCCGTTTTGTCAGGCAGCAGCCTGAAATCCTGAAATACCACCCCCATCTTACGGCGATAGTAAGGAATATCCCGTCTTTTCATTGTTGTTATATCTATGCCATCGACAAAAATACTGCCGGAAGTAGGCTCTATTTCCTTAAGAAGCAATTTTACAAGGGTGGTCTTGCCTGCTCCGCTGGCACCAACGATAAATACAAATTCCCCGTTATTTATTCTAAAGTTCACATTGTACAGTGCATACACACCATTTACATACATCTTCGATACATTCTTAAACTCAATCAAAAAAAACACTCCCGTTTCTGCTTCTCTAACATCATCATAATCTTGAATGTAACTGCGTCATGGAAGTTTCTCAAATCCAGCCCCAGTGTTTTCTGTACCTTGTCCAGCCGGTAAACCAGAGTATTGCGATGGATATACAACTGCCGGGCAGTCTCGCTCAGGTTTAAGCTGTTCTCAAAAAATTTCTCAATAGTAGTGAGCATTTCATCATTTAGTATTTTTTTTGTCTCATCATTAAAAATTATCTGGTAGTATTCCCCGGAGATCTCCCTTGGAACTTCATGCAGAAACCTTTCCAATAGTAAAGCATCATAATGATAAATCCGGTTGTCACCGTCATACATCATTCCTACTTCAATAGCCTGCATGGCTTCCATGTATGATTCTCTTATTCGATATATGTTAGGTTTACATTTCCCAATGCCAATACAAACCCTGACGGTGGTCTCGTTCATTATAGTTTCTTCTATGGCTCCGGCAAGCTGGTAAAACTCATCCTCGTCAGTATCATCCATTACCAGTTTTACAAGTATAATTGTTCTGTTATCCAACAGCAGTAAGATGTCCCCTTGACGTTTGGGAAAAACCTTTATCAATATCCTATATACCTGGTTAGCTCCCATATCATCAGTGCGGATGACAAAAATACAGCGTTCCGCATCAGGCTCCAGTTTATAATCCTGAACCAGCTCCTGTAAATCAAGAACCGGCATTTCATCAAACAAAATCCGCCGTATAATCTCTTCTTTGTTCATCTTTTTTACTGTTGATTTCAAATATAGCTCAAAAAGAGAAGATATAAGAAAACAATAATTCCTGACTGTTTTGCCCGTTCCATCCATTGCTATATAATAACCGGCCGTCCTGTTCAATGTAAGCCGCATATATGTTCTGCCGTTGTGAGCAAATACCCCTTTACCGGCTTTTATGTCATAGCCCTTCACTGCAGGCTCCTCTTCACCAATCTTTTTTCTGCTGCTGCTGGCTACAATCATCCCCGACGAATCGACAATATCAGCGTCAACCTGGATACTGCGCACAATTTTATCCAGCAGTTTTTGTATCCTTTGCCCCGTTTGCATATTATCACCTGATTATAAGTATACATTAGTTCCATGTTTAAAAAAAGCAGAAATATTATCCAATGTGATAATATTTCTGCTTTTTTTGGAAAAATCCTTTTTTCTCTATAAAATTCGTTTTAATATTTTGTATTATTTTATCTTGTGAGTAAAGTCTCTTCGGTATCCTTGTCGAAGAAATGCAGTCTGTTAGAATCAAGGGCAATCTTTATTGTATCCCCTACTCTGGCAGTAGATCTTGGATCAACTCTGGCTACCAGGTTGTTGTCGCTTACGGTCAGATACAGATAGGTCTCAGAACCCATCAGCTCAACAACATCTACATATGCCTTTACAATACTGTCAGTAGCGTTCTGTAAGAAAATCTCTTCGTCATGCATATCTTCAGGCCGGATACCCATGATTACCTCTTTGCCAATATAGGACTGATCCTTTAGTTTTCTTACCTTGCCGGCCGGTACCTTAATCTTGTTGCCGTTGAAAACAGCAAACACATCGTCGCCATCTTTTTCAAGAACTACATTGATGAAGTTCATCTGGGGACTTCCTATAAAACCGGCTACAAACAGATTGGTAGGATAATCATAGAGATTCTGGGGTGTATCTACCTGCTGAATAAAACCGTCCTTCATAACCACAATCCGTGAACCCATGGTCATGGCTTCAGTCTGGTCATGAGTAACATATATAAATGTCGTCTGCAATCTCTGATGCAGTTTAGTAAGCTCGGTTCTCATCTGAACCCTTAACTTTGCGTCCAGGTTAGACAGCGGCTCGTCCATTAAGAATACTTTTGGCTCACGAACAATAGCACGACCGACAGCAACCCTCTGTCTCTGTCCACCGGACAAAGCCTTCGGCTTTCTATTCAACAGATGCTCGATATCCAACATCCGTGCTGCTTCCTTAACGCGCCTGTCAATTTCAGCTTTAGGTGTTTTCCTGAGTTTTAACCCGAAAGCCATGTTGTCATATACGGTCATATGAGGATATAAAGCATAGTTCTGGAAAACCATTGCAATATCTCTGTCCTTAGGCGCTACATCATTCATCATTTTATCCCCAATATACAGTTCACCTTCAGTAATCTCCTCAAGACCGGCTACCATACGCAGGGTGGTAGTCTTACCGCATCCAGAAGGCCCAACAAGTACAATAAACTCCTTATCGGCAATATCCAGATTAAAATCGCTAACAGCGGTAACACCACCAGGATACACCTTATAAACGTTCTTAAGTGTTACACTTGCCATTCAAACCCCTCCATAATAGAATTTTGCGCATCATCAGCGATGCAAAAAAAATTTATTGAGCATTTACATGGTTATATTATATCGGTTTCAGGACAATCTGGCTATAGCTATTATTAACAAAAAATTTACACGTATTTTTGACTAAGTTGCATAAAACAGAAAGAATGAATGGTAAATAATACAAAAACCTCATTTATATATTGTATTTTTATGCGTTCTTATGTATAATTATTAGTATATTGAAAGCCCTTTACTGACAAGTCTGATAAATTGGTATTAAAAAGGAGGTTACCCCATTGATCAAAGCAAGCATTATAGGTGCCACGGGCTATGCCGGGATAGAATTGGTACGGCTGCTGTCTGCCCATCCAAAGGTTGATCTTGTTCACCTGGTATCTCAAAGTTTCGTAGATCAGCCTGTATCAGCTGTATACCCCAATTTTAAAGGAATACTCGATAAAATATGCAGCCAGCTGGATATTGATCAGATTTCCGAAGAAAGCGATATTATATTCACATCCTTGCCCCACAGTACTTCTGACAGGATAATCTCCGCTTTATATGAAAAAGGAAACAGGATTATTGATTTGAGCGCTGATTTCAGATATAGATCGGCAGAGATATATGAAAAATGGTACGGTACCCGTCATGCCCGTCCCGACTTGCTTGAAGCATCGGTCTACGGGTTGCCGGAGCTGTATAGGGAGGAAATAAAGCAGACCAGGCTAATCGGTAATCCAGGCTGCTACCCTACGTCGGCTCTTCTGCCTTTAGCTCCTCTTATGGCCGCTAATGCTATCCGGCCGGATACAATTATTATAGATTCCAAATCCGGCAGCAGCGGTGCAGGCAGGAGCCCTTCACCCGGCCTGCATTTCTGTGAAGTAGATGAGAACATCAAAGCATACAAAGTCGCATGTCACCGCCATACATCAGAGATAGAGCAGGAGCTTGGGATAATAGCAAAACACGACGTTACCGTATCCTTTACTCCCCATCTTCTCCCGGTAAAGCGCGGGATACTGAGTACTATTTATGCCGCTCTGGCAAAAAATCTGAAATTCAGTGATATTTACGATATATATACCAATTTCTACTGTAATGAACCGTTTATAGTGCTCCATGAAGAAGGGAGTATGCCAGAATTAAAGCATGTAAACGGCTCCAACATGTGCCATATCGGCTTTGCGGTGGATAACCGTACAAGCCGCATTATTATCGTATCAGCTATTGATAATCTGATCAAAGGGGCCAGCGGCCAGGCAATTCAGAGCATGAACATATTATTCGGCATTGATGAAACCACCGGTCTTCTATATCCTGGCTGGTATCTCTGATATTAACCAGGAATCGCGCCGAAATCCGTTTTATTGATAAGGAGGAATTATATGGATACATTAATTTATAAAGCCGGTATTTTAATAGAGGCACTGCCGTATATCCAGAAGCTCAGCGGAAAGACGATTATTATTAAGTATGGCGGCAGCGCTATGATTAACCATGAGCTCAGCCGTACAATTATGCAGGATATTACCCTTCTTAAATATGTAGGTGTTAATCCAATTGTGGTACACGGAGGGGGACCTGAGATCACAAAGATGCTTGAAGCCTTAAATATCCCCAGCAGATTCCACAGAGGATTGCGGATCACTACCAGGGAAGCTGTGGAAGTTGTGCAAATGGTATTGACGGGTAAGATAAACAAAGATATAGTATCAGAGCTGAACTCCCTGGGCGGCAAAGCCATCGGGCTCTGTGGAAAGGATGCCAGCATTATTGAGGTAGAGCCAATGGAACCTATCGACGGTGTAGATCTTGGATATGTTGGTAAAATCAAAAAAATTAACTGCAGGGTACTGGAAATACTGGCAAAAGATGAGTACATTCCCGTAGTTGCTCCCATAGGTGTTGGTCCCGGCGGAGAAAGCTATAATATTAATGCGGATACCGTAGCAGGTGAACTGGCAGCAGCATTAAAGGCAGAAAAACTGATATTCCTGACCGATATTGACGGGATCAGGCGAGATCCCGAAGATCCCGAATCCATAATATCCGTGATTTCAATAGATGAAGTTTATGACCTCATACATAAAGGCATTATCGACGGCGGTATGGTACCAAAAGTAGAAGGCTGTATCAAAGGCATTGAACAAGGTGTAAACCGTACTCATATAATAAACGGGACTATACCCCACCCCATACTTCTGGAGATATTTACCGATAAAGGGATTGGTACCATGGTTACCCGATGAAATAGTAGTTATAGCTATATATCGTTAGCTCTATTGCGAGAATGGCAGGCTTTCAGATTCTTAACGCTGTCAGCCTGGAAAATCATTGTCCTTTGTGCATATTTAAACTTCGATACTGCTATATATCCTATAGGACTTTGATTTTCTTTTTTTATACCTGTGTATACCATCGCCACAAAATAATAACATAATTGTAATTGACATTGGAAATATTAAACATTATGATTAGTAGTGTGGGTAAAAATGCTAAATCCAGCGGGACTTTTCATTGGAGCAGGAGGGAATCAGTATGAAGAAGATATTAGCTGTCGTATTTATTCTGCTGTTTATTTTACCGGCGTGCGGACATAAAAACAATTCTAAGGATTATCTTTCCGAACAACCTGTTATTGAACAGGCAGATAAAGAATCGATTGATGAAACCAATCAAAATACAGATAATCAAGCACAGGATAGCTTTGATTTGGAAAAAACCGCAGGAATGACTGACGATGAAACGCCTCTGCCGGAGGATATTGAACAATTGGATGATGATGCATCTCTTGAACCAGATGAGACGGAAAAGAAAGATGATAAGGAAAAAATTAAAGAAAATCAGAAAAAACCTATGCCCTATAAAATTCAGATAGACGTTACCAACCAGGTCGTAACGGTATTCGGCCGAGATAAAAATGGGAATTATACCAAGGTTGTTCGTCAAATGATCTGCTCTACCGGTACGGACGTAACTCCCACTCCTTTAGGTACATTTATAATGCCGGGTCATAAAGGCCGTTGGGGTTATTTCGCGAAATTCGGTGTATATGCCCAGTATTGGTCAAGAATCAAGGGCGGTATTTTATTTCACTCAGTAATTTTTGCAAAGCCTGACGAATCTACACTATCGGTGAGCTCTTTCCTGAATTTGGGGAGAAAAGCGTCCCATGGATGCGTTCGCCTTCTGGTGGAAGATGCCAAATGGATATACGACAATATCTCTGCAGGAACCGAAGTCACCGTGGTTAAAGGCAAGAAAAACCCGGCATTGACAGCCAGCCTGAAACCCAGGCTAAAGCCCGTCAAGGTTGAAATCCAGACACCCGGTCCGGTCGATATGCTAGTTGGAGAAACAAAAAATATCAATGTCCGGGTAACCTACCAATACGGTGTGGTGGAGCAAAACCCATCGGATATTTCATGGTCAGTCAGCGACAAACAGGTAGTTTCCGTTAAAGATGGCACAATACAAGCCCTAGCTCCCGGAAAAACAGCGGTAACAGCCGCAATCGGACAGCTTAGCAGTAATCCGATAACTATAAACGTCAAAAAAGCCACTCCGGAGGAGCCGCAGGATCCACAGGATCCGGCTCCGGAAGAGCCGCAGGATCCAAAAGAGCCGCCTCCGGAAGAACCTAAGGAC
>DGEI01000042.1:21820-102340 GCA_002385885.1 Firmicutes bacterium UBA3930
CCGGAAGAACCTAAGGACCCACAGAATCCAACTCCGGAGGAACCTAAGGACCCACAGGATCCGCCTCCGGAAGAACCTAAGGACCCACAGGATCCGGCTCCGGAAGAACCTAAGGACCCGGCAGATGGTTCACAGCCGGGAGAACCTTAAAAAGTGGAATCATAAGATTTATCCGATGAAGCAACAGAGTCCGAAACATAAAGTGAAAAAGTATTTATAAAGAAATAATCGCAAATTAAACACATTTTGCGAAAACATCAAAAAGCCGGGCCACTAAAGACCCGGCCAGCTTTTTCTATTTGACTTTTCTCCGAAAATTATGCACAATGATACAATAGATAAATGTATTAGTGAAAGAAGGAGATCTGCTTGAACTGCAAACCAAAAACCACACCAAAAATACGTGCAAACCTGGCTATTACAGTTACCGTGATCTTTTGGGGAATGTCTTTTGTAAGCTCCAAGACCATTCTCAATGCCGGTGTTCCTCCATTCACCATGGCTTTTCTCCGTTTTTTAATAGCATCAGTCCTGCTCTTCCCTATATTCAAAAAGCTGGAACCGGATACAAGTATAAATATAAAAACGAAGGACTTTATAATTTTGCTCATAAGCGCTCTTTTTGGAGTAACAATATACTTTTTGTTTGAAACCGTAGGGATAAAACTTACGTCTGCATCAACCGCATCAATGATCATTGCCAGTATTCCTGTTTTTACAATGTGTGCCGAGTACATTATATATAAAAATCATATTCCTCCCTTTAAATGGCTGGGAGTGCTGTTGTCAGTAGCAGGCGTTTACTTCATTATCAGGAAAGATCAAGGGCATCAGGATACTCCCGAATCCTTTGTAGGAAATCTTTTGATGCTGGGTGCATGTCTGTCCTGGGTGATATATATAATATCCAGTAAAAGTATCAGGGACCGATTTTCAGGATTAGCATTAACCACATATCAGACACTGCTGGGAACATTATTCCTTCTCCCCCTTGCACTGCTGGAACATAATTCCTGGATCTCAATTCCTGCCGCAGCATGGTTGAACATCCTGTATCTGGCTGTATTTTGCAGTGCAGTAGGATATTTTCTTTATATATATTCCCTTACCTGCCTGGATCCGGTAGTTGTTTCGTCGTATACCAACCTGATACCGGTGGTCAGCACATTCGGTGGTATTTTTATTCTTGGAGAAAAAATTATTTTGCAGCAAATTCTGGGAGGCCTGATAGTTATTGCAGGCGTATTTATTGTCAATCTTAGAAAGCCAAACATCAGCAAAATCATCAACAGATTTGTATCCAACTGATTTTATAGTAAATATATGCGGCAGCCGCGATAAATCCTGGTTGGGAAAGCCCCCGGCTAAATGGCCGGGGGCTTTATTTTCAGGCATATTTGATTGCATCAGTGGGGCAGCTTTCAACAGCTTCCTGTACATCCTGCTCCAGTTCTTCAGGAACATCAGTTGCAACGGCTTCCGCCCTATCGTCAGCATTCCAGTGAAAAACTTCATCACATATACTGATACAAAGTCCGCAGCTTATACAGAGTTCCTGATCTACAGTTACTTTCAATTCTGCTACTCCTCCTCTATATTATTTCGTCGGATATTCCTTTCCTTTATTTTATCCATTAATTCTTGTTTTGATTAAACCTGATCCATATTGTGTTGACTTTTTATATTATAACTATACAATTATATTTAATAATACTATTCCAGCCAGTAAACGGAAAGGGGTAATTAAATGGCAGAATGGTTAGCCGAACAGAACCTTACAACAATCGGAATTATAGCCAGTTTAATAGCCGGGCTCAGCACCGGACTGGGAGCCATTCCGGTTTTCTTTACAAAAAATATTTCGGATAAGGTCCTCACTACAATGCTGGGATTTGCAGCGGGAGTGATGTTAGCAGCTACCTCCTTTAGTCTGGTGATTCCTGCCATCGAAAAAGGCGGAGGCGGCGTTAATGGGGCTTTGATTGCCTTGCTGGGTATTATACTGGGTGGATTGTTCCTGGATTTTATAGACAGACACCTCCCTCACTTTCATACGATTGCCGGAATGGAAGGAACCAGAAAAAACCTAAGCAGGATATGGCTTTTTGTTATTGCCATTACGATTCATAATTTCCCTGAAGGCTTGGCAGTAGGAGCCGGTTTCGGAGATCTTGACTACAGCAATGGTTTTGCACTGACCGTAGGTATAGCCATACACAATATACCTGAAGGCCTGGCAGTCGCTTTGGCATTAACAACCGAAAAAGCTTCTCCCTCCAAAGCATTCTATGTTGCACTCCTGACCGGACTGGTAGAGCCTGTAGGTGCGCTTATAGGGCTTGTTTTGACACAATTGGCCAGACCAATTCTTCCGCTTATGCTGGCTTTTGCGGCCGGTGCCATGCTGTTTGTCATAAGCGATGAAATGATCCCGGAAACCCACAGGCGGGGCTCACACAGAATAGCCACATTTGGAGTTATCATAGGCTTTGCTGCTATGATGGTTTTAGATACGTTGATTTGAACAAACTCATAGATTTGACAGGAAATATATACGAGGTGAACTTTGTATGGTTATCGGCATCTGCAAAGTCCGTCTTTTCATAGACGAAGTATTCTCATTAAAAGAAAAAAGGCGCATAGTTAAAAGCCTCATACAGCGCCTTAGGGCCCGTTTCAATGCATCCATTGCCGAAGTAGAGCTAAATGACAAATGGAAGAATGCCGTCATCGGCATAGCTTGTATTTCCAACGAAGGAGGACACATGGACAGCATCCTGTCCAATATCTTAAATTTCATAGAAAATGACGGCAGGGTAGTTGTATCCGGCTGCCACACCGAAAAAATATTCGTAGATTAATCAGGCATCCGACAACAGCACCAAGTTTGTGACACATATTCAGCTGGATTCCACACGTTCAACTACAATGCGGAAGCCCTCAACCTTAATAACTTTTACTCTGACACCCTTGGGTATAAATTCGCCCTCGGTGACTACATCCACTCTTCGGCCTCCTATATCAGCCTGCCCTGCCGGTCGAAGCAATGACAGGGTTACACCTTCCATCCCAAGCAGTTCTTCTTCGTTTCGGACACTGGTATATCCCTGTTCACTATCCAGCCTTGAATTAAGAAGTAAAGTCTTTGATATCCTGCCTCCTTTAACAGCAGAGCGATATGCCCATATCAGAAGTCCTGCTATGAGCAGCAGCACAATTACTATCATCCCTAAAAGAACGGGCAGTGTAACAACCTGGGATGCTATTACAATCCCAACCAGCAAAGATATAATTCCAATGGTTCCGGCAATCCCAAAGCCCGGCATCATGAACTCTATAGCAATCAATACCGCGCCCAGAATAAACAATAGCGCCATCAACCACTTAAGCTGACCCAAAATTTGCAAAAGACCCACTTTTTATCCCCCTTATTCGTTATTGGGCCGTCCAGTCTGAAGGAGATAAGATTACTCTTTCATTGAAGGAATTTACATGGATACTAAACTGTTTCCCGGTATCCGCATAAAGCGGAATCCCTTTGCGGAAGTTTTTATCCGGGCCGGCCCCAGCCTTGTCAGATTAACCAGCATTTTTCCCGCTGCACGTTCTTTCGTTTGTGTAAATTCCACAAGCAGTTATTTCTAATCGGTATCCTGATAATACCAGTATACCGCAGATAATCTTGTCCGGGCAAGAAATATTGAAAAAATCTTGCTATATATTTTTCATTATTATACTTTCTACAATATCAGCTACATCTTCACATGCATCACAGCAATCTTCAAGGCATTGGAAAACCTGTGTCCATACTACAATCTCCACGGGATCATCGGATTCTATATAAAGCCTCCTCATGGCAGCAGTATACAGCCTGTCTCCTTCTTCCTCTTTATCGTTTATTTCAACTATATATTTATGTATGCTTGAAGATTTGCGGAAGTTAGGAAATTCATCCATCATCTGCTTCATAGTGTCTGTAGAACTTTTTATAATCTTCACAAACTCAAATGCTTCATCCCTTATGGTCTTTATATTGTACATATAAAGGCGCAGCGCTATTTCTTCTATACTGTCGGTTACATTGTCAATCTGATCTGCAAGCTGAATTATATCCTCACGTTCTATCGGGGGCAGAAACTCTTTTAACAGATTTTTCATCATTGCATGCTTTTCCAAGTCAGCTGAATGTTCTATTTTGTGCATATCAACAATTCTTCGCGAAAGTGTATCAACCTTATAATTATCAATTATGCTCCTCAGCATTTCAGATGCTTCACATGAATGACTGACCATCCTTTGAAACACTTCGTAATAGTTATAACCTCTTTTTCTTATCATTTGATCCTCCTTATTTGAATTTATATTTATTTCTCATAATATTCACATATCATGATGCGACTTCAACAAGGAACCGGATATTTAAAATATGGTTATAAAAAGCTTAGCCATTAAAAACCCTATAATACCACACCCCGGAAAGGTCAGCAGCCATGCCATAACCATTTCCTTAACTACCGACCAGTTCACCGAGGATACGCGTTTTGCCGAGCCTACACCCATAATAGCTGTAGTTTTGGTATGAGTAGTACTAACCGGCAGACCGGTTAATGAAGACACAAGCAGACAGATCGCTGCGGCAAGATCGGCTGAAAAACCCTGGTATTTTTCCAGTTTCACCATATCCATACCCACTGCCTTTATTATTCTGTACCCGCCAATCGAGGTACCCAGCGCCATAGCGCCCGAGCAAAGAACGATCAGCCAGAATGGAATAATAAAACCAGCCGTTTGTTCCTGCCCTCTTACAAGGAAAATCCCAAGCATAAATACGCTCATGAATTTTTGCCCGTCCTGTGCGCCGTGCATAAAACCCATCGCAGCAGCGGCAGCAACCTGAGCATTTTTGAAAAAACCCAATGTTTTGCGTCTGTCTATCCTATAGCACACTAATTCTACACCTTTTACAACTGCAAACCCCATTCCAAAGCCCATAAATGTAGACAGTACCAAACCATAAATTACCTTAACCCATTCCGAACCATTTATGCCCGAAAAACCTCCCTGCAGGGCTATAGCCGCTCCCGACAAACCTGCAATAAGCGCATGGCTTTCACTGGTGGGTATACCAAACCACCATGCTGCCGTCGCCCAGGCTACTATAGCAAAAAGCGCTGCACAGAGAGCAGCCAAAGCAGTATGGGTATCACCGCGGAAATCAACCATATTAAACACTGTCAAAGCAACTGAATTATTGATCATGGTCATCACCAGCACGCCCAAAAAGTTAAATATAGTAGCCATAATAACTGCTGCGCGCGGAGTCATGGAGCGTGTAGATACACACGTAGCAATGGCATTTGGGGCATCGGTCCAACCGTTAACAAGAATTACTGAAAAAGTCAGTATTGATGTGACAAGCAGCGTAGGAATTGTGAAAAGTTCCCTCAAAAATTCCCAAAGTGAAATTGTCATCTTTCACGCCCTTTCTTAAGTAAAAATACTGGATACCCTTTCAAACGTCCTGCCAAACAACAACATAAAGCTTCATTTATTTACAGTTATATGCATAAAATACCCTCATAATAGTATCACATCACCGGCAAAGGTGCAATACTCTTTCTTTTTAACGTTCTCTCCATCTCCTATTACGGGATTTCTGAAACTGCATATACCCGCAACATATAACCAAATTGCTTGTTTCCCTTATTAATGCCAGAAAAAGAATGGAAACCACCTGAATCAACGGAAAAACATAAGCAGAACAGGCAGCGCGACAGATAACAACACCAGAATTGTCACACCTATAGCTGCCCGTCTATTGTTTCTCCAGCTGTATTTTGCATAACTTAAGCTGTACCCGGAGCAAATAAATATAAGAAGAATGATTGAGTATTTCATTGTTCCTCCCGGGAAAACTTTGTTTCAGAAGTATGTATCATAGTACCGGTGCGCCTGATGTAAAATCTCACCTCTGTTTTTATTTCGGCATCCTTGTAATGACTGTTCCAGTCGTAGGCTTCCCATTCCTGAATAGTGGCAAAATGCTTTACAGCAGTATGTCCAAAATAGAATATATCACAGTTAAGTTCCTGGGTCTTCTCGAGAATTTTATTCAACTCCGTCTTAATAAACCGTTCCAATGCATTTTCCAATACAGGCAGCATCCCAGGGTCTTCATAGTGAATACCGCTTTGAATACCCAGTATATCCCCTTCAAGATGCAGTTTCAAATCAATAAAGGGTTTGTCACCGTCAAACCATATCTTCACCTGTGGCTTTCTGGCTGGCCTTACTTCAAAAGCTATGATATCCCCGGGCTGTTTTGGATCGGGGATTACCAGCGTTCCTTTCCTGAAATTACCCTTGACCATTGCCAGGATGCGGCTTTCATGCCCTGTTAGTTTTCCCACCATTCTGGTCCCATTAAATATTGCTAAACCCATAAGCTCAACCTTGCCCCCTCCTTTTCTTGGCTGATCACCTGCATAATAATCACCGGGTATTTGGTATTTGTTTCCCCAGACCGATCCCTCCTCAACAAAATTTTCACCCCTGTTGACTGCTGCCAGTACGGCTATAGGCTGATGATATGTAGATTTCATACAGTCATGCAGATCATACAATGCGAGATCCACAAACATGCCCGTTTCTTCCGATTGCCGGGCCAGATTTTCACAAGTCTTGGTCAGATCGCTTCCCTCAATTGGTTCCAGCATTTCTACTAATTCAGCTGCACTTCCTTTTGATATTAAAAGGCGGGTACTGTATCGTATAGAGCTGTTTCTAACAATCTGAGCCAAAAACTCCCCAATTAAGCCATTTCTTGCAATATCCTCAGAAATAACGATAAACTGGGTGTGCATAAAATTTATTGACCTGGCCAGGTTGATATTGGCTAGTTCCGATGCCGCAAAAAATGATGGTGTATCGATGGTAAGCGTATCATAGGTTAGTCCGTCTCCCGCCTGCCCGCTGCTGTCATCCTGTCCGCCACCTGATTTTAGTGACGGAAATTTAAAAGTAACCCTGAACCTGTCAGATACACCCATGTCCACACCTACCAACAATACGTATGCCACATCATTAATCTCCCTTGCATCGTAACACCCTGAAAAAACCAAAGCAATCACGAGCAGCAATATTTCCAGGGATATTATTCTATGCATATTTATCTTCCCTCTTTTTGCTCAATACTGACACAAGTAAAGCAGCCGCCGGGAAAACGTAGTATACAATCCAGCTGTACTCTCTTATATATCTGATATAAAATGTCATAAGTTCCAGTATGTTTCCTGGAATCAAAGACATGGTGATTAGTATAATAGCAAGAGGAATTATGATAGGCCTTCTGTCATTAATGCCGAAGAGGTGGGAATAAATAAGCATTACCATATAAAAGAGTACAGGTATTTCAATTAGAATACTTATATTCCAGACAAAAAGAAACATTGCTTCAATCCTGTGGAAAAACGCTCCATAGTGGATAAGTGAAGCCGCTGTATACAACGGTGCCACAATTTCCTGCCCGAAAGGATATGTAAATATCAATATAAAACCGAACTGCATTATAGCTAAGAGCACGGCCGCTATAATCAGGCTTGTGTACCCTATCCTTTTTGCTTCTTTCGTCTCGTTAAGTGATTTCACAAACACAGCAACCAGCGTTATTTCACCAAAAATTGAACTTCTTAAAAATCCTTGCAGCAAAGTATTCTTCAACCCGTATCCAAGCAGGGGATAAAGCCTGTAAAACTCAAATAAATATGATGATAATAAAAACAATGCTATAAATTCTGTCAATAACAAATAGGCGGCCAGTTTTGAATACCTGGCTATATTTTCGAAACCTAAAAAACCCAGAATGACTACTACCAGAATAAAAGAAATGATCAAAAAACTTGGTTGGGTTTTTGGGAATACGTATATCTTTATAACCTCAATGTACTCCCTTAAATTTATTGCTGCAGAAATCAGGAGAACAGCTGCAAGAAGAAAAGAAAAAACGAAGCCAATATATCTGCCAAATACAACATCGTATATCTCCACAATGCTTTTACCGGGAAAACGTTTGAGTAAGGCATATACAAAGGCAAAGCCTACAGCTGCAACAACGGCACTTATAAGTACCATGTACCATCCTGCCGTCCCTACCTTGTTTGCAATGATATTAGACTCGGTAAAAAACTCCTTTGCCAGACATGTAATTACCAGCAGGGCAATCGCTTGCCTGGATTCAAATTTGCCTTCCTTTATCAATTGCTGTCCCTCCCGAACACCTATTTTGCCGCCAGTAAGCCAAATATGTTCCTGGACCTCCCTATCTCCTTTTCAGATACCCTCCATCAATCAATTGTTTATATATCGGTTTTCTAATAAGCATATCGCTGTTTCCCTTTGTCTTTGGAGCAAATGGAGTCAAAAAAGGCACTCCAAAGGATTTCATGCTGCACATCAAAACAAACAAAACCGTTATACCGATCGTAATTCCATAAAAGCCTAATACAGACCCAAGAAAAATAAAGAAAAACCTCCCAATCCTTATTGCAAGAGACAATGTATAATTGGGTACAACAAAATTACCTATACCGGTAATGGCAACCACAATAATCAATATAGGACTGACAAGTCCCGCTGCTACGGCAGCCTGTCCCAGTATCAATGCTCCTATTATACCCAGGGTCTGCCCTATAACACCGGGTATTCGTATACCGCCTTCTCTAATAAGTTCAAAGGACATTTCCATCAGCAAAAGCTCAATTACCATGGGAAAGGGCACCGGTTCCCGCATTTTAACGATAGATAACAGCAAAGAAGTAGGTATCATTTCAGTATGAAATTGTACTAAGGAAATCCATAGACCCGGCAGCATCAATGCCGTTATCATTCCAAACAGGCGTATCAGCCTGATAAACATTCCGTACTGCCAGCGGAGCGCAGTATCTTCGGAAGTATGAAACAAATGGAATATAGTTACCGGCACGGCTATTACAAAAGGTGAACCTTCACATATAATGACCACCTGCCCCTCCATGATAAAAGAAGCCGCTCTGTCAGGGCGTTCGGTGCTTACGACCTGCGGAAAGAGCATATAAGGATTGTCCTCCAGAAATTGTTCAAGCATTCCGCTTCCTTGTATAAAGTCATACTCAATGCTTGTAATCCGTCGCTTTACTTCTTTTACTAATTCGGGATCGGCCGTACCTTCCAGGTATACCAGTGCACAGTTGAGCTTGTTTTTGCATCCCACCGGCAATATCTCGGAAATAAGCTTGCTATTCCTTATGATTTTACGGATAAGGGAAAGGTTGGTGCGCAGATTTTCAGTAAAACCTTCCTGCGAGCCTTTGATGACATTTTCAGTTTTCGGTGATTCTACGCTTCTCTTTTCATAGCCCCTACTCTCTACTAAAAGAACTTCATCACAGCCTTCAACAAACAGCGCTGTATCCCCGTTAAGAATTTGGTGTATGATTCTATCATAATCCTTCAGCCTGGTTATCTGGTAGATAGATATAACATTTTTTATAATATAATCAAAAATATTTGCCTGGGAATAGTTAACAAAATGCTCAGCGTTCATAAGCTGAGGCAGAATAAACTGATTTATTACTGTAGTGTCCACCATTCCGTCCACAAACACAAGACAGGCTTCTATTTTTTGTGCAATTTTGAATTCTCTTAATACAATATCCTGGTTCTTGGACGCATAGAATTTCAATTTCAAATACTCAATATTTGCCGCCAGGCTATAGGATACCATGCCGTTTTTGATCAACTCAATGGCAGCACAACCATCACCCGGCAAACCGGTATACCGTTTTTCGGTTTCTGTGTTTTTTGCCTTTTTTCTTCTCCTTATAACAATTGTGGGCTTATTTACCGTATCCGCCTTATTTAACCCTTTACCCCCATTTTCACCGCTTCGTTTTGCATGATTTTTGATTTCTGAACTTCTTACACTGTCCAGGATCTTTTCCCATTCTATTTCATTATTATTTCCGGTTTTATCGCTTTGATCTTCATCATTATCAGAATACACGCTCCGTTCATCCGGAGATCCACAGTCAGCCCCCGGTGATATATGCGGTTTATACACAAAGATGCTTTTAACTATATTCAGCAACGCAGACAAGTCTATCACACCTTTTGGTTCAGCCATTTTCCTCAACGCCATAAACTCTTTGCACTAAAACAATTTCTGATACAGCAATAATATCTTGCACAGTGATTACCTCCAGCCATCATCTTGCAAAAATACATACCGGTTGCATGTAAATAATAAAGACTTACATCTTATTATTGCACATTATTTTTGTAATATGCTCAGCTATACCGAAGGCGTTTGTGAAAAACAGCCATATCAATTTTCAGTATGGCAAAATAAGATATGAATTCTTGCAAATATATAAAAAAATGAGGCAGTGTCATACATGCCTCATTCCATCAAACTCTTTGGTGGGACTTACTGGACTCGAACCAGTGACCCCTACAATGTGAATGTAGTGCTCTCCCAGCTGAGCTAAAGTCCCCTGCACCTAATATTTGTTTTCAAGGTCATTATACCTCTATTACAATTCCATGTCAATAAGTTTTGCAGTGCCCCACGATCTGAATAATGCATTCGGACCAACATGGAAATATCCATCAATCGCTGGAGAAAATACCCGCATAAAAAAACTCTCCGGCCTTGCCGGAGAGAAGATAAAGCATAGTATTTTATCAGCTAAACTCTATCACAATGGTTTCAAACAATTCCAGCCTGGGAAGGGTAATGGATAATTCATTACCGTTGTCGATATTAAAGTCCAGATTCATGCCGCCGTACAATGTTTTTACACCGGTAATCTGCTTATCCACCTTCAAACGGATCGGCACATCAAATATAGGCAATGGCTCAAAAAATCCCGTTCCAAGCTGACCGGAATGGTTGACCAGGGATACCAGCTGCCGTTTTTCATTTTTCTGAATGTGGGAAGCTACTTCAACAACCGGAGAAACATCAACCGATATCAGATTTTTCACACTAAGGAGATTTCTGAGCGTACTTATAAGCAGCATGGAATGGGCATGGTTGCTGAGAGTTTCATAATGTCTTCCTATACCCCATGGGATAAATACGCATTTCCCTTTCCCGTACTGCTTTAAAACCATTCCAGGGATGGTGGTTTCCAGGGAATAATAACATTTTTCCGGAGGCCCAAACATACAGGTTGGAATATAGGACAGATACTTTTCGCTATCGTCATCGGTATCCAGTACCATAAAATCATCATAAAGATATATGATATCAAGATCCTCAAATCCCTTGAGTACATTTTTGTCGCAAGGCCTGACCCGTAAGTACATTCCCTTCTCCTGCGGTATTATTTTGCATATCTCCTTAATGCCGGCACAGGCCAGCATTACTTTGTCCAACAGATTCCCATGGGCATCGTATGCTGATGTCTTTCCGGTAGCCAGAATGTTTCCTCCCTCATTTACATAGGATTCGATATTCCTCAGCGCAGCCGGGCTCATATCTTTGATATCCGGCAGTATAACCGTTTTATATTTTTTCAGTTTATCCGCAGCTGATGGAGCCGACAAAACCTCATCCTGCATAAGATCGAAAAGTATATGCGATTCGGTTAATATCCTGTATATACCCCTGAACTCCTTCCCGCTTTCGTGAAGCATACTTTTGGAAGGCACCACAAGACAGGCATCCGCAATGGATTCAATCCCGGTGTAGTATTCTTCATTTTCTTTATGAAATTTAAACAGCTTTTTCACAATGTCAAAACAAATGCGATCGTCCTGATTGCTGAGGGTACCGATCACATAATAATCCATCCATCCGCCATATACAATGCTTTGTGCGATTCTGACCGCCGTCAGATTTGGGGATACCGATGAATGCCGGAAGGGAAAATCAATGAAATGAACAGCAGTATTGCTGGTAACCATATTATCCCATGAACCAGATACCATTTTTACATGGTGCCCGGCTGAGTAGTTCCATTCAGGCAGAGGCCTGTCAAGAGCGGTGTTGGACTCGCTTCTGAATATGTCAACCCCTTCACTGGCCCACAATGCAATGGCTATATTTTCATTTTTATCTTTTATAAACCTGCGTATTTTGTGAAACAATTCCCTTCGGGTTTCCTGTCTGAATCTGTCATATAGCCTGAAAACAGGATCATTCACATCTTCCTCCAATGGCAGGGGATGGCCATACCTTTCAAAAAAGGCCTTTTTGCAATTGTCACACTGGCATATGCCATGATAATTCCCGCTGTAGTCGGTTGTTACATATCCGGCCATGTTGAAGAAGATACCGTCGATCGGATAATTGTCGATAACCTCTCCTAAGATCTCCAGGCAGTGTTCCTGTTGATACCTTCCATTAATACATGCATGTACCTGGCCGTTATAATTAATAATGTTTCCCCCAGGACTTACATACAACCATTCAGGATGTTCCTCTGCAAGAACCTCGTTTACCTTGCTGAAATCAAAACGGGCAACAAATCTGATTCCCTCCTGCTTTACTCTGTCCAGCACTTTCCCTGCCAAATCATCATTCATGTATGGGTTTTTATAGTGAAAAGGCAGTTTTGTAGGATAGTTGGCAACGATCCCGCCAACATTAAAAAGGACCACATTGGCCGAATACTCTTTCAGCTTCTGTACATACTCTTCAACGTCAAGGCTGGCATCGATCTCGCGGAGGTTTGTCTGAATCATCCTCATAGGTTTCTGCATCCACCAGCTGCCCATTTTTATCATCCTCTCTATAATCGTTATATATTATTCTTGTAAACATACTGTACTCTATCATACCTTTTATATAATGTCTTAACTTCCTTCTGTCAAAGCCTGCATCCTCAGCCCGTCCTGCCCCTTGTAAAGGAATTGACTGCTGCGCCGGTTCGTTAGCCACGCTATCGGTAGCCCTGGCCAATGCAGTCTTCATAGGCCTGTAATGTTTGTCCTTCCCTGATGCCCCGATGTTATATTGATTATAGAACCACTGCATATGTATGCAGAGAAAATATCAATTTCATTTACTATTTGCAACTAATTTTAAAACAATGAGCAAACTCTACAGGCCTCTTTTTCGGCAGTCCCGTCAAAAGCAAGCCATCTCTTTTCATATCAAAGTTAATTTTGCCATCATAGCCCAACAGCTCAATCTTTTCAATAGCCAGCAGTTTAAGCATCGGACCGTCTTCTCCTGTAGAAAAACTCTTTATTAATGCAGTACCATCCTCAGGCCATCCGAGTTGAAAGGCATATATACAATTGCCTTTTTGAGTAAAACGGAAATCCTGGGGAGTATATTCAACCTCCGGTTCATCAAACCTGTGTTTAGGCTGCACAATTGTACTGCCTTCCTGAGCAATATGCCATGGACGCGTACCATATATCCCTTCTCCATTGATTTTAATCCATTCAGCCATTTTATTCAGTATGCTAATGCATTCTTCATCCAAAGTCCCGTCAGGGCGCTGAGGAAAATTGAGTAAAAGATTCCCATTTTTGGCCACAATATCAACCAGCATTTCAATTACCTGCTTAGCACTCTTATACTTCTGTCTCACATCATAAAACCATCCGCCTACACATGTATCAGTCTGCCAGGGGTATTGAAACTTATCCCTCTGAACACTTCGCTCAATGTCAAGAATTCCTACCGTATAAACCAGGGGATTTCTGCCCTTTTGAGTATATACCGCCTGATTTGTTCCACCGTTTTCTTTGATACTGGTATTATACAGATGGGCAACTATTCCTAACCCATATTTATCAAAAGGTACAGTACCATCTGTATAAAGAAGATCCGGTTTGTATTTATCAATTAAATCCTTGATTCTGTCAAACCAATGCTTGTGCCACCAGGAATTATCAGTATACCATATCAAGTCTGTTTCCTGTTGTTTTTCATAATCATCCTTGTTGGGATGGTAGAAATCTTCATATTCCGGATCATTTCCGTCATAAGGAACTCCTGCATAGGGGCCCGATTTATCACATCCTTTATTAACCGTCCACCAGGAAAAGGATGCACCAAGGTGTTCGGTAACACCAAACGGAAGTCCGTGTTTTTTGGCTTCTTTCTTAAACATTCCTACAATATCCTTCTTTGGGCCCACATTGACAGAATTCCATTTATTATGCTTTGAATCCCAGTTATCAAAATTATCATGATGGACAGCCTGAGCACAGAAATATTTCGCCCCTGCCCTGACATACAGGTCCATTAAAGCTCCCGGATCAAAATTTTCCGCTTTCCATAACTTAACTACATCTTTCCATCCATGTTCGGATGGATGGCCATATACCCTCCAGTGATGATAATACTGGTCGCTTCCTTCAATATACATATTCCTGGCGTACCAGTCACCGTACATCGGTACCGACTGTGGACCCCAATGAGCCCAGATCCCGAGTTTTGCATCCTTAAACCAATCGGGACATTCATACTGCCTTAACGATTCCCAGGTCGGTTCAAAAGGTCCCTTTTCAATAGTTTCCCATTTTTCCATGCATGTTCACCTCGTTTTTTATCGGTAGTTTTATCTTTTTTATGCTAACTGCAAGCTCAGATGCCTGCAATCCGGCCATCTTCATCCCACAGGTCTCTCCAATCCTTCGCTCCTTCCCACAAAAATACCTGTCCCTTGATCAAACGGCAGTTTTTATCAATGGCCTCTATCTCTTTCATCTCTTCCTCAGTCAATGGATCTTCAACCACACCTTTAATGTTGCTGAGATAATTCCTGCGTTTAGTAGAAAAAGGAATGGGTATCTGTCCGCGCTGCACTGCCCATTTCAGGCATACAACAGCAGGATGGACGTTATGCCTCTCAGCTATTTTGACTATAACAGGGTCCTCAAGGTCAACCGTGTCTTCCGGTGTCCTGTCGCGCTCCGGGCGGTTGGGTGAGCCCAGCGGGCAATATCCTATTGGTACAATTCCATTATCCACTACAAATTTGAAGAGCTCCGGCTGCTGGAAATGAGGATGCAGTTCCATCTCATTGCATACCGGTTTTATCTCTGCATCCCTCAGCAAAAGCTTCAGCTTGGGGATAGTCATATTCGACGTACCGATATACCTTACCAGGCCCAGTTTTACCAGCCTCTCCATCTGTCTCCACGTCTTCATAAACTCTTCATGAATATACGGCCTGGCATTTGGGTCCCGGTGCCCTACATCACACCCCGGAGGGTGATAGTTGGGAAAAGGCCAGTGAACCAGGTAAAGGTCAAGATACTCCAGCTTTAAGTCCTTTAACGTCTTCGCACAGGACAGCAGCACATCCCCTTCGCCATGCATGTCATTCCAAAGTTTTGATGTGATCCAAAGCTCATCACGCTTTATACCTGCCTGCATAACCTCCTTTAACACTTCTCCAACAGCGTATTCATTTCCATATACAGCAGCACAGTCGATAAACCGGTATCCCACTGATATGGCGCCCCGTACAGCCTCTGCCACCTCCTCTGCAGAAGCATGATCCGACCCAAAGGTGCCAAATCCGATAGCAGGAATCTCTTCGCCGGTGCAAAGGGTTTTCTTCGGTATCTTACCGGGATCCACCCCGTCCGGATCAACAGCAAAGCTTTGTTTTAACATGGTTTGTTCCCCTTTCTGTTTTTATGTATGCATATAGAACAAGCAAACGGCATCATATATTTTTTTTATTTACTACGTTCAAAAAAATTTGATAGAGATCCCCAAAGAAGTGATAACCATATTCCTGAAAATAATCATACAGAAGTTCTACAGCAGAAATTATACAATCTAACACAATTGTACCATGAATGGCCATTTATTTGAACACTAAACACATATGAAAGGTGAAAAAGTATGAAACCTTCTTTCCTGAAACAGGGCAGTCAATATAAAAAAAAGATATCAATAGGTATGGTCCGGATTGAATTCCTTGCCTCCCATTGATATCAGATATTCATGCAAACAGATTTTATTCCTGATAAATGTTAATGCTGCCAAACGCTGAAGATATCTATGCCAATAAATGTATTGCTACAACACCTGCTCAATAAAGCTTTTGGTCCTCTCATTGCTGGGGCTGCGGAAAATATCCTTTGGACAGCCCTCCTCTATGATTTCTCCATCATCCATAAAAATAACGCGATCGGCCACTTCCCTGGCAAAACCCATTTCATGAGTAACAACCAGCATGGTCATACGGTCTTCGGCGAGATCCCGCATAACCTTGAGCACTTCTCCGGTGAGCTCCGGATCCAGCGATGAAGTAGGCTCGTCAAAAAGCATTATATCAGGTTTCATTGCCAGGGCTCTTGCTATTGCCACCCTCTGCTTCTGCCCTCCCGAAAGCTGTGAAGGATAATTGTCCCTTTTATCTGCCAATCCTACCCTTTTTAGCAATCCTTCAGCTATATCAACAGCCTCTTCCCTATCCATTTTATTGACAATAACAGGTGCTTCAATGATATTTCCCAGTACGGTTTTGTGAGGAAACAGGTTGAAATTCTGAAATACCATACCGAGTTTTTTGCATATCTCCCTTACCTGTTTATCAGGGACATAACAGCTCTTTCCCTCTTCCGTTTCATATGCGAATGGCTGCCCCTGTATTGTAATATCCCCTCTGTCGATAACTTCCAAATGAATAAGACAACGCAATAATGTGCTTTTACCCGAACCGGAAGGGCCAATTATGGCTATAACCTCACCTTCTTCAACATTCAGTGAAATACCTTTCAAAACATGTAAACGGTCAAATGACTTATGAATATTTCTGGCTTCAATCATATACATACGTCCCATTCTCCTATCAGTATACTGCAAATCGTTTTTCCAGCTTATCAAATACTTTGGTCAATACGAATGTCATGGCCAGATAAAATACTGCCGCCACAACAAAAGGTGATGTCACCGCATCCCTGGATACCGCAATTTTGGTTGCTCTCAAAAGTTCTCCCAGCCCAATGGCATATACCAGGGCCGTGTCTTTAACAAGGGTAATGGCTTCATTGCTGACCGGGGGCAGCACCCTTCTCACGGTTTGGGGAAGGATAACCCGCCACATGGTCTGCCAGTACGTAAAGCCAAGAACCTTTGCTCCTTCATACTGTCCTTTGTCAATAGACTGTATGCCCGCTCTGAAAATCTCTGCCAGATAAGCGGCATAGTTCAGGACAAAAGCAATACATGACGCCGGGAAATTATCAAGAACAATACCAAAATTAGGCAAACCATAGTATACGAAGAAAACCTGAAGAAGAAGGGGAGTACCCCGTAATAGCCATATATATGTGGCAACAGCACTGCTAAGCAGTTTGTACTTAGAAATGCGGGCCAGTGCTATAAGTACTCCCAGCGGTATTGACAGTATTATGGTGATAAAGAACAGCTTCAGAGTAACGACCGTACCCTCCAGCATAGGAACGATGATCCTGGATATATAGCTCATAGTAGGGATAACTACTTCAGATAAAAGTTCCTGCATTTTCTCTCTCCCGCAATAAATATAAATAATATATGAACCCTGCTTGATTCATGTTAATAGATGCAAAATTATACCCATTGTAATGCTTTTTATCAAGTTTTATTCTATTATAGCATTTACGACATTATCTTAAAATAATATCTTCACCAAACCATTCCTTGGAAATTTCAGCCATTGTCCCGTCATTCTTCATCTCGTCCAGCGCTTTGTTTAATGCATCAAGCAGCTGCTTATCCTCCAGCCTGAGTCCGACTCCATATTCCTCATCTCCGAAGTTTTCATCCAGAACCTCGTATCCGCCGTCTCTCTTGGCTATATAATATTTACCCAGGATCTCATCAACTACTATTGCTGAAATTCTGCCGTTTTCCAGATCCAGAAACGCCTCAAGATAATCGGGATACAGCACCAATTCCTCCAGTGAATTATAGACATCTTCATCATTTTGGACTGCTTCTGCGCCGCTGCTGTCAAGCTGTGCTCCCACTTTCTTACCTGCAAGATCAGCTTTCCCCTTTACGTCGGATCCTTCAAGTACAACGATAATCTGTTTATTTGCAAGATAGGGCTTAGTAAAAGCCATATTTTCCTTTCTTTCCTCGGTAATGGTAAGCCCATTCCATATCATATCAATCTTCTTGTTTTTAAGCTCCAGCTCCTTGCTGTTCCAGTCGATAGGCTTAAATTCCACTTCTACATCCAATCTTTTAGCAACTTCCTTGGCCAGATCGATATCAAATCCTACAATATTCCCGGCCTCATCTCTAAACCCCATGGGAGGAAAGGAGTCATCCAGCCCGACTATAAATTTGCCGGCTTTTTTAACATCATCCAATGATGTATCTTTGCTTGTTTGTTTTCCTCCGGAACACGCAGATAATACAACTCCTGCCATCATTGCGATAACCAATAAAAATATTATCCTTTTCTTCATTTCAATTCCTCCATTCATATCTAATGTATAACCGGATACTATTATACTTTATTATAGTAAATTAGTAAAGTAGTAAATTAAAAATATAGGCATAATAATTTAAGCGTATCGCAGAATACTATCCCAATCATCGGAGTGCAGGGTAAGCTCCATAGTACTATTCACATAATTCTCGTTGGTAATCATACTATTCCAATTACCAAAGCTGCAAATTATAAGAAACAGGAAATCCGGAAGCATTAACATGGTAAGCCTGAACAGGAATAAAATATATACAATACAGCCAACCTAAGTATAAACTGTAAAAATAACAATATTTCAGAAATTATTTTGCGAATCAAACTAAAGCAATTATCAATCTGCACAGGTTGTAAATAGATATAAAGTTTACTGATAAAGATTCAGCATAGGGAATAAATAGAATGAGGGTGAGTTTTGGGCATATGCTAAATACGTTTTTCAGGGCTTTACTTGTCTATATTTTCGTAGTAATTGGCATGAGGATTATGGGGAAAAGGCAGGTGGGAGAGCTTCAACCCTTTGAACTGGTAATCACATTAATGATCGCCGAGGTAGCCTCTGTACCCATGCAGTCCGGAGGAATTCCGCTTATAAACGGCCTTGTTCCGATATTTGCCCTGCTTTTGGCACAGGTACTGTTGGCATATATCACCTTAAAAAGCGGGAGGGCAAGAACAATTATCTGTGGTACGCCCAGTATAGTGATCCAAAATGGTAAAATCGTACAAAAAGAACTTGCACGGCTGAGATTTAATGTAAATGATCTTCTGGAACAGCTTCGCACCAACAATATAGTCAACGTATCCGATGTGGAGTATGCCATCCTGGAAACCAACGGACAGCTGACCGTTATACCCAGGGCACAGAAAAAGCCTGTCACACCTGAGGATCTCAAGATTTCCGCCAGGTATGAAGGCCTGCCATATAATTTAATCATGGATGGTCATATTCAGCATAAAAACCTTACCAAAGCCGGGCTGGATATCAATTGGCTTATGCAGCAGCTGCAAATTAACGGATTAAAACCTCGTGATGTATTCTATGCCTACCTGGACAGCCAGGGAAACCTGCAGATAGAAGTAAAGGAAAAAAGGAGGTAAACACCTTGAAAACAATGATATTCCTGGTAATATCGGTAATCATATTCATAGGTTTTGCTGTCTGGACGCAAAATATCCTCGTAAGCTCGGCTGCCGATTTGGGGCAGCATCTGGACCGGCTGGAATCAGCCGTCAAAAACGACAATTGGGAATCAGCCGGCAACCGGCTGGAAGCCCTCACCCGGGTATGGAACGAAAACAGGGACATCTGGCAGATACTCATAAACCATGAAGAAGTTGATAATATAGACTCAACCCTGGCCAGGGTAAAGCAATTGGTAGAAGTCAGGGAAAAAACCGACTCCCTGGCCGAAATTGCCGTGCTCAAACTATTCATCCTTCACATTCCCGAAAAGGAATCCTTAAGCATTGTTAACATTATTTAGCCATAAAATATATCATCATAGCTTTCTTCTATATACTCACTGAAAAAATCTATATATGGATTTGTCCATGATGCCTTATTCTTCCGATCTTCCACATAAACCCTGCATACAAAATCCTGATTCTCAAAAAAGCTAATAGCTTCGTAATCCCAGGGAATACCAACCAGCTCATATACCCCATACCTTTCCAAATCCTTCAGGAAAGGCTTTATTTTATCTTCCGAGTCCACATCCACCTCAACATTCCCATTCTTTCGCAGGTCTTCAACTATTTCATCAGTCTCGCCGGTTTGATATCGGAATGCTCTTTCCATTTACTACTACACCCTTTCAAGTATCCTTGATTCAAGTATAGGTTTTAGAAAACTACCGGTATAACTGCTTTCAGTTTTTATAATCTCCTCCGGAGCTCCCTCGGCAACAATCATTCCTCCCCTGTCTCCACCCTCCGGTCCGAGATCAATAATATAATCAGCTGTCTTTATAACATCCAGGTTATGTTCGATAATCACTACCGTACTTCCTGCATCAATCAACCTCTGCAAAACTCCGATTAATCTGTCTACATCTGCAATATGCAGGCCTGTAGTAGGCTCATCAAGTATATAAATGGTTCGTCCGTTGCTGCGCTTGCTCAGCTCGGTGGACAGCTTAACCCTTTGGGCTTCCCCTCCCGAAAGAGTGGTTGAAGGCTGTCCAAGCCTGATATAACCCAAACCAACATCGTACAATGTTTTTAGCTTGCGGTAAATCCTCGGTATATTCTCAAAAAATACCATAGCCTCTTCTACAGTCATATCCAGGACGTCAGCTATGCTTTTCCCTTTATACTTGACCTGCAGTGTATCCCGGTTATATCTCTTCCCTTTACACACTTCGCAGGGTACATATACGTCTGAAAGAAAATGCATCTCAATTTTTAGTATACCGTCTCCCCGGCAGGCTTCGCAGCGGCCTCCTTTTACATTAAAACTAAAACGCCCTTTTTTGTACCCCCGCATCTTGGCTTCGGAGGTCATGGCAAAAACCTCCCGGATGCTGTCAAAAACTCCGGTGTAGGTAGCCGGGTTTGAACGGGGTGTCCTGCCGATAGGTGACTGATCTATATTGATAACCTTGTCAAGATGCTCAATCCCCAGGATACGGTCATGTTTACCGGGTTTTATACTTGCGCGGTTGAGCTCCCGGGCTAAAGCTTTATACAGGATTTCATTTATAAGAGTACTCTTGCCTGAGCCGGAAACCCCGGTTACACATGTCATAACACCCAAAGGTATCCTGACATCAATATTCTTTAAATTGTTTTCACAAGCTCCTTTTATTTCCAGCCACTTGCCGCCGGTAGTTCTTCTGACGGCGGGGATTTCCACACGTTTTTCGCCGCTCAGATACTGTCCCGTGATGGATGCAGGGGTATTTATGATATCCTGAACAGAACCGGCTGCAACCACATATCCACCATGGACCCCGGCTCCCGGGCCTATATCAACTATATAATCGGCCGACCGTATGGTTTCTTCATCGTGTTCAACAACTATGACGGTATTGCCTAAATCCCTTAATCTCTTCAGCGTTTTTATAAGGCGGGCATTGTCCCGCTGATGCAGGCCTATACTTGGTTCGTCCAGTATATAAAGCACTCCTACAAGACTGGACCCGATCTGGGTAGCCAGCCTGATCCTCTGCGCTTCACCACCCGACAATGTGCCGGCAGCCCTGGACAATGTAAGGTAATCCAGTCCTACATCTATCATAAACTCCAGACGGGCACGTATTTCTTTTAATACCTGGTGGGCGATGAGCTGTTCCCTTCGGGTCAATTCCAAACTGCCAAAAAACTCAAAACTCTCCTTTATTGACATGTTGGTTACCTGATGTATATTCAGCCCTCCCACCGTAACAGCCAGAACTTCAGGCTTCAACCTTGCCCCTTTACATGCCTGGCAAAGATTGTCACTCATATATGACTCAATTTCCTGACGGCTGTACTCCGAATCGGTTTCCTGGTACCTGCGCCACAGATTAGGAATTATCCCTTCAAACGGAGCTGTGAAATAACCCGTCCCGTAATTCCGGCTGTATTTTACACGGATCTTTTCCCCGCCTGTACCATATAAAATCGCATTTACAGCTTCTTCCGGCAGATCCTCTACAGGGGTATTAAGGCTAAAGCCGTAGTGCTCGGACAGGGCTTTCATATACATTCCCGCTATACTGTCTTCATTCCCGCTGTTCCAACCCAGAACCGAGATAGCGCCCTCAGACAAAGACAGGTTTCGGTTTGGAATTATCAAATCCGGATCAATCTCCATAAAAGTACCCAAACCGTGACATGCAGTGCATGCCCCGTATGGACTGTTGAATGAAAACATTCTGGGCGTAAGTTCCTCTATACTTATTCCACAGTCAGGGCAGGCATAGTTCTGGCTAAAAAGCAGTTCCTGCCCTCCGATTACATCCACCACAACCAGTCCGCCGCTTAATTTCAGTACTGTTTCCAGTGAATCGGCAAGCCTCCGCTCTATGCCCTGTCTGATTATTAACCTGTCCACTACCACTTCAATAGTATGTTTTTTATTTCTGTCCAGCTTTATCTCTTCCATTAGTTCCCGCATTTCTCCGTCAATGCGGACACGGACATAGCCGTCTTTTTTAATATCATCCAGCAGGCGTACATACTCACCTTTTCTTCCCCGTACCAGCGGAGCTAAAAGCTGAAGCCTGGTTCCCTCCTCCATCCCCATTATGATGTCAACCATCTGCTCCACCGTCTGCTGTTGTATCACCCTGCCGCATTCCGGGCAATGAGGGATTCCAATCCGTGCATACAAAAGACGCAGATAGTCATATATTTCGGTAACCGTCCCTACCGTTGAACGGGGATTTCTCCGGGTAGTCTTTTGATCGATGGATATGGCGGGCGATAGCCCTTCAATGTAATCTACATCCGGTTTTTCCATCTGGCCAAGAAACTGGCGGGCATATGCCGACAGCGACTCAATGTATCTCCGCTGGCCTTCGGCATAAAGAGTATCAAAAGCCAGGGAGGATTTACCCGAGCCGCTGAGTCCGGTAAACACAACCAATCTGTCTCTCGGTATGGTTACATCTATATTCTTTAAGTTATGCTCTCTGGCACCTTTTACGAAAATAACCTTGCTGCTGTTCATACGTTAATAAACCTTCTTCCTTAATCTCCCGATATAATACTCAACTCTGAAACGATTCAAAATAAAGTATAACAGAATTATATCAGAAATAAAAGGAGAAGATGTGCTCATATGCATAATATAATATAGAAGAATATTATTCCACTCGCTGGGGTTCAAGGCTAAGAATCTTTGCCCCAGGCTTTATCGGCCACAGCCCGGTGTTCTTCTATTCCAACAACATTATAAAGCTCATCAGGATCTGCAGGTTCGTCTGTCAGTTCGTATTTAAGTTTCAATCTGATTATACGCCTTACCGATTGTTCAATACGCTCCATTGGTATGGTCCCATCTTCTACAGCCGTAAGAATGGCTTCAAAGGCTTGTTTTTGCCGTTCATAATTATGACATACCGATACTATATCGGTTCCGGCCAACACTGCCCGTACGGCAGCTTCTTCAATGCCATAATACTTAACGATAGCTCCCATATCCATATCATCAGATATAACCACGCCATCAAAGTTCAATTTTTCCCGAAGCAAGCCGGAGATCACTTCCCGGGATAAACTGGCAGGCAATTCATCTTCCATAATGCCAGGAAATACAATATGGGCTACCATTACCATATCAGCCTCCGCTTCAATAGCCTTTTTGAAGGGAACCAGTTCAAAGCTTTCCAACCGCTCCCAGCTGTGGTCCAGGCTTGGCAAATCTATGTGGGAATCCACAACCGTGTCACCGTGGCCGGGAAAGTGTTTAATTACAGGAATAATCCCGGCATCCCTCAAACCTTTCATGAGAGCAGTTCCCATTTCGCTTACTATCCCGGGAGTGTTTCCAAAAGCCCGGTCTCCAATAACCGTGTTTTTGGGATTGCTGAATATGTCCAATACCGGTGCAAAATTGAGGTTAAAACCATAAGCTTTCATCTCCAACCCCGTAACCCTGCCGATGTCATATGCTAATTGGGCCGAATTTCTGCTGCCTATCACAAGGTTTGCGGGAAATTTGGTTGCATCCTCCGGTAACCGGGTTACCCTTCCTCCTTCCTGATCGGCTGATATTATCAGTGGAAGAGGATTATCTTTATTCAAGGCTTTCAAGTCATTGTTCAGCTTTACCAGTTGATAGCTATCCTTAACATTTCTCGAGAACAGTATAACATTTCCTACATGATAATCCTTTATCATTTTTTTAACAGCGTCGGATGGCTCTAATCCTTCAAATCCAACTATTATCATCTGGCCAATCTTTTGCCTTAATGTCATATTGTCAATATATTCCTGGATCTGTGCTTCAAGGTAAGAATCGGGATCCTTTAAATCCTCCTCATTTTCGTTCGCATCCCCGGATGCTGTACCATTATCATCTGGGGGATATACTGATTGTTCCCCATTATCATCATTTGAAGGCTGCTCCGGTTCATTTCCATGGTTTATTCCCTCATCCCCGGGCTTTTCATTTGCCGGAGGCGGAAGAAAAGAACAACCTGTTAAAAAAAACAACCCCAAGAGCAAAAATATGAGACAAACAAACAATACTTTTCGTGAGTTTACCATTTACCGTCCCTCCTGAATAATGCCTCCCAATCCTTAACTAAACCCCATATAAATTATACCCCTATTAATAAAAGCAAATCAATCCCAGCTTTGATGGCAGCTGTGCTATATAATGATCAGAAAATCATCCGGGCGAAATATATCACCAACGGCAATGTGAAAAGGCAAAACAAGGTTGTTACAACCACCGTTTGGGTTGCGAATTCAGGTTCATTGTTAAATTCCGTTGCAGCCAATACCGTATTGACGGCTGTGGGAAGTCCGGACGATATCAATAATACCATGGCCATTACGCCTTCAATCCGTAATAACAATATAAGCAAATATGCTATAACGGGACCCATACAAAGGCGTAAGAAAGCGGTAAAATAAACATCTTTATTTTTCAGTTCAAATTTCGTTAAGGACAATTGAATCCCAAGTATGAGCAAATTGACCGCGATTAGCGAATTTGCTGCATATCTGACGGCCGGCCACAGGAAAAAATCACGAAGGTCGTACGGTATTGCCTTTGCAATCAGGGCGCTCATAATTGCATAAATTGTGGGCATCTTTAAAACCGATTTTATGGATGTTTTAAAATCCATTATGCCTCTGGCAGCGTTATAGAATCCAAACGAATAATTAAGCAAATTCTGGCTTACCATAACCATTATTTGCACAGATATCGCATTATCAACCATCGGTGTATTGGCAAATACCAGAGAAATAAGAGGCAGGCCAAAATTTCCCGAATTATAAAACATGACTGCATTTTTCATTGAATTTTTCTTGGAATCGCTGTATCGGTTTATTTTAGCCGCAGCAGTACTAACCAGTGACAGAAGGATAACAAATATAACAGTAAAAATTACAGGTATTAATTGCTCCAAATCAATGTCCGTTTCATACAGATTCTGAAAAATCATTGAAGGAATAAATATATATACGCTGAGCTTACTCAGCGAACGAGTGTCCAAAGAAAACTTCTTACCCAGTGTATACCCCAGACCTATCAGGAAAAATACAGGTGCAATATTGTACAGCAGTATATGCAGCAGCACTATATATAAACCCCTTTCTACGTCAAATTACCGTTATTACATCACTATGCCACAAAATCTTTGTGAATTATAATATCCTCAAATACCCCCCAATTAAAAAAATAGAGTGACCTGAATGTCACTTTTTTACAGGTAAATCGAACTAAAACAGAACAAGCGGCCCGGCTAATCCAAATCCAGCAGCATAAACTATACCGACCAGTTGATGTTCGTTTTTATCACCCTGGCCGGATTGCCCGCTACCAAAGAATTTGGCGGCACATCCCTGTATACAAGGGAATTTGCCGCAACCACGCTGTTTTCTCCTATTGTTACTCCCTTTAAAATGGTACAATTACATCCTATCCAAACCTTGTCCCCAATCACAATGGGTTTGCTTATTGAGTTCTGCTTTCCATCTTCATAGACTATCCTGTGAAAATCAGTATCAAGTATAGTAGTCCCCCAGGCAATGGCGCAATCGCTGCCAATGCTGATACTGCTGGCACTGTGTATAACTGATGATGCAGTAATATAGGTATTGTCACCGATGGACAGGCTGGCGCCGGGTTCAAGTATAACCCGGACTCCGGGGCCAAGCTTCACTCTTCCCTGTATCAGGCAGGATGCACCCCTCGGGAGTTTCATATAGGCACAGCTGCCGCTCTGTTCGCCAATATACTTCCCTCCAAGGAACAATCTTCCCTTTATTTCTAACCTGGCCTTACGGGACTTCCGTATTTTACTCCCAAAATCAACTATAGCCGGAAACTTATAAAACTTTAACCCGAAAAACCTAAGACATACAAAAAAACTATAAACAGCGTTTATTACCAGTTTGGGGTTATTCCATAAAATCCTTAAAGACTTTCTAAGCTTTGGATTGCCAAAAAAGCGGAACCCGTTTCCAGACCTGCGGCCTTTTTCATTATTTACTTCATTTACGTTATGTTCAGCGTTATTATTAACATTACTCACTGAAACTCACCCTTTCAGCTTATGTAAGGTTCCGCCGGAAATACCATCGTGAGTCCGTCCATTTTATTTTAGCATTCCTTCATATTAAGTACAAGCAGGTACCCGTGGCAAATTCATTTCTGTACAAATTGCTTATCCAAAAAAAAATGAAAGGGACCGTACAGTCCCATCATCCTCTCAGATAATCTATATACCGCCCAATATAAGCATATACAATGGAATGAAAACAAGGCTTGCAGCGGTTGTAGCTGTAACCATAGCAGCAGCGTACCTATGATCGGCCCCATAGGCCCGGGATACAATGGAGGTTTGAGTCATTGCCGGCATGGCAGCCTGCACAACAAACACCTTTTTCATAATAACGGGTACCGGTATGAAATACATCAATCCCAGTATTAATAAAGGAGCGATTACAAACCTTCCCAATATAACCACCAGCATATCCTTACTGAATTCTATGTCGCTGCGCCTGATAGACTGAATAATAATACCCATATACAACATGGACATAGGAGTGGTAAGATTCCCGATATAGCGGCTTGTATCCATTATAAACCTGGGCAGTTTTACGTCAAATAATATTAATATCATAGCAAAAATGAACATCATCAGGGGAGGAGACAAGAAATTTTTAATTATCTGCTTAGCCGATGCAGCTTTATTATCGGCCTGGCCATCCCTTCGGATTCCGTTTACACCTATAGTCCAAAATATAACCGTATTTGACATGTAATACAATAATACAAAGGAAACATTTTGTTCACCGAATAATGCCATATTAACCGGAAGGCCAATAAATATCGTATTTGAAAAGGCAAAAAGGGATAAAAAAACCCCCCTCCTGTTGGGAGGCACTTTCAGTACACCTGAAATGATTCTTCCGAACCAATATAAAAACAAAATCACAAAAATTGGTAGCATCAGGCCGATACCTGCTTCAAACAAGGTTTCTTTGCTAAAAGTAGTTAACAAATTCGAAAGCATTAATGCTGGCAGAGACACTCTGACTACCAGCCTGGAAAACAAAGCCGGTGTTTCTTTATTGAACCATCCTCGCAGACTAAGGACATAACCGATAGAGATCATTATTAAGATACTTAAAATACTTTGTACGGCATCCAGCACTCCCATTAATTGTTAACTCCCTTAGTGTATATTAGCCATCATTGGATATTGGATTATTGCAGAGAACTTTTGTAGATAATCCCGGCGATCTTCCAATAACCATCCTTCTTTTCCAGCAAGACTATCTTTTCTCCGTTTTGCCATGAAGGCGGTGTCTTAACTTCCTGCTCATCATTCTTAGGCTTACCGACAATTCTGGGTATGGATTCTTCGATGACGGCTTTTACCTGTTCTTCCCACGGCCATGCCCATAACCACTTAACCCTCATTTTTATGTTGTAATCCTGTATAATATAATCATCATAAACATTACTCTTTATCAAAGGATCGGCGTTCAAATAAGCCTGGGTAAAGAATTTATGCAATACAATATTTTCCTGTCCTTCCAATATTGCAGTAGCTCTTAAAGCCATTCCTTCTGTAATAACAATATATATATTTGCACAATCATATGCTATGAAAGCGGCTAAAACCGCTAAACATAATATAATAGCCAAAATAATAACCTTTTTTGCCAAATACTGCACAAAGCGCAGCAGTATATTCAAAAAAAACACCTACCCCCATATATACCAGTGCATAATAGTGACAGCACCTAACTATTTTTATCATAATAACACAAAATAAACTGTTTGTAAATTTATGCTTTCCCTGTTTTGCTTTTTGCTAATCCCGGCATGCACATATAAAATCCGGTTTTACAGGTTTCTTTGATATATTATCCTCAGGCCCTCCAAGGTCAAATAGGGGTTGATCTCCTGTATGGTTTCAGATCCGTCAGCTATCATACCGGCCAGACCGCCTGTAGCAACCACTTTTGCATCCTCCCGGCCCAGCTCCTTTTTCATAAGTTTTACGATATAATCCACCAGCCCTATATAGCCGTATATAATCCCGGCCTGCATACTGCTGACGGTGTTTTTACAGATAACCTGAGGCGGTTTGACAAACTCAACCTTGGGCAGCTTGGCCGCTCTCTGGTACAAGGCCTCAGTAGATATGGTAATACCCGGAGCAATACATCCTCCCAGGTACTCGCCCTTTCCGGAAATAGCACAGAAGGTGGTAGCTGTTCCGAAGTCCACAGCTACAACAGGGCCACCGTAAATTTCATATGCTGCCACTGCATTTACTATCCTGTCGGCTCCTACTTCCTTGGGGTTCTCATAACGGATGTTTATTCCGGTTTTTATCCCGGGTCCTACAATAAGCGGTTCAATATTAAAGTATCTCCGGCACATCTCCTCAAGGGCGCCCATCATAGTGGGCACAACCGATGAAATAGCAATAGCATCGATACTCTTATGAGAAATTCCATGATGCCTGAACAAATCCAATATTATCATGGCAATTTCATCGGCTGATTTATCACGATCTGTAAACAGACGCCAGTGATTAATCAGGGCATCGTTGTCGTAAACTCCAACAACTGTATTGGTATTTCCGATATCCATAACCAGCAGCATTTTTCCACCACTCCTTAAAAATAAATAGACAGGGATACCCCTGCCTATGATGCGTCAAAAAACTTTCCTGTATATTCTCTGTAAACCTTGCAGCACGGCAGTTACAATGATTATAGCCACAATTATCTCGGGAATCCCGTGAGTTATACCAATGCCCAATATAAATCCTCCTACCGTTTCGGGAGCTATACCTATTTTGTCGGCATACTCAGCCCCATAGCGCAAATATATTGCAAGAAGCACTCCAACGGTATTGGTCAGTGTACCCACTGCGGCTGCTGCAATACCCGGCACAACAGCTCTTGTATCATTTTTTAAAGCCTGCTTCACTCCTCTATAGGCATAATAGGCAGTAACAGCGATTAGTAAACGAGGCAAAAGCGCAACCAGTGGATCCAGGAATACAAACTGGGCAGGATTGGTAGGCATAGTTGCCGCCTGATACATGCTAAATCCGCCAAATATCAGACCAATAATGAGCCCGACAACAGGCCCCTCAACAATGGTACCGATGATAACCGGGATATGCATGATGGTGGCTTTGGTAGGGCTAAAGGGCAGCGGAATAAGCCCAACAGGGGTAAGACCCAGAATGATTGAAATTGCAGCCAACATACCTGTAACTGCTAATTTGCGTGTAGTCAGCTTCATTTGTTACACCTCCGTTCAAGTTCCAAATATGGATACCTGACGATACCTCATCTCATAGAGTTAAACTTTTTAGTCCGGCTCTACGAGGGATACCGGCTTTAACGAATATTATTCTAACAGCGTCAATTATATTATGCAAGAAAAAATTTTGTATATACTCTATACCCTTATTGGTCTTTATTAAAACGAAACAGAATTATTCATGAATATTTATTTAGGATACGGTATTCTCTTGATAATAGTCTGGGTCCCTCTATGCTCGATTTGATAAAATCCGGTAATGGGATACCGGTATCTATCATATATTGCCATAACCTTGGCCGTTAAGTGTAAAGAAAACTTTACCGACAGGCCGCACCCCTGGGATATTCCCCTGGGAGTAGACACGATTTGAACCGGGCATCCTGCCATTTTCAACACATCGGTGAAATGAATGGCATGCTGCCGTGATCTAAATGCAATAAGTCCGTATTCCTCTGTATAGTACATAATACCCACCCCATTCTCTCATTATCACAATTAGCAGAACCTCTGACAAGCCTCAAACCTATTGCTGCCCTTTGCCATGTGCTCTCTATTCTTATACCTTCTGCTTCATTTCAGGCAGAAAATAAAAGCCTGTGGCAAAGTCATACAGTGGCACAGGCTCAATAAAACGTTCCATTATTAATATATTCTTTAATATCCGATGTGTTCCGGTACAATGTTTGTAAATCAATCCCATTGCATATTTACAAGCGGACAAAAAACATTCTAATGGAATAGAGAGAATAAAAGGATGGGGACGGTAATTCCTTATCAAATTGCTTATTAACACTGCACTTTGACATCAAATAGCCATTAAATATCTATACTGGGCTCTGTACAGGTTATAATATATTCCTTTCTTTTTAATCAGTTCATCATGGCTGCCGCACTCCATGATCCTGCCATGGTCAATTACCATAATACGATCGGCATTCCTTATGGTAGACAGCCTATGGGCAATGACAAAGGATGTTCTTCCTTTCAGCAGCTCTCTCAGTCCGCTTTGAATCAATATTTCGGTCCGGGTATCTATGCTGGATGTAGCTTCATCAAGTATGAGAATTTTAGGATCGGCCAGAAGAGCACGGGCAAAGGAAATGAGCTGCTTCTGCCCCTGGGACAGCCTGGATCCACGTTCCTGTACTTCGGTATAGTACCCGTCCTCCATATCCTTTATAAACTCATGGGCATATACTACCCTGGCTGCTTCCATTACCTCTTCATCGGTAGCATCCAGCTTTCCATAGCGTATATTGTCCATAACAGTACCCGAGAAAATAAATGGATCCTGAAGCATGACTCCCATTTGCTTCCGAAGGGAATTTAGCGATACATCGCGAATATCCACTCCATCTATCAGAACCCTTCCATCAACGACATCATAGAAACGGCTTATAAGGTTGACTATAGTAGTCTTGCCGGCTCCTGTAGGTCCGACCAGGGCAATGGTCTCACCAGGCCTTACGGTAAAGCTGACATTCTCCAGTACAGGTTTTTCAGGCTCATAATAAAACGTGACATTGTCAAACCGAACTTCTCCTTTAATCGGAGGCATCTCAACAGCATTTTCCCCATCGGTTATATCGGGTCTCACATCAAGTAATTCAAATATGCGTTCGGTGGAAGCCATGGCCACCAACAGCGAATTATAAAAATTACACAGGTTGTTCAAAGGCTGCCAGAATCGCCATACATAACCGGTAAAGGCAACCAAAACACCCACCGTTACCGTACCCTGATCCAGAAACTGTAACCCAAACCAATAAATCAGAACCGTTCCTATCGCAGCTATCAGTTCAATACTCGGCCAGAACAGGTTATTTACCTTTATCGCATTCATCCAGGTAGAATAAATATCACTACTGAGCTGACGATACACTTCCCGGGTTTCAGGCTCTCGGACAAACACCTGGGTTACCCGCATACCTGCAAGGCTTTCATGGAGATAGGCATTCATATTCGATACCTTTTTCCTGACCGTCTGCCAACGGACCCTGATAGTCCTTTTCAGCATGAAAATAACCAGGACCATCAAAGGCACTGTGGTAAGGGTAATTAAAGCAAGCCTGAAATGGATGGAGAACATAAACGCCAGAGCCACAATCAGGGTAAAAACATCGGTCACCACGTTTATAATCCCATTTGTCAACAGATCGCTAAGGGAATTTACATCGTTTATTATACGGACAAGTATCTTTCCCGCAGGTCTGCTGTCATAAAAGGTAAATGACAGCTTTTGAATATGGTTGAACAGATCCTGGCGGAGTCTGAACAGCACCTCCTGACCTACCACAACCATAATCCTTACCCGGGTACGAACACATAACATACTAATCAGGTTAACTCCGAGGTAGGCCAGCGTAATCAGTAGCAAACCGGCCAGTTTCTCCTTAAACATGTATTTGTCAATAGCTAACTGCAGTATGAGCGGCCCCAGCAAACCGCATACAGCAGCTACGATCATAAGAACCAGTGTAATGAGAAGCTGTTTCTTATATGGTTTCATATAACTCATAAGACGCTTAAACTGTTCTTTATTAAACGGCTTTTCCAATGCTTCATCATCGGTTATTCGCTGTCTTAGCATTTCTATATCACCTGCCTTTTTGATCGGAATTCATCCAAATCCTTGTACTGCTGCATATACAGTTCATAATACCGCCCTTTTAAGGCCAACAGTTCTTCATGTGTCCCTCTTTCAACAATCCGTCCGTTATCCAGGAACAGTATCTCATCAGCATCCTTTACCGAGGAAACACGGTGAGCGATTATGAAAGTTGTCCTCCCTTTCATGATCTTCTTAAGCGCCTGTTGTATCTCATACTCAGTTTCCATGTCTACCGCTGAGGTACAGTCGTCCATAATAAGTATTCTCGGATTCTTGATAATGGCCCTTGCAATGGCAATACGCTGCTTTTGACCGCCTGACAGCCCGACTCCACGTTCACCCACTATGGTGTCATACCCCTGGGGCATTTCCATTATAAAATCATGGGCTTCCGCGATCTTTGCCGCCCGTATAACATCCTCCCTGGACGCATCCGGATTGCCGTACAATATGTTACCCTCAACAGTGTCTGAAAACAAAAATGTATCCTGCATAACGATTCCTATCTGACTTCTCAGAGCGCTCAGCTTCCAATCCCGTACATCAACACCATCTACCAAAACCCTGCCGCTGCTCACATCATACAGCCTTCCGATTAAATTAATTATCGATGTTTTCCCCGAACCGGTGGGACCCATAATCCCAATGGTTTTTCCGGCAGGTGCATTTATGTTTATGTTAAAAAGAATAGAGTTCTCTTTATAACTAAACGAAACGTTGTCAAAAACCACATCCCCACGGTATTCGTCACTGAAATAGGAATTGCTCTTCTCCTTTATGGATGAGCCGGTATCCAAAATATCAAATACTCTCTTCCCTGATGTAATGGCATGTCCAATGATATTTACAATCCATCCCAGCATTCTTACGGGCATAATCAGCATCCACAGATAACCGTTAAATGCTACTACTGTTCCCAGGGTGATCTTTTCTATGGCTACCATCCATCCGCCGTATCCGATCAACGCAACCGCACAGAATCCGCTCAAAAACTCGATCAAAGGAAAGTATCTGGCCCATATAAAGCTGGCATTTTTATTCTTTTCCTGGTTCAACCGGTTCTCTTTCTCGAACTTCTCAATTTCATAATCCTCCCGGGCAAAAGCCCTGACAACCCTGACACCCGCTATGTTCTCCTGGGCTGCAGTATTCAGGTTGGCCTGCTGTTCCCGGATTTCACTGTAAGCCGGCCGTATGGTCTTGTTGAATTTAACAGCCACCCATGCAATAAAGGGCAATATTGCCAGGGTAATAAGAGCCAGTTCTGCGTTAAGAGAAAACAGCATAATGGTTGTACCGGTAAAATATATGGCATTCTCCAGCAATATCGACAGGCCTCCGACAACAAACATGCGTATGCCTTCCAGATCCCCCGTCATCCTCGACATGAGTTCTCCTATACGATTATCATCATAGAATGCAAATGACAAACCCTGAAGATGGGTATACATGTCATTGCGTAGATCATAAAGGCATTTCTGAGATACTGACTCAAAAAGGAAGGAACGAAAATAAGAAAGCAGTCCTCTGCATGCTGCAAACCCAAATATGGCAGTGAGAATCGGGACCAATAAATTGCGTTTGCCTCCACGGATTACATCATCAACCAGTATTTTTGTCAGGTAAGGAGTTATCAAATTCAGGCTGATGAGCAAAACCAAAAATAGCATGGCTGTAATGGCCTTCCATTTGTATCTTGCTACATAACCCATTATTCTCCGTAAAATATCCAAGAAAATACCCCCGCTCTTAATAAAGTACTTGTTCGCTTGTCTATGTATACTCCGTCAGCTAATTACAGCACTCCATTTTTCGGTTTATAGAACATGTATGCCTTCAGAGTACGGCCGCCTAAATTTACCTGCCATTATAACTTCTTACAGAGTTCCGCATTACCGGAGCTTTAATGGTAAAGGCAATAATAAATTTTGCCATAACGGCAAGATCATTCTGCTCTATAAACATTATTAGCGTACTGTTTGCCCGCCCGGGTCAGAGAGACTATTTTGAATTTCATCATAATAATCCTGCACCAGGCTGAGTAAGTACGCTATCCAATACTTCAACAACTACTTCGATCCAATGCTTCAAAAATTACTTCAATTTAATGCTTTATATATTCGTTATTCCATTATAAATTTCAATACATTTTAACAGATTGTATTATATTAATTCACTTTTTGCCAATGGTCAATTAAGAAAAATAAGTGTAATTCTTCAAATATATTCCTGTAGCTTTAAATAAAGCAACCTTGATGCTTTTCCTGACATATCAAATTATTAGCTTCCAATTCCTCTATAATCAACACAAGTTTAAATACTCATTACAGCATTTACCACCGCCCTGGCAACAGCTTCAACCGCAGCTGTCCCAATGACATTGACATCAGCTTCGATTTTCCCGGTTGCAAGGGTAAACAGCGTATCCCCATCCAGCATTGTATGAACCGGCCTTATTGCAAGAGCCAGGCCGTCATGGGCCATGGAGGCAATCTTATTGGCCTGCTCCTTATTCAGCCGGGCATTGGTAGCTATCACGCCAATAGTAGTATTACCGGTTACAGCATCATTAAGCCCCCCATTTTCCATCAAAAACCTCCGGGTGTCAATAAACCGGCCGGTACCGGGATCCCTTGCTCCGGCAAGTATCCTTCCCGTATCCGGCTCAACAACATCACCCAGTGAGTTAACCACCACTATAGCGCCTACCACAATTCCCCCGGGCAGCCGGATGGACGAGGTACCAATTCCACCTTTCATGGAACTTTTCATTCCAAGAACCTTTCCAACAGTTGCCCCCGTACCGGCACCTGTGCTTCCCTGTGCAACCATACCGGAGCCGGCATTTTTGCATGCTTGGTAACCCATGTTTTCATCAGGCCGGGTCCGGACGTCCCCATATCCCAGATCAAAAATTACAGCACCGGCTACAATGGGTACTTTTGCCACGCCTGTATCATAGCCAATACCCTGTTCCTCAAGGTATCTCATTACTCCGTTGGCAGCAGCCAATCCGAACGCACTGCCGCCGCTCAATACAACCGCATGAATGTGCTGTACCAAGTTGGTAGGACGCAACAGATCGGTTTCCCTGGTTCCCGGGGCTGAACCCCTGACATCCACGCCTCCGACGGCTCCTTCCCGGCTTATAACCACCGTACAGCCGGTACCTCCTTTATTATCCTGTGCATGCCCCACTTCAATCCCCGGCACATCGGTTATATATCCTTTATACATAGCCTTTTTCACCTCTTATCGACACATCACCTGCCCAAAGCTTCTCTACCTTTCCGCCATCACCCTGAATAAGCAGCGAACCATCTTCCCCAAAATCAAGGGCTTTTCCGCTAAATTCTCCGGTCGGTCCGGCAACCGATATTTTTTTTCCTAAAACAACGGAATAATCCCTGTATTCCTGTAACAGCCGTTCAAAATTATCATCGTCAAAATAATTCAAATACATATCCTCCATATTCTCAAGAACAGCCTGCAGTATATCACTCCTCCTGAATTCCCTGCCTTTTTCTATCTTTATGGATGTAGCAATGTTTCTTATGTCCTCGGGAAAATCGCGAACTGAAAGGTTTACATTAATTCCGATCCCAACCACCGCATAGTTTATGATATCCGGCTGGGCATGAATTTCTGTCAGAATGCCGCATAGCTTTTTACCGTTACACACGATATCATTGGGCCATTTAATACCTGTTTCCAACTCAGCGGCTTGTTTTAATGCCCTTACCAAAGCAACTGCAGTCATAATGGTTATCCTCGGGGCTTTTTCCGGTGATAGCCGGGGCTTTAGGATAACTGACATCCATACCCCTTTCCCGGCGGGAGAGACCCAGTTCCGCCCCAGTCTGCCCCGTCCCCGGGACTGTTCTTCTGCTATAATTACCGTACCTTCAGGGGCATCCGCCAGAGCCATTTCCTTTGCCCTGGCATTGGTGGAAGCCAGATTTTGATAACACTCCATGTTTCTCCCTATTATGGAGGTTTTAAGCCCGTTGGTCAGTACCACCCGGTCCATAATATCTGGAATGAGTTTCAGCCTGTAACCCTTTTTTGTGGACGATTCAATCACGTAACCTTCATTCTCAAATAGCTTTATGTACTTCCAAACAGCAGCCCGGGTAATACCTAACGACCTGCTCATATCCTGACCTGAAACAAAACGGTCCGTATTATTCAACAGAATGGCTAGAATTGCATCCCGCATCGTATCAACTTCCTCTCCTAAAAAGTATATTAGTTTTTCAAATCCCGGTTTAATGACTGCCAGTTTAGTTATTTTTTGTACAATAATATAGGCCGTTTAGTTTCCATTGTAGTAATTATATCACAAAAACATATCTACTGTGTTGAATACTGCAATTTTGTGGCTGCATTCTATCCTGGGAAGTTAATTAATTTTTTCATAGACCATTGGTTTATGATATAATATTGTAAACACAAAATATGTATAAAGCTTTTCTTGTCAGCAAATAAAAGAGAAAGTAGGTATATGTTTGAGCAATCCGAAAAAACTTGTCCAGGATATCCAGGAGAATATTGAAAAGGTAATAGTGGGAAAAAGCGATGCTATACGCCTTATACTCATAGCCCTTATGGCCGGAGGACATGTGCTTATTGAAGACGTCCCGGGAGTTGGCAAAACAACCTTAGTATCCTGCCTGGCAAGATCTCTTAATCTTTCTTTTAAAAGGATACAATTCACGCCGGACATATTACCATCGGATATAACGGGGTTTTCAATGTACAATTTTAAAACAGGCGAAATGGAATTTCACGCCGGTATGATAATGAGCCATGTAATATTGGCAGATGAAATAAACCGGACATCACCAAAAACCCAGTCCAGCCTTTTGGAAGTTATGGAAGAGCGTCAGGTAACGGTAGATGGAAAAACCTATCCCGTTCCCGAGCCGTTTATTGTGCTGGCTACCCAAAATCCCGTTGAATATATCGGAACCTTTCCGTTGCCCGAAGCCCAGCTTGATCGGTTTTTTATAAAAGTTTCCATCGGATATCCAATAAAACGGGATGAAATGTTCATTCTTTCCCGGTTTCAAACCCAGAACCCCATAAAGGATTTGCAGCCGGTGGCTAATGCCCGGCAGGTTCTTGAAATCCAGGAAGAGGTCAAACGCATAAAAGTGGCAGAAGCAATAAAGGAGTACATAGCCGAAATTGCTGCTCTCACGAGAGAACACAACGACTTAACGCTGGGTGCTAGCCCCCGGGGAGCCCTGGCCCTCATGCGGGCTTCACAGGCTTTCGCAATGCTTGATGATAGGGATTATGTAATACCCGATGATGTTCAGAAAATGGTTATCCCGGTATTGGCCCATCGCCTGATTCTCAAACCCGAAGCACGGCTTAAGGAAATGACGGTCGAAAGAGTCCTGAAATCAATTCTGAATACCGTCTACGTCCCGGTTATACGGACATGAAACACACACGCAGACTCATAATAATCCTTGGCGCTTTTTGTCTGGGCTTAGGGCTTTATTCGGGAGATAAAATATATTTTATTGGGCTATCGGTTATTGTATCCCTCATTATCTATGCATTTATTACCAATATATGGGTAATTTTGGATTTCCGCTATCTGCAGAATATAACCCCGCAGCAAGTCAGTAAGGGAGAGCCCGCTGCGCTTGTAATACAAATCCACAACGATAAACCGTTCATATATCCGTACATTAAAGTGTTCTATAAAGTACCGGAGTCAGCCCTTAACAATGATTCCAAGGAAAAAGTGCTGTCGGTTCTGCCCTTTCAATACGGTGAGATAAGGGAAAATTTTATATGCAGTTTAAGGGGCGAGTATACACTGGGTATTACCCATATTGAGGTACGGGACCCCTTTGGTTTATTCGTACTTTCAACTAACCTGGCCAACCGGCCATACTACAAGCCGCTATACTTAAAGGTGACCCCCAGGATTCTGAATATTTCCGCATTGCCCCTTCCCCGGATACGGAATGAAGGAAGCTCCATACAAGAGTTTTTTTACACCGAAGAACCAGCTTCTCTGGCAGATATAAGGCAGTACCGCTATGGCGATCCTTTGAAAAAAATACACTGGAACATATCTGCAAAGTTGCAGGATATTTATGTTAAAAATTATGAAACCACTGCTCAGTCTCAAATACTCATATTTTTGGAGACTTCACCTTTTCCCGTTGACGGTATGCTAAGATACCGGATAGAGGACCAGGCTGTAGAGTGCGCAGTGTCGGTTATCTATTTCATCCTTACAAAAAGCCTTCCGGCACAGCTTATTATATATCACAGGGAGCGTCAGCAGATAAGCGGAAAAAACCCGGAAGATTTTCCCCGGTTTTTTGATTATATTTCCATGCTTCCATTCAGCAGCCCTTTCTCAGCAGGCGAGATCCTTCTGATAGAATCCCCCGGCTTTTCCAAAGGTCAAAATATAATACTCATTATACACAATCTGAACCACAATCTCTTTAACCAGCTATGCCGGTTCAGACAGTCAGATATACACCCCTTTATCCTTTTTATTCATCCGCCAGGCCAAGTAAATGCTGAACTCCGGCGCATGATCGATGAACTCAACAAAAGAGATATACCGTGTATAACAGTACCTGTCAATGAACGGCTAGACCACATATTGGAGAGAACTTTATGAAACAAATAACAGCATCCGGTTCACTATTGAATTATATAATGAAGGGCATTGTATTTCTGCTGCTGGTGGGCAGCCTGTCCCAATCAGTTATTGCCTCCCTGCGCCTGCCCGTGTCTTATATTTCCGTCCTGGGAATGACTGCAGCAGCATACATAGTTTTATCACTCTATTTATATAACCGCTATACTGCAGCCGTACTGTTTCCTCTCACCATTGTATTTCTGGGCATATCTATATACTTTTTTGCACCGGCAGAATGGCGGATTGATGCCGTAAAATGGCTGGAATGGCTGTTGGATTACACTTTTGGGGTATCCTTTATACAAGCCCGGTATTCACTGCCCAGTGCATGGCTGATTGTATCTGTCCTTTCCCTGGTTTTGTATATTTTTACGATATCGATAGAATGGTTCACGGTCCCCCTGATCATCAGCGCCGGGATTATTGGTATAGAATGGTCCCTTGGGCATACCCAAATACTTCCCTATATGTGGCCCTTTGCATTAGCGTGGATCCTATTACTGGCTTCCAGGTATCACAAAAGGCTTTCCCGCAGTCACAGCATGCCAAATTATGGCGTTTGGCAGGTTTCCGCAGCTCCCTTAGCAGTTGCGGTGGTGTTGACTTCCTATGTCATCCTGCCAAATAATACGCAGAATCTTAAGTGGGAGCTCCTGGAACGCACAGTCCGGGATATAACTGACAGATGGACTGACTGGTCAGTATTTTCAAGCCCCCGTGAACCTTTCCGGCTTTCGTACACCGGTTTCCAGTCTTCCTCAAATGAATTGGGAGGGCCTATAGTACTCAGTGATGACATTGTTTTAAAGATAACATCTACAGCCCCTCTATACCTCAGGGGGACCCTGCTCAATGAATATACGGGAAACAGCTGGATTGATTCAATTGATGATTACCGTTATAAATTGAAGAGTTCATACTCGATACAAACCAAACACCGGGCATTTGACTGGGATGAACAGGTATGGAAGGATTTAAGCAGTGAATTGCAGGAACGCTTTTTCAACACAGTGAAAGCCTCGGTAACCCATACCGGGATCAAAACATCTGTCATTTTCAATTCCCAGCGGTTGGAAGATATTGATGTTCAGAAATGGAGCGGTTTTGTACCGCACTTTAACGGAAAGGGTGAAACCTTTACCTCCAGGCATATATCGCCTTCAGAATGTTATCTGCTGCATGTCAGGGTTCCGAACACGGCCGATCAACAATTCCAGGATTTTATAAAAGAGTATGTTCCATCATTCGATTGGCGTCTGCCCATTGCCGAAACACAGCAGCGGGAAGGAATAAACCACAAAAAAATGGTGCACATTCAAAAACATTATACAGCCCTTCCCGAAGCCCTTCCTCAAAGGGTGATTGATCTGGCAAACTCTATCACAAAAGAAAGCATAACTTCCCTGGACAAAGCCCTGGCTATTCAGTTCTACCTCCGGGAAAATTACACATATACCCTGTATCCGCCTGAAACCCCCGGGGATGCGGATTTTGCTGATTATTTCCTTTTCGATATAAAAAAGGGTTACTGTACATATTTCGCCACAGCAATGGCCGTTCTCGGCCGGGCGGTCGGACTGCCTACCCGCTACGTAGAAGGTTTTTTAATGCCCTCCCGGCCCCAGGAAGGAAATATTTACGAGGTAAAAAAACTGAACAGCCACGCCTGGGTTGAGATATACTTCCCAAAACTGGGATGGCTCACCTTTGATCCAACGCCAATCGGACAAAATCAGCATATTGCAGATGAACAGCAAAATACAGGAGCGTATGACAACTATTACTGGGAGGAATATTTGCACTATCAACAGCATTTTCCGGATGAAGCCGGCTATATCCCGGATTACCACGATACTTCAGAGGCTCAATCTGCCTTGTCACCATGGAACGGCATATTGCAGGCCTTAATCGTTTTACTGGTTATATTACTGAGTTTAGCAGCGGGAACACTGGGCGGGTTAAAAATATGGGACATACAGCGCTGGCGCAGAATAAAAAAGCTGCCTCATGCAAGACAGCTGAGCTATTGTTATCGCGAAATACTATGGCTGCTTAAGCTGTATGGATTTCCTATAAAACCCGGAGAAACTCCTTATGCATATGCACAACGGGTAGATACATGGCTGATAAATGCCGAGGGTTCAATGTATCAAATATGCCATTTGATTATGGAAAATCAATTTGGCGGATACCCTCTGACTGAACATGATATGGACAGGATCCGCCGTTTCTATCGCCACCTCGAAAACAACATAAAAAGCTTGCTGGGTTTCTATCCCTACATGTTCAGGCGCCTGTTAAGACACCGCGCGGCTTGATAGAATGACTAAGACGTACAGAGCCGGCTACAGCCTGAACCTTCTGTGAATCCTCATGTTTTTCCTGTGTTCCCTTACCGATTGAATAGAACGCTGAAGTACTTCGCTGGGTCTGGCAGCCTCCTGTTCTTCTACGGGAGACAGCAGGAATGTTATGCCAATAAAACGTATAATAGCTGAAAGTATAAAAAGCATATGATAGTTATTCAGGCGGCGTCCCAGGAACACAGTATTCAGGCCTTCTATCCATTCTCCTGTAACCTCCATGAACAGCCCGCCAAAAGCATATGCAAGTATGCTTCCAACAAGAGAAGTCACCATAGAAAAGGAAGCAATATAATAAGAACGGTTTTCATCGGGAGAAAGCCCCATTACCAGGTTATTGGAAGTTAAATCAATACCGTTCCAGAACAAGCCTATAGCAATATGGATCAGCGGAATAGCTATATAATTCTCCGGAGTAGCCAGAAACCAGAACAATGGCATAACAGCGCCTACAGAACCGCAAATACGCAGTACCGGCTTATTCCCGAACGCATCGATCAAATTACCCCATTTCCTGACTACAAGTATGGTAAGAAGGTTGCTCGTCACCTGAGTAAATATGGTTATTTCCAAATAGCTCATATTCAGGTAATCAAGCATATAAGCGCTGAAGAACGGGCCTGACATGCTGACTCCAAAAACCCATACCGCCCAGAATATCAAATATCTTCTGAAATTAGGATGGCGCAGCACCTCATTTGCCACTTTTATCGGCGGAATTCTATATTGGGACTTTACCATGGGAGGATCATGAATTCGTATATAACCCACTATATCCAGTACAGCAAATATAACAACTATAGTAAACACTACAGCAAATCCAGCAAAGCCGCCGATGCGATCCAATATGAAACTTGCCAGCAGGCCTCCTATCAATCCTGTTAAGGTGAACATCATCTGCCGCTGGCTGAAAAAACGTCCCCGTATTTTCAACGGAACCAACGCCGCCATCCAGGATATAGACGTTACACCGTTAAATGCACCGCCTATGGCTGAAATAAGTAAAAAGAACACTATAAAGCTTATGGTAAGACCCTTTAGCTCTTCCGGAATGATTAAGGGGAGGATTACCACCGGTATTATGGAAAGACGCTGTAATATGCCCCCTATTATAAACAGTTTCTTCCTGGCACCGGTTTTCTCCAGAACATATGCAGCCATAACCTGGAACAAGCCGCTCATAACAGGCAGTCCCATCAGAATCCCGTACATGAAATCACCAACACCGAGGTGACGGACAAAACCTGCAAATGGCGCACCGTTCAGGCATACAAAAAACACAATACCCAAACTTGCACTCCAGGCAGCCCTGCTCAAATCTTCCCTTAAATCGTTGGTAATAGCAAAATCTTTAAATAATATAAGTTTTTGCTTCAACAATGCTGTGTTTATTCTTATTTTTCCAGACACTGTTACATATCCCCCAAATATCCGCTTATTACGGATTAATACTGTGTCATTCTCCAAATCCTGTTTCCTGTAAAATAAGACAAGCCTCTAAATATTGATACCATACCAATTGCCCTTTATAAACACCATGTTTACATAAAGGTTTTTATCAAGAATAACCAGATCGGCATCGTAGCCTTTTTCTATACGCCCCTTATGATCATCTACGCCAGTTATGCACGCCGGCACTTCGGTGAGCATCTTCACAACATCATTAACCTGAAATCCTATGGACACCATATTCCGTAAAGCTTTATCCAGTGTAAGGGTACTGCCTGCCAGGTTACCGGAATCCTTCAAACGGGCTACACCCTGATTGACAACTACTTCCTGCAAGCCCAGGAAATACTCTCCGTCATCCATACCGGTGGCAGCCATAGAATCGGTAATCAGAGCCACCCTGCTGCATCCCTTAACACCAACAGCAATTTTCAGGGCTGCCGGATGAACATGGACAAGATCAGCAATGAGCTCAATGGTTGTATCCTCCCTTGCCATAAATGCCCCTACTGCTCCGGGTTCCCTATGCTTAAGAGGTGTCATTGCATTATAGAAATGAGTTGCATGCCGCATACCCCACTCAATTCCTTCAATACACTCATCATAACCGGCAGCAGTATGCCCCATGGAAACGACAACGCCCTTATTTACAAGATAACCGGTTAATTCCCTGGCTCCTTCAACATCCGGCGCCAAGGTCACCCTCTTTATGATTCCTTCATATTCGCCTGCCAGGTCAGTAAAACCATTTATGCTGGCAGGAAGTATGTGCTGCCCTGCCAGGGCGCCTTTTGCTTCAGGATTTATAAAAGGTCCCTCGAGATGAACCCCCAGAATCTGGGCTCCCCGGCACTGCTTTTTCATAATAGCTGCAACAGCTTTCAGGCTGGCCCGGGTTGCTTCCCGGGACGAAGCAGCAGTGGTAGCCAGAAAGGATGTTGTTCCGTGCCCGGCAATAAACCTGGCAATATCTTCGAGAGCATCAACACTGCCATCCATTACATCCCGGCCTGCACAGCCGTGAATATGGATATCAATAAAGCCAGGACAAACAAAATATCCGTCCGCATCGATTGCCTGGCCTTCATTGTATTTACCCTTGGGCACGATATCAAGGATCTTTCCTTCTTCCAGAAGAATATCGATATCATTCTTCCACTCGTCCCCCTGATATACAATTCCACCCCTGATAATCTTCATATTCCCTATCCCGCCATAATAGAATTATCAATAAAAAAGCCCCCTCGGCCGTGTGCTCAGTCCCTAAACCAAGGAGGATTATAGTATTCTGTTTTCGGATTTATTTTATCATTTTTGTTTCAACATTACAATACTGATCCGAGCAGACATTTTTTGTACCCTGTATGACTTCCTGTCATTATACACCAAATGAGCTATCATGTTTATTTTAGCAAATGTACTGTGAAGAAAATTATGAAGCTCCAGCGAGCGGAATAATATTCTGAACATTATTCAATGCAAGGAATTGTAAAAGCATTGATTGTTTTATCTTACAGACTGTAGTAAAATAAACTATTGATAGCACCTTGTCAGTTTATCAGCTTTTTTCATCTTTTTAACTTATATGGTCACTGTCATTTGCAGGCAATTATCAACCTGTCGGCTTTTTGTATTACTGCAGTTGCCGATTTTTTTCAGCATCATCAATGTTATAAAGAATCTTGAACAAGGAGGTATCCAAATGCCCCATTTATTCTCGCCTATCAAAATTAAAAACAAGGAGATTAAAAACCGGATTGTCATGCCCCCTATGGTATGCTTCGGCTACGCAGGAAATAATGGATTTGTATCAGAAAAAAATATCCGGCACTATGAAGCAAGGGCAAAAGGAGGAGCAGGCCTTATCATCGTTGAGGCCACCTGTATAGCCAGGGATGGCCGTTTGGCAAGCGATCAGCTGGGCATATGGTCAGACGAACATATTGAAGGATTAAAACGGCTTTCCCAAGCCTGTCAGTTTCACGGAGCCGCGGTGTTAATTCAAATCCATCATGCCGGATTAAGGGCACCGCGGGATGTTGCAGAAACGGTTCTGGCTCCATCCCGCTGCTCAGAATATATTGATGATAACAGGCTGGTCCGTGAATTAACCGTTGAAGATATAAAGACAATTCAACAGGATTTTATAAAAGCGGCCAAAAGAGCTAAGGAAGCCGGTTTTGACGGTATTGAACTTCACGGAGCCCACGGCTATCTGATCTCCCAGTTTGCGTCACCCATTACCAACAAAAGAACAGATCAATATGGCGGTTCGTTGGAAAACAGGATGAGATTCGCAGTAGAAATAATCCGGCAGCTAAAGGAATTTGCCGATGAAAACTTTATAATCGGATACCGCATGGGAGGCAACGAACCTACTTTGGAAAACGGAATTCAAATCGCAAAAATTCTGGAAGACGCCGGTGTTGAACTATTGCATGTTTCAGCGGGAATATCTTCCCCTGAATTCCCTCAGCCGGAAGTCCCCCGGGAATTCCCCGAAAATTTAATAGTATATTGCGGTACCCGGATAAAAAGCAGGGTAAATATTCCGGTCATTGTAGTCAACGGAATTCGCATGCCGCAGCAGGCCGAATACCTTGTTGAAAACAATCTTGCCGATATGGTGGCCGTCGGCCGTGGTCTTCTTATAGATCCCGACTGGGCCAATAAGGCTAAACATGGATCCGAAATAAAACCATGTCTGGCGTGTAAAAGATGCCTGTGGTATACAGAACCGGACAAGTGCCCGGGTAAAGACTGATCGCTCCGGGCATATTCCCTATACTGTTGGCTGTTCGAAACCTGTTTACAGCTTACATTTTTACTGTCAGCTGAAATTTCAGAATTTTGTCGAACATAAAAATGTTAAAAGGCCTTTTCCTTAAATAAAAGAAAAAGGCCTTTTTATATCCGTTCATATCATATTGCTTCGGAATCCTTCTGGCGGACCCTTCTGCCGTAAAGTCTGGCGGTCTGCTTCAAAGCGCCGAACAGAAGCGCTACCAGAAATACATTTCCCACGGTTGCAGGCAGAACAGCCGTTACAAAAGCACCAACAAAGATCTGTGGGGGAAAAACCTCTAACAGTATTGCAGAACCTATGAACACACATCCGCTTAAGATTGTCCCGGCTATAGGAACTGCAATCGAAAGAATGTACTGATTGATAAACCTTCTGGATACCCGGACAGCAACAATCAACACTCCTGTCGTTATCAGCTTATCAATCAAATTGGGAACAAACCCACCCGGCACGTTGGTTGTAAGGCCTGATAATATACCTGCGGCTACCCCTGCAACAAAACCTACTTTAGTATCCTCAAAAGTCAACAGGCATAAGAACAACATAGCCAGCAGAAAATCGGGTTTAACAGGCGTCCCCGTTGAAGGTGTAACATAATGCAGCACCAAACCAATAGCAAGCAGCAATCCAGCCAATACAAAATCTCTTAAATTTTTCACAGCTCATCTCTCCTCTTCTCATCTAATCTGAATTTTCATCCTGCAAAGCTTATATTTCGCATATAAGCCTTCTGCAGGTGAATATTGATCTGATAATAACACATAACATAAATAAAGGCAACTACAAATTTATCCCTTCATTTATTTTCTCCGGACTATTTTAATGCAAGTTACCGATAAAACACATGGTTGGCGATGGTAGTAACATAAGTCCGGTTTTTTACTATCCACGTACCCGATGATTTAGATGGATTGAAAAAGTATAAAGCGTTTCCCACCGGACTGGCTCCTCCGTATGCCTCCTGGGCGGCACGATAGCTTTCACTGCTGGGTGTATTATATATTGTGCCGTCATGTACCGGACAGAATTGAGGAATACCCTTGTAATACTCAAATATTACGTCATATACCGAATTGGGAAAACTTGAGGACTTGACCCTGTTCATTATAACGTTCCCAACAGCAACTTTTCCAATATATGGTTCTCCACCGGCCTCAGCATGTATGATCCTGGCAAGCCAGTAAATATCACCTGAAGCCTTCTCGGATGATGAAGAGCCTCTGCTTGCTGCAGATGAGGATGTCTGGACATTCTGATTATATGAAACTGTCTGTCCGTTGTACAAAGCATTTTGAGTCTGGGGACCCGCAATGCCGTCAATCCTCAGTCCATTGGCTTTCTGATAAGCTATCACCGAGTTCTCGGTTATTTTACCGTAATATCCCGTTACATTCGCAAAGAAAAATCCCTTCTGCTTAAGCGCTGTTTGCAGCCTGGACACAGCCTGGCCTCTCATCCCAAATTTCAATGTGATGTTCTGGCCGGTACTGCTGCTGTAAAGGGCCAATTGAGTGGCATTCCCGGCTATTCCGTCTACCACCAGTCCACGGGCCTTTTGAAACTTTACAACAGCGTCCCGGGTAATCGGGCCATAATAACCGGTTACCTTCCAGTAGGTATAGTATCCTTGATTCTTTAATTCCTGCTGCAACCGGGAAACAGCCTCACCGCGGCTGCCTACGGACAATAACGGATATGCAGCCAGTACATATCCCGAGGGCAGCAGTACAACTGCTAGTACCATAACCATGATAAAACAAAAAAATCTGCGTTTAGTCGTGCTACATCTCATATTATTTCACACCCCATACCAGAAGTATATTGGTTACTATTATAGGGTGTGCTTGTATTTACTGTCAAATTAGTAAATCTCCGTAATATGATTTATTACAAATATATTACGGAGATTTTAATTTTTTATTATTAATCCTCATTAATTCATATACATACCAGTTCGTGCCAAAGTGTTACTTCATAAAAAATCGATCCGTTGATCAAAATTTTATGGAGCTAAAACTTAATTGTTCTAACCTTTACTCCCGGAATCCGGCTCAGCTCTTCGGAAAACTCCTCGAGATAAGCATTGTCAGCATTTACATTGAGAGTTATGATGCCCCTGTCGCTTCCCGGGTCATGTACCCCCTGCCTGGTGAGTATACAATCACCGTACTTTGTCAATACTTCCTGAACGCTGATCGCCTGCTCTTTGCGGTTTTCCAATTCCACTGCGACTACATAGAGCTTTTTGTCTGACATCTATCTTCCCTCCTTCCGTGAAAACCATAAAATTCATATGATTCTTTCAATCTCAACCCGCGGCAGCATACTCTCAAACCCTGAACGGGTACACAGCAAGGTCCCTTCCCTCATTACAGATGCGGTTGCAGCAGCCATACCATACCGCAGCATTTCTTTTAAGCCTGCACCCTCCTGTATAGCAAGGCAAAAGCCTGCAACCATCGAATCCCCGGCACCTGCTGTTCCTTTAACTTCAACTGCTACGGGATGAGCATAAAAAGCCTCTTTATCATCAAGGATAACAGCACCGCGGCTTCCCATTGATACACCAACTATATTTATTCCTTTATCCAGGAATGCCCGGGCGGCATTAACAATTTCCTTATAAGTAGTGAACTGCATTCCGGTTGCCTTTTCCAGTTCATACAGGTTGGGCTTAACCATATAGGGACCGGCTTCAATCCCTTGAAGAAACAGCTCATCATCAGTATCAAGCACACAGAGAACAGGATATTTGTTCACCCGTTCAATCAAATCCCTGTAAACAGATACCGGTACCCTTTGGGGAACACTTCCGCTAAAGACCATCATCCGGCTTCTGGCGGCATATTCATCAACCATATCCATTAGTTTGTCAAGGCATTCCGGCGGAACCGGATTACCGCTTTCGTTAACCTCGGTAACAACTCCTTCTGACATATCAAAAATCTTAAGATTAACCCTCACTTCCCCTTCAACATCAACAAAATCGTAAGGAATACCTTTTGAATCCAGAAAGCCCCTGATAATCCTGCCTCTCTCTGTATAATTAATACCTGTACAAAAGGCACTGCTGCCCAACTGGTGTATAGCTACAGCAACATTTACTCCTTTTCCGGCAACATCCATCCTGCTGCTTTTAATCCTGTTCAATCCTCCATAGATAAATTTCTCCACGGTAACCATTCTGTCTATACAAGGATTAAGCGTCAATGTAGTTACCATCATCATACCCCCCGATTCATACCCCTTTTACCTTACCCTATTATTATGTATTCTGACAAAAAACCGCATATTCCGGCAATAAAAATAGCTGCCGCATTAATTTTCGCTTCTTATATGTATGCTGACAGAACCGTTATTCAAATAAAAACCGAGCAACATGTATTGCGCCCGGTTTTTCGAAAAGACTTTATCAATCTTCATTCTCCCGTTTAGCCTGTTCAACTATTTTTGCACTGATGTTGCCAGGCACTTCCTCATAGCGTACATACGTCAGTTTGAAACTCCCACGAGCCTGGGTCATGGAACGCAAATCAGTAGCATATCTGAACATCTCGGCCTGAGGTACCTCAGCCTCAACCTTCTGCAGCCCATTCCCCAAAGGTGTCATGCCCAGTATGCGTCCACGCCTGCGGTTTAAATCACCTATAATATCACCCATATATTCATCGGGTACAATTACTTCGGCTTTCATTATGGGTTCAAGCAGCACAGGATTTGCCTGTTCCAGCTTTCTGTAGGCAAGGGAAGCTGCTACTTTGAATGCCATTTCGGAAGAGTCGACAGAATGATACGAGCCATCGTACAGAGTGGCCTTTATTCCAACCATCGGGTATCCTGCCAGTACACCCTTTTGCAGGGCTTCCTGCAAGCCCTTCTCAACTGCCGGAATATACTGTCTGGGTACTACGCCGCCTACTATCTTGTCGACAAACTCAAATTGCTGTTCAGGATCCGGCAATGGTTCAAATTCAACCCAAACATGTCCGTATTGTCCATGACCGCCTGTCTGTTTCTTATGCCTTCCCTCGGCTTTTATACTCTTTCGAATTGTTTCCCGATAGGGTACTTTTGGTTCCGTAAATACTGCATTAACCCCAAACTTGTTTTTCAGGCGGCTGGCTATAACATCAAGATGTACCTCGCCAACTCCGGATATAATGGTTTGACCGGTCTCAACGTTCGGCTGTACCGTAAATGTCGGGTCCTCCTCCATGAGCCGGTTCAATCCGCCAAATACCTTTTCTTCTTCCCCTTCTTTTTCTACAGCTACCGCCATTGATATGGAAGGTTCGGGGAATTCTATGCCTTCGTACATTACAGGTGATGCCGGATCGCACAGGGTATCGCCGGTAACGGTATTTTGCAGTTTGGCAATTGCACCGATATCGCCGGCAGTCAGCTTATCCACCTGTATCTGCTTTTTGCCTCTCAATATATATATAGAACCGGTTTTTTCGTTTCTCTCCTTATTTGCATTATATATGCTCATTCCGGCCGAAAGTTCTCCGGTCATGACCTTAAATACCGAGAGTTTTCCTACGAAGGGATCGACAACCGTCTTAAAGACAAACGCTGAGAAAGGCAGCGATGGATCTACTTTATATTCTCCTGTTTCGCCAGTCTTGGGATTAGTTCCCGGTACTGCCGGGCGGTCGCTGGGTGCAGGCATGTAATCCGCAATACTGTTCATCAACAATTCAACTCCGGCATTGTTCACGGCTGATCCATACAGCACCGGGACTACGTCGCCTTCTGCAATCCCTATGCGTAAAGCCTCACAAATCTCCTGCTCTGTGAGTTCTTCCCCTTCAAAATATTTCTCCATGAGCTCTTCACTGGTCTCAGCCGCAGCTTCAATAAGCCGCGTTCGGATTTCTTCTACACTGTCTGATAAATCATCGGGAACGGGGATCTCCTTTGGCTCTTTTCCGGTAAAATCCCAGGCTTTCATATTTACCACGTCTACCAGGCCGGTAAAACGGCCTCCGCTCATTATAGGCACCTGCAGCGGGGTTATAGCCGTTCCGTACTTGCCTTCAAGTTCCTCCAATACTTTCTCATAATGAACGTTTTCTCTGTCCATCTGATTGATGAAGATCATTCTCGGAACATTGTATTCCTTACAAAAATCCCATGCTTTCTCCGTGCCAACGCTAACACCTGAAACCGCGCCGACTACAATGACGGCTCCATCCACCACCCTTAAGGACTGGATCATCTCACCAACGAAATCAAAAAATCCTGGTACATCTATTATGTTGATTTTATGATCATTCCATCCCAGTGGTGCTATTGCAGCACTGATGGATATATTCCTTTTTATTTCTTCGGGATCATAATCGGTGGTGGTAGTGCCATCTTCAACACGACCAAAGCGATCAATTGCTTTGGCATTGAAAAGCATGGCCTCAGTTAAAGTGGTTTTTCCTTCTCCGCCATGGCCTACGATTCCAATGTTGCGGATCTTTTGTGTTACAAAGTTGTTCATCAACATTCCCCCTTGTAATTTTGGTACACTGTCTGATATTAGACATATGCTATTCTATTTCTGCGGTAACAGGCTATTTCCTTTTTTATTGTAACATACTTTTCGTCAAAACTTAATACGGTTTATAAAATAAATATTACATATTTTGTTTTTTGTTGTCATCACCATATTTTTATTGGAATATATAATGCATCTTTTCCTGTACATTTACTTTATTCATTTGCAGAATATTATGTAGCCACCTTACTAAAAGGCTTAGCACCTGTTAACAAAGCGGAGGATAAGCCGGAACCAGTCTGACGCGATAGCGAGTATCGGTGGAAGCCCTGAGCGAGTTATACAGGTTCCTGGCCTTGAACTTCAGCGAGCGGAATAATATTCTGCACAATCACATAATAATTCATGTATTTTTCAAGTTAATATTTTTAGCAGCCACAGCATACACCCCTTTTTGTTATCATTCTTGACTTTTAATATAATAAAAGATACAATTTTCTAAATATTATACTAACTATACCGATAAATTAATTACTCTGTCGTATTCCATGGAGGTCAGCCATGAAACATATAACTGTCAATCTGGAAAATAAATCATATCCCATATATATAGCCTCTGAAGGGTGGAGCCAGTTATCCCGGGCTATCGGGGGAAAAATCAAAGGCAATAAAGTACTTGTAGTATGCGATGAGAATATATATCCCCTATATTATAATTCCGTAAAATCCGTTCTAATATCCATGGGATACCGGGTAAATCCGGCTGTAATACCTCCCGGGGAGGTAAGCAAGAGTTTTGACAAGGCACTGGAGTTGTATACTCACGCCCTGGAAGCCAGATTGGACCGTTCATCTTCCATTGTAGCCCTGGGCGGCGGAGTAGTTGGAGATCTGGCCGGTTTTATTGCAGCCACATATATGCGTGGTATCGGATTTATCCAGATTCCCACTTCACTGCTAGCCCAGGTGGACAGCAGCATAGGCGGTAAGGTTGCCATCAACCATCCTCTTGCCAAAAACATAATAGGCGCTTTCTATCAGCCTGATGCGGTATTTATCTGCCCCGATACCCTTGTTTCCCTGCCGTCCAGGGAATTTGCAACGGGCATGGCTGAACTAATAAAACACGCTTTTATAGCTGATCCGGATTTCATAAGCTGGCTGGAGGAAAACATGATAGCACTTATTTCCCGGGATGTAGAAGCCCTGTCCTCTGCTATTCATCGTTCCTGCCTGATCAAGACCGGTGTTGTTGAACAGGACGAAAAAGAGACAGGCTTAAGAATGATACTTAATTTTGGACATACTATCGGCCATGCTATCGAAGCAGCCACCGGCTATTCCAAGTATACTCACGGAGAAGCAGTAGCTATGGGTATGATATATGAATCCAGCATCGCTATGAAGATGGGACTGGTTAATCAGGGCTATATAAACCGGCTGTCAGACATACTGCGCAGAGCCGGACTGCCCACCCAGCTTGACACCCCGGCATGGGGCCCGATAGTTGAAAGAATGATCCACGACAAAAAAAATGTGAATCAAGGCATTGTGCTGGTATTGCCCACCGGATACGGCAAAGTCAGCATTATTAAAGATCTTAACCCGGAACAGGTTAAACAAATGCTACAATAAAATGAAGGAGGAGCATTCTATGATTAAATACCGAAAAACCATTGAAAATTTAGAACCCTACAAACCTGGAAAACCCATAAGCGAAGTAAAACGGGAATTAGGCCTTTCCGATGTAGTTAAGCTGGCTTCAAACGAAAACCCGTTAGGCTGTTCGCCAAGAGCTGTAAAAGCAATCGTTGACTGGACAAATGATGCCGCGCTTTATCCCGATGGAAACTGTACCGAGCTGAGAAATGCCCTGGCTTCCAAGTTCAACCTCAGCCCTTCCCAGTTTCTCTTTGGTGCAGGAACGGACCAGATTTTGGAGATAATTGCACAAACCTATATAAACCCCGGTGACGAGACCATCATGGGCTGGCCTTCCTTTTCAAGGTATGAAGCTGTAACCCGTATAATGGATGGAATAATAATAAAATTACCCTTAACCGACGATTACCGCCTGGATCTGGATGCTTTCCTGGATGCCATAAACGAAAAAACACGGATTATATGGGTATGCAACCCAAACAACCCAACCGGTACAATAATCACCGAACAGGAGCAAAGGGAGTTTTTAAAAAATGTTCCGGAGAACATACTCGTAGTACTGGACGAAGCATATTATGAATATGTGCAGAATTCCAACTACCCCCGAAGCGTTGAACTGCTTAACGAATATGACAATATAATAGTACTCAGGACTTTCTCCAAGATTTATGGCCTGGCCGGTCTCAGGGTAGGATACGCCATTTCCAATGAAAATATAATTGCCTGTCTCAACAGGGTCAGAGGCCCTTTCAATGTTAACGCAGCTGCCCAGGCTGCTGCTGCAGCTTCGTTGAATGACCAGGAATTTGTTCAGGACAGCATAAAAATCAACCAGGAAGGTAAACAATATTTGTATCGCGCTTTTAAGGATATGGGGCTGGAATATATCCCGGCCAACGGCAATTTTATTATGGTAAATGTGGAAAAGGACAGCCTTCAGGTGTTTAAAGATCTGCTTTTAAAAGGCGTGATTGTCCGGTCAGGGGATATTTTCGATATGGATAACTGGCTCAGAATTACAATTGGAACCCCGGAACAGAATACAGTATTGATAAATGCCTTAAAATCAGTATTATAGAATATTTTATGGGTTTTCGGTGCACAGGCAAGGATTAGCCCCCCTGTAAAGCCGATGTAGAACGGTAGAACGGCAGAGCATTACGGTAGTATGGCAAAAAAAACGGATATATTATCTCCTGTATCAAAGCATGAATATATAAAACACGGTATTCAAATTGATTGGAATACAGTATTTGTTGAAGTTGAAAACGCAAGAAGTATAAACCATATTTGAACGGAGGATGGATAGTATGGTTATTGTTATGAAACCCAGTGCGACAAAAAACGATATAAAGAATATTGAGGGAATTCTTAAAAAGCTTGGCCTGGACGTCCATATATCAACGGGTTCAGAACGGACAATTATAGGAGTTATTGGTGATAAACGGCTTTTGGCCGACACACCCCTGGAGCTTATGCCGGGTGTGGACCGTCTGGTGCCAATAGTCGAACCTTACAAACTGGCGGGAAAAACCTTTAAACCCGAATCAACGGTAATACAAATTAAGGATGTTGCCATAGGCGGCAAAAAACTGGTCATTATAGCAGGTCCATGTGCCGTTGAAAACTATGAACAGATCATGCAGACTGCAAAATTCATCAAATCCAGGGGAGTTCAATTCCTAAGAGGTGGTGCATACAAACCCCGGACATCACCCTATTCATTTCAAGGGCTGGAAGAAAAAGGTTACAGGCTCCTGGCTGAGGCAGCAAAAGAAACCGGTCTGCTGGTGGTATCGGAAATCGTATCCATCAAATCCATTGAACAGGCAGCAAAATATGTTGACATATTCCAAATTGGCGCCCGAAACATGCAAAATTTCCAGCTGTTGCGGGAAGTGGGAAGGACCAAAATACCTGTAATATTGAAGCGGGGCCTTGCATCCACAATAGAGGAATGGCTGAACGCAGCTGAATATATAATGAATGAAGGCAACTATAATATAATACTTTGCGAACGGGGCATCCGGACTTTTGAAACATACACCCGCAATACCCTGGATCTCAGCGCCGTTCCTATCATTAAGGAAATCAGCCACCTTCCCATAATAGTAGATCCAAGTCACGGCACAGGAAAATGGAACCTGGTAACTCCTATGAGCCGTGCTGCTGTTGCTGCAGGTGCCGATGGCCTGCTGATAGAGGTCCATCCCGATCCGACATCCGCCCTCTCAGACGGTCCCCAATCCCTGAACTTTGAAACTTTTGACATGCTGGTTGATGAGATATCAAAGGTAGCCAGTATCATAGGACGGGAGTGGTGAGATCATGACGTTGCAAAGGATAAGCATCCTGGGACTTGGCCTGATTGGCGGATCCCTGGCCAAGGCCATCCGGCACAACCGGCCCGGAAGTGTTATTATTGGACTGGATACCAGGAGTGAGTATCTGGATATGGCTCTAAAGGAAAGGGTAATCCACAAAAGGGCTGCAAGCCTAAAGGAAGCCGTCGCCCATGCAGATATTATATTCCTGTGTACGCCGGTAGGCACCATCCCCCCGCTTATAAAAGCAATCGCAAAGGATATACGTAAAGGAACCGTCGTCACGGATGCAGGCAGTACCAAGGCAGCAATCGTAGAAACTGCAGAACGGTACCTTCCTCCCGATGTTTTCTTCGTAGGCGGGCATCCCATGGCAGGTACCGAACATTCAGGATACACGGCCAGCATCCCTCATCTTTTCGAAAATGCTTATTATATTTTAACCCCTCTTGCTTCTACTCCTGCCCAGGTTGTGGACAGTTTAAAATACTTATTATCATCCATAGGAGCCATTCCCCTGGTTATGGAGCCAAGGCTTCACGACAGAATTGTCGGATGTATCAGTCACCTTCCCCATGTGGTAGCCGCTGCCCTGATAAACGCAGTACAAAACATAGACGATCCCCAGCATTTGAAGGAAAGGCTGGCTGCCGGCGGGTTCAGGGATATCACGCGGATAGCTTCTTCAAATCCGCATATGTGGAGAGACATCTCCCTGTCAAACAGCAATCAGCTTCTGGAGCTTATTGATCACATGATCGACAGCCTGTCAATATTTCGAAACTATATCACAGATAATGATCCCCAGGGAGTTGAAGAATTCTTTTCCAGGGCAAAAAAATTCCGGGACAGCCTGCCCACCCTGCAAAGCCTGGCACTGGCCCCATATCACCACCTGTATGTTGATGTGGAAGATCGTCCCGGAATCATCGGAAAAATCGCATCCCTGCTGGGTGACCACGGCATAAATATAAAGAATCTGCGCATAATCCACAGCCGGGAGGATGAACCGGGAGGATGCCTGGTTATATCTTTTTCGGATGTACCTTCACTGAACAAAGCCTGTGAAGTACTTACTGCACAGGGCTTCAAAACTTATACAAAATAAGCATTCGGGAGGAAAATCATGAAACTCAGCATAACCCCTGCGAAAAGGCTCGTGGGAGAAGCGGAAATCCCCGGTGATAAATCCATATCCCACCGCTGCATAATACTTGGAGCCATAGCCAATGGCGATACCCGGCTGAGCCGTTTTCTGATGAGCAGCGACTGTCTGAACACTATTAAGGCTTTCAGACAGATGGGAGTATTAATAGATATACCGGACCCTGGTAGTGTTATAATCCGCGGTGTGGGGCTGTATGGGCTTAAACCGCCCTCTTCCCCCATTGATGCCGGCAACTCCGGCACCACCGCCAGGCTATTGGCCGGTTTATTATCGGGCCAGAATTTCAGCAGTGTTATAACCGGAGATGAATCACTGCAAAAACGGCCTATGGATCGGATTATCATTCCTCTCAAAAAAATGGGAGCCGATATAAATACAAATACCTGTGGAAGGTATCTTCCCCTGTCAATCAAAGGAAGCTCTCTTGAAGGAATAGATTATCATATGCCGGTTGCCAGCGCCCAGGTAAAATCGGCGCTGGTGCTTGCCACGCTTTATGCAAAAAGTCCCAGCTATATTCATCAGCCGGCAGTATGCCGTAATCATACCGAGATACTTCTCCGGGCCTTTGGAGGCAGGATAGATACCCGGGATAACACAATCATTGCTTATCCCGCCCGGCAGTTGTACTGTCAAAGCATTAAAATCCCGGGAGATATTTCATCGGCTGCTTTTCTGATGACAGCCGGACTTCTGGTTCCGGATTCCACGATTATATTAAAAGAAGTGGGTATAAATCCCACTCGCACAGGTATACTTGATGTTTTCAACCGGATGGGGGCTGACATAACGGTTGAAAACCTGTCAAATTCCGGAGGCGAAATAATAGGAGATATAGTAGTAAAAACATCTCATCTGAAAGGAACTGTCATCAGCGGAGAACTGATTCCCAGATTGATTGATGAAATTCCCGTTATAGCCCTGGCTGCTACTCAGGCAGAAGGCACCACCGTTATACGGGATGCACAAGAGCTGAAAGTTAAAGAAACCAACCGCATTAACTCAGTAGTCAGTCTGCTTTCCCGTCTGGGAGCAAATATTGAGGGCACTGATGATGGCATGGTTATACATGGACCTACACCCCTTACAGGAAATACACTGGACAGCTTTGGAGATCACCGGCTCGCCATGACGGCAGCTGTTGCAGGACTGATAGCCCGGGGAGAAACTACTATAAATGGATGGCAATGGGCAGATGTCTCATTCCCAGGTTTTTATGATACGCTAAAAAAGCTGCAGAATTAATTAAAGGACTCAGCGGCCCGGTTCAGGTCAATTGCTGCCGGTATTTTTCCATAAGCACTTTAAAAAGCTCCCCAGGAGTGGGAGGGGTATATGTTATGGCGTTTGCCCCCGCTTCAATGGTAGCCATTATAGTTTCATCGCCAGGCCCGCCTGTAGCAATAATAGGTACATCCGGCATTTGATCCCTTATCTTTTTAACGATATCTACTGTTTTTTTGGCTCCCGAGACATTAAGTATGGTGGCCCCTGCCTCCATCCGGGCTTTGAAATCGGTGTTTTCAGATACTACCGTAACAACAATGGGAATATCGATGGTATCCCTGACTGCTCTTATGATCTCATTGGGGATTGGAGCATTTACCACAACCCCTATGGCTCCCTTGAACTCTGCATCCAAAGCCAGGTTTACTACTCTTTTCCCCATGGTCGTTCCTCCGCCCACTCCACAAAAAACCGGAACATCACCGGCCATCATTATGGCCTGAGTAATTGCAGGCTGAGGGGTAAAGGGATATACCGCAATAATAGCATCAGCATTTATGTTTTTAATAACGGCAACATCGGTGGTAAATGCCAGAGAACGTATAGTCTTTCCAAATATCCTTATTCCGCTGGCCTGTTGAATGCATTCCGGCACTTCAATCATATGGCGCCTGAGAGTTCCTCGTATTTCTTTCGGCATAAGGTTTCCTCCTTTGCTTATCAGGTTCAACTGTTATTTTATTTATTTTATCACAAAAATAATGCGCTAAAAATATAGGCCAACAACACGCTAAATGGAATCAGGAAAATCCTGTTTATATCCTGTCCGCAAAAAAGCAGCATTATAATAAACCGTTTGCTAAGGGTTATAACCCTATACCCCCTTCACACCCTTTATTATACTGACTATATCCTGTTTCATAGCCTCGGCTTCACCGCCCGTCATCCTTAACACAACCAGCAGTAATATAATTGCAGCTAATAGTATAACTCCCCATATAATGATATCCTTTTTAAAGAAAAAAACCCGCACATCCTACACCCCCTAATCTAAGGTATGCGGAAAAAATTTGATTTAGAATAGCTTGATTTTTATACTGTAAAAAGATATAATTCCTGTGGCTTTCAAAAATTTTCTTGTGGAAATTGCTCACTGCTCTGGCCCATAACAATAAACATTCCGGGGAGGTTTGGCCAAAAAGGCAGAAAATGCCGTTATAAATTGATATATATGGTATTATTTACAATATATACATGTTATACCTATGTCCAGCTGGTTACATAATAAACGTGTTAGCACGAATCGAAGGAGCATAAAATACATGGAACAATTGGAAGAACTAATCGAAAAAATAGAAGCCCTACGAAATTATTTACATGAGCTCATGGAACAAAAAGATATCAACAGTCCGGATATTCTAAAGGCAAGCCAGCAGCTTGACCAATTTCTGGTTGAATACCATGAGCTGATTAAGAATAGAGATTAATATTAAATGTCCATTAAACTGCTTGCTGCAGTTCTCTTGTAAAACTATCTCAGGGCGCTCCCTGAAGCCAGTTTGCGCTAAATTAAAATGTCGATACCGTATTACAGGGTATTCCATTCTTATCCCTGCACCATCGGGACAAACCTGACCGGATAGATCTCTTCCTCTTTCAGTGCTCCTTTTTCTTTGGTGATACGGTACAGCATCTGTATACCGTCCTCCGGCCCCACAGGTATTACCATTCTCCCGCCCTCTGCCAGTTGGCTGATAAGTGCATCAGGAATCCGGCGCGGTGCGCATGTAACCATAACAGCGTCATATGGGGCATGTTCCTTCCAACCGTCATAACCACTTCCCAGCTTATAGTGAATATTGCTGTAACCCAAGGATTTCAGTACTTCCTTTGCTCTCAGCTGAAGAGGCTTTATTAACTCTATTGTATATACCTCTTTAGCCAGGCGTGCCAGGAATGCAGTCTGGTACCCCGAGCCCGTACCGATCTCCAACACCTTTTCACTGCCTTCCAGCATAAGAAGCTGGGTCATATAGGCAACCAGAGATGGCTGGGAAATGGTTTGTCCATACCCTATGGGCAAAGGAGCATCGAGAAATTCATTGTGTTGATAGCCTTTATCAATAAACCTCCCTCTGGGAATGGAGTTCAGCGCTTCCCATACCCGTTCATCGGTTATATTTCTCATGCGTTCCCTCCTCCACGCCATGTTCGTCCCTACCCCCTTTTTTTTCTTTTTATAGAACATCAAGCAAGTATTTGTCCCATATCTTATTCTGCAGCATTGCTAAATATCCATTCAGCTTTAATATTCATTCCGTCCTCATTTGATTCCATATACCAGACCTTCTCCCATTATTTAGCCTTCCTTTGGAGTACTGCAAGTTGAAGCAAACCCTGCCGGTTGATATAATAATTAATAAAAGATACCGCTATCAAACATGTTATCATCTAATCCGGGAGCTGCGAATATGAAACCTAAGAAATCCATAAAATCATATATCTATGAAAGAGATAAACGAAAATGCCGTTTATGTTCCAAATACCTTAAGTACCAACAGGCAAGCCTGGATCACTATCTTCCCAGGAGCAAGGGAGGAACAGGAGATGTGTTCAACCTCATATTATGCTGCAAAAAATGCAATAATATCAAAAAGAGTTCCATTCCTGAAGATTTTGAAGAATTAATGATAACCCTGTTCAAAATCGGGGTAAGGGATAGAATAATCAAAGCATCCTTACCCCGATTTTCAACCAAAGACATTAACAGTATAACAGAGAGTGTAGACAGGCTTGAAGCAATCAACAATTATGTTGTTTTCCAAAGCAAAACCCACCGCCTGTATGTAAAAAATAACAGTATAAAGAAAATTATTTACATAGGAAGCAATAATTCTTCCGAATAAACATCTGTCTCGTTCAAATACTCCTCATATCTGGAATTATTTCCGCCAGTTCTTAGTAAACTTCTTCAATGCTGTATTCCTGGGTACCCAGCCCCATTTTTTCCAGTTCGTTCAGCTGTACAAAGGGATCCTTTCTGTGTATCCTTTCAAACAGGTGTCCGTGTTCTCCCAGTTCCATGCCCTGAGGCAGTCCCGATGGAATCAGGTCTTCAACTTTAATAGCATCCAGTGAAGCCCTTTCAATTGCAACAATGTCCCGGGAAGCAAAAATACCAATATCAGGCACCAGTGAAGGAGTCGTAAGCCCCCAGCAGTCACACAGTATGGTTATATCGGTAAGAAAGTTGATATAAAACACGTGCCCTGGTTGGAACGTCTTTAACACTTCATCAGTACAAATAGCCATGCCTTTCTGGAAATCCTCATACCTGTTGTCGTCCATTGCAATAGCACCGGTAGGACATACCTTCACGCAATGCTGACAATAAGTACAATTATGGAAAAATACATTGTATTTACCGTCCTCGTCAAAGCTGTTTGCATCATGATTACAGCTTTTAATACAGTCTTCACAGTGTATGCAGAGATCTTCCTCCCAGGTTATTCCGCCTTCCAGGCTGTGAATCTGCTGCCTGGTCCTGTCGGTAACACAACCCATGGCGATATTCTTGCAGGCACCTCCATAGCCGCAGGCACCATGTCCTTTTACATGGGACAAGTCTATCATTACCTCTGCATCGTGAATATACCCTCCTACATCAACATTCCTGAAAGTTCTGAAATCAACCGTTTTCTCGTAATAATACTTATTGAGAAATCCGCATACAGGCACAATCGGCACACCCAGATATTCCTCGGTATAACCCCTGTTTCTCGCCCCGGAAACCATGTGGTCGGCTATATATACCTTTGCTCCATATTCCTTTAGTTTATCCACCAGGATTTTAACAAACAAAGGATGAATAGTAGAATAGCCAATTCCTCTGCCTAAATGCATCTTTATGACTGTCCATTTGTCTTTGACCACATCCTGCATACCCATCCTGTCAATCATCCTGCCAAACTTGGCCGGAAGCGTTACATCGCTATCAAATTTGTCATAATTTACTGATGTAAATAATACTTTTGAACTCATAGAATTTATCCCCCTTCTTCTTTTACGTATTTTATTATGTCTCTGCCTTTTCATCTGCTTGTCATTTGTATCCGGGCGTACCAGGAGGGTAATTATAAATGAATTGCCATTCCCAGCTTTATTCTATCACAGCAGCAAAGTATCATCAATATCTCCGGAAAGCACACTCCCATTTTCTTTTAAGCTCCGGAATCAGTAAAAACCGTTTTTTAAATGCAGTCCTTTTTAAACAAAAAGTCGAGGGGGCTTGCTCCCCCCTCGCACACTCTTCATCTATATGCATATTATTCCCAGATACTTAAAATTCATCATATTCGTGCCTGCTCAACCGCATTTTGAGTAGCCGCAGGCCCGGCAAACTACACATCCTCCTTCATGTTCCAGGCTTGAGCCGCAATCGGGGCATATTACACCGTTTTTTGAAGAATCATCAGCCGGTTGGGAAGACTCAATCCCTTCCAAGCGGATACCGCCGTTTTTTCTCAGCGGACTTTTGCAAACTTCCTTCAGTGAACACAGGGAACAGTTACCTAAGCAGCTGTGCCTGTTTACCATATCCGAACTTCCGATATCAATATCATCAATATCCAGATTGTTATTCAGCCTTAACTTTACTACCTTTTCAAGCACCCTGCCTATGGCGTCTGGACAGGACAATACCTTTAAGCCTTTCTGCCGTAAAGTTGAATGACATCTGATACCTTTAAGCTGTTCGATCAATATGTCCACATCCATTCCCGATCTTAGCGCCATGGATATAAGCCTGCTTGTAGCCTCGGACTGGGATGGACATCCGCCGGCCCGTCCCAGGTTTGTAAATACCTCGCAGATTCCCTTATCATCATAATTTACCGTAATATACAGGTTACCGCATCCTATCCTCACCTTTTCAGTAAATCCCATGGTAACATCCGGCCTAGGTCTCGGTATTATCTTATGCTGTTTCTTTCCGGCCTGCTCCGCCATACGGCTCTGAATCTTGTCGGTCAGGGATTCTCCCTTTTCCTTTTTCGCCTCGTCCTCTTTTTTCGGCTTTACGCTCAAAACCTGTACATCCCTGCTGCCGTCGCGGTATATGGTAACACCCTTACAGCCCAGTTCATACGCCAGCCAGTATACCGTCCGCACATCATCAATTGTGGCGCTGTTAGGAAAGTTTACCGTCTTGGATACGGCATTGTCAGTATACTCCTGGAATGCTGCCTGCATCCGTACATGGTACTCGGGTGAAACATCATGGGCTGTTACAAACACCCGTCTTACGTCTTCCGGGATCTCCTCCATATCATGAATACTGCCGTGAGCAGCTATCTTTCTCATAAGCTCATCAGAATAAAATCCACGCTTAACAGCTACTTCTTTAAAATACGGATGTACTTCCGGCAGTTCATCATTATCCATTACATTCCGCACGAAGGATATGGCAAACAAGGGCTCTATCCCGCTGGTAGTACCGCAGATAATGCTTATGGTGCCTGTAGGAGCTATGGTTGTGGTGGTGGCATTCCTGAGCTTTTTGCCTTCACTGTTTTTATATGTACTCTTATCATAATAGGGGAAAACACCTCTTGTCCCGGCCAGCTGTTCTGACATCTCCTTGGAACGCTCATGAATAAAACTCATGACCTTGCGGGCAAGTTCAACGGCCTCATCGGAATTATAGGGAATGCCCAGCTTAAACAGCACATCGGCAAAACCCATAACTCCCAGGCCAATCTTCCTGCTTCCCTTGGTCATTTCTTCAATCTGCGGCAGAGGATACTTGTTCACATCGATAACATTGTCCAGGAAGTGTACTGCTGAATCAACAATCCTGGCCAGCTTTGCATAGTTTAGCACATATTCTCCGTCAACTTCTTCGACCACCTGGGAAAGATTTATTGAACCCAGGTTGCAGCTTTCATAGGGGAGAAGTGGTTGTTCACCACAAGGATTGGTGCTCTCAATCTCTCCTAACTCAATTAGCACATTATCCTTATTCAGGCGATCCAGAAACACAATCCCCGGCTCTCCGTTTCGCCAGGCACTCTCCACAATCTTATCAAATACCTCCCGGGCATTCAGCTTTCCTGTAGATTTACCCGTCTTGGGATCTATAAGATCATAGTCTTCCCCCTGTTCGACAGCCTGCATAAAGGCCTCGGTAATACCCACACTTATATTGAAATTGGTTATATCAGCATTATCCTTCTTACAGTCGATAAATTCCAATATATCAGGATGGTCCACCCTCAATATTCCCATATTGGCGCCGCGACGGGTGCCTCCCTGCTTAACAGCCTCAGTTGCAGCATTGAACACTCTCATAAAGCTTACAGGGCCGCTGGCCACGCCACCGGTAGATTTCACCGCCGAGCCTTTGGGGCGCAAGCGTGAAAAACTGAATCCCGTACCCCCACCGCTCTTATGTATCAGCGCTGCATTCTTAACCGCATCAAAAATCCCCTCCATACTGTCCGGAACGGGAAGCACAAAACAGGCTGACAACTGACCAAGAGGTCTGCCTGCATTCATTAAAGTTGGGGAATTGGGCATAAACTCAAGATTTACCATGAGCTGATAAAATTCTTCTTCCAGGGCTTCTATGTCGGCGTCCGGTGAATAGTTCTTATCCGCCTGGGCTACATGTTTGGCCACTCTTCTGAACATCTCATCAACGGTTTCCAGTAGATTCCCGTTTTCGTCCTTGGCCAGATACCTCTTTTCCAAAACCTTAATGGCATTATCGGTTAAATTCATACGGCGGCCTCCTCTTCATTCTATTGCAGCATCACGCATATCGCATATGTGGTATATGTTCTTCTTCTGCACACTATATATTGTATCATTCAGCCATTAATCAGTCAAAAAGTTTTCAAACAAAAAGAGACAAATTTTTTGTGTTATTGGTCCCATGCTTATTCTTATATCAAATTTCACATTATTTAACGTGTATATATTTATTCCAATATGTTCCATTTCTTATATTCTTTATACCTTCAAAAATCACAGCAAGAATACTGGTTAAAAACAGTAGGTTAATTGTATTCAGCTTATTCTAGTCAAAAAAGCTTATCTGCCCATCCGCAAGGGCCATCGCCCTTCTCTCGACTACCACATCTCCAGGTTCAGGCTTTCCCACCAGCATGGGTGAAGCAGGGTCATGGAGCTTAACATTGGTATTTACCGCTTTTGTGCTGTAGTTGGCGTAGCAGTATAAACACCCGTGCATACAGGTGTTATAAACACCTACATCTACGCTTTCCACACAGCCGCATGCTGCCCTTTGATTTTTATCCTTCCTGGACTTTAGCCTGCGGCCGGATATTCGGCTTATGAGATCATCATCTATACATTTACCGTGATGAATGCCTAAATGCGAAAGATCAACCTCTTCACAGCAGGTTTGAACCTCCATCCCGCATCCGCTAGTAATCTCAGCAATAACTCCGGCTATATCCAGCATTTGTTCATGGCTTATATCATACATGTTCAAAGCCTTAGTATTGCGTTTGGTTTTCCTGTACATATCCACAAAGCTAATGATACAGCGCTTGGTATAACCGTTCAAACAGGAGGCAATATATTCGAATCTTCTTTGGTGGAATTGTACATCGATATCCGGTGAAAGTACTATCGGATCGTATCTCCATATTATCCTTTCGCTTCCCACCTTTCTCGAAAGCTCCTGAAAGGATTGTATAATCTTTTCTTTGGTCGGCACGTTAGGCTCCAGAACCTTATCATAACCCGTGATAGTTACATGAAAGTAATAAAAATAATTATTCAACATATCAAGCCGTTCCAATATATTTGTGGGATCCTTCGTCCAAAACACAATGCAGTCTATATCTGAAGGGTTCAGATACACTTTGCTGACCTGACGATAGTTCATGGGATTGCGTACAAGCACATATCCTTCCCTTAACCTGTTAAAAAACCAGTCCAAATAAAAAGCAATTATGTCCGTCCGGCGGCTTACGCTCAATATCACCTAAATTGGCCTCCTTAATTCTGCATAATCAGTAAAAGTAAAAAACAAACTGCCAAAGGTCACCATTCTTTTTTACATATTCAGAAGCTCCTGTCCGGTTCAACAGCATTATATATAAACCTAAAGAGGCTGCTGCACTCCCCGTGCAGCCCGGATTCTTGTCAAGAATTCCCGGGCAGTCCTGGTTATGGCTTCGTAATCACCCGTCCCGGCTCCCTTGGTCAAAGAGCTGCCTGCGCCTACGGCTACCGCTCCGGCCTTGATCCACTCCCCTACATTGTCCAGACTTACTCCCCCCGTAGGCATTAACCTGGCATAAGGGATTGGCCCCCGGATCGACTTGATAATCTGCGGACCAAAAAGCTCTCCCGGAAAGATTTTTATGATATCAGCCCCGGCCTCCATGGCTTCCACAACTTCCTTTATAGTCATAGCCCCCGGCATACACGGTACCCTGTATCGGTTGCATAGTTTTACTGTATCCAGATTTAAATACGGGCTGACCACATACCGGGCTCCGGCCAAAATAGCTATCCTTGCCGTTTCAGCATCCATCACCGTCCCGGCTCCCAGTATAATTTCCCCATTAGTATAGATCCTGGCCAAATCCCTGATAACTTCAGCAGCACCCGGAACGGTAAAGGTAATCTCAATGGCAGCTACTCCTCCTTTCAGACAGGCATCGGCAATTTTTAGCGCCTGCCCGCTGGATTCAGCCCTGACTACCGCCACCAGGCCTCCTTCAACAATTTGGTTTAATATCCTTTCCTTATCCATGTACTGCGGCTCCCTTCTTTATTATTGTGTGTTACACAGCCATAAAACCAGGATGCTAATACGATACCCCACTAAGCGGGGTTCTCATAATAGTTACTTTTTCCAGGTTATCTCTATTCGCTTGTCAATCCTGTACTCAAAGCAAACCTTTTCTTCACCGTCAGCCGGTACATTAACGACGAATTCTATATCATTAGATGATTTTCTGATATACTCATGGCTGGAGGAGACTATTTCCCATACACCCAAAATGGTGTGTCCGACATGTACCTCAACCGGTTCCTCCTTGTGGTTTTTTATAGTGCACTCATAGCAGTGGTGCTCAAAACCGTTTATCCGTTTTTTATCTGTCTCTTTGTATTCAAAAGCTATGTCAAAAGCCTTCCCGGTAACCAGCTTTATGCTTTCATCCCTTGGTGTGTGATCAATCAGGTCCTCGCCGATAAATTCCAGGGATTCATCATCTTCATCCAGCTTATAAAGCTTGACCGTCCCTTTAGGCAAAGGAATACCCAACCCTGAGTCTTTGCTGTTCTCAAACTCTATTACCACATCTGCCTTTTCATCGTATTCATCCACCTGATAATATTTCTTATATGGAACATTGTAACTGCTGATTATGTTTATCTGCTTTGTCTGATTATTTTTCAAAGTAGTCGGGCGAAGCAGTGTATACATGTGATAATCAAAAAAACTCTTTTCTTCAGCTTGCGGTTCCACTGCCGCATTTAGAACATACTTATATTCGTTCACTTCATCATATCTTCCGTATTCCCGGATTCGGTTGACATCACCGGCAATCAGCTTGATCCTGGCATTCTCGAAAGTTGTTCCGCTTTTGTTTTCAATCTCTGCCCAGCCGGTAATATTTAAAATGTTATCCAGTAATTCAACCACATAATTGGCCATCCAGTTAAAACCCCGGCTGAGATAAGAGACTTTGACCGTTTCAGCTATACAAGGCGCTATTTTCCATACAAGCGCCGGCTTTACAAGGAGGCCTGACGGCAGGGAAGGCAGCACAATCTCGCCCTGGGTATCAATGTATATCTCCTTTGTAGCAGTATCCTCCAGAACACATTTCCCTCCCGGCTCAACCGACAGCAAACGGCACTTCTTTTTTTCACCGGCCTTCCTGTCTGCCAGCCATATCTCTTTATCAATATACTTCTGCAGAAGCTTGTCCCGGTCAACCAGATCATAATCATAGTTAAACTCAAGCACATTCAAGCCTTCAACAAGCAAAGAATCGGTTTCTATGAGCTGGGCTACATCGGCAAAAACAAGTCCGGTCTCATCACCGTTAAGAGATACGGTACGAACCTCTTTAACCGCCCCAAATCCACCATTGTAAATGGTCAGGGATATTTCTCTTGTATCTTCAGATGTGCAAATTTTCTCCATAAACTTTCACCTCCTGCAATAATAATGTACTCTTTCTCCTGCCAAAGAAAGCAGGCTTTTTCCCCTTTAAGAAAAATGCACGGGTAATAAAAGCTTCCAACTGATACCCATGCAATGTTCCCTATTTCCAAAAGTCGAATTTTTTTTGTATTCCCTAATACGAAAATATCTTAATATTACCTTCCCGCAACATGCAGATTCGCGGCTTCATCATTAAGCAGCAACCAGCTGCTAATTATAATACTGACAAAATAACAAGAGTTTACAGCTTCTTATTTACAAAGTCCCAGAAATTCTGTCCAAATAGTTTCTCTACATCCCTGCGGATATCGCTTTTATCAATCTTCCACCCGGTTTCCATCAAATCCTTATACTTATCAAACAATACATCGGCAATTATCCTTCTCGAATGAGCCCATTTATAAATAAGCTGATCCAGGACCCTGGCATCGGAATGCTGTGGAATAACGCTTACGCCTAAAAGTTCAAACCGCATACGGGTCATTTCATCTATTATGCTGGGATTATTGAGGAACCACCAGCAGCCAAAGACCATTAAATTCCTGAATTTACGCACCACTACACATAATTCATGCTGATTCTCACGGGACAGCATAGTAACCATAAATTTATTGTACGGATAATTGGTACACAGGTATTCCACCGTATCAATGCTGCCTTTGCCTACCGAATCTCCTGCCAGTATAAGTCCAGGATTGATAAGCTTTTTTACACCTATCATCATCGCAAGGGGTATGTTAAGCTCCCGGCACACAGGCAGTACACATTCCTCTATTATTACTGCCCTGCTGGAGTTTTCCGGGACTTCAAATGTAGGAGGCAAGGATACCGCCATATATACCGCCTGCATACGGTTTGCCCATTCGCTTAAAAATCGTCTTATCTCTTTCAGTGTCGTGGGGTTCAGTTCCTCCTCCACGTTGTAACCCCATTCCTTCAGGCGCGTCCAGACCTGGTCCCAGGTATTGAGAAGCGGATCAATACGGAGGGCTGCTTCGAAACGGGGATCAGCCTTGTAAGACTCGAACCATACCTTTCTTTCGTTATCGTCAAAGGGATCGTTGGTCATTACCGCTTCCTTAACACCGGAAATTTCAAATACTTGATCCACGTATTCCTCCATGGTTTTCCCGGCAAAATACTGACGATATGCTTCCAAGTCACGTTTACCCGTATCCAGGCCAAGCTTATTGAGCACCGTCAGTACACCCCTGCAGGCTTCGCTGTACGGGCTGTTGTCTATAAACAGCGTTTTCCATATAAGATCAGCCTGCTCCTTTTTGGACATGTTCCAAAAATCCTGATAGGGCATATCTACCCATCTGAACACCTCTGCCACCAGGTAATGATAAGTAAGCAGTTCATCAACTCCCCACAGCAGCATATCACCAAAACAAGGGGCATAGAGATGGGTGTGCACATCCGTAATTTTTACCTCTGTTACCGCTGTATCCACCACAGCTCTTAATTCTTCCACGCCTTTTATGGCCATAAGCAATCACTCCTTAAACTTGCTGTTTATGCAAATATACCGTTAAGGTTTTTACAACGTCACGCCATCCTTAAAAATTGCAATCTCACGGTAATCATTAATCTCGTTTCGCGTTTTTTTCTTTCCGGATGCCACATTCAAAACATACTCAAACAGTTCCTTTTTTACCACGTCCGGTCCCTTTCCTTCCAACAAGGCTCCGGCGTTAAAATCAATCCAGTTTTTCTTCCGCATCGTCAGTTCAGTGTTGGAAGAAATTTTTACCGTTGGTACCGGGCCTCCCAGGGGTGTTCCCCTGCCGGTGGTAAACAGTACAAGCTGCGCTCCTGCAGCTGCAAGGGCTGTTGTTGACACTATGTCATTTCCCGGACCGTTCAACAGGTTCAGACCCTGTTTTACCACCTGGGCCCCGTACTCCAAAACATCAACTACGGTGCCGGTGCCCCCCTTCTGGATGCATCCCAGGGATTTCTCCTCCAGGGTAGTAATCCCTCCTTCTTTGTTCCCCGGAGAAGGATTTTCGTAGATAGGCTGGTCGTATCGCATATAGTATTTTTTGAAACCGTTTATCATTTCCACGCTCTTTTCAAAAACTTCCCGGGAAATACACCGGTTCATGAGAATGTTTTCGGCTCCAAACATCTCCGGAACTTCGGTAAGAACAGCAGTACCTCCCCGCTGAATAAGCATATCTGAAAACGCTCCAACAAGGGGATTGGCAGTAATACCTGAAAAAGCATCGGAACCACCGCATTTTAATCCCACCTTAAGCATGGATACCGGTGCCGTGCGGCGCTCAAACTTTTCGGCGTACTCAGCCAGCTGTTCAATCAGCTTAATGGCTTCCTCAATTTCATCATCAACGTCCTGGACTTTTAAGAATTTAACCCTGTCGTCATGGTATTTGCCCAGTACTTCTTTGAATTCTTCCATATTGTTATTTTCACACCCCAGTCCCAATACCAGCACCCCTCCGGCGTTGGGATGGCGCACCAGCCCGCTCAGGATCTTTTGAGTGTTGCGGTGATCATCCCCCAGTTGAGAGCAGCCGTAAGGATGATGGAAAGCATAGACACCGTCAATGTTCCGATCTCCAAATAAAGCATTAGCTTTTCCCGCTATATTTCCGGCCAGGTTATTAATGCATCCTACTGTATTTATAATCCATATCTCGTTCCTTATGCCTACCTGGCCGTCCTCACGGAAAAAACCATTGAAAGTCTCTATACGGTCTTTTGCCGGCTCCGGTTCTCCAACGCAGGGCTGGTATTTATAATCCAGCAAACCTTCCAGACCGGTCTTCAGGTTATGTGTGTGTACCCATTCACCGATGGCTATATCACGGCTTGCGCGTCCTATAGGATACCCGTATTTTATAATCTCCTCTCCAGCTTTTACCGGTTTTACTGCGATCTTATGCCCTTTTTTTACGGTGCCCCGGACCGGTATTTCTTCGTCCAGGCGCAGAATTTCACCGGGTAATAGCGTATCCAGCGCAACAGCAACGGTATCCATTGGATGTATCCTTATAATCCTGCTCACGTGTTCGTATAACCTCCTCCAAGCTAAGGCCAAGCATATTATCTTCCCAATCACATCAAGTATCTCAGGTATATCTGTACACAGCCAATTCATGCCTCCACTCCATCTGCAGAGGAAAACAGCCGAATACCGCTGGCATATCCGTACACAGGCGGCTGTATGGTTATATGAATAAAGCAGCGTACTGTGCAGCTAAACCCCAACAAGATCCCTGACGGCTGCTTTCATGCCCCGGTTCAGGATATCATCCAGATACCCGGCTGCAGCTTCTCCAAGGCCTTTTACAGAATTTAAATCCTGTCCCCAGAATTCCTGCCTGGCCAGCACGCTGCTGCATAGCTTATTTACATCGCCGTCTCTCTCAAACCCACTCCACGCATCAGCAAAAAACTCCAGGACCTCCATATCATCCAGTATCTCATATTGTTCACCATTTCTTGTGCCTAACAGGGCCGATCCTCTGAAAGACGTTCCCCGATAGAATGCAATGAGAGCTGCAAGAGAAAAGGTAAGTATTCCGGGGAGTTCATTCCTGCGTTTTAAGTATTCCAAAAGTGAAGGAAGTACCCTGACCTTCCATTTTGATACTGAATTTAAGGCAATGCTTAAAAGATAATGCCTGATGAACGGATTTTTGAATCTTTCCAGGGTATTTGCTGCAAATACTTCTTTTTCCTGCTGCGGCAGGTTCAGAGCGGGAACTATTTCATCAAAAAGGCCTTTAGTGATAAAAGCTCCCATAACCGGATCCTCCGCAGCTTCCTTAACGTTATCCAAACCGTACAGGTATGCTGCCAAAACCATCATGGTGTGAGTTCCATTGAGTATCCTTACCTTTCTCGTTCTGTAGGGCTGCAGATCATCAGTCCATATAACATTTAAACCGGCCTTGTCAAAGGGCAATTCCCTGGCCAGACGCCGGTCGCCTTCGATAACCCATAAATGAAATACCTCGCCTGTATCCAAAAGCCGGTCATGGTATCCCAATTGTTCAGTTATCTGCTGAACATCCTCCTTTGGATAGCCTGTAACTATCCGGTCCACCAGGGTATTCAAAAAATAATTGCTGTTATCCAGCCATGCACGGAAATGTTCCCCCAGTCCCCATTCACAGCTATATCTGAGCACAATTTTTTTAAGATTGCCGCCATTACGGTCAATAAGCTCGCAGGGTATAATTACCATGCCTTTATCATGCTGCCCGTTAAACCGTTTATAACGTTCGTATAAAAAGGCGGTTACCTTTGCAGGAAAGGAGACGGGACATTCATTAACCGGCATTGGTTCTTCAACATATGCAATCCCTGCCTCAGTAGTGTTTGATATCATAAACCTCAAATCCGGGTTGGCTGCACATTCAAGAAAGTCATTCCAATGGGTGTAGGGATTGATACCACGGCTTACCGAGGTTATAATTTGCCGTTTTTCTGCCAGACGGCCTTCTTCAATTCCCCTCAGTAACAGGGTATAGAGCCCGTCCTGCTCATTGAGCACATCCACCAGTCCCTGCATGATAGGCTGTATAATCACCGCTTTACCGTAAAATAATCCCTGCCTGTTCATCTGGTTAACCATCCAGTCCACAAATGCCCTCAAAAAATTTCCCTCGCCAAACTGGATAATTCTCTCGGGCATATCATCCAAAGGTCCAACTTCAACATTATCCGGTATAGAGCCCGCCTTTGCCAGAAGCTGTTTATTCAGCCTTTTCATTTCCATATCCACACCCCCGAAATACTTCTTATCGGGCTGCAAACACATCAACAGCTTGTTAACTCTGTCATTTATAGTGTCCCGTGCTATATTCCCGCACATATCCGGCCTATACTATCTTCACATCTCCAATAATTCCCTGTTAATTGGGTGTTTGCTCACTTTTTCTTGCTATTCTCTTAACAACTGCCCCTGACAACCAAATCCGGAGTAACCATCATCTTAGGCTGCACATCTTTGCCTTCCAGTACATCGTACAGTATCCGGACCGCGCCTACCGCCATCTTCTCCACCTTGTTATCCACCGTGGACAGCTCGGGAGCAGTACACAGGGAAACCTGTGAGTTATTGTATCCAATAACCGCCACATCCCGGGGAACTTCTTTACCTGTCTCCTTTAACTTATTCAACACGCCCGCGGCAATAATATCCTCGCTGGTTAAAACGGCTGTATATCTTATACCTTTCCTGTCCAATATTTCAACCCCTTCATATCCACCCATAATTCCAGGTGACACTTTGATAATACTGCCGCTGTTCAGGGTAAGTCCCATATCCTTCATACCCCTTTCAAACCCGCGGATCTTTGCCATACCGCTGAAGCTGTCGACATCATACAGATATACCATCTCCCGGTGTCCCCTGGAGTACAGCAGTTCCACAGCCTTATAGATACCTGTTTCATCATCGCATACAATTGAAAAAATATTATTGCCATCAAGAGAGCCGTTAAGCATCACCAGGGGAACATGCAGAGCTGCATCATATATGTGCCTGTTGTCCGACTTTTCTCTGAATACCGAACCAACCAGAATAATGCCGTCTACTTTTTTCTGCAGCATTATTTTCATATATTCTCTCTTGTTCTGAACCTCCAAACCGGTGTTGCATAGAATAACATTATATCCGTATTCCCTGAATTTCTGCTCTATCGTATATATGGCACTGGCATAATAGGAGTCCCTTACATCGCTGGTCAAGACACCTATTGTACTGGTTGCTTTTTTTACAAGGCTTCTGGCTATGGCATTAGGCGTATACTTATACTCTTTAAGTACCGCTTCTACCTTCTCCCTGGTCTCGGGCTTAACGTTCGGCCTGTTGTTTATCACCCGGGACACTGTTGCAATGGATACTCCTGCTTTTTTAGCTATTTCATATATATTCATAAATTCAGCATCATCCTCCGTATTATTGGCATCACCCGCCGCCATGGATGACAGGCTTTCCCGTTCAGCAATATAAGCTTAATGGATAGGCTTTCCGGCGGATATTGGTAAGTGCTTACAAGTAACTTTAAAAAAAAAAGAGAATGAATGCATAAATCTAATCACTCACCAGTTTAACAATAGCAGGTTCATCCTCTTCGATCTTACTGAATCTTCCTATATCAGGATTATCGAAGAAATTGTCGTGTAAATCATCATTTGCAGTAGATACCTCTCCCACAATGGCATATTCCGACTCAGCCCAAAAAGAATGACGCACTCCGGGATTCATGGTAATCCTTTCCCCTGAGGAAAGAATCAATGGTTTTCCGATGGGTATATCGGTTTCCTCGCCGTTTACCTGGAGCCTTATAGTGTCACTGTCTCCCGACAGTTGAACCGCCAGTTTACCCCATCTGCATATAATGTCCTCTTTCTTCAATGCATGGTAATGAGTTGGAGTGACCTGCTTGTTTTTTACGTACATGATCTTCTCGCAATATTCGGGCTGTTCGGCCAAATTAACAAGTGTAAGCCCAATCCTTTCAAAATCTCCCAGGCCGAAATCGGTAACATCCCACCTGGGCTTGGGCGGAAGCACCCATCCATGCCTTTCAAAGGCACTGGCCGCTTCTCTTATTATGGCATTGATCTTTGAACGCTTCATATTAACATACCCCCTGTTACTGTAATTTTTCTTTTTTAAACCTGGTTATCAAGAAATACCTGTACTGCGGGGCCGCCCTCATGCAATAACCTGGAAAATGCTCTTTTATGCGGCTGCATCTCCAGCTGCCCTGTTCTTGCAATCACACTTCTGAATGTTCCATCCTTATACTTATGTTTCCCTCAATGGCTTCACCGGGCTTAAGGTGTATCGTTCCGGTATCCTCGATACCCCGATCATCCATGTTAAAACCGTTGTTACAGTTGGTAACCGGTTCAATGGCGAAGAAATCCGCCGAATTCCCCGGAGAGAATATTATGGTGTGCTTAAAGATATCATCGGCATCCAAGGTCAGTGTAACCCGGCTGCCGGGCCATTTTATAACGGAAGGAGCGTGAAAAACCCTGTAGCAATTATCAATATGGAGTGAACCCAGTTCTTTCTCCCGGGAAAAATCCAGTTCTTCCGGCATGTCAACCCACCGGCCGGTAGGTATGGGTGTATCACCGGGATATACGCCCTTTGCGGGTACCTTCAGTATAACAGCGTCATCCTCCGGAGTCAGCTTCTTCATAAAAAATGGGTGTATGCCCATGCCCCCGGGCATCACATGATCACCAGTGTTTTTCAGCATCAACCTGACCGAAAGCTCCCGTCCGGACACTTTATACTCAACCCGGGCATAAAACGGAAACGGCCATGAGATATCTTGGAAGTCCCGGCTGTTAAACTCCATATCTATATGTCCCGGATCCTGATAAAGCGTACGCCAAGGCCTGGTACGTACCTCTCCGTGTATAGCATGGCCATCAGGTGCGTTTTTCCTCAGTGTATAGGTGTTTCCCCTATACTTGAGCACGGCATTTTCAATACGGTTGGAGTAGGGAATCATTATAAAAGAGGACACTACTCCTGCATTACCTTTTTTAACCGTATCATTAGAAGCAGGCCTCATCACGTCTACCCACCGGCCATTCAGGCGATACCGCATTGATACAATTCCCGCGCCCAAATGAGGACATACTCCGACTTCTACATATTCACTGCTCAAAACTATTAATTCTTTCATATACACACATCCTTAACTATTTTATCAAATTCCAGACGGATAAATTTTCCAACCCTTTATTGAACATGCTGCAAATCCTGCAACAATATTTTTTGTCAGCCTTTCCTTGGGTATATCATGATGACTGTATTAACATCTTACATAAACCTGCCCCGGTAAGCCCACAAGCCCAAAGCCGGATTGCTTATATAGAATATCTTCTCACCGTTGTCCAGTACGTTAAAGCCATCCTTTAATTTATCAGGATTATATAACCTGCAGGCCTCTTCCAGGCCCATATATCTAAAGTTAACCCCTTCAATTTCTTCGCGGGTTAAATAGCCCGGCGCATAGGTAATTGTAAAACGCCCATCCGAAGAACCGTGTATAAGGTGGGCAGCCACTGACTGGTTACGCTTAAGATCATCCTGTTCTCTGAAATGCTTCAGTACCTGCTCACGGCCTACGTAACCATATTTGCGGATCAGCTGATCATTATCCCTGTCCTCACCAAACTGTCGCAATCCTGGAGCCAGCACTATCAGCTCGCCGTTATCAGCAATGGCCATACGCGTTCTGTAGATGGCCTTGTTACCCAACCAGGTACTTCTGAATTCCTGGGGATCAAGATACACAACAACCTTGTCAGGAGGCTCATCGAGAAACTGCATATTTTTCTCCTGGCTCAGGGCTACCGCCTGTTCAAACAGCTCCCGTTCCCTTCCTATAAACAGGCCGTGAATTAAAACCTTATCTTCTTTATGGGTAGTTACCGTAAGTATATACATAAGCGGAATGTTTTCGATAAATTGCTGTTCGGCATAGTCAAACACCTTTCGCACCGGGGAATGATCCCGGCCCATGATCCTCTCCATACCGTATACGGCTCCCAACATATGGGTCTTGTTTATCATGTTATATCCGCCGCAGCCAACAAACACGTTTTTGCTGTAATTGGCCATACCCGCCACTTCATGAGGCACCACCTGGCCGATGGAGATAATAAGATCATAACCTCCCTCAACCAGCCGCCGGTTCACCTCAACATCAATGGATTCTTCCATTATCCCCTCGGATATCTCTCTTACAAACCCGGCAGGAACCTCCCCTATTTTGATCACATCATCCCGCCAGTTATGGACAATAAATCGTTCCCTGGGGATTTCATCACCAAAGAAGGCGATGCGTTCCTCATCGCTCATAGGCATATGGGTCCCAAGAGCCGGCATAACATCCACATGACAAACATCTTTAAGCATATTGTACAGTTTTACAGTAATCTCCCCTGCACCCGAATGGGCCCGTGTAAAGTCGGGGGGCAAAAGAAGCACCTTGCTTAAGCTTTCCTTTCGGTTTTCCAGGGCTTTTTCAAGGGCAGTGTGGATTGCCCTGCTGTCCAGCCCGTTATCACCGGTTGACTTCAATACAATTCCTTTCATAACCTATTCACCTCCGTTTCCGGTCTTCCGGTACCAGTCCAGGTATCGTTCAAATCTGGCTTTATATATTTTGCTCATCTGCTCATCGGGAATAATTCTTTCACCCGGTTCCGGCTGAAATTCATTCATATTCTCCAGAACACCAACAGCCTTCAAAGCCGCCACAGCAGCTCCCATTGTCGATGCATGTTCAATCCTTGATGTGTATATATCCCTTTGAAAAATATCAGCTGCCATATGAAGCCACAAGGGTGAATTCTCTATGCCGCCGGATATGCGGATTTCCCTTGGCGTGCCTCCTACCTCCAGCAGGGCGATATAGCACTGGTAAAGATTGAACAGTATGCCTTCCAGTATGGAATAATGAAAATCCCCAACTCCATGCTGAGCCTTCAGATTGAAAAAACCGCCGGTCCTGCCATCATCCCATCCGGGACAGCGTTCCCCGTATAAAAAGGGCAGAAATACCGGTGCATCCTCCCTGACGGTGCCGGCAGCCAGATCATCCAGCGTCCCATAGTTCACTTTGCCCAGATTTGCCTTTTTGGCAAACCATTCAACACAGTTGCCGGCTCCTGAAATGGCGGCTCCAGCCAGCCATTTTCCTTCAGAAGCATAATAACACCATGTAGAAGGCTGCCGGGGCAAAAGAGGAATTCCAGTGGCAAGCCTGATTGCCCCGCTTGTTCCCACCGACATGGTCATAACCCCTTCGTCCAAAGCTCCGGCTCCCACCTGGTTCAAAGCGCCGTCAGGTCCCGGAAGCACTACCGGAGTTCCCGGCTTTAAACCCATTTCTCTTGCAGCTTCATCTCCCAGCCGGGCGGTATGTTCCAGATCGTATATGGGTGCAAGCCGGGATTCTTTAAGCCCGGCAAAATCCAGTATCTCCTGATCCCACTCCAAGGTATGTATGTTCATAAAACCGGTACCTGAAGCAATACTGACAGAAACAGCCAATTCTCCCGTCATTCTCTCGAAAACGTATTCGGGCTGCGAAGACAGGTAGCCCTCCGGATCAAGTTCCTGGTATTGGTTCTTCCTGGCATGGATGTATTTCCATACAGGATATATGCTGTGTACCATGCATCCGGTCTTGTGGTAAAACCACAGCTTCAGTTCCTCATTCTTCCGGTACCGATAGGCTGTCGGAGCTGCTTCGGTATTGGCCCATGTTTTTATCCTTCCCATAGGTTTACGATGGCGGTCAAGAAACAGCAGGCTGTGCCATGTGCTTCCCAGGCCAATCACGTCGATAGGACAGTTCACCTGTTCAACAACATTTCTTACACATTCTATGAGAGTCCGGTAAACTCCTTCAGGATCCTGGGACACCACATCGTTGACACTGTTCCTGTATGGAATGCTGCATACTCCTCTAATCCCTTTATTAACGGAGTATACCATTGCCTTGGCTGAGGAAGTACTCACCTCAACAGCAAGAACGTTCATGACTTCCTCCTCCTTTCCCGCTAATAAATTTTGAACTTACATGATAATCCGGAATCAATTCTGCAGTGTCTCCTATATCCTCCTATACTCCTGAAAATGCCGAGAAACCGCCGTCTATAGGTACTACAACGCCGTTGACAAAGGAGGAAGCATCGGAAGCCAGCCATATGACAGCTCCTATAAGCTCTTCCGGCTTGCCATACCGTCCCATGGGCGTGTTTTTCTTGATAGCTTTCCCTCTTTCGGTATCCTGTCCGGTTTTTTCATCCACCAGCAAATAATAGTTTTGCTGTGTTAAAAGAAAACCGGGTGCGATAGCATTAACACGGATGTTGGTTGAATAATTCTGATTCATGTACACCGCAATCCATTGGGTAAAATTATTAATTGCCGCTTTGGCTGCACTGTATCCCACAATCCTGGTCAGAGGCGTTAATGCCGACATGGATGAAATATTAATTATATTGCCGCTGCCCTGCTCAGCCATCACCTCGCCGAACACCTGGGTGGTCAAAACCGTTCCCATAAAGTTAAGGTTGAACACCCATTGAAGAGCGTCCAAAGGTATATCAAAAAAGCTCATATCATCACTGGTGGTAGCTTCCTTTTTATTGCCGCCTGCTCCGTTAATCAGAATATCAATACGGCCAAATTCCTTGAGCACCCTGGCCCTGGCTGCTATGATGCTATCCTTGTCAAGCACATCGCACTGGATTCCTATAGCCTTTCCTCCGGCAGCATTAATATCTTCCGCCACTTCTTCAGCTTTGTCTCCAAACAGATCCAGTATAGCAACGTTTACTCCTCTCTGCGCCAGCTGTCTGGCCATCTCACTGCACAATATACCGGCTCCACCGGTAATAACAGCCGCCTTTCCCGATAAATCAAAACTCACGCTCATTGACTTCTCCCCCTTACCTCATTTTTATAAACTCATCAATACTTCTTTTTCATGTGCCATCACATGTACCATCATAGGTATGTTAAACCTGGCATTAATATGTTAACTCTTGATCCACTCGGTATGAAAAACGCCTTCCTTATCCACCCTTTCATATGTATGGGCACCAAAGTAGTCCCGTTGAGCCTGAATAAGATTAGCCGGCAGCTTTTCCCGGCGGTAGGAATCATAATAGGATAAAGCTGAGCTGAAACTGGGAACCGGAATTCCATGCTGAACCGCCAGGCTCACCACCCGTCTCCAGCTATCCTGGGACTCATGAATAATATCTCTAAAATAAGGATCAAGCAGTAAGTTTGCAAGGCCGGGGCTCCTGTCATAAGCTTCTTTTATCCTGTCCAGAAACTGGGCACGTATTATACATCCGCCCCTCCACAGAAGAGCTATATCTCCAAGCCTGAGATTCCAGCCGTAAGCATCTGATGCCTGTATCAGAAGATCAAAACCCTGGGCATATGAACATATTTTGGACGCATACAGGGCCTTGCCGATATCCTCTACCAGATTCTCCTTCTCTAGGGGCAGCTCAACACCAGGCCCTTTCAAAACTTTTGATGCTGCCACACGCTGCTCCTTAATGGCTGACATATACCTGGCAAAAACCGCTTCTGCAATGGTCGGGATAGCTGCACCCAATTCAAGGCCTTCCTGAGATGTCCACTTGCCGGTACCCTTATGGCCTGCCCGGTCCAGTATTACATCAACCATCGGCTGCCCGGTTTCGTCATCAGTTCTTCCAAGGATATCAGCCGTTATCTCGATCAAATATGAGTTTAGCTGGCCCCGGTTCCATTCCTGGAATACGGCCTGCATGTCTTTAGCTGTAAGTCCCAACAGTTCTTTCATGAGAAAGTAGGCTTCACTGATAAGCTGCATATCTCCATACTCAATACCGTTATGCACCATCTTTACATAATGCCCGGCACCGTCAGCGCCTATATAGTCACAGCATGGAACACCACCTACTTTCGCGGATATATCTTTCAGGATTCCTCCCGCCTGGTTCCAGGCTTCTTTGCTGCCTCCCGGCATGATGCTGGGGCCTTTCAACGCTCCTTCTTCCCCGCCTGACACCCCAACACCTGTCTCTTATACACATCT
>DGEI01000039.1 GCA_002385885.1 Firmicutes bacterium UBA3930
AGATGTGTATAAGAGACAGAAATCAGCCTTCCTTTGTCAATTCCCTTTTTAAATATTGTGCATAAAACTCTAGAGAAGTCAAACATATGTGACACGACCTCTGAAAAATTTTCTCTTTTAAGAGAAATAATGTTCTGCCATCTCATTTGGCGTCTTAAAACCATGTATTTTTCTTGCTATGTTATTATGTCTATTTAATATACCTCTTGAATGCTTTTTGCATCCGGGCATAAATGTTTAAAGTTTTATACCGCCTACAAAATAAAATTCCTGTGAATCAACTAGTTTGTAAACAGTCAGACCCGTCCCTTCCATCATCTTTCCCACCTGTTCAGCCGGCGGAAGCAAATCAGTCTTCAAAAGGCTCTCACCGCTTTGGTGAATACTATTCACCTTTTCCCTGGACTGAGAGTGACACACCACCAGCCTGCCTCCTTCTTTCAAGCCCTGAACCATATTTAATACAGCCGTTTCCCTATCTGTAAAATGTGGAAAAACATTATAACATATTATACAATCATAAGCCGCATTTTTTACAGCGGTATTGCACACATCTCCTACAATAAAATTCAAGTTTTCATAACGATGTTTTTTCTTTGCTTGTTCCAACATTTTTTCTGATATATCCAGGGCATCTATGCGGCCTTTACTGCCCACCCGGTCATATATATATTTGATTAACACGCCCGTTCCGGTTCCCACATCAAGAACATTCTGCCCTGGTTTAAGATTAATCATTTCAAAGATCTGTGACAACCTCTCCGGATCGTGTTTTACCATCTCATCCCACTTGTGAGCAATACCGTCAAAATAATCCTTATGTATCAACGGAACTTCCCTCCTGCATCACACGGCTTTTTTTAAGTAACGTCAAAAAAGCGGGCACAACAATAAGTTGAATAACGATACCCGGTAACCCTGTTATTATTCCGCCCCATACATATATTACAGGATTTCCTAAATTTTTGAAACCAAAAACATATAAAATCACAGCAACAACTATCCCTGCAGCAATCCTGCCAGCCAGCATGGAGCCCAGCAGTGAACATATCATATTCAATTTAAACTTCTTATTCAGCAAACCCGATACCATTCCGTATGCGCCTAATTCAAAGATCATTATGACGGCCATCGGAACCGGTGTAACCAAAGGAGGCATACCAGTAAGTATTGAGCTTAACAGCGGTGTTATTACGCCGACTCCCAGGCCATATGCCGGGCCCAACACAAATCCTGACAGCAGAACCGGTATATGCATAGGAAGAAAAACCTTGCCTGCTTCCGAACCAGCAAAATGAAATACCATTGGAAGCAGTATACCTATGGCAATAAATATTCCAGATAGGGTTATTTTTTTAGTTTTATTCATTATAATAACACCCCTTATAATAAAATAAAAGAGGCGGATCTCACCATTTTAGTGAAAACCGCCTTCATGACAGCATTGTAAAACACAAAATATATAACCTGGTACCTTCATGGCACATCTTGTTTCATATATTAACAAAATATCATGAGAATGTCAATTAATCACTTGAGCATGTCCCGCATCTGTTATTGCTTAAACATGCCCCCTTGTTTTTATACTGCTTAACCTGAATATAAACCGTATAATAGGCTTAATTATTAATCTGCACCCTGGATCTATACGGGATAAATTCTATATCGCCACTGACAAGGGTTGGTACAACACTAAATTCATGGCTGCCGGATGAATCAGCCGTTCTGTAATCCAATATCCGGATTTTAGGCTTTCTTTTATCAACAAGCCGATAGTAAATTTTAACTAAAGTCCCGGTGCCTCCAATCGTCTGCACGTCTCCCATAAGGGAAACAGCAAAACTGGCAATCCCTTCATCAGCATTAATATTATTAACCAATTCCATCCAGGGGCTTTTGCTTCCTGTGAACAAATCGCCGGTTTCGATCCTCTCTATGTTCACTTTATCAGGATCATAATATAAATCGACCGAAGCGGCATAAAGATTTGTAACGTTTTCAACCATTAATTCCATATCATATCCATCCGGAGCCAGTAACCTGACAACCGGCCCGGACTGTTGTTCTGCCGGGTATCTCAAAGGCATGAACAACATGAGGATAATCATGATTACAATAAGCCCGGTTTTATATATTGTTTTGCCCCTATAAACTCTCCTGTACAATTATGATGTTCACCCCGTTACATTGCTGATAATACCGTAATTCCTGGCAACAATTGATATATCGACTATATCAATCCAGCCATCTGCATTATAGTCCATCCTCTGATCCCAGCCATCTTCTCCTTTTTTGGTTGAAAACTTCTTACAAATTATTGCTATATCAGTAATGTCGATCTTTAAATTATCATTTAAATCCCCTGCAATCATATGTAATTCCTCGACCGTATCTCCTTCAACATCAATTGAATAATCCATGGTAAGAAAACCGGGTTTGGACAATCTTACAGTATATGTTCCCGGAATAAGATAGTTCAGCTCAAAACTTCCTTGCAATACATTCAAAGTAAGTTTCTTCATATCATCCCCAAGCAGGTACGCCTGGACATTATAGAAATCATTTTGCCCAACCATTTTAATAAAACCTGTCATATGATAGCTGGGCAATATATCAATCATTTCATCCGAATACTCAACAACTATTGTTACAGGTTTGCCGTCTGCCTGTCCATCGGCTACAGGAGGCCTGTAATCAGTCATAAATTCCAGCATTGTGCTGCCTGTATTTTGAGGCAAAAAATCGAATTCACAGACATCCCAGTTATCATACCTGTTTACAGGTTTTTGAACGGGATTCAACATGAAATAGAAATACATATATAAAGGATTCTGGGAATGTGGAGGATGTTGGCCTGTGTTAATCTGGGGATTAAAGCTGCCGCTGTCAAATCGTATGCCTTCATATTTCAAATAATCATCATCATATTTTATATAGAATTTTAGCTGTGTCATATTCTCAACAGGCCCCGCTTTCAATTTTACACTCCCGGTATTCCTGTTGTATATGGGGTCAACGGCTTCCAGCCACAGCTTCATAGCGCCGCGGAAGCTTTTTACTACTGTATTTTTATTTCCTATTAAGTCCCGGATATCCAGGATAGTTAGCTCATATAAACGGTTGCCAACCTGGGGGCCGGTTTGCAGGGTTATATTTTTTTTGCTTTCATCCAGGTGAACGGATCTCACTTCAAGATCCGGAGATATTATGTAGTTGTTTAAATCAAGCGCTGATTCTTCATCCAATGGCTCATTGAACTCAATACGAATTGTACTGTTGTTTATAACCTCAATATTATCAATCTCGGGAGGAATGTTATCATTATGAATGGTAACCTGGTATACATTGTACCTGGACAACCGGCCTTCGTTATCGACACCGATGCAGGCCCTGTCCGGTTTATAACGAATATTTTCAGTTATTTTCAGCTGAGCAGCGGTTCCTGTAACCCTGAACTTTATAGTTCCCAACTTGCCGCTGCCCGAAAAAAATAAATCACTGCCATAGCAGGTAAATACCATATCAAAGGTACCGCTGTTGTTGTCCCATCTGTGATATTCCCAATATTTATCGTCCTCCTTCCAACCAAAAAACTCGGGCTTAAATTCAACAATCTCCAGCTGTGACTTATCAAAGCTTAAATGAATCTGAAGTCCATAGAGATTGTCCATGTTGTCAGCCCGAATATCAACTTCAAATTCCATGCCTTTTTTTACCGTGTCAACTTGAGGGATTAGGCTGATGGAACCATTCTCTGCCGCCGCTGTATCAGAAAACAGCACGGCAGCCAGCATAAACAAAAATAAAAGCACTGAAATTCTTTTCAACCCTAATACCTCCTTAATAAAAGTATTTTATTTATTGGCATCAATACAGCCAGATAAAAAACAAAGAAGCCCTGTTAATGTCAACAAATACAAATACTGTTTAGAAAGGATCTCAAAGGCTTGAACAGATTTAGTGCCCATATTAATTAATTTAAACATATATTAACATATTCAGCAAATGATGTCCAACAAGCCGTATCGATCTTTTATTAAAGAATCCGGCATATTCTGCATATTTCTTCCTTTTGCGCAAACATAAAAGCAAATACCATTTTCAGGTATCTGCTTTTGCCATCAATTTCTCAATCCCTGTTTTAATTCTTCTTAAGGATTCCTCCTTGCCAAGCAAATCCAGCAGCTCTATAGCTCCCCCGGGGGTGAACTGTTTTCCCGATACAGCGGTCCGTATCGGCCACAGTATCTGGCCGTTCTTAACACCCAACTGCTGTATCAGCTCTTTCAAACAATCATATATTTGCTCCTCATTCCATTGAGACAGTTCCTTCAAGGCTTCATAGCTCTTTTTCAGATGCTCCAGTGAGTTTTCCAGGTTGGTCTTCATTTTTTTGTGTACATACATTTCAACTTTGTAGTCGGGCAGTTCATCAATAAAATCTATGCTGTCGGGGATCTCACTCAGTACCTCCACCCGGGTATGCAAAAGCCTGCTCAGTTTCATAAAATCGATATCCCGGGTTTTTATGGATTCTTTATAATAAGGCAAAGCCAGCTCGTTAAATTCCTCTATGCTCTTTTTCCGGATATACTCACCGTTCATCCACCGCAGCTTATTTACATCGAATATAGCAGGGGATTTGTTCAGGCCGCTGATGGAGAAAATCTTTTTAAGCTCCTCAAGAGTAAAGAACTCCTGGTCATTTCCCGGGCTCCAGCCAAGCAAGGCAACATAGTTTACAATTGCTTCAACCAGATATCCTTTGTTGTAGAAATCCTCGAAAGAGGCATCTCCTTCCCTTTTGCTGAGTTTTTTTCCGGCCTCCTTCATAACCGGCGGAAGATGAATATATGTTGGGATATTCCATCCGAACGCCTGGTACAAATGGTTATATTTTGGTGTTGATGAAAGGTATTCGCTGCCCCTTACCACATGGGTAATATGCATTAAACTGTCATCAACAACATTAGCAAAATTATATGTGGGCAAGCCATCCGATTTCAAAAGAATTCCTTCATCAAGGGTTGAATTATCTACCGTTATTGTTCCGAACACTTCATCGTGAAATGTTGTTGTCCCCACAGAAGGTATCCTTTGACGGATAACATACTTTTCTCCGTTTTTTATCCTTCCTTCAACTTCCTGTGGAGATAAATTTCTGCAGTGCCCATCATATTTATAGGGGATTTTTTTCTTTTGGCACGCTTCCCTCAGGGCATCCAGCCTTTCCCTGGAACAAAAACAGTAATACGCCCCGCCTGATTCCACCAGCTTCTGAGCATACTCCTGGTATATCTCCTTCCTCTGACTTTGAATGTATGGGCCGTAAGGGCCTCCTATATCCGGTCCTTCATCATATTCCAGCCCCACCATCTTCAATGTTTTGTATATAACATCTATAGCCCCGTCCACATACCGTTCCTGATCAGTGTCCTCTATACGGAGTATAAATTGTCCTCCGAGACTTCGGGCAATGAGATAGGTATAAAGAGCAGTTCTCAAATTTCCGATATGCATATAACCGGTAGGACTGGGAGCAAATCGCGTTCTGACTCTCATGATCTATGTAACCTCCTGAATATCTATGAAGCCTTTCTCCTGGTAAGGAAAAAAGGCCTGAATTCCCGCTTAATATCAATTATTATAGAATAAGTATAATACCATACAGCAGCATGTGTCAAGTTTCTGCCCCTCATCTCCGCTCTGTACTATTTTCTTCAATTGGTGTACGTTTTAGTTATATGAAATATATGATTGCGATCGCATATCTGTAAGTCTTAGAAACAGCTAACGCAGCAAAAAACATCCAAACAGCGCCGCATTATTATAAATATGAACTAATCCTCTTGTTATTGCCTGCACCAATGTGGTATTATAAAATTTGTAAATAATAAATGTAAATCGTAATAACGGAATTTTTTTGAACAATATTTGAACAATAATCAATAATAAACTTGAGGAGAAATAGACATGCTGGACATTAAACGAATTGTTGCAAAGAACATTAGTGAACAGGTTTCACAATTGGATATTGAACAGATTTATGAAAACCTGGAATATCCCCCAAACGCTGAGATGGGTGACGTTGCCCTGCCCTGTTTTAAGCTTAGCAGGATACTTCGGAAATCCCCGAACCAAATTGCCCAGGAATTGGCATCCAGTATCACGCCATCACAGTTTATTGAAAAAGTGGAAGCCGTATCAGGATATCTGAATTTCTTCATTAACCGGCCGTTGTTTATAGAAAAAGTGGTTGACAGAATAATGGTTGAGCAGGATAAGTACGGCAGTTCAGATATCGGAAAATCACGGAATATTGTTATAGATTATTCAGCCCCTAATATTGCCAAACCTTTTCATGTGGGACACCTTCGTTCCACTGTGATTGGAAATTCACTCCGAAAAATATTTGAATTTATGGGATATAACTGTATCGGCATAAATTACCTTGGAGACTGGGGAACTCAATTTGGAAAGCTAATAACAGCGTACAACTTATGGGGCAGCAAGCAGGCTGTTGAAGAAAAAGGAATCAAGGAACTGATGCGGCTGTATGTCAAATTCCATCAGGAAGCCGAAAAGAATCCCAGCCTTGAAGATGAGGCCAGAAGCTGGTTTGCCCGGATGGAAAGAGGAGACAAACAGGCTACCGAGCTGTGGCAGTGGTTTAAAGATATAAGCATAAAGGAATTTGAAAAAGTATACGATTTAATGGACGTTGACTTTGATTATTATACAGGTGAAAGTTTTTACAACGACAAGATCGAACCAATCATTGAGGAATTAAAACAAAAGGGCCTGCTCATAGAAAGCCAGGGCGCGCTTATAGTTGATCTGGAACAATATGATATGCCGCCCTGTCTGATACTTAAAAAAGACGGCAGTACCCTGTACGCTACGCGGGATATTGCTGCAGCCATACATCGAAAAAGGGAATACGGTTTCGATAAATGCATATATGTTACCGGTGCATCCCAGAGCCTTCATTTTCAGCAATGGTTCAAAGTCATTGAACTCATGGGTTATGAATGGGCAAATGACCTCATCCACGTTCCCTTCGGTATTGTAAGCCTGGGCGGTGAAAAACTGGCTACAAGAACCGGCAAAGTGGTGCTGCTGGAAGATATCATGTCCGAAGCTATAAAAAAGACACTGGAAATAATTGAGAGTAAAAATCCCGGCCTGGAAAACAAGGAGGACGTTGCCCGCCATATGGGTGTTGGTGCAGTTATATTCAGTGATCTGTACAGCAACCGGATTAAGGATGTATCTTTCTCATGGGATGAAATCCTGAATTTTGACGGGGAAACAGGCCCTTACGTTCAATACACTCATGCCAGGGCCTGCAGCGTTATCAGGAAATCTGAAGAAACAACAGTTGATGATAATAACTTTAACAGCCGGCTCCTGCAAACAAAAGAGGAATATCAGCTCTGTAAGACACTATATGAATTTCCTGAAAAAACTAGAATGGCTTTGTCCCAATTGGAGCCTTCCATAATTACCCGTTATTTGGTGGATCTGGCCCAGGATTTTAATCGTTTTTACCACGAACATCCGATATTAGTTGACGATAAAGAATTAAGAAAAGCCCGGCTTTCCCTTGTTAAGGCTGCAAAGATTACCCTGGCAAACGGGCTTAGGTTAATCGGCCTTAAACCACTTGAAAAAGTTTAGTATAGGAGCAAAAAATGAAAAGAATTGTACTAACCGGCGGTGGAACGGCCGGTCATGTAACACCAAACATTGCGTTGATTCCCGAGCTTAAACGCAGTGGTTGGGAAATACATTATATTGGTACAAAAAACGGTATAGAGCACAGGCTTATGTCCTGCAGAAGTGATATTATTTATCATTCAATACAGGCCGGTAAGCTGCGAAGGTATATGGACATCAAGAACTTTACAGATCCGTTCAGGATTATATGCGGAACGGGGCAATCAATCCGGCTTATACGAAATATTGGGCCAAGAGTTATATTTTCAAAAGGTGGTTTTGTCTCGGTTCCAGTTGCTATCGGCGGCTTTCTGAATCATGTTCCCGTTATAGTTCATGAATCTGATATCTCACCGGGACTGGCCAACAGGATAGCATCGTTTTTTGCCAAGACTGTATGTACCACCTTCCCTGAGACCGTATCGGAGTTTAGAGAAAACAAGGCGGTATTTACCGGCACTCCTATACGCATGGAATTATTTGATGGTAATCCGGATTTGGGAATGGAAATATGCGGGTTTGCTCCCGACAAACCCGTAATATTGGTAATGGGCGGCAGTACCGGCGCCGTTGCCATAAACAGCTGCATTCGAAATATTTTAAATAAGCTGCTGCACCGGTTCCAGGTAGTCCATATATGCGGAAATGGAAATATTGATGAGAGCTTAACGGATATCCCCGGCTACGTTCAATTCGAATATTTGGATAAAGAGCTTCCCCATATAATTTCTATGGCAGATATGGTTGTCTCCAGGGCCGGAGCTAATTCAATCCATGAATTCCTGGCATTAAAAAAGCCCAGCCTGCTGATTCCGCTGCCTTTGGAGGCCAGCCGCGGAGATCAGATTTTGAATGCCAAATCCTTTGAACAGCAGGGATACAGCAAAGTACTGCTGCAGGAGGATATGAACCAGGACACCCTCTATCTTGCCATACTGGATCTTTACAGTAAAAGGCATCGATATATAAATACTATGAATTTGAAAGACCACAATATAGGTATACAGAAAATAGTAGATATGATAAATCAGTACGCATAACGAAATATATTTATCCCATATTTTTGCTGAATAAAAAGCTCCCTGCTTTTATACTGAACAGGGAGCTTTCTTATCTTATTTATAAACCGGCCGCCCGCCTGACCATTGCCTGATGGTCAGCATCCAACTTGTTTCCCCCATGGGTGCGGCTGCCGTAAAAGTGTATGCAAAAATGTCCGGGGAAATTATTGCCGCTGATGCTGGATCCTCCATGAGGCATACCGTTCATGGACGCTGCCATTTTCTTTCCGTTAACCTGAACTATTATAGCCTTGCGGGTCCAGCTGAATTTCCCTCCGTACATCTGTTTTATAACAGCTGTATCTGCTGCTGTCAAAGGCTCGCAATCAGCATGTTTGGTACCTCCCCGGCGTTTCACATAGAAAGTAAGGCCTGTCCCCACATGAGTTACCTTGGCGATTGAGCCCCTTGTAAAAATCTTTTCTGCGCCTCCGAACCATGGTGTCATCTCCACCCCGTTATTCGAAATCGGGGTTGTATCAGAAGGCCTGGCAGTATTACGATTAGAAGTATTTGTATTTACAGGCCGGTTCTTTGTGCCTACCAGCTCTATTTGTTTTACGGGCTCTTTTAATATTTTTTCGTCTACCTTCTCCCTGGAAACCTCCGTTCCGTTTTCACGTACAACAAAAACCTGTATTTCCTTCTCGCCATTCTGCCCCTTTTGTTTTATTTTCTTTTCTCCTTTGTACATGTCTTTGCTTTCTTCCGTAACCGTTTCATACGGTACGGTTTCTGTGTAAACCTTCTTTTCACGGGTTACGGTGGTTATCAGAGTTTTGACGGATTGAAGCTTGATCTTCTGTCCGGGCTTAATTGTATCCGAGTTTATATCAGGATTGGCTGCAAGTATCTCCTCCACCCGCATGTCATTTTGCCTTGCAATGTTCCATAGAGTATCTCCTTCTTTAACCTCATATTCCTCAATATCCTCAGCGCCTGTTGTAATAATTCTTTTCGCTTTTTCGACATCAACTATACTATAGTGCAAAACGGCTTTTTGCTGGATGTTGACCGTCTCTTTGAATTCTGCCTTGTCCAGTTCGGTATTTTCCATATCCTCAACTTCCTGTATGTACGGAAGCTTTATGCTGTCCAGGACCTGCACGGCTTCCTGCTGTGTCTTTAAATAGCAAACATCGCTTCCATCTACAACTATTGCATATGCATCTGTATAAATGACTACAGCTTTTTCCAAGGCCTTCTTTAATGATTTCTCATCTGTTGGCAGACTGAAATCCGTTTGAATCTCCTTAAAATAAATATCTGCTTCTATATTTATATTCTGATCACCGTACCGATCCCATATGTCATCCATAACCTCATCATATAGTTTTAGTCCCTTGGCCGCAGATTTTACGGTTCCCACCTCTATATCATTTACATACATGGTATATAAACTTATTTTACCGAAATCGATCCCGCCATTACGAATATAGTTAAAGCCTGTCATAATCATAAAGCAAAATACCAGTACCATCACTTTACAAATAACTTTCGATGTCCTCATGAAAACCTCCACACTTATCCTTTTCCATTAAATAGTTATTAAATATGTTTTACAAATTTGTTACGAAATATACTTCTACATAGATGCCAAAATTCCTTCTTTATATTTGTTTATTTTCAAAATTAATTTCGTTTTATTAAAAACCTTGCATCAGGACAAACTATTCCATGAAAGGAGGAAAAGAAATGGAGCTTACCAATAAGGAAAGAATACTGCTTGAAGATCAGCTTCAGGCCGAATACATCTGCATAAACAAATACAAGGCTTATGCAGCTCAATCGGTAGATCCGGAAATCAAGTACCTTTTCGATCTTGTGGCAAAACAGGAAGAACAGCATGCAAATACCATCAAATTGCTGCTTCAGCAGGGTGGTTTTAAACCCCCAAAACAACAGTAGATTAGAAAAGGAGGATAGTTTATGCCCCAAAATCAATTAACCGAAAAAGAAATGCTTCATGACTCTATTATGACTGAAAAATATATTTCGGAAGCTTACAATAACACCGTCATGGAATGTACTAATCAAAACATTGTTCAGGCGCTTCAACATATACAACAGGAAGAACAAAATCACGCAAAACTCTTTTTTGAAGCCATGCACCATAGAGGATGGTACAATGTTGAAGCCTCGCATCCCAACCAGGCAGCAAAACAAATGGTTGATCAACAAATTTCCGGTCAAATGACAGTCCGGCTGGAAGATTTGGAAAGAAGCATGAAAAATCAAGAATAACACTATATATGCATGATAAAAGGGGCCGTTCTCACTGCCCCTTTTAATTATATTATTCAGCAAATCCTCTTTACCCAACCCAGGGTATCTTCTTCTTTTCCATATTGGATGCCGGTAAGCTTATCATACATCATCTTTGAAAACTCTCCTGTCTTTCCGTTGTTTATTTCAATCACCCTGTCGTTCCAGTTAAGTTCTCCAACAGGAGATATTACAGCAGCTGTACCGGTCCCGAATACCTCCTTCAGCTTACCCTGCTCATGCGCTTCAAATACTTCCTGTATTGAAATCAGCCTCTCTTCAACCTTATAACCCATTAATTCTGCGAGAGCAATAACTGAGTCCCTGGTAATTCCACTTAATATGCTTCCTCCTTCCAGGGATGGTGTTACCAACGCATCACCAATCCTGAAAAAAATATTCATGGTGCCTACCTCTTCGACATAGCTGTGGCTGCAGGCATCCAGCCACAGTACCTGGGTATAGCCTTTTTTCTTGGCTTCCTCAGCTGCATACAGGCTGGCCGCATAATTTGCTGAAGCTTTTGTATTGCCCAGGCCTCCCCTGGCAGCACGTACATATTTGTCAGTAACATATATTTTAACCGGCTCAAAGCCCTCCGCATAGTATGCTCCAACAGGTGACAGAATAATAAAAAATTTATAAGTATATGACGGCCTGACTCCCAGGCAGGGATCCGTTGCTATGATAAACGGCCTTATATACAGCGAAGTGCCTTCTTCATCCGGAACCCAGTCTTTTTCAATTTCCAAAAGCTTTTTTAAAGCTTCCCATACAAGTTCTTCATCTACCTTGGGTATGCATAACCTTTCCGCTGAATAATTTAAACGGGCTATATTGTCCAGGGGGCGAAAAGCAACAATATCTCCATTGATATTCCTGTAAGCCTTAAGCCCCTCAAATATTGCCTGGCCATAGTGAAATACCATCATGGAGGGTTCTACCTCAAAAGGCCCGTAGGGTATAATCCTGGGATCATGCCATCCTTTGTCAATACTATAATCCATAACGAACATATGATCCGAGAACACATTGCCAAACCCCAGGGAGTCGTTATCCGGTTTTTGTTTAGGTGACTTGGTTTTTATAAATTGTATATTGCTCATTGGTAGTCCTCCCATCTGTTTATAAATATACATCCAAATTTTTGTTTATAAATTATAACATCAAATATTGAACTTTACCATAACTTTTTTTAGAAATTATCGGCTTACTTTTCATCTACGTCATTTTCCTGATCCCGCTTTACCCTGGCAATGGAAGTCACCATTGCTTTATTGTCAAGCTTCATTAACGTTACACCCTGGGTATTTCTGCCCATAGTGGCAATTTCCCTCGTATCTATTCGTATAACCGTTCCTTCAGAGTTTATTATCATTAAATCATCGTCATCGGTTACCATTTTCAAAGCAACGAGATTACCGGTTTTCTTTATTGTTTTCATAGTTATTATTCCCTTTCCCCCGCGTGTCTGCAGCCTGTATTCATCAACCGGTGTTTTTTTGCCGTAACCTTTTTCGCTGATACACAATACGCCGGCATCTTCTTTTACCAGCTCCATGCCTATTATATGGTCTCCGTCCTTAAGATCCATTCCCTTAACCCCCATGGCATTCCTGCCCATAATCCTGACGTCTGACTCATTGAAGCGTATTGACATACCCAAGCGGGAGGCCATTATAACGTCTTTTTTTCCATCGGTCATCTGTACTTGAATTAATTCATCTCCATCCCTTAAGTTTATGGCTATGAGTCCGTTTTTGCGTATATTACTGAAATCGTCCAGTGAACTTTTCTTTACATAACCTCTTCTGGTTGCCATAAGCAGATACTTCTTCTGATCAGCATCCTTTACTGGTATAACAGCCTGTATCCTTTCTCCCGGCGCAAGCTGAAGAAGATTTATTATAGCCATCCCCCTGGCCTGTCTTCCGGCTTCGGGGATTTCATAAGCCTTTAGCTCGTATACCTTGCCTAAACTGGTAAAGAACAGCAGTCTGTTATGGGTTGAGGTTATATAGATATCCTCAACAAAATCATTTTCCCTGGTTTGCAATGCTATAATGCCCTTTCCACCGCGACGCTGGCTTTTATATGTGCTTAGCGGTGTTCTTTTTACATACCCGAAATGGGTCAGGGTTATAACGACATCATGCTCCTGTATCAAATCTTCAACATCAATATCGTCAGCTGCTGAAGTAATATGGGTTCTTCTCTCATCGGCATATTCTTCCTTTATTTCCGTCAGTTCTTTTTTTATCACGTCATAAACCATATGTTCATTTGCCAGAATATCGTTTAAATACTTAATTGTTTCCTGAAGTTCAGCATATTCCTGCTGGATTTTTTCCCGTTCCAATCCTGTCAGCCGCTGCAGACGCATATCAAGGATAGCCTGAGCCTGTTTTTCTGTAAGGGAAAAGTTCTTAATCAGCCCTTCTCTTGCAATTTGCACGGTCCGGGAATTACGTATCAGTGTAATGACTGCATCTATATGATCAAGAGCAATGAGCAGCCCTTCCAGTATATGGGCCCTGGCCTGTGCTCTTTCCAGGTCATAACGGGTTCTCCGGACTATAACCTCCTTCTGGTGGTTCGTATAATGGATAAGTATCTCCTTAAGATTCATGATTCTAGGCTGCCCGTCCACCAGTGCAAGTAAAATGACCCCAAAGGTATCCTGCATTTGTGTATGTTTATAAAGAGAATTTAATACCACATTGGGATTTGCGTCTCTCTTCAGTTCTATTACAATCCGCATTCCCGTTCTGTCGGTTTCATCCCTGATCTCGGATATTCCTTCAATCCTTTTTTCCCTGACCAGTTCAGCAATTCTCTCGATCAGCCTGGCTTTGTTTACCTGGTAAGGTATCTCGGTAACCACTATCTGAAATCTGTTGCTTGAAGTTTCTTCTATCTCAGCCTTTGCCCTGACTATTATCCGTCCCCTGCCCGTACTGTAAGCCTCACGAATACCGTCCTTTCCAAGGATTATCCCTCCTGTTGGAAAATCAGGCCCTTTAACATGTTCTATCAGCTGTTCCATAGAGATATCGGGATTATCAATAAGGGCAACGATACTGTCTATAACCTCACCCAAATTATGCGGAGGGATGTTTGTAGCCATTCCGACAGCAATACCCGATGAACCGTTTACAAGCAAGTTTGGAAACTTTGAAGGCAGAACAGTAGGTTCCTTCAAAGTTTCATCAAAGTTTGGCGAAAAATCCACCGTTTCCTTGTTTATATCAGCCATAAGCTCCATGGCAATTCTGGACAGCCTGGCTTCAGTGTACCGTGTAGCAGCAGCCGAGTCACCATCCACCGAACCAAAATTACCGTGGCCGTCCACCAAAGGATACCTTGTTGAAAAATCCTGTGCCATACGTACCATAGCATCGTATACGGCGGTTTCCCCGTGGGGATGATATTTACCCAGTACGTCCCCGACAATTCTTGCGGACTTTCTGTATGGCTTATCGGGTGTAACGCCTAGTTCAAACATGGAATACAGTATTCTCCGGTGAACCGGCTTTAAACCGTCCCGGACGTCAGGGAGCGCACGGCTGACTATTACGCTCATAGCATAATCAATAAAGGATTTCTTAACCTCATCTTCTATATTTACATCTATAATTCTCTGATCTTTATTATCCATAGAAAGCATTCCTCTCCATTAGCAATACTATATATCTAAATTCTTTACAAGTTTTGCATTGTTTTTAATAAACTCACGGCGAGGTTCCACCTTATCACCCATCAATATGGTAAATATTTCATCGGCAGCTATGGCATCTTCCATCGTCACTTTTAAAATGGTCCTGGTCTCAGGATTCATGGTAGTATCCCATAACTGTTCAGGATTCATTTCTCCCAATCCCTTATATCTCTGAACCTCAATACCGTCACGCCCGATTCTTTCAAGGAGCTCGTCCAGTTCCGCATCACTGTATACGTAATACTCTCCCCTGCCCTTAGCTATCCTGTATAAGGGAGGCTGAGCTATATAAATATGGCCTTGCTCTATAAGAGGCCTCATATATCTGTAAAAAAAGGTAAGCAAAAGAGTGCGTATATGGCTGCCGTCTACATCAGCATCGGTCATGCATATTATTCTATGATACCTGAGCTTGCTTATGTCAAACTCGCTGTCTATCCCTGTCCCGAAAGCCGTGATCATGGCTTTTATTTCTTCATTTGACAGTATTTTCTCCAGTCTTGCTTTTTCAACATTTAATATTTTGCCTCTAAGTGGCAGTATTGCCTGAAAATGTCTGTCTCTTCCCTGTTTGGCCGATCCTCCGGCTGAATCCCCTTCCACTATAAATATTTCGCTCAATGACGGATCCTTTTCCGTACAATCAGCAAGTTTGCCTGGTAACGTAGTACTCTCCAGGGCACTTTTTCTTCTCACCAGCTCCCGTGCTTTACGGGCAGCTTCCCTTGCCCTGGCTGCACTGATTGCTTTTTCAATAATTGCTTTGGCTACCGGCGGATTTTCCTCCAAAAACACCATAAGTTTTTCGCCAACTATACTTTCAACTATACCACGAACCTCTGTATTTCCCAGCTTAGTTTTAGTCTGTCCCTCAAATTGAGGTTCTGTAAGCTTAACGCTTATTATGGCTACAATGCCTTCACGTACATCCTCGCCTGAAAGATTCTCTTCATTCTGTTTCAACATATTGTATTTCTTGGCATATTCATTGAGTACCCGGGTTAAAGCAGATTTAAATCCTATGAGATGGGTACCCCCCTCCTGGGTTGATATGTTATTAGCAAACGTATAAATGTTTTCAATATACGTATCATTATACTGAAGCGCAACTTCTATTGATGTTGTGTCTCTCTCACCCGCAATATATATTGGCTCGGAATGAATGGGAGTTTTATTCTTATTCAGATATTTTACAAAAGACGCTATTCCCCCATCATAATGATATTCCTTGGTTATGTTCTCTCTTTCATCCTCCAGAATTATTCGTAAACCTCTGTTCAGGAAAGCCAGTTCGCGTAAACGGTTGCTAAGAACTTCACTATTGCAGTTCAGATCTTCAAATATGACCGGATCCGGTTTAAAGGTAATGCTGGTACCCGTCTCACCATTATTGTTTTCGCCGACAATTTCCAGTTCAGAGACGGTTTTACCCCTCTCATAACGCTGCCTGTATATATAACCATCCCGTTTTACATGCACTATCAGCCATTCTGACAAAGCGTTTACAACAGAAACACCTACTCCATGAAGCCCTCCGGATACTTTATAACCCCTTCCGTCAAACTTACCTCCGGCATGAAGAACGGTAAGCGCTACTTCCACAGCAGGTTTACCCATTTTGGGATGGATACCGACAGGTATACCTCTTCCATTATCTGAAACAGTAATTGATAAATCTTTATGAAGTATAACATGAATGCGGTCGCAAAAACCCGCCATAGACTCGTCAATGCTGTTATCGACAACTTCATATATAAGCTGGTGGAGTCCTTTAATTCCGGTACTGCCGATGTACATACCGGGCCTTTTTCTGACAGCCTCCAAACCCTCCAGCACTTGAATCTGAGTTTCATCATAATTTGAAATACCATTTTTTTGTCCATTCTTAAGCTGCTCCATTATCAAATTCCCTCCGTGTCTTTTAAATCCAAAGCTATTTCTTCAATAAATGCACTTCTCTTCAAAAGGGTCGTAGAAGAAATCGGAGATAAATAAATAACACTCATTTTATTTATCTCGGCCACTATAACAGTTTTTGGCTCATCATCCGAAACTCTTTTTATAAACCCCTCTTCTTCGGCTGTAGTCAGAAATTCTTTGTTTATGCGGGATAAATAAGCAGTTTTTACATCCAATATAGCAATTATATTTTTCATAGAAACTACAGTGTCTCCTCCTAAGTGTAATACCATTTGATTATTCCTCCATTAAAAAAACATAAATAGCCATTAAGACTATTATAACCCTTTTAATTCTAACATAAAAGAACTATTATAGAATATCAGACTATATTTACATAATTCGTCTTTTTCTTGATTTTTCCTTCATTTATCACAAAAATTTCAAATTTTTTGAGCTCTTCAGGTGGTATACTCCTGAAGTCAGTAGCTGTAACAAAAGTTTGAACTTCACCTATCTCCTGGAATAATTTAGACTGCCTCTCTTCATCCAGTTCGGACATTACATCGTCCAATAATAGAACGGGGTATTCCCCCGTCTCCCCATACATGAGTTCTATATCAGACAACTTCAATGACAGGGCTACAGTTCTCTGCTGACCCTGGGAACCAAATATTTTCACATCCATGCCGTTTAATTCGAAGCTTATGTCATCCCGGTGACAACCTACTCCCGTATTTCCCCTCTGTATATCCTCCGGATGTATCTTTTCCAAAGCAGACAAAAACTCCTGCTGGATGGATTCAATATCGTAATTCTGTACTTTAACAGACGGTTTGTAACTAATACCCAGTTCCTCCGTGTCTGAAGAAATCTTTTTATGGATTTCTTTTGCAACAGCAGAAAGCTTTTTTATAAACACATAACGCTCTTTTATAATAAACGCTCCGGCTTCAGCCAATTGCTCATCGAATACTCCCAGCATTTTTTTTAAACTGCCGTTTTTATTTATTTGTTTGAGAAGATTATTGCGATGAATGAGTATTCTGTTGTACTGCTGAAGATAATAAAAATACTGCGGCTTTATCTGGGATATCTCCATATCCATATAACGCCGTCTCTCGGAAGGCGCTTCCTTAACAATTTTCATATCTTCAGGTGAAAACATGACACCGTTCAGATGCCCCATCAGCTGGCCTATCCTCTGTATCGCCATTCCGTTAATCTGTATCTTTTTCTTATCTTTTCGGCTTATATTTATATCTATACTGAACTGTGCCGTCTTCCGTTCCACTTCAATCCTTAGGCTGCAGCTTTCCTGACCCAATCTTATAAGCTCGGAATCTTTTGTTGTCCTATGGGATCTGCCTGTACAGGCAAGAAAAATCGACTCAAGTATATTTGTTTTTCCCTGAGCATTTTTGCCGGTGAGCAGCACCTTTTTGCAGTCAAATCCTACAGTTACCTGCTTATAATTTCTGAAATTATTAAGGGTGAGTTCCCTCAGATGCAAGCCCAGCACTTCCTTCCTTTACTACAAGGTATAAACCTGACCCTTTCACTTCAACGGAATTTCCAGGGTACAGCTTTCTTCCTCTCTTTAGCTCAACCACCCCGTCCACTTTCACCATTCCTTCATGGATCATTCTGTTTGCCTCGGCGCCTGAATAGGCTATATTTGCCCATTTCAAAAACTGATTTAGCTTTATGTAATCGGAATGTATCACAATTGATTTCATTTTATACAATTATAGGAGATCCCATCTTTTGACAGATGGAGATAAATACTCCCTTTCCTCCTTTCCAAGATAAGCCGGCTTATTACTATCCATAAAGCCTTACCGGCAATACAAGGTAACAGAATGCTTCCCCTTCAATAGGACGTATTATACATGGACTTACATTTGATGTAAAATCCAGGCATATTTCCTGATCTTTTGTTACCTTGAGCACATCCAGCATATAACGGGCATTAAAAGCTATCTCGATATTTTTTCCTTCAAGTACAATTGGTATTTCTTCGTATATCTTCCCAATTTCCGAATTTGATGTAATTGTTAACCTATCATCCTGAACATTCAGTTTTATAAGGTTATTCTCCAACTCCTGAGCCATCAGTGAAGCTCTCTCTATACTTTGGTGCAGAAGAAGGGTATCCAGTTTTACCCTGGTTTTATACTCCTGGGGAATTATCTGTTTATAGTTAACAAATTCTCCTTCCAGTAACCTGGATATTATCTTAGTATGCCCTATATCAAATATTATGTGCTTGCCTCCGACGCTTATTGTTACATTTGTCTCATCGTCAGTCAGAATTCTGCTGATCTCATTCAGTGCTTTACCGGGAACAATCATGCTGATGTTATCATATACCTCCGGCAATATTTCCTTTCTCAGCGCCAATCTGTAGCCATCAAGGCATATCATGCTGATTGAACCGTTTTGTATTTCAACCAATGCACCGGTTAATATAGGCCTTGTTTCATCTGAAGCAACAGCAAATATGGATTGCTGTATCATGCTCTTAAATATATCCTGCTGTATTTGAATCGGTTTACTCCCTTCTACCTGCTCAATTTCCGGATACTCATCCGGGTCCAGCCCCTGTATTGTTATAAAGGTATTCTGGCATTTTATGTCAATTTGGAACCTTTCCTGAAGCTCTAAGGTAATATCGGCTTCGGGAAGCTTACGTATAATATCGCCAAAAACCCGGGAGGGTATTACTGCCGAACCCTCTTCAATAATTTCAGCAGGTATGTATGTCTGAATAGTTATAAGATCCAGATCGGTACCGACAAGGCGTAACATATTTTCTTTTGCCTCAATAAGAAATCCTTCCAGTATGGGAAGGGTAATTCTGGATGATATAGCTCTCTGTATGGTCGATATAGCAGACGATAAATTTTTTTGACCACATTTAAATTTCATGACATACCTCCTATAACAGATGAATATAATAATAATTTATAGTAGTAATAGTAGTAGATACTGTGAATATGTGAATTATTATGTCGAAAGGCGTAAAATCCACAAACCCGATGTGGATAACATGGGGATAAAAAGTGCCTTTCAGCATATATTTCCACAGACTGTTATCACAGGATGTGAATAAAAAGCTAACTTTCCCTTATCTTTTTTATTAAATCATCAATGGTTTTGCTTAGCTGGCTGTCTTTTTTCATATCCTGTTGTATCTTATCGTAGGCATGAATAACGGTTGTATGGTCCCGTCCCCCGAATTCTTCTCCTATTTTGGGCAGTGACTGGTCTGTAAGCTCTCTGCTGAGATACATTGCTATCTGCCTTGGAAAAGCTATAGACCTGTTCCTTTTCTTCGACTTAAAATCATCTATTTTAAGATCGAAATACTGCGACACCACTTGCTGGATCAAAGGAATCGTTATTTCCTTGGGCTGGTTGTTGGAAAGTATGTCTTTCAGAGCCTCATCTGCTATTGAAAGACTTAATTGATTGTTTGTAAGAGAGGCATAAGCCATAATTCTTATAAGAGCTCCCTCAAGCTCCCTGATGTTGGACTCAATACGTTTTGCAATAAAAAGCAGTATTTCATCGTCAATTTCTATGTCTTCCAGTTCTGCTTTTTTCTTTAATATAGCAATCCTTGTTTCAAGATCCGGCGGTTGGATATCGGCGATTAACCCCCATTCAAACCTGGAACGCAGCCTGTCCTCAAGTGTTGGGATTTCCTTTGGGGGGCGATCGCTGGATATTATAATTTGTTTATTTGCTTCATGTAACGCATTAAATGTATGGAAAAATTCTTCCTGGGTCCTCTCCTTTCCGGCAATAAACTGTATGTCATCAATTAAAAGTATATCTATGGTGCGGTAGCGGTTGCGAAAATCTACATTTTTGTCATCTCTTATAGAATTAATCAATTCGTTCGTGAATTTTTCTGATGTAACATAAAGCACTTTAGCATTGGGATTACGGGACAAAATAAAATGTCCGATAGCGTGCATAAGATGAGTTTTTCCCAATCCCACTCCACCATATATAAATAAAGGGTTATAGGCTTTTGCCGGTGATTCGGCAACAGCAAGGGACGCTGCATGGGCAAATCTGTTACTATTACCTACAACAAATGTATCAAAGGTATATTTTGGATTCAGTATGCTGTGGGTATAGCTGCTGTTATTTATATCTTTTGGGCTGATTGATTCAAGAAAAGAATCCTCCTCATTCTCCAGTATAAATTTGATGAAGATCGAACTCCCTGTGGCTTCTCTCAAAGAGCCTGATATAGTATCTATATACCGTGATTGTAGTATATTTTTGGTAAATTCATTAGGGACGCTGAGTATTATTTCGTTGTCTCTTATAACTAACGGTTTTATTACCCTGATCCATGTGTCAAAGCTGACATCTGAAAGCTGAACTTTAAGGTTTTGAAGGGTTTTTTGCCAAATATCGTTAATGTTTCTGTCCATGATAAAAACCTCCTAAAGAATGCAGGAAAACCTTCTGAAATATATTTTTGCCATAATTAAGAATATTATATAGTAAAAATACCCAGTAATAATTGCAAATAAAACATAACAAAGATGGATAGAAGTTGTTCACATTATTCACAAACGGAAAAATACCTGTAAATCCAAAATTTAATAAGCAAAAACAGCAAGTTATACACAAAGTTATCCACAGAATGTGTATAACTAAGAATTTTACTTCATTAATATATAAAGCCATATCCAAAAGTTATCAACAGTAATTATATAATATCAGATTCTTTGTGGATAATCAATGTGGATATGTTTTGTTTTCTTGACATGCTGCTTTAGTTTCGCTTATAATACTATCGTATAGAAGGAGGGCAAGGCAGGTTTTTTTATATTTTTTTATCTCCAGGGAAAATACATCCCTTATGATATCTGAAGAATAATATAAAGGAAAACCGGGGAGAGAATGACGAATCAGCAGTTTTTTTATTGATATTAGTTTCCACCGGAAAAGGACGGCGTGCTTATTCTTAAGGATAGGTGGAGTATACGAAGCGTTAAGCATTTTGTAAGGAAGGAGGACATGACATGAAAAGAACGTACCAGCCAAAAAACAGACAAAGAAAGAAGGAACACGGGTTTAGAAAAAGAATGAGGACAAAGAGTGGTCGTATGATAATAAAAAGGAGAAGGAGAAAGGGAAGAAAGGTATTAACAGCATAAGGCCGCTATTAAGTGGCCTTTTATGTCAGTTAACCGCTGCTCAAATTGTTCCTGGAGAAGAAATGCCGTGAAAAAAGTATTCAGATTACGCAAGCGGAAAGATTTTAATCGTACTTATAAAAAAGGCAAGTCAATTGCCAATGCATTTTTTGTTTTGGTTTACAGAAAATCGGGATTGCCGGTTACGCGAGCGGGATTTGCAGTTAGTAAAAAGTACGGTAAAGCGGTAAGCAGGAATAGGATTAAACGACAGTTGAGGGAAATTTACCGTTATAGGATTCCCCGCATAAAAGATGGATATGATTTGATTTTTATTGTACGCAAAAATGCACGTAAGATTGAGTTTTCCAAAATCGAGAATGCGGTAGATGATTTATTAAGGAAAGCGCAGCTTTACAAGGAGACGAACTGAATTGTTTGGGTTTTATATAAAAAGGTTTATGAACCGAATGATAATTGGGATGATAAAACTGTACCAGACAGTAATTTCACCTGCGTTGCCCGGAAGCTGCAGATTTTATCCTACATGTTCCCAATACACTGTAGAAGCCTTGGAAAGGTATGGTGTTTTAAAAGGGTTAAGTATGGGAATAAAAAGAATATTGAGATGCCATCCTTTCCATCCGGGTGGATATGATCCGGTTAAGTAAATTGTGGGGGTAGAAAAAGTAATGGAGCAGTTTTTTGTATTGTTTGAAAACGTTGTTATTATCCAGGCTGCTAATCCAGGCTTATGGGGATCATTTGTAAATTTCCTGGGATATGTTTTGACGGTAATAAATAATGTGACTAATAATTATGGGCTTTCTGTAATTTTATTTACCATACTGATGAGATTTGTGCTTTTGCCATTGGATATAAAGGGAAAAGCATCTACAAGAAAAATGAGCGCTTTGAAGCCGGAAATGGATAAAATAAATGAGAAATATAAAAATGACCCGGAAAAGAGAAACAGAAAAACAGCAGAATTATATAGAAAACATGGAATAAACCCGCTCGGTGGCTGTCTGCCTTTATTGATACAGCTGCCCATATTTTTTGCTTTATTCGCAGCGTTGCGACAGATCGCAAGTGTTGCGCTGGGAGAATTTTTTATGGATCTGTTAAACCAGTATGAGCCTTCGATTATACCTGTTCTTGATCAAATAAAAGAAGTAATAGACAAATCAGCAGAGATAAAAGGGAATTTTGTGGACATACTTCCTCAGCTGTTTGTAAGGAATGATTTATCTATTGTTGAAAAAATGAAAGAAGTCGCTGGAACTGAGAATATAGACATACTAATAAATACAATTAGCAAAATCAGCGACCAGGATGTATACCAATTTTTACAGAGTTCAAATTACAGTTCATTCAGATTCCTTTGGATAAGGAATATATGGATTGCCGATTCACCTTTGGTCAGTGTATCAGGTAAATCTATCAGCATTTTCTCCGGCATATGGAACGGTGTTTTTATACTGCCGATTCTTGCTGGTATTACCTCATATTATCAAGGCAAAATCGCAAATCCTTCCGGGAGCAATGAGCAAACAAAGGGTTTCACAACTATATTCCCTATACTGTCGGTATGGTTTACATCAATGTACACAGCTGCGTTCGGTATTTACTGGATAACGAGCAATATCTTTCAAATAGTTCAGCAAATCATATATAATAATCTAAATCAGCCTGAGAAGGAAGGTGCAAGAACGTGAAGAGCGTGGAGACCTCTGGTAAAACTGTTGAAGAAGCTATATTAATGGCTGTGGCACAATTGGGTGTTCGAAGGGATAATTTAAATATTGAGATAATTGAACAGCCTGCAAAAAGACTCTTTGGGATAATTGGCGGCAAAAGTGCTAAAATTCGGGCGACTATAAAAAGAAATATCAAGGATGAAGTAAAAGAATTCTTATCAAAACTCTTTACATTTATGAATGTGGAAGCTAAAATTACCGTAACTGAGGATGATTCAAAGATAATGGTTCGTCTGAGCGGCCAGAACATGGGATTGCTCATCGGTTACAGAGGAGAAACCCTGGATGCGCTTCAATATTTGACCAACCTCGCTATTAATAAAGACAGCGAGGAATACAGGCGAATCATCATCGATACCGAGGAATACAGAAGCAAAAGAGAAGAAACTCTGAGAAGACTGGCTAAAAGACTGGCAAATAAGGTGCAAAAAACAAGAAAAAGCATTGTACTGGAACCGATGAATCCATACGAAAGGCGAATTATTCACTCTACATTACAGAATCATCCAAATGTAATCACATACAGTGAAGGAGACGAACCTTACCGTAAGGTTGTAATAAAAGTCAAATAACATTGATAACCCCTTTGATTAACCCAGTAGCAATACTGGGTTAATATTATATTTGAGAGGTTACTTCAAAAATATATGAAAAACGTCAAGGATGTATCTAATATAAAATATAGCCGTTATGTAAAATATAAAAACAGCTTGCATAAGAAGGAAGTGGTATAGTTAACATGCTGATGGAAGATACAATAGCTGCGATATCTACACCCATTGGTGTAGGAGGTATAGGCATTGTCAGGATGAGCGGCAGTAAATCTGTTGAAATTATAAAGAATATGTTTAGGACAAAAGACGGAAAAGCATTGGAATGCTTTAAAAACAGGTATTTTTATTACGGCAAAATTGTGGATAGCGAAGGCAAAACGGCAGATGAGGTTCTTGTTGTTGTAATGCGGGCGCCGAACTCATATACGAAGGAAGATATAGCCGAAATCCACTGTCATGGAGGTATTGTGCCATTAAGGCAGATACTGCGGATTGCCATACAACAGGGCGCCAGACTGGCTCAGCCGGGAGAGTTTACAAAACGTGCATTTTTAAACGGAAGGATAGATCTGGCTCAGGCAGAGGGTGTTATGGATTTAATCTGCGCAAAAACAGAGTCAGCGGCAGAGGCTTCCATACAGCATATGGAAGGGATCCTCTCATCCAGAATTCGTAATATGCGGAAAAGCCTGATAGACATAATGGCCCGGATTGAAGTTGCTATTGATTATCCTGAAGAGGATATTGAAGAAATGGAGACAGAAAAATATATTGAAAATCTGACTTTTTTAATAAATGACCTGAATCGCCTGTTAAGCACGGCCGATACGGGAAAACTCATACGCCAGGGAATAAAGGTTGTAATTGTCGGAAAGCCAAATGTAGGGAAGTCTTCCCTTTTGAATGCCCTGCTGAGGGAAAACCGGGCTATTGTGACGGATATACCGGGCACTACACGGGATGTTATTGAAGAATCCCTGGATATAGACGGGGTATTGGTAAGAATACTTGATACAGCCGGAATAAGAAAAGCAGCGGATATAATTGAAGACATCGGTATTAACAGATCCAGGCAAAGCATAAAAGAAGCCGATTTGGTACTTTGGGTAATGGATGCCTCCGGGCTGATTGATGATGAAGACCTGGAAATAGCTGAAGAGATAAAAGATAAAAACAAGATAATTGTACTTAATAAGATAGATAAACAAATGGCAGTGGATTTGAAGAGCATAAAAGAGTATATTAAGGATACACCTGTAATAAAGACGTCCGCAATACTTGGGCAGGGTATTCCTGATGTAGAAAAAAGTATTCATGATATGGTAATGGGCGGAAAGGTTTGGACAAATGATGAAGTGTTTATAACCAATATAAGGCACCAGGAAGCCCTTATAAGAGCCGGTGAACACATAAGAGATGCTTTATCTGCACTAAAAAATAACATACCATTGGATCTGGTTTCAATTGATGTAAGGGAAGCATGTGATGCCCTGGGTACCATAACCGGGGAAACCGTGACTGAAGATCTGTTGGATAAAATTTTCTCTGAGTTTTGTTTGGGAAAGTAGAGGGAATTGGCAATGGAATTCTATGCTGGTTATTACGATGTTATAGTAGTTGGGGCCGGGCATGCGGGTTGTGAAGCTGCTCTTGCTGCTGCGCGTTTAGGATGTAAAACGGCAGTGTTTTCAATAAGCTTGGAGGGAATAGCTTTACTGGCATGTAACCCGTCAATAGGAGGAACTTCAAAAGGGCATCTGGTCAGGGAAATTGATGCTCTCGGAGGACAGATAGGATTAAACACAGACAAAACTTTCATTCAAATAAGGATGTTGAATACGGGAAAAGGACCGGCTGTACATTCATTGAGAGCACAGGCAGATAAAAGGAATTACCATATTTCGATGAAACAGACACTGGAAAACCAGGTTAACCTGGATGTAAAACAGGGCGAAGTAAAAGCCATCAAGACACATGGGAACCGGATAGATGGAATTGTATTGACTACGGGTGAATACTACAAATGTCGTGCTGTAGTAATAGCAACAGGTGTTTACTTAAAATCCAGGATTATTATTGGGGAGTTTTCTGCAAACAGTGGACCGTCAGGCCTTTTCCCGGCCAATTATTTATCCCAATGCTTAATTGATCTTGGATTTAAGCTCAATAGATTTAAGACCGGAACCCCGGCCCGGGTCAATAGAAGAAGCATTGATTTTACAAAGATGAAAGAGCAGCCCGGAGATGAATTAATAATTCCTTTTTCATTTATGAGCGGCAGTATTGCAAGGGAACAGGTACCTTGCTGGCTTACTTATACAAATTCCCGTACACATGAGATAATAAGACAAAATTTGCACCGCTCCCCCCTCTATTCCGGCATGATAGAGGGCGTAGGGGCCAGATATTGTCCTTCTATAGAGGACAAAGTTGTGAAATTCAAAGACAAGGAAAGCCATCAGATATTTATCGAACCGGAGGGACTGGATACTCAGGAAATGTATGTACAAGGGCTGTCGACCAGCATGCCTGTAGATGTCCAAATTGCTATGTACCGCACAGTGCCGGGTCTGGAAAATGTGGAGATAATGCGTCCGGCTTATGCTATTGAGTATGATTGTATTGATTCCACTCAGTTGAAACTATCCCTGGAAAGCAAGGATATTGACGGATTGTTTTTTGCCGGTCAGATTAACGGAAGTTCGGGATATGAAGAAGCTGCTGCCCAGGGTATAATAGCCGGAATAAACTCAGTTCAGTATATAGAAGGCAAGCCTCCTCTGATACTGGACAGATCCCAGGCATATATTGGTGTACTGATTGATGATCTGGTTACAAAAGGGACCAAAGAACCTTACAGAATGATGACCTCAAGAGCTGAATACAGATTATTGCTAAGGCAGGATAATGCTGATATGAGATTGACAGAGATTGGCCGGAGAATTGGTCTGGTGGATGATGAGCGGTATGATAGATATATGAGAAAAAAGGAATTGGTGGAAAAAGAGATGGAAAGAATTAAAGAAATTATAATATCACCAACCGAAAGAATCCTTGAATTCATGGAACGAAAAGGAACTTCCCTGATAAAAAGCGGGATTACCCTTTATGATCTGCTGAAACGGCCGGAGATTAAATATGATGATTTGCAAAAAATCGGACTGGATAACAAGGAACTCAGCAGGCAGGAACGGGAACAGGTTGAGATCCAGGTAAAATACGAAGGCTATATAAAGAAACAGATAAGACAGGCTGAACAATTTAAAAAAATGGAAAACAGAATTATTCCTGAAAATATTGTGTATGAAGATATTCGGGGACTCAGGATTGAAGCCAGGCAAAAGCTTAATGAAATTAAGCCCCGTTCAATAGGCCAGGCATCAAGAATTTCCGGGGTTTCTCCTGCTGACATTTCAGTTTTAATGGTATACCTTGAAAAAATGAGGAGGCAAAGGATTCTTGAAGAATAAAGAAGAAATTCTTAAGTCCGGACTTTTGAAATATAATATTGTTCCGGATGATCAAATATTAAGCAGTTTCTTGAAATATATGGAGCTGCTTATAGAGAAAAATAAAACCATTAATCTGACAGCCATAAATGATCCTAAGGAGATTATTGTTGAACATTTTTTCGATTCTTTATCGGTATTAAAACTGAACATAATCAAACCCGGTATGAAGATGATCGATATTGGTACCGGAGCCGGCTTCCCCGGACTGCCAATAAAAATTGTTATGACTGATATTGAAACAACACTTGTAGATTCATCAAAAAAACGTGTAAATTTTGTACGGCATGTAATAAATACACTTGGTCTGAAAGGTACAGCCGTAATTCATGACAGAGCCGAAGTATTGGCAAGAGATAAGGAATATCGTGAACAATACGATGTAGTTGTATCCCGTGCTGTTGCGCATACCAGGGTATTATGCGAATACTGTTTACCCTTTATAAAAAAGGGCGGATTTTTTTTGGCATATAAAGGACCGGGTATAAATGATGAAATCCTGTTTTCTGAAAATGCAATAGAGATGCTTGGAGGTGAGCTGACAGGAATAAAAGAAGTTGAAGTTCCATTTTCTAAAAAAACTTATAATATAGTTATAATAAAAAAGAGAAAACAGACACCGGATAAATACCCCCGTTCTTCAAATAAGATAAAAAAATCGCCATTATAATGGCGATTTTTTTATAATAACATAGAAAAATGATGAATAATGAAGAAAACATGAGAAAACAAAATAAAACAAGAAATAAATCAATAAAAAGAAATAATAAGAAGGAATTTAACAAGATATGGAGAATAGAATATAAAGAATGGGGGCGGTTATATGATAAAAATTAAAAGTATACAAAATATAAAAAGCAACTTGTCGGAAAAAAGCAGGATTGTACAGGAAATTCCTATCGAACGAATAAGACCGAATCCTTACCAGCCACGAAAAGAGTTTCCGAAGCAGACTCTGGAAGAATTATCCATGTCAATAAGAGAATATGGATTATTACAGCCCATAACTGTGAGAAGAATAAGTAATGACATATATGAATTGGTAGCCGGAGAAAGACGGCTGAAAGCAAGTAAAATGATCGGGATGAAAAGCATACCTGCTATTGTAATAACTACTCATGAAAGGGATTCAGCAATTCTTGCAATGATTGAAAATTTGCAAAGAGAAGATCTGCATTATTTTGATGAAGCCGTTGGATACGCGTCCTTGATAAATGATCATGGTTTTACTCAGGAAGAGCTGGCTAAGAAGATAGGGAAAAATCAATCAACAATAGCTAATAAAATAAGGTTGTTAAAATTGCCAGAGAGCATTAAAAAACTTATTTTAATGAATAATTTGACAGAAAGACATGCCAGGGCATTGCTAAGGCTTCCTGATGACGAATTAAAAATGAAAGTAGTTAAACAGATTATAAGAAAGAAATATAATGTAAAAGATACTGAGATGCTGATAACAAGAATACTGAGTAAATTGCAATTAAATGAGTCTAATTCACCCAAACATATGAAAGTGCATAGATATTACGGCGATACCAGGATTTTTATAAACACTATAAAAAAAGCCGTTAACATGATAAAAGATTACGGTTTAAAGCCGCAGATTACACAAAAAGACTACGAAGACAGTATAGAGATTATTGTAAAAATTCCAAAAGAATCCTAAAAGAAAAGCATGGTTTTCGAAAACTCGAAACTGTGCTTTTTTGTTTTTGGAAAGGGTTAAAAAGCATATACGAAAGAAAACAAGAAAATACGGTTTATGAAGGAAAACAAATAAAAGAGTGGCTAAATAAGAAAAAAAACATAAAATAAACTTTAATCTGATTTGATTATCTAATATAATATAAAATAAGAATGGAGCAAAAAGGGGATGTTTCAATGTCCAGAATAATATCTATTGCCAATCAAAAAGGGGGAGTAGGCAAAACAACAACCAATGTAAATTTAAGCGCCTGTTTAGCAGATAAAGGAAAAAGGATACTGGTTATTGACATAGATCCACAGGGAAATACAACCAGCGGCTTTGGAATTGAGAAGGAATTAATTGAGTACTCAATATATGATGTACTAATAAACGGAATGGATATAAACAAGGCAATTGTAAAAACGGAAATAAGCAACCTGGATATTATCATTTCGAAATTAGAATTGGCCGGTGCCGAAATTGAACTTGTACCTATGATGGCAAGGGAAACCATATTAAAAAAGGCTATTGGTGATATAGAAAAAGAATATGATTACATATTTATTGATTGTCCCCCCTCTCTTGGATTGTTAACGATCAACGCATTGACTGCATCGGATAAAGTAATTGTTCCTATACAGTGTGAATACTATGCTTTGGAAGGCTTAAGCCAGCTGCTGAATACGATAAATCTTGTAAAAAAGAACCTGAACCCGTCTCTGGAAATAGAAGGTGTTGTATTGACTATGTTCGATGCGAGAACAAATTTATCCATACAAGTCGTAGAAGATGTAAAGAAACATTTCCGAAACAAAGTTTACAGATCCATAATACCAAGGAATGTCCGATTAGGTGAAGCCCCGAGTCATGGAATGCCTATTATTTTATACGATCCCAAATGCGTGGGAGCGGTAGCATACTGCGAATTAGCAGAAGAATTTTTGGAAAACAATGAGGAGATGATTTAGATGGCAAAGCGTGGATTAGGAAAAGGATTGGATGCGCTGCTTTCTTCTTATGAGGAAGTTGAAAGCAATATGGATAATAATTATATAAATGAAATAAGTATAAATCTAATTGATCCAAATAGCGAACAGCCGCGGAAAAAATTTGATCAGGACAGAATTAGAGAACTTGCTGAATCAATTAAGCAGCACGGTATTGTACAACCTATAATAGTCAAGCCAAATAACGACAGATATTTGATTGTAGTAGGAGAAAGAAGATGGCGGGCAGCAAGGATAGCCGGATTAACTCATATTCCGGCTATAATACGGGATACTGATAAAAAAGAGATTATAGAGATTGCTTTGATTGAAAATATTCAGCGTGAGGATTTAAATCCTATTGAGGAAGCACAGGGAATAAAACAATTGATAGATGAATACGGACTGACCCAGGAAGAGGTGGCTGAGAGAATAGGATGGAGCAGGCCCGCTGTAACAAATTCATTAAGAATACTAACATTAAGTGATGAAATAATAGAATATATTGAAAATGGAATGATTACCTCCGGACACGCAAGGGCATTATTAAGTATAAAAGACGAAAACAAACGAGAAATTTTGGCAAAAAAGATAATAGAGAATAATTTAAGCGTCCGGGAAACAGAAAACATTGCAAAGAAATTAAATGATGGTAAACAACAAAGAAGAAGGCGTGAAAAGGATAACAAGCCAGGCTATATAAAAGAGATAGAAGAAAGCTTAGAAGACTATTTTGGAACAAAGGTAACAATAACTCATGGAAGAAAAAAAGGAACAATTCAAATTGAGTATTACAGCGACACAGATCTTGAAAGAATAATGGAGCGAATGAAACAATAAAAATGTTTCACGTGAAACATTTTTATTGTTTCACGTGAAACACTGAAGGAAATGCCATTGTGCTGCATATTTTGCGCATAGTTGCATTTACTATATAAACATATGTCAGTTTTTCATTTTTGTATATATAAATCAGATCCATTTATGGATAAGCATATATTATTTCTCTTCTATGTCTTATCAATTCTATCAAACATTCCGAAATAACTGGTTTTCTGATTTTGTTTTATCAATCAAACTGAAAACAACGTTTATTGCTGTACCGGTGTATTAGCAAAATTTATTCTAAAATATAATTAAAAATACCCTTTGACCACATTGGTAAAAATATTATATTTAAAGAAAAAATTGCTAATCATGGATTCTTCAATATATTTATATATATTATCAAAGGGGGCTAGCGTCAGAAACATCGGGACCAGTGAAGCAAGGAAAAATACCAGGAATATGCCGTTTATAATACCAAGAAGAGCGCCAAACAAGTGGTCATTTCTTTTGAGTACGGGCAATCCAAAAACTTCTTTTGCAATTGATATGAGAACAGCACATACAATTCTGATAAAAACAAAAAGCAATAAAAAACAGATCATATTCAATATAATACACGCAACAGTATGATTGAAATAATCTCCTATACTGCTCAGATTATCAAATCTTAGATCGTTTAAATTGGATAATATAAGACGATCAAACGGGGATGGAAGTTTTGCACGGCCAACTATGGAGTTTATCTGTTCCTGGCTCAATGATATTACTGATAGGGTTCTTTCTTCAAATAATTCAATTTTTGATGCACCCTCAGTATAATGGATAATTCTGTCCAGCAGATCCGGATGGCTGCTGACAAGTATTTTTGCTAACAGGGGATAAAAAATAAATGAACCTAACCATGAAATAAAAAAAGATATAACACCTAAAGCAGAGGCAACAAATCCGTTATATATGCCATATAAAGATGATATAAACAGAATAGTTAATGTAAAATAATCTATATAATTCATGTATTTTCATCCTTTCGAGTGCCAGATTTACCTAGTATGTATGTGTGAAGAAGATTATTTCTATCTATGACATACATATTATTTGGTGAAAAAGGAGTCCAGTAAAGCCTGGTAGGAGAAATATTCAGCGCGTATCTTCTGTCAATGCTTCCTTTCCTGCTTATTACAGCTATATTGCTTTTATCAAGGGCAAGAATATATCCATCTTTATATGCCTGTATGCTTGTTAGGCCGGATGGAAACACCATTGTTTCCATATCGCCATTTTCATTTATGTATACTGCATTTGCCTTATTAAATCTTGCTTTATTAAAATAGAGTAAAAGCTCGCTGTTAATGCCGGCATGCTGATGGATATAACTGTTGGGGCCATGTAAAGACCACATAAGGGAGCCATCAATATTGTAACACATTATCTGGTGAATGCCAATTAGTGCAATACGGTTTTGTACATTGTATATTTTATAAAACGCAGCATCGTCAAGAGACAAAACTCCAAAGGGAGAGTTGCCATCGGCAAAATAAAAAACCCGTGTGGAAGGATTAGGAGTATCGGTAGCTATAGTAAGAATGGAAATCAGCTTGTTCGAATAACCATATGAAGCATCCAGAAAAGAAGAGTGTTCCATACCACTTAAATCAGCAGGAATATAATCTCCTTTTTTTAGAAGTTGGGGTTTTAGCTGATTGTTTGAGTCCTTTAATACAAATAATAGCATATCGTCTAATTCCTTTATATCCCATCCGTCAAATTCTTCAGGGATCTCGTAAACCAGTTCAAAAGGTATTTTGGATGTACTGTATATATATCTGTTATTAACCAGTACATAATTGTCGGTTGACATATTAATAATGGGTTGAACTCCCATATTTTCCAGATCTTGCTGAGCAAAGGGCAGACTCATTTCGGCACCATCATATGTAAAGAATTTAGTATCGCCGGACGTAACTGCGAATCCGTTTCGAAAAAAATGCATTTTTGCATTGTCATCCAATTGTATCGGCATAGCAGAGTCAGATGCGAATAAAGTTTCATGCCTGTTAAAAAAATCAGGCCTAACAAAATATAGCCCCGTTACGACAGCTGCAGCTATAAAAAATAAAACCAGAATTATCTTTATAAATTTCATTACAACCTCCAACGCGATTGGGCATAAGCAGTATTTATGATGTATCAATATATTCATATTTCGTCAAAATATAAAAAATTCCTTCAAAATAATTCAATTGAGTATTATGAATATTTTGGAAGCGTTAAAAGGCTTAAAGTATGAAGTGTATTGCAATAACCGGCATGATATTGATAAGACAGCTCGCGGTTTAATAAACGTATGGAGTACCGTATATAAGTCTTATATGACAATGAATATGTATGTCTGAAATATCAAAACAATGGACCGTATAAACGGCTTTCAATTATTTTGACAATATCGTCCGGGCTTTTATCTTTAGCATTAATCAAAATTGTTCCATATGTTGCTGCATCAGTCAGTATACTGTACTGCTTACTCAGAAGTTGATTTATGTTGACCAGGGCATTGGACGCATTATCCTGATAGTAGATTAAAGCATCGACAGGCGAATTTATATCGTCATAAAAAACAGTTTTATATCCCATATTATCAAGATAATTCTTTATCTGTTCCAGTCCTCTTTGTACTGCTATGGTTTTCACAAAAAAAACACCTCCGGTCATTATTCTGACCGTAAGGTGATATTCTATTCAACAAAACAGGTTTGGATCCATAGAATTAGCCCATAGCTTTTTCAATGGCTTCGATTTCTTCCTGGGACAATGGATAATCTGATGCTTTGTTTTTAACCGGCTTTGCATATATTGAAGAAGAGTTTCTGGTAAACAGGCCTGTAATCACTATTCCATCGCCTTTTTTATCAAGCAGGGCAATAGAAAAACTCAAATTACCGCCCACTTGATCGAAGGGATTATATCTTTTTACATAAACATTTTGTAAACATGACTCCAGGTTATTAATAATAATTTTGTGATTGCTTTCCAGGTTTTCTATTCTGCTTACTGCATTTTCCACCAAATCGATGTGTTTCAACAGCATGGCTTCAAGATTTTTATTATCCATGCCTCTCATCAGTTTTTTGTATCTTCTCATTAATCTTCTGGTTCTTATAGAGTATGCTAAAACAGCAATCAAGGATAATACCGACAGGGAAACAGCTGCAATTATAATAAAGTGATTATATTCTTCTATTATTTCATATAAATTCATAATACACCCTCCATTGATAAACAGCCTTTGTTCCGTTAGTAATAGACCAAAATAGGTTTATCGGATATAGAAAACTGAACAGGTGTTGTTGTTATAATATCCCCGTCCCCATTTACCGGAAGATTGTCATTGCTGCTTATACCGATGCTTTTGCATCTGAAGGTTGTTACATACGGCAGATCAAGATGCTGCCCTTTTATAAATTTGGGAAAAAGATACAGAAACTGATAACGGGGAACGGGTTTGACTAAAATGATGTCGATGTAGCCATCATTAATTGATCCATTTGGGTTAACACACATTCCTCCGCCGTAGTGTGTTCCATTGGCTATGGCGAGGAGAAGTATGTAGGTTTCATATTTATTGCCGTCAATTTCCAAATAAACGTATTTATCCTTATATGTAAATATTTTCAACAATGCCGATATATAATATGCTGCTTTGCCGGAAACCCATCGTTTCATTTTAATAATATCGCGGACTATTTCGGCATCAAATCCAACACTGGCTACATTAAAGAAGTGTTTGCTGCCATAGGAGACGGTATCAATTGATTTAGTCCTGCCATTAATGATTATGGATAAGGCTTTATTTAAATCAATGGGTATGCTCAGTGCTTTAGCCATATCGTTCCCTGTCCCCAGCGGCAGTATTCCAAGCGGGATTGGGGACCCTGCCAGCCCATTTGCAACTTCCATAACCGTACCGTCGCCCCCAACGGCAACAATTCCATCAAAATTTAAAGATGCTGCGGCTTCATTGGCTAATTGTGTTGCATGCCCTTTATATTCAGTCTTTAAAATACTATACTCGATATTGGATTGTCGGCAGTATTCTTCAATAGAAGGAAGTGCACGGAGTGTTGAACCGTTTCCGGCAATCGGGTTTACTATAAACAGTAATTTCATACTCATTATCCTTTGCATTCCTTTAATCTTAAAACTCTAAAACAGGTATCTGTTTCTTTTTCTTTTTCTTCTGCTGCGTATAATATATATTATTATAATAAGTGCAAGAATTCCGATGAACAGGAACTCTACAGGAACATCATAGCCAAAAATTTGTACGTATTGAATTGTTTTACTGGTGTCAGTTTTCTTCTCTTCTTCAGGTTCGGTCTGTTCCGGCTCTGAAGGTGGTTCGGGAGGCTCTTCTACGGCAGGAGGAGGAGATAAGCGGTTAATTTCTTCTCCTACCCAGTTTGAGAATATAATATTATTTTTTAATGAAGGCTGAACTTGTTTTAAGTACTCCAGAACTTCTTCTTCATTACCCTTAAGGCCGAGCAGAAAAGCCTTATCATATATCATTTTATTCCGAACAGTATTGGAAAGCTGATCACTAAAAACAGGAGAATTCTCAATTCTGTCAAGTATATCCAATGCCATGCCGGGCTGGTATAAAGCCAGATGGCACAGAGCTTTTACGAATTCCAGCTCGGTCTTTAATTCAGCATCAGGATTATCCGTCAGATAGCTTGTTATTGCATCAACAGCGGTATCATAATCTTTCCTTTGAAACAGGGTTACAATATTTTTTATTTCGTTATTATTCCCGGCTTCCCGGTTAAGGTAATTGGCAACGCATACTTCAACCGGTGTAAAATGGATTGTTAGATCCTGGGGATCTTTAACATCGGTTAACTGCCACAACAAACGCCCTCCCCCTTCATATTTCATGGGCAGCAAGGAAGGGTTTGGCTCAAATACATATGGTGGATAAAAATCCAGGTCAGCGACAATCTGAAGATATTTTATAGGGATCTCCCAGAATTTAAGAAAGCTTAACGGGAAAAATATAGTTTGCTGGCCAAGTTCTTCGATTTTGTTGTCAATAGTATAGGCAGATTCTATTACTTTGGACTCGCCCGGGGCAAGTTTTATTGGGAAGGTTGACCATACGGGGGGAAGAAAAATATCGGGGAATTCCGGATTCTGGACAGAACGCCGGTTGGTTAGTCTTTGCGCATTTCCTTCAATAACTACTGAGATTTGCTTCACCGTCACCACGGAATCCATTTGAGAGGGAATACCAATTAAGAGATCAACCTCCGATAGCCCATCATTTCTTATTACCATTTGGGTATTAACCGAGGTAAAACCTGTCCGGACTCTTAAGTTGGCATGAAAAGATACCAGGGATATGTTTTCGGCACGGTAATAAGAAACTCTGCTGCGTGATAATTCAAGCGGAAGCTGTATGGCGTGTACAGGAGTTGCAGACACAAATAGCAGGGTTAAAAATAAAACAGTGACAATTAACTTTTTTTTCAACTTTTCCCCCTCCATTATAAATAAGAAACACGGTAAAACGATAGTATTATTATCTAGTCTAGCATAATTGGTTCTAAAGGACAAGAATTGATTTATTTTTCTTCCTTTATAAATTGATTCGCTATCAGGGCTCCTGCCAATCCAACTGCAGCTGATACCCAGAATCCCCAGAAAAGCTTTGCCGCATCGTTTATAAAACCGGTGATAACCGGCCCAATGAACATGCCGACACCGTATATAGCCTGGAAAAATCCCATTGCGGTTGCATGCTTTGACCTGTCTATGGATTTTATGCACAAAGACATAAGAAGCGGGAATACCAGACCCCGTCCTAATCCGCCTATGATTTGCGATAAATACAATATGTTAATATTGCTTATAAGCGGTATTGCTGCACAGGATGCAGATATTATAACAAAGCCGGCTGCAATAACCTTTTTCTCTCCAAAACGCTTTGAAAAAACCGAGCCGCTGACTGCCGAGGAAAATATAGCCGGCAAAGACGAAAACGCAGTCAGAAGTCCAAGCTGCGCATCATTTGCCCCTATCTTCTTTGCTATAACCGGTGTAAAACCATATACTGTTGAAAAAGCTATAAACTGAAGAAGGATAGCCAGTCCCGAAACAACGAGCAGGCCCCTGTTTCCGGCAACTGTAAGCAGTTCAGGGACATCGAGCGGCTTTCGGTTTGCTTTCTTTTTTTCAACAATTCCAAAACTCAAAGCAAGCCCTAAAGCACTGCTTACCGATGCAATTATAAATGTGGTGTTCTGTCCGAGGCGTTGGGCTGCATATCCGCCAATCAGCACGGCTGACATCTGACCGAGGGAATTACAGGCGTTAACAATGCCCAGGGCTTTTGACGCGTCTCCTTGCTCAAAATAGCTGGAGAACAGTATTGTATAGGCGACCCATGATGAGGCGGCCACACCTGACAGGGAACGGAAAAGCAATATCATAAGCGGATTTTTAAAAAAATACATACCCAGGCTGCTCAAAAGAGAAATTCCTATTCCTAGAACTATAAACGGTTTTCGTTTTCCTAATTTATCGGATAATACACCAAGAGGGATTCTGAGAACCATCTGAGTAAATCCGTAAGATCCTATGATCGTACCCACCATCTTATAGGACGCTCCCAAAGATTCTGCGTAGGGAGATAATATGGGTACGTAGGCATACAATGAAAACCAGTATAAGCCCGTTACCAAACAAAACAATGATATACGGTATGATTTATTGTTCATATTAATTGCTGCTTTCCTTTCTATAACAATAATAATACATTTTAGCACAAAAAAACTAAAATGTATGCTCTTTGCAAAATCATTTCTATAGTTTCTTCGAAAAAAGATGTGATCCATGAGCTGTTGAGGAGTGGAAGTTGTTTCTGTTTTTTCATTATTAAAGGAAATAAGGATTAAAGGAAATCAGGGCTTTATGACGAATATATATAGAATATACAATAAGGGAGATGATAGTGAATGCAATTCAGCCACATCCATGATTTGGTAAAAAAGATAAAGGCCAATATACAACGTGTCATTGTGGGTAAGGAAGATATAATAGATTTACTATTGGTATCGCTGATTTCATCGGGACACGTGTTACTGGAGGATGTCCCTGGAATGGGAAAGACGCTGCTGGCAAAATGCCTGGCCAAATCCTTAAATTGCGATTTTAAGAGGATTCAGTTTACACCGGATCTGCTTCCCAGTGATATAAGTGGAATCAACTTTTTCAACCAGAAGCACGGGGAGTTCCAATTCCGCCCTGGTCCGATATTTACAAATATATTGCTGGCAGACGAGATAAACCGGGCCACCCCAAGGACCCAGTCCAGCCTTCTTGAGTGTATGGAAGAGCGGCAGGTTACAATTGACGGTGAAACAATGGGATTGCAGCGGCCTTTTATGGTTATAGCAACTCAGAACCCAATAGAGATACAGGGAACTTTTCCGCTCCCCGAAGCACAGCTGGACCGGTTTTTGATGAAGATATACATGGGTTACCCTACAACTGAAGAGGGGATAGAGATATTGATGCGGTTTAAGGAACAAAATCCTTTTGAAGACATTCCATGTGTGGCAACCGGAGAAGAAATTACAGCTGCCCAACAGGACTATGTAAAGGTATATGTCAGCAATGATCTTATTAAATATATGGTTAACATCGTTGAAATGACAAGAAAGCATAATGATGTACACCTGGGGGTGAGCCCCAGGGGCAGCCAGGCTTTATTAAAAGCCTCACAGGTTTATGCCATTGTTCAGGGACGGGATTATGTTATCCCTGATGATGTAAAAGCCATGGCAAAACCCGTGCTCAGACACAGGATGATCCTAAGAAGCGCTGTAGCCATTAAGGGGAGCCAGGCTGATGATATAATAGATCAGATTTTAAAAGAAGTGCCTGTACCATCTGAAGAGCGGCTCTGGGAAAGGGAAGGTTGAACCATGTCCATACAATGGTTTATATTTGTAGCTGCCTTTATCATCATTCTGCAGGGTTTTATTTTCAAAAAATACGGTCTTAAAAAAATTCGCTATACCCGTTATTTCAACGTTCCTGCCGTATTTGAAGGGCAAGAGGTAGAGATGGTAGAGGTTATATCTAACGAAAAGCTTCTTCCTGTACCATGGTTGAGAGTGGAATCAAAAATAAGCGCATTTTTACAGTTCCAGAAACAGTTTAATCTGGATATTCAACACCAGCAGTTTCACAAAAGCCTGTTCAGCTTAACATCCTATATGCGTATAACCAGGCGGCATAGGATAAAATGCTTGAAAAGAGGCTGCTATTATCTTAATTCCGTAGCCATGACATGCGGCGATTTGTTTGGTTTTCAGGATGCGTCCAGGGTGTTTAGCCTGGATGCTCAGCTGTTGGTGTATCCTAAACTGATGCGTGTGGAAGATATACCGCTGCCCTATCACAGCTGGCAGGGAGATGTTACTGTAAGGCGCTGGATTGTTGATGATCCCTTCATGGTTTCGGGAGTAAGGGAGTACACTTATAGTGATCCTTTAAACCGTATAAACTGGAAAGCTACCGCCAGGACTGGTAAGCTTAAAGTTCATAATCTTGATTTTACTGCCAACCCCAGGCTGATGATCTACTTAAATGTTGATATTTCTGAGAACATGTGGGATGCTGTTACCGAACCCGAGAGAATAGAAAAGGGGATCTCTTACACTGCTTCAATAGCCCAATATGCTATTTCCCGGGGAATAGAAGTGGGATTCGGAAGCAATGGTTATCTTATTGATCAGAAAGATGAACCGGTTCGCATACAGCCCAGATGCAGTTCGGAGCATCTTGTTTCCATCTTTGAAACTCTTTCAAAGCTGATTATTGCCAGGAGTGTGACCTTTTTTACTTTTCTGGAACAGGATCTGGCTAAAGGGGTTACGGGAATGGATTTCCTTATTATTACATCCTATGTAAGCGAAAGGATGAGGGGCCAGATTAAAAGGCTTGAGGAATATGGAAATGCGGTAGAATTTCTCTGGCTGCACCGGCAGCAGGATATAGGAGGAAGCAGGGATGAAGAGCCTGAATTTAATGTTTCTTAGGAAGAGTATGCAGGGAGCAATAGAACTTATAACTTTTTTTCCCATTTTATTAATAATAGCCGTTTACCTGCTGCCGGGGTTCAATACATGGCATTGGGCGTTATTTTTTATGATATATTATCTTTCCGGTATTCTTGTGCGAACTGCCTTGCGCAAAAGATCCAAACTTCTGGCAGGGCTGATTGGGACAGCAATATCCGGATTTCTGGCGTATATAATCTTTGGCTGGAATCCGGCCCTTTGGCTTTCATGGCCAATCGGAACAATACTTGTTTTACGCGGGGTAAATTTTGTTGAACGCAGATGGCCGGAGATGTTTCCGGTGGTCATCCTGTGGGCGGGGATGCTGTTATATTTCGGTTCATTTATATTTTTCAAGCACATGGAAGTATTAAAACCTTACGCTTCCCAGGTAACCTGGGCCGGTCTTATCCATGTAATTGCAAGTTTGTTTATATTTAATTCAAAACAGCTCAAAGACGCAACATTGACGAAAGAGGGGGAAGAGCCCGTACTGGCTTCCGGCGTTGTAAGGCATAATCGTATTCTGATTGTAATAGTGTTTTGCGTAATGTTAATTATCGCGAATTTTAACCGGCTGAGAGATGGTGTAATATGGCTGTTTAAAATGATAGCAAATGCTGTTGTAAGTATCATCGTATTTATTGGGAGCCTGGTGTCGTCATCACAGCAGCAGGGAGATGGGCATATTCAGCCAGGTATTTCCGAGATGTTTCCTGGAGCTGAATCAGGAAAACCAGGCATATTTGATTACATTTTTGAGATACTGGCGTATGTTTTGGGGATAACAGCAACCGCTGCAGCGGCTATAGCTTTATTGATTTTTATATACAAGGGTATAAAAAAGTTAATTTCCGTAATTAAAGATATAATTTCAAGGTATTTGACGGACAGGGAATGGATGGCCCATGATGGCGGGTATGTAGATGTAAAAGAAAAGCTTATGGATTTTAAAGATTTAGGCAGGGGATATGCTGACAAATTAAAAGAATGGCTGTCTTCGCTGCTTAAAAGAGAACCCCGGTGGGAGGAATTAACGGATGTACGGGAAAAAATTCGCTATCTGTACCGACATTTTTTGTTCCGGTGCATAGAACTTGGATACCGGCCCAAAAAACACATGACGCCTAACGAAATAGGGCGTGATATAGAAGCATGGAACAAAGACAGAGGCAGACAGGCTGAGGAAATAATTTATCTATATAATTTAGCCCGGTATGGCAATAAGGATGATGAACTGGTTGGACCTCAACAACTGGATGAACTTGCCAGAGACATCCGTGCGTAAATATTCTCTTCACCGGTTCAGGAAATTATTTTGAACATGATTTATCGCAGTTTTGACAATTAGTATCCTGTTCTTCAGGGTGGCATGGATTTACATGCACCATGACATCCTTTATATCCGAAAACTCTGATTTCAGCGTATCTTTAACTTCATTGGCAATATCATGCCCTGCTGAAACGCTTATTGTGCGATCAACAACGATATCCACATCAACATACAACATATTGCCGTGCATTCGGGTTTTTAGAGAGTCTATGCCTTTGACATTTTTGACCGATGATACTGCATGATATATACTATCAATCTTATGCTGCGGCGCTGACGAATCCATAAGTTCCGATATGGATTTTACATATAACCTGTATGCCATCCTAAGAATTAACAAAGCAGCAACAATGGCGGCGATAGGATCGGCTATCGGATAGCCCAGCCTGGCTGCGGCAATTCCTATAAGGGTTCCAACCGATGTAATGGCGTCGGAACGGAAATGCCATGCATTGGCTTTAAGAGCAGAGCTTTTTATTTTATTTGCTGAAGCTAATGTGTACCAATAAAGGATTTCCTTGATGCACACAGTCAGGATAGCGGCATAAAGAGCAAGAATTCCCGGTTTTCCCATGTTGTTTTGAACTATATGCTGAATTGCTTTCCAACCAACTGTCAGCCCGGAAAAGAGAAGAAACCCGGCAATAAATTTAGCGGCGATGGATTCAGCTTTTTCATGGCCATAAGGATGTTCGGGGTCTTCGGGTTTTCTGGCAATTTTTATACTGTATGCCGTTATTGATGTTGTCAGTATATCTGAAGCCGATTCAATCCCATCGGCAATCATTGCGGTGCTGTGAGCCAAAAAGCCGGCCAATAATTTTATAACAGTGAGCAACACATTTACTGTAATTCCTATTATGGTTACCCGTTTTCCCGTATCATATTGCCGATTTGTCACTTTAAAGCACCTCATTATCAATTAATAATAAAATTATTATTATATTATATTTAAATACTGCAAAAAGCAATACAAAAATGGCTATAAATTAATAAAATATTCAAATTTGCCGCAAAATGGAGAATGGACTTCATTTTCATTTGAGAATGATTATTGTATTCATAGGATGGCTGGTTAGTAAAGAATATTATTCCGCTCTCTGGAGTTCAAGCCGAGTTCCATAATATTCTTTACATAAATGTATTCTCAGCACCCAAAAGATAGCATTTGTCTCTATATTGAAGTTTTGCAGAATACTATTTCAATCACTGGTGTTCAAGGCTAAGAACCTGTAGCACTTGCTCCGGGCCTCCACCAAAACTCGCTATCGCTCAGACATTGGTTCCGGCTGTCCTCCGCTTCGTTAACAGGTTCTAAGCCTTTTCACAAGGTGATTTCCATAGTATTCTGCAAATAAAAAGCCAAATGAATAAAGCGTATATGAAGAATATTATTCCGCTGGCTGTAGCTCAAGGAAAAACATTCATCATATTTATTTTATAAATATCTGTTTTTCATGATTGTGATGTGCAAGTGGTATTTTATTGCCTTTATTAAAATACGTAGTTTTGATATAATACTAATAAAGTATTCCAGGAGTTCATTTGATTATCGGTACAGCTGCATATTTTAAATATTGCAGGCTATAACTGCTAATAACATATAAGATAAGCTTATATTATTGCTCATAAAAATGTTTTTTGAAAAGGCAGGGAATGCGGTGCGGCCATTAATTGGAATTACCGGTGATTATAATATCGACAATAACAGTATCAGTTTGAATAGCGAATACTATTGGGCGATATATAAGGCCGGCGGACAGCCGTTAATAATACCTTATATTGATGTTGAAGATGCAGGCTATTTTGTTTCTGTTTTTGACGGCATAATGTTTACAGGTGGGGATGATATAGATCCCGTATTTTACGGAGAAGCTCCTCATCCAAAGCTTGGTAAGATTAACCCCGTCAGAGACGAGTTTGAATTAAAGCTTTGCAGATTGGCCTTGGAAAATGATAAACCGGTGCTGGGAATATGCAGAGGGGTACAGGTAATGAACGTGGCGATGGGCGGAACATTGTACCAGGATCTGGGGGCCCAGCTGCAATCTGACACACCAATAAAACACTGGCAGTCGGCGCCTGGACGGTATGGAACCCATGAAGTCAAGCTTGCAGCCGGATCCAGGATTAACCGCATTATGGAGAAGGAATGCATATCCGTAAACAGCTTTCACCATCAGGCTGTAAAGGAGGTTGCCGGTGCATTTCGGGCGGCTGGATGGAGCAGAGACGGGGTAATTGAAGTTATCGAATCGGATAAATATCCTTTTGCCGTCGGGGTTCAGTGGCATCCTGAGAGGATGTTTAACCATGAACAAACTATGCTGCTGTTATTCAAAAATTTTGTAGAAGCGTGTGATCCCGGTCGTAAATGAGCCTGACCGCTGGTGCACTGTATCATACAGAAAGGGAGAGTCTGCAATGTATGTATCAATCTGCTTAAACATTGGTGAGAAGTTTTTCGGCTGGCTTAAACAATATAAAATAGAAGATTTTTTTAATATAGGTTTTGTTCTGCTAAAAGTTTTATTCATAATACTGGCAGCAGTTATTATATATAAAGCAGGCATGGCTTTGATAAAGAGGTTCTTTGAAGTACGAAGCCGAAGCCGGTTAAATGTGGATAAGAAGAAGATAGATACCTTAAGAGCACTGTCTCAAAGCGTGTTGAAATATTTGGTGTATTTTGTTGCAGGAATTACAATCCTGGGACAGTTTGTGGATACTACATCCATTCTGGCCACGGCCGGCATAGGGGGTTTGGCCATTGGTTTTGGCGCTCAGAGCCTTGTAAAAGATGTTATCTCCGGCTTTTTTATACTCTTTGAGGAGCAGTATGCAGTTGGAGATTATGTTTCAATTGGCGATACAGCAGGAACTGTTGAGGAAATAGGATTAAGGATTACCAAAGTTCGGGGTTTTAAGGGAGATTTAACTATTATACCGAACGGACAGATTCTTAAGGTTGTAAATTATACCCGTGGCAATATGCTTGCTGTGGTGGATATAGGTGTACCTTATGATACAAATATAGACAGGGCTGTTCAAATAATGCAGGAAACTGCCTTGGAATATGCCGGGGAGAATACTGATATAGTTGAAGAACCGCAGATACTGGGGGTTGTGGATCTGGGGGATTCCCGGATAGTAATCCGTATGATTGCCCGTACCTTGCCAAGGAAGCAATGGGGAGTAGAAAGAGAGCTTAGGAAGAGAATAAAAGAAGCCATGGACAAGAATGGAATATCCGTGCCTTATCCAACTCAGATTATCGTTCATGAAGGCAATAAGGGGGGAAAATGATGCCTGTTCAGTATTCTATAGGGGATATTGTACAAACACGTAAGCAGCACCCCTGCGGTAATGATAAATGGGAGATAATCCGGGTGGGGGCTGATTTTAAAATCAAATGTTTAAACTGCGGCAGGGTAGTCATGTTCGATAGGGAGAATTTTGAGAAAAGAGTGAAAAAAATTTTAAAAAGCGATGAAGTATAAAAAGGAGGATTATTCCGGAGTCCTCCTTTTTTCCGGTTTACCGGATTGGGCATGGCACTGTTCAATGAGATTATCCGGCTGCTGGCTGCACTTTACAACCGGACCGCTGCAAAGAGCCTGTTTCGCAGGTTGTTTTTGTATTTGGGTATGCAGTATGAACTTGTTGGGTTAATGCCGCTAAATGTGTGTATATTAATATTATAGGTTATGCTGTTTAGAAGCCATTTATACATATTTGCTGTGTCAGGCAGGAGGTGAAATGCCATAAACTCTTTACTTGTAATATTTGGGGGCACCGGTGATCTGGCGCACAGAAAACTCTATCCTGCAGTATATAATCTGTTTTTATCGGGTGAACTGCCGGACAATTTTGCCGTTGTGTCGGTAGGAAGAAGGGATAAAACGGAGGATGAGTTCAGGAAAGATGCCGAACAAGCCATCAAGCGGTTTTCCAGGTCCAATAACGGCAGCCAGACCCGGTTGAATCAGGTTCTGTCCAGGTTCTATTACTACAGGCTTGATATATATAATAAAGACGGATATGCTCAACTCGGTGACTATCTGTCAGAGATTGATAAAGTATATGGAACCAACGGCAATAGAATATTTTATTTAGCTGTTGCCCCGGAACACTTCAAACCCATAGTTGAGAATTTAAGATCAGCCGGTATGGTAATTAATGACGGAACCAGCTGGCAGAGGGTGGTTATAGAAAAACCCTTCGGCAGCGATTTAAATTCAGCCATAATGCTGAATGAAGTGATAAACCGGGTGTTTGGCGAAGAACACATATATAGAATAGATCATTATCTGGGCAAAGAAATGCTGCAGAACATAATGGCCATACGGTTCGCAAATGCCCTGTTCGAACCGCTGTGGAACAATAAATATATTGATCATGTTCAGATAATTTCCAGCGAAACGGTTGGAGTTGAAAACAGAGGGGCTTATTACGAAAAAGCAGGAGCTTTGAGGGATATGCTTCAAAACCATATGCTGCAGCTTTTAATGCTGACAGCTATGGAGCCGCCGGCAATCCTGGACAACAATTCCATAAGGGACGAGAAGGTTAAAGTGCTGAAATCCCTGTCCGGGATGACTTATGAAAAAGTACGTCAGCATGTGGTAAGAGGACAATACGGCAGTGGGCAAATAGACAATAAGACGGTGCCGGGATATAGGGAGGAAAACAAGGTATCACCATCTTCGGATACGGAGACATTTGTAGCCATGAAGGTTGAGGTAGAAAATTTCCGCTGGGGCGGGGTTCCGTTTTATTTGTTGACGGGAAAAAGACTGCCGGCAAAATTCACTGAAATTGTGATACAGTTCGTATCCTTGCCGGAAGTACTATACTTCAAAGAGCTGAGGGGATTAAAACCCAACACCCTTCATATAAGAATTCAGCCCATGGAAGGGGTTGAATTGTATTTCAACACGAAAAAGCCTGGTATCAGGAATGAAATAATACAGGTAGGTATGGATTTTTGTCAGAATTGTGATGCAGATGCCGTATCACCCGATGCTTATGAAAGGCTGTTATTGGATGTTATGAAAGGGGATTCCACCCTCTTTACCCGCTGGGATGAAGTTGAATACGCCTGGAGATTTGTCGACAGCATTTCCAGGGCATGGGCAGAGGAAAAGCCGGTTTTTCCCAATTACCCGGCCGGTACATGGGGGCCTTACGGAGCCAGAAAATTGATAGAAAAGGACGGCAGGCAGTGGCATGTGGTATAATCCGGGACATGGATTATGAATACTGCAGGTAAAGCTTGCTAAACATAAAGAATAAACTGAACTGATATAAAAAGGAGGAATCTGCCATGAACATGGCCAAGGGCGAAAGAAAAGAACTATTAAAGCTTTTTGAAGGGCTGCGTGTAGCTGATGTAAGGGATGGCATGGACTGGAATATGATGCATGGCTATGGAAGCATGTCATATGATATGCGGCCGCTTTTCAGGACAAGGGTTGTTGGTATTGCCAGGACCGTACGGTATTTACCTTATGAGGGACCGGTTCCGAAGATGAAGCCCGAGGAATATACCGAATGGGTTAAGTGGTATTATGGCAATGTATGTACTTATCCCTGGATGGAGGATATACAACCGGGTGATTTTATAGTTATAGATCAAAGCGGGGTAAACGCCGGGCTTATGGGCTCTAACAATGGTTTGTACGGATTCAGAAAGGGCGCCCGGGGTTATGTTATAGAAGGTGGAGTACGGGATACCGATGAATTGATTTTACAGAAGGTTCCTGTATGGTCGCGGTTTGTATCACAGGCGATGGTCCAGGGGAGGCTGCGTTATGATGCCAGGGATATTCCGGTGCGTGTGGGTGGCGTTGTTGTCAACCCCGGAGATATTGTTGTTGCAGACGGAGACGGAGTTATTGTGGTACCCAGGAATAAGGCATATGATGTAGCCAAATATGCCAGACAGGAATTAAACAATGATAAAGTGGGAAGAAGAAAACTTTACGAATCTCTTGGATGGGAGCCGGATGACACGGTTAAATGATGAACTGCCAAAAACGAAAAAGGAGATTGGGAAAACCAGTCTCCTTTCTTCATAGTTATCAGCTGACATGCTATTCCTGGGGATTAACAACCTTGAATTCTTTTAGCATATGATAAAATCTTACGCCGTGGCCTTCGGCTGCTTCCAGGAAGAGATGCTGCTCTATTACATAAGAGCCGCCCTGGTTATCATCCACAATATAATAGGTGACAACCGGAGCATGGGATGCGAGCTCGTTATGGGCATGTAAGGAAATTGCTTTTATGGGTTGTTCAACGGTACCATAGTTTTCAACATTTTCAAAAGAGGACTTTAGCTTATACTCAATCAGCGGTACCATATCCATAGGAGGTTTGCCTTTTACGTGCTGAATCTCCAGGTATACCTCCGGGAGGGTTGGTTCAAGCTTTATTTTCGGAATTATTCTGTCCTTTCCATCATGTTTTACCATCTGGTAGTTTGATTCATCGACATACAAAACATATCCGCTGCCTTCTTTAAGATTCATTTTGGTTTCTTCCTTATCGCCTTCTATATCCTGAACTATATTCTTTTCCGGTAATAATATATCTTTAATTTTGGCTACTGCCGCTCTTCCGGCGTTTGTGCTTACAGCAAATATTATCACAAAAACTGCAGCCATCAGTCCCAGGCTGGAAAATAAATGTTTTCGTTTGTTTTTTCTCCTTATTCTTACTTTCGCTGATCCGGTGCTATTTTCTATTCTGGATTGAATGTTATTCCATATTTCTTTTTTCAGCGGTATCCAGTCATTTGTTTTCATTAACAGGGATTCTTTTATTTTACGGTCAAGAATTTTCTCATCCATTCCTGATTCTCCTTTCCTTCATTTTAAGCAGAGCTTTTTTGAGGCGTTCCCGGCCCTTAAAAAGGCGGGATTTTAGAGTGTTTACATTGATGTCCAGGATTTCGGCAATTTCTTTTTCGGTAAAACCGTTTAAATATTTCAATATTATTGGCACCCTGTTTATATCCTTAAGGCCTTGTATTGCATCGTATAAATCCTCGTATTCCTCGAAGAGATAATTATCTTCTTTGGAATAAACGGAGTTATTGGTGAGGTATTTGTCTATTGATATAACTTTTGGCCTCCGCTTCATTATGCGGTTGCATTCGTTGACCAGTATTCTGAAAAACCAGGGTTTGAAAGGCTTTTCTTCATCAAAAAATATTATATTGCGGTAAACCCGGATGAAGGTTTCCTGAACGGCATCCGATGCATCCGGTTTGTTCCGGGTAATAGAAATCGCAGTACGAAGGGCATATTCTATATATTCATTGTAAAGTTGTTCAAAAGCTTCTATGTCGCCTTCTTTGATCCGGAAGATTGTTTCTTTCTCCATTTTGATACCTCCTTCTGTCATATTACTACATATAATACCCGCTTGTCACAAAAAAAGTTTTTATTCTATGGGTTATATCAAAAACAATTATAAAATCAACAGGTTACTCAAAAAGCCAAACTTTACTGATAATTCTGCAAAAGTTGCTTCCACATCTATGCTTATTGGGGCGGAATTTACTTTTTCAAATAACACCCGGGAGAAACAGCAAAAAATACGAAAAAAAAGCATTGACAAATGATTAGGCGGCTGGTAGAATATTCAGCAAATCAAATAAAGGACGGTTAAGAAGAAAGTGTACCTAGGGTTCCGCCGTAAAACGGGGCAGTGACCGAGCGGTACAAAATACACATTGTGATGTGTATTACACCGTGGGTATAAAAAACCCGGCGGCAGGTTTCTTCTTTTAAGGAAGGGTTCTGTTGTCGGGCATTATTATAATTACATTTTTACAGATTTGATACTGACAATCAGGACAGCCGACCGGCATAACTATATGAATATATTATGAAAAACTGTGGTATGTATATTAGAACAGAACAGTAAAGTACGCAATGTAAAGAGGCTGTCAAAGCTTATACGATAAGAATTTAGACAGAACAGGAAGCCAACTGCATATATATAGGAATTAAGATGAAATCTGATGACGGAGACAGAAGGCCTGTTGCAGCTATCTTCAGTGAGCCGGTGGTCAGTGGAAACCGGCGGGCGGGCAGGTTGTATGCTCACTCCCGAGGAGAAAGCCTGAACAAGGGGAACCTTTAGTAGGGTTTGACGGGCGGTCCCGTTACAGGCCAGGGTTTGATGGAACCTGTTGAGGCATGTGCTGCGAAGTACAGGCAAAGTTGGGTGGTACCGCGAAAGAGAACCTTTCGTCCCATAAGGGATGGAAGGTTTTTTTATATCTTTTTATATGCATAAAGATCCATGGATCAATTAAGTCGATTGGAGGTGTTGGAATGTGAGGCATGTATTGGGTGTGCTGGTTGAAAACCAGCCCGGAGTGCTGGCCAAGGTAGCGGGGCTTTTCAGCCGGCGGGGATTCAACATTGAGAGTTTGGCTGTGGGAACCACTGAAGATCCCACCGTTTCAAGGATGACCATTGTGGTTGAAGGTGATGAGAATGTTATTGAGCAGGTGGCTAAACAGCTTAACAAACTGATTGATGTTATAAGGGTGGCTGATATAGCCAAGGATTCGGTGGCGCGGGAGCTTGCCCTGATTAAAGTTCATACAACACCGGCCACACGAAATGAGATTATTCAGATTGTCAGTGTTTTCAGGGCACAGGTGGTAGATATAAGCAAGGACTCATTGATTATAGAGATAACCGGTGATCAGGATAAGGTCAGCGCTCTTCAGGAGATGCTGAAGGATTTCGGTATAAAAGAAATGGTTCGTACCGGTATAATTGCTGTTGACAGAGGCAACAGGCTTATAAAGAATAATAATTTTAAGGAGGAATAAATATATGGCAAAGCTGTATTATGATCAGGATGCCAATTTGGATCTATTGACAGGTAAAAAGGTGGCAGTTATTGGATATGGCAGTCAGGGACACGCACATGCGCTGAATCTTAAAGAAAGCGGTATTGATGTAGTTGTGGGGCTTTACAAAGGAAGCAGGTCCTGGAAGCCGGCCCAGGAAGCCGGGCTTGCTGTTATGGAAGCGGCTCAGGCTGCCAAAGAAGCCGATATTATCATGGTCCTGATTCCCGATGAGAAGCAGGCAAAGCTGTATCACGAGAGCATTGAGCCCAACCTTGAAGAGGGCAATATCCTCATGTTTGCCCATGGGTTCAACATCCATTTTCAACAGATTAAGCCTCCCGCTTTTGTGGATGTGGCTATGGTAGCCCCTAAAGGGCCGGGCCATACTGTACGCAGCCAATACCTCGAAGGCAAGGGAGTTCCCTGCCTTGTAGCCGTATACCAGGATTATTCCGGCCGGGCCAGGGATTATGCACTGGCTTATGCAAAGGGTATAGGCGGTACCCGGGCAGGTGTGCTGGAGACCACCTTCAAAGAGGAGACCGAAACCGATCTGTTTGGTGAACAGGTTGTGCTGTGCGGGGGAATATGTGAACTTATTAAGGCTGGATTTGAGACATTGGTGGAAGCCGGTTATCAGCCTGAGAGCGCATACTTTGAATGTCTGCATGAACTGAAGCTAATAGTGGATCTCATGAATCAGGGTGGTTTAAGCTACATGAGGTATTCCATCAGCGATACTGCTGAATTTGGTGATTATACCACAGGAAAAAGGATTATAACCGAGGAAACGCGCAAGGAGATGAAAAAAATACTATCAGAGATCCAGGATGGTGAATTTGCCCGTAAGTGGATACTGGAAAATCAGGCCAACCGTCCGTATTTCAATGCCGTACGGAAGAAAGAACAGGAACATCCTATAGAGAAGGTTGGCAAGGAGCTCAGGAAGATGATGCCGTGGATAGAAAATAAATTCTGAAGGGGGATGGCAAATGTCGAAAAAAGTTTATATTTTTGACACCACTCTCCGGGATGGGGAACAGTCACCGGGAGCCAGTTTAAATACCCATGAAAAACTGGAGATTGCAAAACAGCTTGAACGTCTTGGCGTGGATGCGATAGAAGCCGGATTTCCTATTGCTTCAAAGGGAGATTTTCAGGCGGTTAAGACCATTGCTCAAAACGTCAGGAAGCCCGTTATAGTTGCTTTGGCCAGGGCAGTAAAGCAGGATATTGACAGGGCCTGGGAAGCTATACAATATGCTGCAAAACCCAGGATCCATACCTTTATAGCAACTTCGGATATCCATATGAAACATAAGCTCAAAATGGAACCTGATGAAGTATTGAAACGGGCTGTCGAAATGGTATCCTATGCAAAATCTTTGTGCAATGATGTAGAGTTTTCTCCTGAGGATGGGACCAGGACCCGCCCGGAATTTCTTTATAAGATATTGGAAGCCGTTATTGGTGCCGGTGCCAATGTGATTAACATACCGGATACGGTAGGCTATGCAATGCCCGATGAATTTGGCGCCCTTATCAGCGGGATCAAACAAAATGTGCGCGGTATTGATAATGTCATATTGAGCGTGCACTGTCACAACGATCTTGGTTTGGCGGTGGCAAATTCTCTGGCGGCAATTCATAATGGAGCTCAACAGGTGGAATGCACTGTTAACGGACTGGGCGAAAGGGCAGGGAATGCCGCTATGGAAGAGATTGTGATGGTCCTGAAAACCCGCAGTGATTTCTTTGGATACTATACTGATATAGTAACCGAGCAGATTTATCGTACCAGCACTATGGTCAGCCATTTAACCGGTATGCACATACAGGCAAATAAAGCGATTGTAGGAAGCAATGCTTTTGCCCATGAATCAGGAATCCATCAGCACGGCATGTTAAGCAATCGTCAGACTTATGAGATAATGACCCCTGAATCCATTGGGTTAAAGCAAAGCCAGATGGTACTGGGCAAACACTCGGGGCGGCACGCCTTTGAAGAAAGGCTTAAAGAACTGGGCTTTTCCAATCTTACACAGGGCGAAATAAATGAAGCGTTTGAGAGGTTTAAGGATCTGGCTGACAAGAAGAAGTATATGATGGATAAGGATATTGAGGCTTTGATAAATGAAAAAGTATTGAAAGTGCCTGAGACCTATGAACTGGAGTATTTCCATATATCCAGCGGCAATACCCTGGTTGCGACATCCACCGTCAGAGTCAGCAATGATAATGAGGTGTATGAGGAGGCAGCTTGTGGGGACGGACCGGTGGATGCTACCTTCAAAGCTATTGACCGGGCTGTTGGAGTTGAGGCAAAGCTGGAGGATTATTATCTAAGGGCGGTAACCAGCGGTAAGGATGCGCTGGGGGAAGTGACGGTTAAAATAAGCAAAAACGGTGATGTATATATCGGACGGGGGCTCAGCACTGACGTTATTGAAGCAAGCGCCAAAGCCTATATAAATGCTATTAACAAGATGCTGCTGGCCCAGAATGGAAAAAACGGTAAACAGATATAAAATTTATTGAAGGGAGATGATTGACAGATGGGAATTGCTTAAAAGGAAGAAAAATATTTGTATATGATAGTACCTTAAGGGATGGAGCTCAGGCTGAGGGGATTTCCTTCACTGTAGCCGATAAACTAAAGATAGTAAAAAAGCTGGATGATTTTGGAGTAGATTATATCGAGGCCGGCAATCCGGGTTCCAACCCTAAGGATCTTGAATTTTTTGAGAGAATAAAAACAATGGAGCTTGCCAATGCAAAACTTGTTGCCTTTGGCAGCACCCGAAGAGCGGGTATAACGCCCCAGCAGGACGCAAATTTGGCAGCTCTGTTGGGAACCGATACATCAGCGGTGGCTATATTTGGGAAGAGTTGGGATTTCCATGTTACCGAGGTTATCCATACAACGTTGGAAGAGAACCTCAGCATGATATACGATTCGGTATCATATATGAAAGAGAAGGGAAGGGAAGTCATATTTGATGCCGAGCACTTCTTTGACGGATACAAGGCTAATCCCGACTATGCAATGCGTTCTCTTGAAGCCGCTGCCGAAGCCGGAGCTGATTGGCTGGTCTTGTGCGATACCAATGGAGGCGCCTTTCCCACCGAGATATATCAAATAGTAAAGGAAGCCGCAGCCCGTTTTGCTCCCGTTCCCATAGGAATACACTGCCATAACGATGGCGGTATGGCAGTTGCCAATTCTATAATTGCGGTGGAACAGGGTGCCGTACAGGTGCAGGGTACCATCAACGGATACGGCGAGCGGTGTGGAAATGCGAATCTTTGCACAATTATACCTAACCTTCAGCTCAAGTACGGCTTATCATGTGTTCCGCAGGAAAAAATAGCCGAACTGACATCCATGTCCCGCTATATCAGCGAGTTGGCCAATATGGCGCCCAATGAGCGGGATCCATATATAGGGAACTGTGCCTTTGCTCATAAAGGAGGTATGCATATCGATGCCATACTTAAAAATCCTGCCTCTTTTGAGCATATTACGCCTGAAACAGTAGGTAATGAGCGGAGGATACTGATGTCTGAGGTAGCCGGCCGCAGCACAATACTGAACAAGATACAGAAGGTGGTGCCGGGAGTTACCAAGTCATCCCCTGAAACACAAAAGTTAATAGATGAACTCAAGCGGTTGGAGCATGAGGGCTATCAGTTTGAGGGGGCTGAAAGTTCTTTCGAACTCATGATAAGAAGAGCCCTTGGCAAGGATTTCAAATTCTTTGACGTAAAGGATTTTCGTGTGCTTTGCGAGGAGCACTGGCAGGGAGATTACAGCGCTTCAGCCATAATAAAGGTAAAAGTAAATGGGGTTGAAGAGGTTACGGCTGCAGAAGGGGATGGCCCGGTAAACGCACTGGACAGAGCGCTGCGTAAGGCCCTGGAATTCTTTTATCCTCAGCTTAAGAAAATGCGCCTTACCGACTATAAAGTCCGGGTACTGGACACATCCAAGGCTACTGCAGCAAAGGTAAGGGTTCATATTGAATCCACTGATGGCTCTAAGGTATGGGGTACTGTAGGAGTATCTACCAATATAATAGAAGCCAGCTGGGATGCGTTGATTGATTCGATTGAGTATTTCCTTTATAATGAAATTGGGATATAGGAAGGAGCTGGATAATATGGGGATGACCATGACGCAAAAAATACTTGCCGCCCATGCAGGCCTTGATAAAGTTGAGGCTGGGCAGCTTATACTGGCTGATTTGGATTTGGTTATGGGTAATGATATTACTGCTCCTATGGCCATCCAGGAATTTAAGCGGATGGGAGCAAAAAATGTCTTTGACAGAAAAAAAGTGGTGCTGGTTCCCGATCACTTTACACCCAATAAAGATATTAAGTCAGCTGAACAATGCAGAGTGATAAGGGAATTTGCCGATGAAATGGATATAGAGAATTATTTTGAAATAGGCCAGATGGGAATAGAGCACGCGCTGCTCCCGGAAAAAGGCCTGGTGGTACCGGGAGACGTGGTAATCGGTGCTGACTCTCACACCTGTACCTATGGTGCCTTAGGAGCTTTCTCAACCGGTGTGGGCAGTACCGATATGGCGGCCGGGATGGCCACCGGTCAGGCCTGGTTTAAGGTACCAGAGGCAATCAAGTTTGTCCTGAAAGGCAGGCCCGGCAAATGGGTCAGCGGTAAAGACGTCATACTTCATATTATCGGCATGATAGGAGTGGACGGTGCCCTGTACCGGTCTATGGAATACAGCGGGGAAGGCCTGGGCAGCCTGTCAATGGATGATCGCTTTACAATGGCAAATATGGCCATAGAAGCCGGGGCCAAGAATGGGATATTTGAAGTGGACGATATTACATTGGAATATGTAAAGGAGCATTCGGACAAAGAATATAAGGTATATAAAGCAGATGATGACGCTGAATATAAAGAAGTTTACCATATAGACCTGTCATCGATCACGCCTGCCGTTGCCTTTCCTCACCTGCCTGAAAACGTGAGGACGTTTGACCAAATAGAAGAGATTCCGATTCAACAGGTGGTAATTGGCTCATGTACCAATGGCAGGTTAGGGGATCTTAGGATTGCCGCACAGATATTAAAGGGCCATAAAGTAAATCCCCGGGTACGGGCCATTGTGATTCCTGCTACGCAGAAAATATATCTCCAGGCTATGCGGGAAGGCCTTCTGGAGATCTTCGTTGAGGCCGGCGCTGTTGTCAGCACGCCGACTTGCGGGCCCTGCCTGGGTGGGCATATGGGGGTCCTTGCAAAGGGAGAAAGGGCTGTATCTACCACAAACAGAAATTTTGTGGGACGGATGGGACACCCCGAGAGCGAGGTGTACCTGGCCAGCCCGGCGGTAGCCGCTGCTTCGGCTATTACCGGAAAAATTTCTTCTCCCGAGGAGGTAATGAAATGATAGAAGGAAAAGTTATCAAATACGGAAATAATGTGGATACCGATGTTATTATTCCGGCCCGGTATCTGAATACCAGCAATCCGGAGGAACTGGCGGCTCACTGTATGGAAGACCTGGATCCTTCTTTTAAAGACAGGGTTCAACCGGGAGATATAATAGTGGCCGGATCTAATTTTGGATGCGGTTCATCCAGGGAGCATGCGCCCATGGCTATTAAAGCTTCAGGAATAAGCTGCATCATAGCTGAGACCTTTGCCCGAATATTTTACCGTAATGCTTTAAACATAGGGCTCCCCATTATGGAGTGTCCGGAAGCGGCACAGGAAATACGGGAAGGGGATCGGGTAGCCGTGGATTTGGCCAATGGGACCATTACAAACCTGACCAGCGGCCGTACTTACAAGGCTGCGTCCTTCCCGCCGTTCATGCAGGAGCTGATACAGGCCGGAGGGCTTGTTGAATATGTTAAGGAAAAAATGGGGGTAAACAGATGAAGATTGCCGTAATTCCAGGGGATGGCATTGGGCCGGAAGTAGTAGAACAAACTATTGTGGTTTTAAATGCCGTAGGACGAAAATTTAACCACCGGTTTTATTTTGAAGAGGTGCTTATGGGGGGAACCGCTATAGATGCAGTGGGGGTCCCCCTTCCTGATGAAACATTGGAAATATGCCGTAACAGTGATGCTGTCCTGCTCGGAGCTGTTGGCGGGCCTAAATGGGATAATATGCCGGGGGACTTAAGGCCTGAGGCAGGGCTTTTGGGTATACGAAAGGCGCTTGGCTTGTTTGCCAACATCAGGCCAGCCAAACTGTTTCCCCAGCTTAAATCAGCATCAACGCTGAAGGAAGAGGTATTTGCGGAAGACGGTTTGGATATACTGGTAGTGCGCGAGCTGACCGGTGATTTATACTTTGGGGACAAAGGGCGGGAAGAACTCCCCCAGGGGGGGCAGCGGGCCTGGGATGTGGCAGTATATACCACACACGAGGTTGAGAGAGTGGCCCGTGTTGCCTTTGATATTGCCAGAGGCAGGCGGAGGAAGGTTGCATCAATAGATAAGGCAAATGTGCTGGAGAGCTCCCGATTATGGCGTGAAGTGGTATCCCGGGTGGGCAAAGATTATCCGGATATTGAGCTTAGCCACATGTATGTGGATAATGCTGCCATGCAGCTTGTAAGAAACCCGGCACAGTTTGATGTTATTCTCACAACCAACATGTTTGGTGATATACTCAGCGATGAAGCCGCAATGCTGACCGGGTCCCTGGGAATGCTGCCTTCTGCCAGCCTGGGACAGGGAAGGCCGGGGCTTTATGAGCCGGTTCACGGTTCAGCTCCTGATATTGCCGGACAGGATAAGGCAAACCCAATAGCCACAATAATGAGTGCTGCCATGATGCTGCGCTACAGCTTTGGTATGGACGATGAAGCCCTGGCAGTGGAAGAGTCGGTAGGCAGGGTGCTGCAGCAGGGGTACAGAACACCAGATATTGCAGGTACTGGCATGGTTGTAGTGGGAACCCGGGAGATGGGAAGGCTTATTGCTGAGAATATATAGTGAACGGGAAAGATCCGGGTTTTAATAACAACTGTTTGGAAAGTCCGCCTTTGCAAATAAGCCGGAGGAGGTTTTCAGCGATAAATAAATTCTTCCGCCGGTAAAAAACAGGGTACGCAGAGGGATTCTGACAGGAGGAGCAGGGTTGATGTATAGTACTCCAAGAACCAGAAAGGTAAGACGATATTCCGTAAACAAACCACGGTTTATACGTACAATTATTATTGCAGCTGCTGTTTTAGCCTTGTTGCTGAGCCTACCGTCCTGGCTTGAAGATATTATGTACCCTCCTTACAAAGTACAGGATTTTTTATCCGGCCATCTGGAAATGTACTTCAGAATAGGAGAGGAACACGATGTTCCGTGGTACTATCTGGCTGCTGTTGACAGGGCAGAGGGGATCAGCAGCGAGGATACTGAAACCGGACGTACCGGACGGATTGCCATACATCTGCGCGGTATCCGGGATCCTGAACAACTTGACGATTTTCTGAGAGAGTATAAGGATGACAGGAAGTTTATAAAAGATGTAAGAAGCCAGGTTAAGAGACTCAGGGTTTTGAAGCAGATATTTGAAGATAAAGTGTTTCCCATTGCCCAGGGGTATGAATATGACTATAAGGATGGATTTGGCGATGCCCGTACTTACGGGGGAAACAGAAGCCATGAAGGTATTGATATAATGTGTGACAGGGGAGTTCCTGTTGTATCGGTATGCGATGGGGTTGTGGAGAAAAAAGGATGGCTGGAGCTTGGAGGATGGCGGCTGGGAATCCGCGGTGACGACGGCATATATTATTACTATGCTCATTTCTCCAGGTATCACGAGGATATTGATGAGGGAAGCAGAGTTAAAAAGGGCCAGGTTATAGGCTATGCAGGAGATTCAGGCTATGGTGGGGAAGGAACCACCGGTAAATTTGCTCCCCATCTTCATTTTGGAATGTATGAGGGACGGGATGAGGCAGCGGTCAATCCCTTTCCTTTTCTGAAGGCATGGGAAAAATCAAAAAGCCTGGTTCAGTAAATGAGGTGATATTATGAATATCCGCGAAGCTATAAGAACCCGGAGAACCATAAGAAAGTATAAGCAGGAGAGGATTCCGCCTGAGGTGCTTGAAGAACTGGTTGATGGGGCTAGACTGGCACCGTCGGCAACAAACAGGCAGCCGCTGGAATATCTGGCAGTGGAGGATCCGTCTCTGCTTGAACCGGTGTTTGGAACGCTTGGTTGGGCCGGTTACATCAGGCCTCACGGGACGCCAAAAGAGGGAGAGAAACCTGCAGCTTATATAGTAATCCTTATAAAACGGGAATTTGACGATATATTAGCCAAATATGATATAGGGGCGGCTGCCGAGAATATACTGCTGGGAGCGCTGGAATACGGGATCGGCGGCTGTATGATTGGCTCGGTAGAAAAGGACAAGCTCGGGGAGATACTCCAAATTCCCGGGGAATATGTAATTGACTGTGTAATAGCATTGGGGTATGCGGCTGAAAAATCGATGGCCGAGGACGAACAGGGTTCGTTAAAGTATTATAAAGATCAGGACGGGGTTATGCACGTGCCTAAACGCCGGCTTAAAGATATAATGCATGTTAATAAAATCAGATGATATAACGTTAAAGAATTTAAGTAAGGAGCGTAAGCCCATGATAAGCGATAGGGTAAAAAAAGGTATGGAAAAAGCGCCTCACCGGGCTTTGTTTAAAGCCATGGGGTATACGGATGAGGAACTTAAACGGCCTCTGATAGGGGTGGTAAATTCTCAGAATGAGGTGATTCCCGGACATATACACCTCGATACTATTGTCCGGGCTGTTAAAGACGGGATACGGATGGCCGGCGGTACACCCGTTGAGTTTTCTACCATCGGCGTGTGCGACGGAATAGCAATGAATCATGTCGGCATGAAGTATTCATTGGCTTCCAGGGAACTGATTGCCGATAGTATAGAATCCGTGGCCATTGCCCATGCCTTTGACGGCCTGGTCCTGGTCCCCAACTGCGATAAAATTGTGCCGGGAATGCTAATGGCCTGTGCCAGGCTGAATATACCTTCCGCAGTTGTAAGCGGCGGGCCGATGCTGGCAGGCCGAAAGGGAAGTCAGGTGCTTGATTTGAACTCGGTGTTTGAAGGTGTTGGAGCGGTAAGTGCCGGAAGGATGACCGAGGAGGAACTGAAGGAGATTGAGGAGTGTGCCTGTCCGGGATGCGGATCCTGTTCGGGTATGTTCACGGCAAATTCCATGAACTGTTTGTCTGAAGTTCTGGGTATGGCATTACCCGGAAATGGTACCATACCTGCGGTGTATGCTGAAAGGATACGGCTTGCCAAGGAGGCCGGCATGAAGATAATGGAACTGGTCGAAAAAAACATTTGCCCCAGGGATATTTTAACGGCAGGAGCCTTTGAAAACGCCCTGACGGTGGATATGGCTCTTGGCTGTTCCACCAATTCTGTGCTGCATTTAACGGCTATAGCCCATGAAGCAGAAATTAAGATTGATCTGGATATAGTAAACAGCATAAGCCAGCGTACGCCTAATCTTTGCAGACTGAGTCCGGCCGGACCTTATCATGTTGAGGATCTGTATGCTGCCGGGGGTGTACAGGCTGTTATGAAGGAACTGTCCAAAAAAGATCTGCTGAACCTTGATTTATTGACGGTTACCGGACGGAGCCAGGGTGAAAACATATCCAATGCCGTGGTTCTGGATCATGAGGTTATAAGACCAATTGAAAATCCGTACAGTCCGACCGGCGGGATAGCGGTACTTAGGGGCAGCCTTGCTCCTGATGGCGCTGTGGTTAAAAGGGCGGCGGTAGCGTCTGAAATGATGGTCCACCAGGGACCGGCCAGGGTGTTTGATTCGGAGGAAGAAGCTTTTGAGGCCATACTAAAGGGCAGGATCAACAAGGGTGATGTGGTGGTTATCCGCTACGAAGGCCCCAAGGGCGGACCCGGCATGAAGGAGATGCTGTCCCCGACATCAGCCATTGCCGGGATGGGCCTGGACAAGGATGTGGCGCTTTTGACCGACGGCCGCTTCTCGGGTGCAACCAGGGGAGCCTCTATAGGGCACATATCTCCCGAGGCAATGGAAGGTGGTCCTATTGCTGTGGTGAATGAGGGAGATCTGATAAGCATAAATATCCCCGAGGGCAGGCTGGATATTATGATAAGTCAGCAGGAACTCAAGGAACGGCTTGAAAAATGGAAGGCGCCTGAACCAAAAGTTAAGCATGGATATTTGGGAAGATACGCAAGGCTGGTCACTTCAGCCAGCACAGGTGCGGTGTTAAAATAATATATTGAAAGGCTGTATGTCTGTTTATAAGTAGATAGTCGATCTGATATGAAGTGTAATATGGCTTGGATAAACCGGCCGGCGGCATAATCCGCCGGTTTTTTCTTGAATGGAACACTGCCTGGAGATTTTGATCAAATTATACACCACTTTTGGAAAGAAGTCCGGAAAAGAATTATTAGATTGTTAATATAATACAATATAAGACATTGTTTTTAATAAAGAAGAGAATAATATAAGAATATTTATTATATATTTTGTATAATTTATCGCATGATAAAGCTAACTGCCAGCCAATATTAACTATATTGTATAATATACTATTTTATGAATTATTGTATTATTATACATTGTAATCTTAAGAAAAATCTGATAAAGCCAAAACCGGCGCAAACAGCGGAATAACTGATTTTTATACGGTTTTTAATAAAAATAGTGGTTGTTATAAAAAATGAAAAGTGGTATAATTAAGAATGTTAATTTGAAATAATTTTTATAATGGCTTTATCATATATATGTTTTCTATATTCTTTAGCAGCAATGCCGGTTGTTTTTCGGGATATAGAACAGGATATAAGCCTAAGGAGGAAGTTTGGTGGGTAGATATATTATTCATCGAGTTGTATCCATGGTTCTAACCATTTTTTTTATTGTTACCATTACATTTTTTCTTATGCATGCAATACCGGGCGGTCCGTTTACCCGGGAAAAACCTCTCCCGGAGGCAATTATTAAAGCCCTCAATGAAAAATATAAACTGGATGATCCGGTATGGAAGCAGTATCTGGATTACTGGAAGGATCTGTTCCGGGGCGATTTAGGCCCTTCGTTTCAGCTAAAGCACCGTTCCGTAAATGAACTGATAAGCCTGGGTTTTCCTGTAACTGCAAAGTTGGGTATTGTTGCAATTATATTTACACTGCTGTTAGGAATACCGATGGGCATTATTTCAGCCCTTCGACAGGGGAAATGGGAAGACTACACTACCATGTTTATTGCTACCATGGGGGTCACCATACCTAGTTTTGTATTAGCTACAATACTTATATACCTATTTGGAGTTGTGTGGAAAATATTCCCGGTTATGAGCAGTAAACTGACCAGACCGATAGAATATGTTATGCCTGTTGTAGCTTTATCCGGCTATTCTCTATCCTTTATTGCAAGGCTGGTAAGATCCAGCATGCTTGATGTTATACAGCAGGACTATATACGTACTGCCAGGGCAAAAGGATTGAGCGAACTCAAGGTAATATACAAGCATGCTTTAAAAAATGCAGTAATTCCGGCAGTTACTTATCTTGGGCCGTTGACGGCAGGCCTGCTGACCGGGAGCTTTGTTATTGAAAAACTGTTTTCGATACCCGGTATGGGCGGTTATTTTGTCAACAGCGTGAGTAACCGGGACTATACCATGATAATGGGTTCTACAATATTTTATAGTGTTTTACTGGTCATAATGAATTTTATTGTTGATATAGTATATGTCCTGGTTGATCCTCGCATCAAGCTTGTTACTGTAAAGGAGGGGTAAGTGGGGAATGGATACCAATATTGATCAAGCGCTGTTTCAACCTCTTGAAACGCAAACCCATACAGATGATGAAATAGTTCGTCCCAGCATAACATATTGGCAGGATGCATGGAGACGGCTAAAGACAAATAAACCGGCAATGATTAGTTTAGCAGTTATAATTATTATTATATTGTCTGCTATATTTGTTCCTTTGGTTTGGCCTTATGATTACTCGACTCAAATTCGCGGTCATGAAAACCAGGGTCCTTCCTGGGAACATCCCTTTGGGACCGACAGCCTCGGAAGGGATTTGTTTATCCGTGTTATATACGGTGCCCGCATATCCCTTAGTATAGGGTTGGTAGCGAGCATCATCAACCTTACTATTGGGGTTCTGTATGGTGGAATATCCGGGTATATAGGCGGCCGCGTCGATGACATTATGATGAGAATAGTCGATGTATTGTATGGTGTTCCACTGCTTTTGTATGTTATATTACTTCAGGTTGTATTGGAGAAACCTATTGAGCAGGCTTTTGAGACAACCTTCTTGAGAGTATTTAAAGGTGTGGGTTCCGACCTCATATTGATATATATTGTCCTGGGCTTAGTTTACTGGGTAAGCATGGCCAGGATAGTACGCGGCCAGGTGCTCAGCCTCAAGAATCAGGAATTTGTATTGGCTGCTAAAGCCCAGGGTGCCAGCGGATGGCGTATCATTCTGAAGCACCTTATTCCAAATGCCATCGGGCCGATAATTGTTACCGTGACATTGGCCATACCCTCAGCCATATTTACTGAAGCCTTTTTAAGCTTTATTGGAATAGGGGTAAGCGCTCCAATGGCAAGCTGGGGGACACTGGCCAGTGATGCTTACAGAGGGCTTAGAAGTTATCCGTACCTGCTTTTCTTCCCCGCAGCCTGTATATGTATAACAATGGTAGCCTTCAATTTGCTTGGAGATGGATTAAGGGATGCCCTTGATCCTCATATGAGGAAGTAGGTGATT
>DGEI01000023.1:0-2036 GCA_002385885.1 Firmicutes bacterium UBA3930
GCTTCCCAGGGATACTTACAGGGTATCGGGTCCGGTATGGCAGCACCAACAGCCCATATTACCCGTGAACAGGCGGCGGTCATGATAGGCAAGGTTTTGCGGCTTAAACCCGAATTGGCTAGTATCGGGTTCGACGATGAAGAGCAGGTTTCGCCCTGGGCCCGGGATATGGTGGCAGCCACCGCCAGGGCTGGGTACATTATAGGCTCCCATGGGTTATTTCGGCCCACAGACAGCATAACCAGGGCCGAAGCCGCCACAATTATAGCCCGAGCAGCTGGCAGGATTTACAACAAGGAAGGTGTATTTGATGGCGGAAACCAGGCGGTTAAGGGCAATGTCACCATTGCCACCGCAGGAGTCACGCTGAAAAACCTAATTATTGAAGGCAACCTTTATATTACCGAAGGGGTGGGAGATGGGAATGTAACCCTGGAAAAGGTGACGGTCACCGGCAATACACTAGTCAGTGGTGGCGGCGTAGACAGCGTAGTCATAATCGATACCGACCTGGGCACGGTGGAGATTGAGGTTCCGGACGGTTCGCCGGTCAGGTTTGCCGCCCGTGGCAGTTCATCGGTTAGCAGTATACTGGTAATGACCGATGCGGTCCTTGATACCACCGGTTCGGAAGAATGTATCGAAACCACTATCATCGCCCTACCGGAAGGTGCTTCGGTAACCATGAAAGGCAACTTTTCCACGGTGGAGATCGAAAACCCGGGATGCACGGTCACGGTGGATGAAGGAACCATCGACCAGCTGATAATAGCCTCCACTGCCACCGGTGCTGCCCTGGAACTGGAGGGAAGAGCCCGGGTGGATTCCCTTATTTGTGATGCTCCCGCCACAATTGAAGGCAGAGGGCGGATTCATTCAGCCATCATAAATGTCAATAATGTAAGCCTGGAACAAAAACCGGACAATCTTACCATACCTAAAGGAGTAAGCGTAGAGATTAATTCCAAGCCGGTAACCGGCAGCTATTCGGAACGCAGAAGGAGCGGTGGGCAAAGCGGCAGTACTACAACCTACACCCTCAGCCTGTCCTCCGACCCGCCGGCTACCGCCATACTGACAGGCGGCGGTAATTTCAAGGAGGGAGACAGTGCTGCAGTTGAAGCCTCTCCCCTTCCCGGATGGAGTTTCCGTAACTGGACGGTTGACGATAGAATCGTCGGGACAACTCCCCGCCTGGTTTATGTAATGCCGGACAGGGACGTAAACCTTGTAGCCAACCTGGTACGCAATTATACCCTTACAGTATTGTCAGAACCGGCTGGAGGCGGGACGGTGACGGGTGCCGGCGATTACATGGCGGGAAGCGTTTTTACTCTTACCGCTACCGCCAAGGAAGGATATGAATTTGACCACTGGACGGTTGACGGGAAGGTTACCAGTGTGGAAGAGTGCTTCACCTATGGCATGCCCTACAGTGATTGCACCATAACCGCTCATTTTTTACCTATAAACACCAGGAACGAATGGGATGGAACCATCGCCAACGTGGTGCCCCAGACGATTGAAGGCACGTATCTGATAAGTACCGGTGCCCAGCTGGCCTGGGTTGCGGAAAGGGTCAACAAAGGCGACGACATGGAGGACAAAAAGTTTACGCTGCAGCGAAATATCGACCTTAAGGGGATTCCATGGGAACCCATAGGCGGTACATTTCCCTTTAACGGCCGGTTTAACGGCAATAAAAAGACAATATTCAATCTTAATGTCTCGCAGACCACCAGCAGTGATGATGCGGCCTTGGCCGGTCTTTTCGGCTTTATCGGTTCCAAGGGCCGGGTGGAAAAACTAAACGTAATTGATGCTAACGTGGAAGCCGCCTTACCCAGCCCGGATAATGATGAACAGAGCTTCAACTATGCCGGTGTCATTGCCGGTGTTAATTACGGCAGCATTTCCAAATGCACGGTCAGTGGACAGGTAACAGCCCGGGACGGTGACAACAACTTTGCCGGGGGACTGGTGGGCTGGAACGGTGTAGGCCAGATAAAAGAGAGCTATAACCAGGCCGAGGTCAC
>DGEI01000023.1:2323-4175 GCA_002385885.1 Firmicutes bacterium UBA3930
TGGGGTGCAGCATTAAAAACTGTTTTAACACCGGCAAGGTTCAAGCCGAGGCCGAAAAAATGGCCCTGGCCGGCGGTATTGTTGGAGATTTTGACGCTTACAGCAGTATTGAATCCTGCTACAATACCGGGGAGCTCATCGCCGATGCCTCGGGTGAAGGCTCGAAACTGGAAGCGGCGGGCGGACTGTTGGGCAACCTGGCGGGGTCGAAAACCGACAAAATAAAGAGCTGCTATTTTATGGCCGCCAGTGGCCTCGAAGGAATCGGCAAACCCGCATCCAGCCCCGCCGGTAAAGCCTCCGCCTTATCATCGAATGCGATGAGGAACGAGGGTAGTTTTACCGGGTTTGATTTCAAGAAAGACTGGTATTTCCAACCGTCCGGGGGGTACCCTTATCCGCACCTCCAGGCGTTTTCCAACTCATACAGGCTGACTGTCAAGGCGGCTCCAAGCACCGATAAAGCCAAGGGTGGAACGGCTATTGTTGACAATAATGCCGGCAACAAGTTCCAGCCCGGCGCCCTGGTCCCCCTTAAAGCGACCGCCAATCCCGGTTTCAGTTTTATAAACTGGACCGTCAACGGCATGACAGTCAGTGAGAAGGAAGAGTTCCTGTACATGATGCCGGACCGAAACACTACCGTAATAGCCAACTTTGCTGCTGATGCCCCTGACCTGTATGCCCTTAACCTGGTGGCCGACCCCCTTTATGGAGGGGTCACAACCGGGGCGGGGGTTTACAAGGCCGGTGACCAGGTAACCCTAAAAGCCGTGCCGCTGGACGACTGTGCGTTTCTGCAATGGGTAAGGATTACCGAGGATGAGCCCGAGGTACTGGGCACAGGTCCCGTAATGGCCTTTGTCATGCCGGCCGAGGATACATTCATCGCTGCCCAGTTTAGTACTCCCCATGCCAATGAATACCTACTTACCTATGGGGCTTTGCCGGGAGGTTCCGGAAAGATAAAGCACTTGAAGAGCAACTTCTCCGATGAGTTCCTGGCAGGGATGAAAGTTCAGCTGGCTGCCATCCCGGAACCGGGATACGCCTTTATAAACTGGACGATAGATGGGGAGGAGGCCGGCTCAAGCCCGGTATTGGAGTTTATCATGCCCGAACACGATGTACAGGTTATTGGCAACTTTGGGCGTCTGCGCACATTGACGGTAGAGGCCGATAACCCCGATATGGGTACCGCCTGTATTGCCGGGGGAGAAAGCAACGCTACTGTTGCAGCCGGGTCCATGATAGAAATTGAGGCCACGCCCGGGGATGGTTATGTTTTCCTGTACTGGACAGTAGACGGCGACATAGTGCCCGGCTCAGACCGTTTCTTCAGCTTCCGCATGCCGGATGCCGATACCACGATAGTTGCCCATTTTATTGCCTATGACCCCGATATGGAGTTTAAACTGACGCTGCAATCGTCTGATGAGTCCAAGGGGAGGGTAATAAGAGGCAGCGGTGAATACCCGGCTGGGGAATATGTTGGTATTGAAGCGGCAGCTAATCCCGGTTATAGATTATTAAACTGGACCGATGACGAGGGCAAGGTAATAGCTGAAGAAACCGATGCCTGGTTCACCATGCCGCCCCGGGACCTAAACCTTACGGCCAATTTTCAGCCCTGTGAACCGGTGGAAGGCCAAACAGTAAAAGATATATTCATTTCCGGCAGCCAAATCTATGATTATGCCTATGGCAATGGCATATACATCGGGGTTGGAGAAGGCGGTTCGGTGATTAGATCAACTGACAACGGGAAGACCTGGGAACAGGCTTGGAGCGGAGTATGGGCCAATGCAGTAGCCTTCGGCAACGGTAGGTTTGTAGCCATTGATAATGAAAA
>DGEI01000023.1:4494-4994 GCA_002385885.1 Firmicutes bacterium UBA3930
TTTATTATAGCCAGGGGGGGATACTCCCCTATTGCGTCGCAGGATGGCCGGCAGTGGAGTGTTATAAAAGGAGTAACCGGGGGCCAGGCCATTGCGTTTGGTAATAGCCGGTTCGTTATAGTCGGGAAGGGTAATACATGTTTTTCCAGCACGGATGGACACACTTGGCATTCATTCAGCATTAACGACGGCGGGGATATGGACTGGATAGACATTGCCTACGGTAATGGAATGATGAATGTGATAGGTATCGACTATGCTTCTTCAAAAACCTTGTTTGCGGAGCTTCCAGATAACGCTGAGGAATGGACGGTTTCGCATATACCCGGCCGCTTGTACCAGAGCATATCCTTTGCCAACGGGACATTTATTGTCACCAGCACAGAGGGAGCTTACACCAACACTATCCGCTTGTACAGCGATACGAAAAATGGCAGATATGTAAGGGATTATACCGGTGTTTACGAGATAGGCGGGGCTGCCGGTGAGCTGCTCTTTAT
>DGEI01000023.1:5329-38785 GCA_002385885.1 Firmicutes bacterium UBA3930
TAATATACGCAGGGGAGGGGCACTATGTAGCGGTCGGTACCAGGGATTATTCTACCCATGACTTCCCCGTGGCTTATGGTGGAACAATCATTGTTTGTAACAAGGACAAAGACACCTTTATTGCGTATGAGGTACTGCCCTTTGATAATAGTATGTTGCAAAGGGACTTTCGGGCAACCGGATGCATAAATTCAGTGGCTTATGGGGACGGAAAATACGTGGCTGTAGGCGGACTGGTTTATCAACAGAACTACATGAACGATGACGACTTCCGAAGTTACGTGTATATCTCGGAGGATGCTGCGGAATGGACCCTGGTAGAACAGCACTTCCCCTATATGCTTACAGATGTGGTATATGTGGGTGACCGGTTCCTGGCTAAGGGTATGACCGAAAAAAGCGAGTATGATGACGAACCGGTTTCGGAAGTAGTGCTGACCTCCAATGACGGGCGCAACTGGACAGTTGATGAAGGAGAAGTCTATCCTCCCGACAGTGACGTTGTCGACATGGATATTGCTGAAAAATTCGGATGCCTGAAAAATGCCCGGGCCGTTAAAGTAAATGTTGACGGTAGGGAAGAGGTTTGGGTAGTCGGAGACGATGTCATATTTTTCATAGATGAGGAGTAGGCTAAAATAGTAAGATGTTGACGGAGGTCATTGAGTTAGAACAACAATGCCTGAACCATTTGTATATAAGGGGTTCGGGCGTTTTTATTTTGCTTCCCATATTACGGTAACGTATGTTACCCGTAGTTGGGGGGTTATGGATGGGGTGTGGGGACGTGAAAAGGGATGGACGGATTTAGGAAGAGAGGGTACTGAAATCGAGATTTCATGCTTCTACTAAAGAATAAGTTTTCCCAGCATACCACATAATCCTAATAGTACTAAACCTAAGCCTATATAGAATAGGCCATTACGTGGCTTCATGAATATCACCTCCAATAAGTTATATGCTATTGTTTTGCAGGAATATAACCTGTGAGAATATTTAGTGATTGAAGTTACTAAGTGGAGGAGATTAGATTTATACCTCAAAATGATTAATGCATTAAAAGTTTACTTTGTAATTCGATACGATAATACAAGATATATTAAAAATAGAAGGAAATAGTAATATAATATAGAATAGTATACATGAAATTGTATGGAATATTTTGTTGTGATTGGGAAACTAAATATGCCAATGATGCTAATAATAAATCACCTCTAATTCAACGAAAATTCAAAAGATATAGTTGCAAGTCATATAACATAATAAAGACTCTCTCGAAGGTTCATCCAGAATATCAAATGGGTAAACTCTTTCATCTATAGACCGGTATTCCCGAACAGATAGTTCGCAAACACCGGAACTATACCGGTATTCCCGAATTATTAGTTTCGTGGTTACAGACGTTATGTGACATTGGTCGGTTAAAAACGCCGCACGTCCTGTGCGGCGATAGAAAATGAGTATTACAAAGTAAATATCGTTTGGGGGAGATGCAAATGAATTTTATTTGCCCAATGCCCATGAAGTGGAATGCGTTGTATAAAGAATTATGTATCGCTTATGAGAAGAAAATCCAAGTTGAAAAAGAACTGGAGAATTATAAGTTACCTAAACTGTGACCGAAATTAGAAAAGTAGGCGGACCACCAACCCCATTAATTCTTAATGGCTGGGTGTTTTCTAACGATATAGATAAAAGAGCCAGATGGATAGAGACAATTGAATGGGCGAAGTCGCACAATCTATCTCATGTTTTAGTTGTTGACGAAAAAGATATGTATTATGGGGATGAAAAATAAATTTTACCGTATGATTTTAAAAATATTAGAGAGACAGTATATACAATAAATATAGTCAATATAGACGGATTAATTGGCGGATTAAGGGGCCGCCATCCTAGCGGCCTCTGAACCATAAGCCGACCAACGCCACATAACAAAGCATCTGCACAAGGGTGCGGATGAGCCAAGCCATGAAGAAAGGCTCTGGGGGAGAGCATGAAGTATGCCGCACCACACCGTTTCGCCGGGTGGCAAGCACCGCCAGGAAGAAGGACTTCGTGGGTCCGGCTCAACGGCGTCGCAGATGCCAGACGTTATGTGACAGATGGCGCATAGACCCGCGCCGTCCATGGCGCGGGGAATAATATACTGAAAGCATTGGGGTTAAGTCAAGGAGGGTCATATGAAAAGCAATACAGTTATTGTATTAGGAATGTTTCTTGGTGCTTTATTTATTGGTATATATTCTTGTTACGGTAGTAATGAAACTATTGCTTTTTTAACTTTCGTAGCAGCATTAGCTGCTGCTATTTCTGCATACATTTCTAAGAGGAATCTTGATGAAGCATTAAAGCCGGTCGTTGTCTGGAAGGGTATAATACCGAAAATTGAAGATGATTCAGAAAACTATAAAGCACATATTAGAATAATCAACTATGGCAAAGGACTTGCTTATATACGAGAAGTTGGTTCAAGTGATACAGACATTGGAATTCACATAAGTACTCCTATTACTCTAGGGAAAGATACTGAGGGACAGATTACTTTCTTCTTAGATAAAGGCAGTATTCAGAGCATAATGGAAAAAGGTTGTTCCAAAATGGATAATCTCTTGAAAACTACTGAGAAAGAATCTGTAGAAATGAAAGATCTAGATGGATATGAATTGGAACTATTGATAGATAAAAAGTCATTTACAGTTTCACGAAAAGTTAATTTTGATTTATATTACTGGAATATAAAGAAAGAATGTTTTTGCACTCACATGGAACTCAAATTAATAATAGACGTAAAGCATTACCATGTATTTGATAATATCGAGTTTCAATGTTTCGTTATTAATGAAACAGTAGAACAGCAAAACAAAAGGGAATTTCCTGAAACAATAAAAAACCATGAGAAGAAGCTTAAGACGCCGCCGTCCATGGCGGCGCTGAAACTGGAGGCGCCATCCATCACATAACCATGGCTTCCCATTCGGCGCGATAAGCAGGAGCAGCGCGGGCAGGATTGAGGGAAAGGCTGGAGTGTGCGCGCCACACTCCTTCGCCGGGTGACAAGCACCGCCAAGGGGCAGGGCTCTGTGGGTCCGGCTCAGGTGCGTCGGGAAGCCGGGACGTTAGGCGAAAGATAACGGATTTGTCCGGCCATCCATGGCCGGGTAAAATTTGAGATGATTTTATTTGAGGTTAGGGGGTAATATTATGGATTTTTGGGTTGAGATCTGTAAGATTCTTATCACTGTCGTACTGGCTGTATTTGGCTGGCTCATTGCGCACAAATTAACATCAGTGAGAGATTTGAAGAACAAGAAAAGAGAAATACGTATCAACTTTCTGCTTGATGCTTATAGAAAACTTGAAAGATCTATTCATAAAGAAAAAATCGGAAGGGATTTTGTAGAAGCTATTTCAGATATTCAGTTTTTGGGAACGCCTCCTCAAGTTAATATGGCAAAGAGAATTGCTGCTGATTTTGCTCAGAATGGTCAGGTGGACTTGGATGAACTGTTAATCGATTTGCGAGACTCTATGAGAAGAGAACTTGAGCTCGAAAAAATTGATGAAAGATTCATTTGGGTTAGAATTAAAAATGGATAGAGAAAGTCTAATGGGATAATTTGTCCAAGGGGATGACATCCGTGTCATCCTCTGAGTATGGGGCCGTTATCCTTCGCCTAACACGGCGTTTCCCGAAACTTTATCAAGATGAATGCGGAAAGACGCTTCGGGAACGCCAAAACGTTAGACGCCATTATCACATAGGAGATGAAATTATGAGTAGCATTTTTGAGTTATATCCTGAAGCAAAAACGGTTGCTATTGCCGGGCTGTATGGAATGCCCTTTAAACAAGATTCTTTTCAATTAAGCGAATATATAAGCATAGTTCCTGCAAATGAATGTATAGAAAGCGTGTATTTACCTAGAATATCAAAGTATGCTTTTAAACCATCACATTACTTTGTTGCTATTGCTAACGATAATAGATACTGGTCTACATCAAGAAAGCTTGAGAATAAAAGAGATGCTCTATCATCTATAACCTTGGCTCATTTAACACTATGTTTATATCATAAAATACCTTATTCCCTTGGGCCTATTTATGGTTTTAATTCAGAGGGAGCTCCTGTTGCTCTGAATTTATCAACACCAAGAACTGCAGGTATACACTCGGAGCTAAAAGAAGAGATATTAAGTCCTGCGGTATCTCCGATAGCCAGTCTCAGTGTTCTTAATAGAGGTATTTTCAATAATTCTTTGAAAATCTTTTTCGAAAAACTTGCTATAGCTTATTCAGAAGTAACTGATAAACGCTGGATATTTGCAGCTTTTAAATATCTATCGGGAATAACACAATACTATGCTCAAGACGCTGTGATCGATTTTTCTGTTAGTATTGAAGCATTAGTTAATCGAGGTGAGCAAGTCAGCTTCTCAACACGATTGTATATGTCACTTCTTGTAGGCCATAATTATGCTGAACGAAAAAAGATTGTTTCAGATATAAGAGAATTCTACAAATTAAGAAATACTATAGTGCATGGTTCAACTTTCAATATTAGTGAGCAGAACAAAGAGCTAATTATAAAGATTCGTTCTTATTTGGCAGATGCTCTTATAGCCACTTGTGGCAAGAGAATAGAAAAAGACGTGTTTCCGGAACTTGAATATATGTGTTTAATAGGAGCTCCAAGTCATTCACGTGAAAGAATATGCAATACTATAACAATTGATGAAATTGTTAATGAGATAAAGAATATTGAAAAAATTCAAGAATTTGATTCATATGAAGTATGTTTGAGCGAAATGGATGAAGATGGAGACCAAGATGTATTTATTCAGTTAAAGAAAGGACAGGAAGTCATTGAGACGTTTGATGTTTCAATGTATATTTGGCAATTATCATTAGTCGAAGGATTATCTAGATATTCATATTGGTTGTCTCAAGATGAAACAGGTAACTATGTATATCATATAAGCTATATAAAAGATGATAACGACGTCTAACAAAGGCTTCCCATTCGGCGCGAAAAGCGGGGGCAGCGAGGGAAGGATTGAGGGCAAGGCTGGAGCAGGCGCGCCACACCCCTTCGCCGGGTGCAAGCACCGCCAGGAAGAAGGGCCCTGTGGGTCCGGCTCAGGGGCGTCGGGAAGCCGGAACGTTATACGCAATGTTCGTTACTGGGAGGTGTTATTTTGAAGCTTACACCAGAAAAAATATGTAGTTTGGAATGCTTCAAAGATAAGGACAAGTTCTTTGATAACTATCAAAGTGTATGCAATAGTAATTTGAGTTCTATAGATATACCGTTAGAGTTAGGAGAGTACCAAATAAAATATGCTCCTGTAGGCAATTATCCAGAAAAACCACAGGTAATTATTTGTGGTAAAACAACTTCGGGTAGAACTCATGATACATTTATTAGGCGTATCCAGGAAGGATCAACTCTTCATGAAGCATGTTTTTCAAGCATTTATTCGAATATGCGGGATAACTTATATATTTATCTAAGTAAAATAAGGCTATTTGATTACTTAGCAATGATAAATCCTTATTGGCAAGTTAGTGATTTTAGGTCACGTTGGAATGCAATGTTTGGTGATCTAAACTCAAGTTTGTCATCTGGGGTACAATTAACTCAGGCTTTCAACTGTGCTATATTAAATAAGGATAGTCATATGCGGAGTTCAGAACCTAAGAAAAAGGCGTTTCAAAAAATTAACAGTAGTATTGGGTGTTTATTTAAGCAATTTTACATTAGTGAAGAACTTAGGCTAATAATATTCCTTGACACACCTTGTGACCGAAGAAGATTTCATCAAAGCGATTTTTTTAGACCCTCTCAGAATAATATTCCAGTTATATCAATAACTCATCCATCACGACAGAACTCATATATATACAAAAATTTAGAGAATTGGGAAGAGATTAGGAATGATACAGTTCGAAAGAATGCAAAAAAGCTATTTGAAAATGCAAAAAACACGATTGAAAGCCTAATGAAAGTCGAACACTGCGTATAACAAATTAGAGATTTATGATGTTGGCGGAATATAAGACAAGAATGACCCTGCTAAGTAGTATCGGCAAGGCCATCGGCAATTTATTAAGCTATCTTAAACATCATGAATCTCCTGTTGTACTGAACCGTCTGCCATATAGAAGATCTTTATGGGGGATCAATCTTTGCCATATCCATATAAACCTCAAGATGACAGTGCATAGGAATAGCAGTATGGTCAGTAGCAGCCTGATAACATGGTAAAATTACATAAAGGAGCATAGTTCCCCCCTCCCCCACAAAAGGCTTGGCAAAATAGATATTTTGTTTTATCAAAAGTTACGGCACAGCATACGCATCACGTAATAGACCGGAAAACACCATAACACCGCCGCATAAAGGGCAGGCAGTAATGATCTGTTAGCTAGGGGAAGCCGGGTCTGCAAGTAGTCCCATAATATTTCGGTTAATTCGTCCTTAAGGGGTAACAGGCGCTCAAGGTCACCTTTTCCTATGACTGTAAGTGTCTGATTCTTAAAATCTATATTATTCCAGGATAGTGAGAGAAGTTCTGCTCTCCTCACACCGGTGTATGCGAGCACGTACAACATAGCTTTATCCTGGAGCCACATGTCATCAGCTTTATAAAACTCCGGAACCGCAAGGAGCCGTTTTAGTTCGGCAGGCTTAAGAAAAGCCGGTATCCGCCTCGGTATTCTTGGTGGTTTGATTTTTCTCATCGGGGATACCATAATATAATCCTGCTCAACACAAAAATTGAAGAAGCTCCTCAGGCAGTTGACCCTTCTGGACAGCGTAGCTGGTTTATAGTCGAAATTCTCACCAAGGTAGAGGAGGAACTTATGGATCAGGGGTTGGGATATGGCATCTACAGTAAAAGGATTTAAATCGTTTTTCTCCAAAAAGTCCGCTAATTGATTAAGGTCAGAACGGTAAACGTAGATTGTTTTAACGCTTGCCGTTTTTTCAACTCTCATAAACAGATAATACTCTTCCTTAACCTTGCGTAAGTCTACGATAATACCTCCTGTGCATAAATATTAGTGTTTTTGTATGCGACAGAAGTATGCATATCCCGGACATAACCCAAGTGGGGTGGTTTCTATGTATTGATACAACAGGGAATAGGGCTTTCCATCTTTTCCCTGCTTTAACTCGGCTTATAGACTTAGTCGCTGATAAAAATAACACGTCGATACGGCGTGTTATTTTGTTAATTGAAATTGTCCCAAAGTCCGTGGAATTTGAAGTGGCGTTCCTGACGACAGTTTGATAAACTGTTGGTTGGGAAAAACCAAAACGAAAGGAGACGCCACTAATGGAATTATACCACGGACAGCAAGGTAAGGTAAATGAAAGCTTGGATTTTACTGTAGATTTTTCAGAATTGGAGGGAATGGCACGGACTGGGCTATTATCATTATCAGTACAATTAGGCATCAAAGCATTGAATATTATGCTTGAAGATGAGGTTATCTCTTATGCTGGAGAGAAAGGCAAGCACAACCCATCTAGGACTGCATATCGACATGGACATGAAAGAACCAGTGTTGTTCTAGGCGGCCAGAAAATCGCAATACAAAAGCCCAGGGTAAGGAGTAAAGACGGAAACGGAGAATTGCCTATAGAAACGCTTATACAGTTTCAGGCAGAAGATGCACTTAATAATGCGGCCTTACGAAGGGTCCTTCATGGCGTATCCGTTAGGAACTATATACATACCCTGGACGAGACCCCGGAAGGTTCCCATTCGACCTCAAAGAGCAGCATAAGCAGAAGGTTTACAAAAGAGACTGAAAGGCTTATGAATGAGTTCATAAATCGCCGGATAGACGACTATTATCCTGTCATAATGATGGATGGAGTAAAGATTGGGGGTTATATGGTTATTGTAGCCCTTGGCATATCAAAGGCAGGAGATAAAAAAGTCCTCGGCATAATAGAAGGGTCCACTGAAAACGCCAAGATATGTACAGACCTTATTCAGAACATGATTAAGAGAGGCCTGGACGCTAGCGAAAACAGGCTGTTCGTACTGGATGGAGGTAAGGGCCTACACAAAGCGGTAAAGGATGTATTCGGAGAAAATGCATATATCCAAAGATGCCAGATACATAAGCGCAGGAATGTGCAAAGCTACTTGCCGGAGAGTGAGCAAAGAAAAGTAAAGGCAGTAATGAATAAGGCATATATGGAGTTTGAATACAACGAGGCAAAGAAGAAGCTTGAGCTTTTAGCAAGGGAACTTGAATTCAAATACCCGTCAGCAGCAGCAAGTTTACGGGAGGGCTTAGAGGAAACCCTTACAGTTCACAAACTGAAAGTTCCTGGGCTGTTAAGGACTACACTCTCAAACACCAACCCTATTGAATCCGCTATTGGTACTGCACTGGATGTTATAGGCCGGGTTAAGAATTGGCAAAGCGGGGATCAGGTTTTAAGATGGGCATCCGCCGGTTTTATGCTGGCAGAGGAAAAGTTCAGGGCAATTAAGGGGCACAAACAAATCCCCTTTTTGACAGATGCTTTAAGCAATAAAAAACCCAGCGAATTATTAAAAACAAGTTGATTTCGCGAAAACCTGAGAAAAACTGCGCTACTGAAATTCTACGGAAGATAGGACAAGCTCTGTTAATTCCCTATTGACTATTTTGGTAATGTTGTTTGCTAAATTTGACAAATTGAGGCAGGAAGAAATGGAGCATTGTAGAAACATTAAATAAGTAATTGGAGTATTGATGCAGGGGGTGGTAATGTGGATGTTTTTACATTGAATAGAAACATGATAAATAACTACTCAAACTATATAAAAAGTTTTATCAATATAAGAGACCAACGTATTAAAGAAAAAGTGGATACAGAAATAAATGATGGACTTTTATGGCCAGAACCACTAATACAGCTCAACCCATCATTTAAGCAGGGACTGTCAATTGATGATTTAGTAGATAAAGGTATACTCCATCCTGAATGTGGGAAGATTTTCCGCGTTGGGAAGAAAGAGCATAGCGCAGGCAGGCAGCTTAGACTCCATCAGCATCAGGTAGATGCTATAAATGCTGCTAAAGCAGGGGACAACTATGTACTTACGACCGGCACCGGTTCTGGGAAAAGCCTGGCCTACATAATACCTATTGTTGATTATGTTTTAAGGCATCAAAACAAAAAGGGTATAAAAGCTATAGTTATTTATCCGATGAACGCTTTAGCAAACAGTCAGCACGGAGAATTAGAGAAATTCCTTTGCGAAGGATATCCTCCAGATAGACCACCTGTCACTTTTCAGAGATATACCGGTCAAGAGGATCAGGAAAAGAGAGATGCAATTATAGCCAACCCTCCAGACATATTGCTTACAAACTATGTGATGCTAGAACTTATAATGACCAGAGTGGAAGATAAGAAACTACTCTCCGATGCTTCGTTAAAATATGTTGTGTTGGACGAGTTACATACATATCGCGGCCGTCAGGGTGCCGATGTTGCAATGCTAATACGAAGGCTTAGTGAGAAGTATGGCGAAAGTGATCTACAATTCGTGGGTACTTCCGCAACGTTAGCTAGTGAAGGAAGCTATGATAAACAAAAGGAAGACGTTGCAAAAGTAGCCTCACTAGTCTTTGGAAGTGAAGTCAAAAAAGACAGAGTAATAATGGAAACTCTTCAAAGGGCTACCAAGGAATATGATTTTTCAAATCCGGCTAATATTGAATCCTTAAAAGATAGTGTACTTAAAGTAGACGAACACGAACGCATGTCATACTCTGAGTTTATTAATTCACCCTTTGCTTCATGGGTGGAATCTACCTTCGGGATAAAAAGAGATTCCGAGAGCGGCAGATTTATTAGGCAAGAACCAAAGCCAATACAGGGTCAGGAAGGAGCGGCAAAAGCATTAAGTGAGCTAACTGCTTTAGACAAAAACATATGTGCCCAAGCTATTCAGAAGGTATTGTCGGCTGGTTATGCATGTGAAGATGAAACTACCGGTTTTAAGGTATTCGCTTTCAGACTTCATCAGTTTATAAGTTCCGGCGATATGGTATACGTCTCTTTAGAAGATAGTGAAAGCAGGTATATTTCAACATCGGGACAAAAGTTTGTGCCTGGAGACAGGAGTCGCGTTTTATTGCCGGTAGTATTCTGTCGTGAATGTGGTCAGGAGTATTACGTGGTAGCTAAGAAACAAGTAGGCGGGTATTATGAATTTGTTGCGAGAGATTTTAGGGAGACCAATCTAGAAGATGATGTAGAAGCCGGTTATCTATACCCGGACCAGGATAATGAATGGACAGATAATGAGGAGGAACTTATAAAGAAGGATAAACTACCCGATGACTGGCTTGATTTGCAAGCAGGCGAACCACGTATACGAAGGGATAGACGTGAGGACCTACCCAGGGCCTTCAAGGTGCTGCCAAATGGAAGCACCGATGAGAATGGAAACTTATTCTGGTTTATTAAGACTCCGTTTTCTTTCTGTCTAAATTGTGGGGTTGCATATGTGCGCCGAAAACAAAGAGATATAAGCAAGTTGGGAACACTTAGTCTAGCTACAAGAAGTACTGATACCACTATACTCACATTAGCTGCACTGACTGAATTGTTTAAAAATAACAATCTTAGTAATAAAGCGCGCAAACTGTTAAGTTTTACAGATAACCGCCAGGATGCGTCATTACAGGCAGGTCATTTCAATGACTTTGTGCAAATCGGGCTTCTGCGTTCTGCTTTATATAAGGCAGTAGACGCAGCGGGAGACGCCGGGCTTACTCATGAACTGTTACCGCAGAAGGTTTTTCATGCTTTGAATTTGGACCTTAAAGAATATGCCGCAAATAAGGAAGCTGTATTTAACGAGAATGCTAAACGGGCTTTGCAAAATGTAATAGGATATCGCATATACAACGATCTAAGGAGGGGCTGGCGTTTAACAGCTCCCAATTTAGAACAGTGCGGTTTACTGCAGTTTGACTATATTAATCTGGACGATATCTGTCAGGCCGAAGAGTATTGGCAAGGTAGCCATATCGCTCTTGTAGAGGCAAGCCCCGCCATTAGAAAAGAGGTTTGCAAGGTTCTTCTAGACTATATGAGGCGGGAATTAGTCATTAAGGTTGATTATCTTGATAGGGATTACCAAGAAGCAATAAAGCAGATGAGCAGCCAGCATCTGGATGAGCCGTGGGCTATAGAAGAAGACGAAGTGATATTTTCTTCAAATATTCTCTATCCTAGGAAAAAAGATAGAAATTATGGCCAAAATACGGTATGCATAACCGGCCGGAGCGGATTTGGGTTATACCTGAACAGAAAAAGTACTTTTCCAGAATACATAGGGCATTTAAGGCTTGAAGAACGAGAAGAAATCATAAAAAAACTGCTCGAAATCCTATCTATTGCGGATATTGTACAGAAAGTTGATACGAATGATGAGATTCCGGGATATCAGCTTAAGGCTGCGGCAATGATATGGAAAAGCGGTGACGGAACACAAGCTTACCATGATATCATTAGGATTCCACGCCAGTCAGATTTTGGCAGCCGTAGCAACAGCTATTTTGTTGATTTTTATAAAAACGCAGCATTTCAGTATAAAAATGTCGTTGCCCGTGAACACACAGCCCAAGTTCCCAGCGAGGAAAGAGAAAAAAGAGAAGAATTGTTTAGAAATGGTGAACTCCCCATTCTATTCTGCTCACCTACAATGGAGCTAGGAATAGATATAGCGGAACTAAATGTGGTCAACATGAGAAACATACCGCCTACTCCCGCAAATTATGCTCAAAGAAGTGGACGGGCAGGAAGAAGCGGGCAGCCTGCATTAGTGTTTAGTTATTGTTCCTTGGGCAGTCCCCATGACCAGTACTACTTTCGCAGGGCAGAGAGAATGGTATCGGGGATTGTGGCTCCTCCGCGAATTGACTTATCAAACGAGGATATGTTGGAGGCCCACCTGCATTCCATCTGGTTGGAGGAAAGCAACGTGGATCTAGGCCGTTCTTTGTTGGAACACGTTATAGATGTAAGTGGTGATCCACCTTCCTTGGACCTAAAACAAAACATGAAAGATGATTTGCAGAACCAGAATGCGATGAGGAAAGCTGAGTTGCGGACAAGGAATATACTTGATACTATTCGCAAGCATCTAGAAAATTCAGGATGGTACAGTGAAGGTTGGTTGGAGGCAGTGCTGAGTAAACTGCCATTGAGTTTTAATAATGCATGTAACAGGTGGAGAGAACTGTACAGGTCTGCGTATAACCAGATTATTACTCAAAATAAGGTAATAATGGACACTACAAGGCTTGAAAAAGATAGAAAAGAGGCAAAACGGCTGAGACGAGAGGCAGAATCACAGTTAGAACTGCTGTGTGATACCCGAAATGTCATGCAGTCTGATTTTTACAGCTACAGGTATTTTGCAAGTGAAGGTTTTTTGCCTGGCTATAACTTTCCGCGTCTTCCGCTTTCTGCTTATATTCCGGCACGCAGAAGCACAAATAAGCAGGACGAGTTTCTATCGCGGCCTCGTTTTCTAGCTATATCGGAATTCGGACCTCGAAATATAATTTATCATGAAGGAGTTAAATATAGTATCATTAAAGCCATACTACCCGTAAACCGCGGAGATGACGGAACACTGCCGTTAACCGCTGTAAAGATTTGCAGTGAATGCGGTTGTTTTCATCATATCAATGACGACTTTTTGGTAGATAACTGTGTTCATTGCGGGGCAGAACTGGATGCATCAATTAACAACCTATTACGGCTGCAAAATGTTTCGACAAAGCGCCGTGAGAGGATAAACTCTGATGAAGAAGAACGGACCAAGATGGGGTATGACCTGATAACCACCTACCGGTTTACCGAAATACAAGGACAGCGCATGATAAAAAATGCTGTAATAAATACTGAAGAAGAAGACAAATTCAAACTAACATATGGTCATACAGCAGAGCTCTGGCGTATTAATCTTGGGTGGAAGAGAAGGAGATTTGACGGTTTTATTATCGACACCGAACGTGGATACTGGGCTAGGAACGAAAACGATGATACGGAGAATGATGACGGTGTAAGACTCGGTAACCATGTTCAACGAGTAATTCCCTACGTTACCGATCGGCGCAACTGCCTGTTGGTGGAGCCATTATTTGATATTGGTTATAACGCGATGTGCTCTTTACAAGCAGCGCTAAAAATCGCTATTCAGGCCGTATTTCAGTTGGAAGATAATGAACTTGCTGCTGAACCACTGCCTGACCGCAATAATCGCAGAATAATTCTCCTTTATGAATCCGCTGAAGGAGGAGCAGGAGTATTGCGCAGGTTGGTGGAGGATAGGGATGCTATCAAACGTGTTGCCGTTGCAGCATTGGAACTTTGCCACTTTGATAGTAATACAGGCGAGGATAAAAAAAGGCATCCAAGGAGTAAAGAAAACTGTGAAGCTGCGTGTTATGACTGTCTGATGAGTTATGCCAATCAGAGGGACCATGAGTTTTTGGACCGCTTCCTAATAAAGGATATATTGATTGCACTAAAGGATGCCAGTCTAAGGATTTCCCCTAGCTCTCTCAGTTGGCAGGAGCATCTTACAAACCTTAAAGAAAAGTGTGATTCGGGCCTGGAAAAAAGATGGCTTGATTTTCTTGTACAATATGACCTAAGGTTACCTTCTTCAGCCCAAAAACTAATTACTGAATGTTCAACAAGACCGGATTTCATTTATGAAGAGAGTTTTGTGGTAGTCTATATAGATGGCCCGCCACATGACTATCCTCACAGACAAGAAAGGGATGCCTTGAAAACAGCACAACTCGAAGACCTCGGCTATCAGGTTATACGTTTTGGGCACCTTGATGATTGGCTAAGTATTGTTAAAGAACATGAGGATATCTTTGGTAAAGTTGATAAGCATTAGTAGGGGGTGATGGACCAATGGCTTTTGCTGTTGGGTCATTAGTAAAAGCAAGAGGGCGTGAGTGGATAGTACTTCCGGGAACTAATGAAGAGATTTTAATGGTCAGGCCCCTGGGAGGATATGAAGCTGAGGAGACAGCAATACTACCCCAGCTTGAGGAAGTGAGTTCAGCTAATTTTGCATTACCTAACCCTGAATATATTGGTGATAATACCTCCTGCCGCTTGTTAAGAAGTGCCATAAGGATTGGTTTGCGCTCCGCGGCGGGACCTTTCCGTTCATTTGCCCGGTTGGCTGTAGAACCGCGTCCATATCAGCTTGTGCCCCTATTGATGGCTCTAAAGCTAGACCCTGTACGTATGTTGCTGGCTGATGATGTGGGAATAGGCAAGACAATAGAAGCGTGTATGATTGCCAGGGAACTGCTGGATAGGGGTGAAATAAAGCGGATTGCAGTGTTATGTCCGCCCCACTTGGCAGAGCAATGGCAAAAGGAACTGCAGGAAAAGTTTCAAATATATGCTGTAACGGTCCTGCCGGGTACTGCACACAAACTGGAAAGACAATGTATGATGGGCGAATCAGTTTTTGAACGGTACCCGTATGTTGTTGTATCCACCGATTTTATAAAAATGGACCGTAGAAGGGATGAGTTTTTACGAACCTGTCCTGAATTTGTAATTGTAGACGAAGCCCATACTTGTGCTTATTCTGGCCAGGGCAGAAGTGCTGGGCATCAGCGCTATACCCTTCTTAAACGTTTGGCATCAAGGCAGGATAGGCACCTTGTTCTGGTGACTGCAACACCGCATAGTGGTGATGAAAACGCCTTTCGATCTCTCTTGTCAATACTAAGTGAGGACTTCGGCAGTTTACCAGAGGATATGAGCGGTAAAGAAAACGAGAAGCTGCGGCGACAACTGGCAAAACACTTTATTCAACGTCGCCGTGCTGATATAAAAGATTATCTTCAGGAGAATACTCCTTTTCCGGAAAGGGAAGAGACCGAGGAAGCATACAAACTACATCAAGACTATAGGATGCTGTTTGATATGGCGCTGGACTATGCTCGTAATAGTATTGCAGCGTTAGAGCACGAACCTATGGCAGCCAGAATTCAGTGGTGGTCGCTGTTGGCACTGTTGCGTGCTTTGGCCAGCAGCCCGGCAGCAGCAGTGGATACCTTGAGAAACAGGGCAGGGGTATCAAATGCTGAAACCATAGCCGAGGCTGACGAGATTGGGTATCGTACTGTGTTGGATGTAGACATTGATCAGGCAGGAGAAGCAATGGACATTACCCCCGGGAGTGACGGGCAGGATAAATTGCCCTGGGATAAAAAGAATAAAGCGATTCTCCTGGAAATGGCACGAATGGCGAAGCCTCTTTTTGGAGATAAGGACAACAAGATGTTAAAGGCAGCAGGCTTGGTTAAAAAACTAATAGAGGATGGGTATAAGCCAATTATCTTCTGCCGCTTTATTTCAACAGCGGAATACCTGGTCCAGGAGTTGCGGAAACGACTGCCAAAGAACATCGAAATAGCGGCGGTAACAGGGCAACTGCCACCGGCTGAAAGGGAAGAACGAATAATAAAACTGGCAGAACATGATAAATATGTCCTAGTGGCAACCGATTGCTTAAGCGAAGGGATAAACCTTCAGGAACACTTTAATGCGGTCTTTCATTACGACTTAAGCTGGAATCCTACCCGTCATGAACAACGGGAGGGGCGTATAGACAGGTATGGTCAGCAAGCCAAAAAAGTTCGAGTGGTTACATACTATGGCGTGGATAATATGATAGATGGCATTGTTCTTGATGTACTAATAAGAAAACATAAAGTTATTAGGAATTCACTGGGGATATCTATCCAGGTGCCAGCGGAAAGCAGTGCGGTTCTTGAAGCCGTTATGGAGGGCCTTATACTGCGCGGTAAAAAGCTTGGGAGCGTGGAGCAAATATCATTTTTCGATTTGGACCCCGGTTTAATGCCTATGAGAAAAGAACTCTTTGACAAATGGGAACTGGTATCACAACGGGAAAAACGTTCACGCACACTATTTGCACAGGAAACTATACGTTTTGAGGAGGTAGCCAGGGAACTGGAAGAAGCCAGGAGTAACGTTGGCAGCCGGGAAGAAATAAAACAGTTTGTACAGGATGCTTTGCGGGGTTTCGGTGCGGTATTGCGCGGGGATGAAGTGATTGACGTTGATTACGCAACGGCTTCACAGCTATTAAAAGACCGCTTACATTTGGACGGAAGAAGAAACGTAAGGTACTCCTTCAAATTATCCGAGTGGCAAGATGCAGTGTACTTGACCAGAACTCATCCTGTGGTAGAGAGTTTGGCGGATTTGGTGTTCAATACAGCTTTAGATACAATAGGAAATCCACCAGCCAAACGATGCGGTGTAATAAGGACCGATGCCGTGAAAACGCGGACCACTCTACTGCTGCTTCGTCTAAGATATAATATGCATATCAAGGTTAAAGGAAACAGCAAAAATACACTGATTGAGGAGTGTCACCTGGCGGCCTTTAGAGGAGCACCCGAAAATGCGGATTGGCTTAAGGAAAGCCATGCCCATGAACTGCTTAATGCTGTAACAAGAATGAACGTGCCCCTTGGTCAGGCTAAGGAGTTTGTTCGCAAGGTAATTGATGGTTATGATTCATTGCTTCCAACTATCAATGAAATAGCATTGAATCGGGCAGAAACATTGCAAAATGCCCATAGGCGGGTCCGAGCTGAAGCGAAATCCATTGGTACGGTTACGGTTAGCCCCCAGTATCCAGTTGATGTTGTCGGAATATATGTATTTCTTCCGGCAGGGGGTGATACAGGTGTCAGGTAACCGGCGGGAAAAGTATGCGACTATACGCATTGAGGGTGTTGTACTAACTCCGGCGTTAATACGTATGATAGCTTCGCATGATAGCGAAGTACCGGGATTGGAACCGAAGGATTATTACTTGGCGACCGGTGAACGGATTAACGAGGCCATCAGCCGGTCGTGGCAGCGGATGACCGCGCTGTGGAAGCGTTTTCGAGAACAGGTTGACGGCCTTGAGGAGGGAGATCTAGGCACATCAATTACCAGGGAGAGATGGATGCTGCCACTGTTCCAGGAATTGGGTTATGGCCAACTGCAAGGGGCCCGGGGGTTGATTCTGGAAGGCAAATCATATCCCATCTCCCACATGGGCAGGCAAGTGCCGGTGCATATTGTCGGATGCAAGGTATCTCTGGACAAAAGGACGGCAGGGGTAGCAGGAGCCGCCCGGTTTAGTCCTCACAGCCTGGTGCAGACTTTCCTTAATACTTCTGACGATCACCTGTGGGGTATTGTGACCAATGGATATACCTTACGCCTGCTGCGTGATGATATAAGCCTAACCAGAAACTCGTACGTGGAATTCGATCTTCAGGCAATGATGGAAGAAGGAGTATATTCTGATTTTGTAATACTGTGGCTTCTTTGCCATCAGTCACGGTTTGATGCTGAAAGGCCGGAGGAAACTATTATTGAAAAATGGAGCTGCTTGGCTCAGCAAAACGGCACTAGAATGCTAGACAACATAGGTGGGGGTGTAGAAGATGCACTTCGCGCTTTAGGCAGGGGTTTCTTGCGGCATCCTGCAAACAGTGACTTGCGCTCCAGGCTTAAAAGCGGAAGCCTGACCCCGGTAAACTACTATAGGCAACTGCTGCGGCTGGTTTACCGGTTTATTTTCCTGTTTGCTGCAGAAGACCGAGACCTGCTCCTGGATACCGATGCCAAGGCTGAGGCCAAGGAATTGTACCGGCGTTACTATTCAATGTCTCGCTTGCGTCAATTAGCCCAGAGGGTAATTGGTGGTCATCATAGTGACCTATATGAAGGGCTTAAGGTTGTAATGTTGGGCCTGGGACGGAAAGAAGGCTTACCTGAGTTGGCGCTGCCGGCTCTGGGCGGCGATTTGTGGTCAACAAGGTTTATACCGGATTTACAAATAGGCACTATTGCCAATAGCTATTTGTTACAGGCTATCCAGGCACTGGTCTTTACTCGCGAGAACGGTTATCTGATGACGGTGGATTACAAGAATCTTGGACCGGAAGAATTAGGAAGTGTTTATGAGTCTTTGCTTGAACTGCACCCGGAAGTTGACCCGGAAGCAGGATATTTCGAGATCGCTCCCGCTGCGGGTAATGAACGTAAAACCACCGGCAGTTATTATACACCCGCCAGCCTGGTCAATAGCCTGTTGGGTTCGGCTTTGGAGCCGGTGGTTGCCCGGGCATGGAAACAAAAGGATATAGAACAGGCTTTGTTGGATATTAAGATCTGCGACCCGGCATGTGGGAGCGGCCATTTTCTGATAGCGGCGGCTCATCGACTGGCAAAACACTTGGCTGCTGCACGGACCGGTGAAGAAGAGCCTGCTCCGGATGCGAGAAGAAAGGCGCTGCGTGATGTAATAGCCAATTGTATATATGGAGTGGACCGCAATGAGATGGCCGTGGAGTTATGTCGGATAAACCTTTGGCTTGAATCGCTAGTTCCGGGCAAACCCTTGTCTTTCTTGGAACATCATATACAATGGGGCAACAGCTTAATAGGTGCTACACCTGATATGATTGAAAAAGGAATACCGGAAAGTGCTTTTGAACCCATCGAAGGCGATATTAAAAGAATATGCAGCGAAAACCGTAAACTAAACAGGAAAGCCAGGGAGAACTATGGTCAGCAGACCTTTTTTAGCAGTATAGGTTATCTGTACGGTGTTCAAGAAAACATCGTACGGGAGTCCGCCGAGTTGGATACTCTTTCGGATGATAGTATGGATGATGTGGAACTTCGCCGCGCTGCTTATTACGATTTGATAACATCGGAGGATTACATAAAGACAAAACTCTTGGCGGATATGTGGTGTGCCGCCTTTGTGTGGAAGAAGAATGAAGATTTTCCTATGGCTTTAACAGACGATCTCCTACAAGCCGCTATGGATAACCCTGATATTGTAGCACCTTGGATGAAACAAGAGATCGGCAGGTTATCTAGACAGTACCAGTTTTTCCATTGGCATCTTGCCTTCCCGAATGTATTCTCCGGTTCTAAAGGGAAGGGATTTGATGTTGTATTAGGCAATCCACCTTGGGAACGGATAAAACTACAAGAAACAGAATGGTTTGCTCCCCGCATTCCAGAAATAGCGAAGGCTCGTAATGCCTCAGAACGGGGTAAAATGATTGCACAACTTAAGGAGGATAACCCAGAAATTTATTATGCTTTCTTAGAAGCAAGGCGATTAGCCGAGGGAGAAAGCCATTTTATCCGCAATTCAGGAAACTATCCCCTTTGTGGCCGCGGTGATGTTAATACTTATAGTGTATTTACAGAACTGATGCGCAGCTTGATTAACGGAAAAGGGCGGGTAGGCTGTATAGTACCCTCAGGCATTGCCACTGATGATACCACGAAATTTTTCTTCCAGTCTTTGATGGACAAAAGGTCACTGGTAAGTCTTTACGACTTTGAGAATAGAAAAGGAATTTTCCCCGGTGTTCATAAGAGTTATAAGTTTTGTCTTCTTACTATTTCGGGAGAAGATGACCCTCAAAAACATGGGGCTGAGTTTATATTCTTTGCCCAGGATATAGCAGACCTGGCGGATAAGGAACGGTGTTTCACTTTGACTGCAGAGGATATTGCCCTTGTCAACCCCAATACCAAGACCTGTCCGATATTCCGCTACAGGAGAGATGCGCAGATAGCTATGGACATTTATAAAAAAGTGCCTGTCTTTAGGAGAGAGGACGGCGGTGATGACAGCGGCTGGAATTTTCGTTTTAGAAGAATGGTGGACATGGCAAACGATTCGCATCTTTTCAGGATTAAAACTGATCTGCTGGCCGAAGGGTACGAACTGAAGGGTAATACTTTTATTAAAGGTGATGATATATACCTGCCGCTGTATGAAGCCAAAATGTTTCATCATTACGATCACCGTTTTGGAACCTATGAGGGGGTACCGGAGGGAAGCTCAAGTACCAGCCTGCCTACGCCTTGCCTCGAGCAGTATAAGGATCCGGAGTTTGTAGTCCAACCAAGGTACTGGGTACATAGTAATGATGTTGAACCATATCTGATCGATGCTCCTTGGGAGTTAATCAAGTCTTATTTTTACGGCGATTATGATAAACTGTTATACCAGGTCAAGACATGGCTTTGCGGCTATTACCTAAACAGGGATAAACGATTGGAGGATGCATCTGGCGTTGAAATACTTCGGGACCTGTCAGGCATCAGCAGGGAAACTGCAAAGGCTATGGAAAGAGAGTACCTATTGGAGGAAAGCCAGGCTGAAGCTCTGTTGCATAGTAGGGACATAAAAGAGGCTTTGAAGGGCATTTTTAAGGAAAGGAAATATAAATGGCTGTTGGCGTTCCGAAATATTACGAATGCTACAAATGAAAGAACATTTGTAGCGTCTATTCTCCCTTCGGACGCAGTTGGAAATAGTGCGCCTTTACTAATATTTAACTCAAGGCAAAAACTGGGGTCAATTATTTTGGTAGCGAATCTTTCAACTTTTGTTTTTGATTATATTGTACGGAATAAGATCGGAGGAATGAATTTAAATTTCTTCATTGTGGAGCAAATGCCCATAATTCGATTTTCAAAATATTTTAACGTCTTGTTATGGACTAAAGGCAAAACCCTTTGGGAATGGCTGCAACCTAGGATACTGGAATTGCTCCATGTTAATTATGAAACCAAGCCATTGGCAGATAGCTTTGGATGGACAAAGCCACCCACTTGGGACGAAGAGCGAAGATTCCAGCTTCAATGCGAGATTGATGCGGCCTATTTTCACCTATACGGGGTTAAGCGCGATGATGTGGATTACATTATGGAAACTTTCCCCATTATTAGGGAAAAGGATATAGCCAGATATGGCAGCTATAGGACCAAAGAAATGATCCTTAAGTACTATGATGAGATGGCAAAGGATTAAAAAATCACATAGAATTGAATTGACCAAGATGACACGAGATATAGATGCCTTATGGACTTAACTTGCGGCCACAGCGATTAGACCGGAATTCTACTTTGCCGTTTTTGACCGTTGCTAGAACTGGAGTAGTGTTATTTTTAGTAGCTTTACTGTTTAACCGCTGCTTATCTATTCCAGTTAGCTGAGTGGGAGCATTTTTTCCGGCTTTAACTTGAACATCCCACTTTTTCGTACCGAAGTCAGCATGTAAGTCTGCTGCACCTCTGCTACCGGGAGAAACCTTAACTGATGCTCCTGCTCTACGCAGTATTTGAGCTACTTGTTGTTCCGCTTTACGTCCTTTACTATACGTGTTACCCATTTGGCGCCACCTCCTGCTTATAGATTTATACTATATCTCGTGTCAGGAATATTATACCATACAATATATAGTCTATCAAACGAATGTTCGTGTGCTTTGTATCAGTTAAGCTATATTTGATTTAATTATCAATAAAGAATACTACTGCATATATGCAAGTCATAGGGGGAACAGAAGATGATATTTGCTCTAAACATATTTAGGATTTGAGGGTGATGTTATGGAAAACTTAAGCGGACCTAAATGGAACAAGTATAATGCGAACAGAATTGTCGGTGAAGACCACTTGGGTATTAGATATGTTGCAATAATAATTGCAGATTACTTACAGAACGGAATAACAAGTATTACTCCAAGGGCAAGATATTGGTCATTTTATACGTGGGTGTTACATGACTTTATAAACAATAGCCAAAATCGTTCATTGGCAGAGTTTAAAAAATATTTAAAGAGACAGGAATGGTTCTACATTCTGGCAAATATTGCTCAATTAGAAGGTAATGGTCCAGTTGGCCTGATAGGAGTAACAAAAGGACAGGAAGTATGGAATACTGGTTTAGAGGAATTGCCTGAAAGAACAGATTACCTGAAAAATTCGCTTGGAGGGTATGGTCAGGCATATAGGAATGTTATTAAAATATTAGGGTTTACAAGGGAAGCTGACACGGAAAAAGGCGTGGAAATTGATAGAATTACGGAAGAAGGAAAAGCATTGGCCATAGCATTTGAAAACACAATAAAACACACTGATTATTATAGAAACTATCGTTTATCAAGCGATAAAATTCCAAGGCGCGTACTTAAGGAATATGGAGATGTTGCAGGATTAGACAGACTGAATCAACCGTTCTCGCAGGACTTGTATATTTTGAAAAAACATTTCATGCCGGATAAAACGGAAGACAGGCTAAAAATACTTAGATGTTCTTCGTTAGAGTATTATATGTACATAATCAAAAATCATGGAGCAGAATGCAGTAAAGGGCTAAGCGGATGGCGGAATATAATATATGATAAGCACTCAATAAAGGGCCAGCAGTACAAAAAGATACCAGATATATTTGATGAGGTAGCGAAGGGCTGGGAGATATATCATGGAAGGCAGCTATTTACATATGGATTAGAAGCTATATGGTCATACGTCTTGGATTTATTAAGCATAAAACCATGTCTACGTTCTTGGCTTATTGAAAATGTAATAGAAAATCTAAAAAATGAAGGCATTGATGTGAACAATAGGGTAGAAGAAATATTGCATTTATTACCATTAGATATTACTGATAGAGAAGAGTATATAAAGAAAGCTGCAAATCAGTACGGGTCTGCCACTGAGAGGGTATACTATCCCTTGTTATTAATGCTAGATGTTTATTATAGATTTAAGGACAGAAGTGACTTCAATGAGATGCATAAAGAGTTTATAAATCTGGGAGAAGACTACCGAATATCACAGAAAGCATGGGAAAGGACTGTTGAGGATAACAGAAAAAAACAAGTTAAGCAACTAATCAGCCATATAATTAGATATTTTATTCTAGAGCAACACCAAATAGTTGCTTTAGACAAGCTGCTCACTACAAATAATGAGACATATCATTTTATAGAGAACGAGGGAATTCTTTATTTTATTAGCAGTGATAGGCCTAGGTTTAATACGTTTAGAACACTTCAAGGCGTTTCCATATTAAAAGACCTAGGTCTTATATAAAACATGATGTTTCAGGCAAGTAGGAGGGGGTCATATGCAAGAGATTAATGTATGCGAGGAATTCAGTGAGCAAGGATATGATGTTATACTTATATCATCATATACGGCTAACTTGATTTTTTTTGAAAGATTTATATTAAGACACTTGATTGAAAACGATTGTTCCTATATTGGTTTGTTTATAGACAGCAAGGAATTACAAAACAGCTTTTTGCACAGCAGTGCAATTACTCAACTCGGGTTATCGTATGCGGTCCGCGGAGTAGATTTAGACGGAGCTTTTCACCCAAAAGTTTATTTTATGCTCGGCAAAGAAAAAGCCAAGCTGATAATAGGAAGCGGGAATTTAACTACATCTGGAATGATAATGAATATTGAAGTATTTAATACTTTTAAATATGAGGTAGGCAAACCAGATAACTTGTCTCTTGTTAATGACGCGTATGATATGTTTAAAATATATAATAATGCTTATCAATCAAATGCAATGAATAGTATTTTTGAAAAGATTGAAGAGTTTGAGTATATTGGACAAAGACAAACGGATAACGAAAGAGTATTTTTGCAAAACTATCATATACCTTTGTATGACCAAGTAAAGGGTTTAATATCAGAAAAAATTAATAATATTCACATCTTTGCACCGTATTTTGATAGTAATTTATCAGTAATCAATAGGTTTATTAAAGACTTTGATCCTGATAGTATAAGTGTATTACTCCAAAATAATACAACTAACTATCCACTGACAATAAAAGCCGATGCAAGAGTGATTAACAGGGAAATATGTTTTAAGAATAAAGGGGATAGGAGATACCATGGGAAAATCTTCTGCTTTGAAGGGGAAAAAAGTGAATTCTTAATATATGGAAGTGCTAATTGTAGCAGTGCTGCACTTTTAAATAGTGTAATAAACGGTGGTAATGCTGAAGCTATAATTCTTGATATTTTACCTAAACATACTTTTTTAAAAAGCATAGATGAAGATGTTAGTATTAATAACAATGTAGCCAATCTGGAAACAATTGCTATAGAAAGTAATCAAAAACGTAGTAATATTCCTATTAGCTTTATAGAAGCAGTTGCTGTTGTTGATGGAGTATATATCTATCTTAATTGCCAGAAACCTATAACGAATCTGTCTATTAGCGGAATAAATGGAGAAATAATCCCCAATGATAATGAGATAATCGCTAAGTGGGATATCGGTATTCTGGATAAAATAAATAGCAGGGTGTTCAACCTAATAGCCCAAATAGAGGATAATACATATGAACTAAAGGGTTGGATTAATAATCAAGAAGAGCTGACGAAGAACCAGTTAAAAACGTGGAAAACATTATATAACAGGCTTCAGGAAGACCCATTTATTTCTGACTACAAAAATCTGATAGACTTGTTAGAAGAGCTATTGGATAGGCTTGTGCTAAACGAGGATGACCTAGAAACGATTATATTGAAAAAGGGAAGAAGGATTTCAATACACGAGAAGACTGAGTTAGATGATACATATGAAATCAGTGACAATATTGAAGACTATTATGTATCCGAAGAGAAGCTGTTCAAAGATCGTATTTATACCAATAAAATTGATGTACTGGGAGAATTGATTAGACAGCTTCTGCGGCCTTTTGAAATGGTAGATATACAACAAAAAACAAACATGAAAGAAAGCAAAGCCGGAAGAAGAAGCAACACTAATGCAACTGCTGAGCAGATTAAAAGAATAGATAATATCATGCAAAGATTTGTAAATAGATTTAATAAAGGATTATTATCAGATGCTTATGTAGATAGCATTTCGGAAGAAGTATTATTTAAAAATATTAAACTATTTACTGCGTTTCTATGGAATTTGTTAGAAAGGAAATTAAATATTGAAATTATTAAAAGTGAGCATATCATCCAACAGCACTTTAAAATTTTGGACTTCATGATTAAATATTGCAAAAGAAATGTTATTCAACACGATCTTGTTATAGAAATAATACCACAGGTTTTAGCAGCAATATTGGCACATGATATCCTTTTGGATTCGAATGAAGATATCGAAGACATTAGATATAAGAGAAAAATGATAAGTGATATTCTGTCTAATATTCATGAATTGATAATACCTATTAGAGAGAATTATAGAGATTTTCTCGAACAGTCTATAAGATACTTGGATGTTCTTAAGATTGGCAAAGATATCTCTATTGATACGTTGTGTAACATACTTGAAAAGAGGTTTTCATTTAGGACATTTAACCAATATAGTAAGTATGTTAATTCAAAATACAAGCTAAAAACAGCTATTGATGTCAAAGAGCCAAGATTAGAATTATTATGTGACATAAAGTATGATGTTTCTTTTAATCTGCAGCAACTAACTGTACTAAAAGAAATGATTACGGTTGAGGAATGGAAAGAGTGCAGCTATTATGTTGTGGAATGGATTAATGAAGCAGAAAATAACAATATTTCACGGTACAAACTTGAATTTAATGAAAATAAGAAATGTATATACAAAACTGACATATACAGGACGGGTAAGAGTATTATACAAGTTAAGACTGGTGTAGATAGACACAGAATTATTGAAGCGGAGGAGAAGTCAGATAGTCAGTTCATGGTAGAGGAGTTTAAAATCGTATCTACCATAAAATATTAATCTTCTTATTCAACAGTACTTAGGTATTTGAATCTATACACTATTAAGACCAAAAAACATCTAGTGCAGAATTGAATACTATATGTTTGATAGTCATTATATTGAATCTTGGCAAAAATAAGCTTTTTTATGCAACTCTTAATTGGCAAATAGACAAATTACTTTCATGGACTAAATTGTAATTTAGCATCTGTTGTATTAATAAAGGATATTCTGGTATTTTGTAGAAATAGTTTATAGGGAAGTAACTTATACATTTTCACGATAAGAACGGACACATAAATGCTAGAGTATTTTATAGCAGGCCGAGGGAGGCTGAGGTATGTATTTATATGTTACTTTTTTCAATGAGGATAGTCTTTTTAAAGGGAGGTTCTACTTATCCGGTGATTATTTAGAAGCAGTTAAAGAAGTGTTTCCTGATTATGAAGTGCTAAATAAGGAATCAATTGATGGATGTATAGGTATATTGAAAGGGAAAAAGCATAGAGAGAAGAATTGTTTTAGCCTTAGAATAAGTAGTATTAAAGCAGATAATGACTTAATCAGCTTTCTTTATGATATAGACAAAGAGTTGGATATTACTAATGAATTTATTGATAAATCACTATATAAATATGCAAGAAGAGCAGACTGGATTGACAAGGAAAGACAGTATTATCCTATTGTATGCATAGTTGAGAAAAAGGACTTTGATGATATTCGAAAAGGGACTGGAATCATAAGAAAAGTATCCAGTTTTTCAGCGAAGATAGACCAATTAAAAGCAAAAAGTGATTGGGCAGGTATATGCAATATTTACGAGCCATTAGAGAGTATCAGAGAAAAAGAAGAAGTCTGGAATAATGTAAATGACCTATATAATCTTGCATTTGCATGTAGCAAACTTGGTGAACCTAAAAATGGGATGGAGAGGGACAAAAACCATCTTGCTTTTGTAAAAAGGTATCGCGACTTAAGCATACAGTTTTACAAAAGATGTTGTGAATTGGAACCCAATGATTATAGGTATTTCTCAGCTATGGCATATAGACATTATCTAAATGTAATTGAATTGACTAAACCTAGGGGAAGACGTGACGGTAAGGCAGCGGATGAAATATCGGAAGCAAGAATATGGTTTGACAAGGCACTTTCAATAAATCCTAATAGTATTAAAGACAATTACAGAAAAGGCAAATTAATTATCGATAAGCAGATTGATAATTTTAAGTATAATCAAAAAGAATGGACAAGTGATACATTTGAAGAATTAAACACTATGGAACAATTGGGAATAACTTGTTTAGAAAGAGTTATTGAGCAGTATGAAAACCACACTTTTGGGAAATGGGAAAATATATATCTTAATGAATATGTTAAAACGTTGTATTGTTTAGGGTGTTATTACATTGAAAAGCCTGAGGTGTTGTGGAATGAGTATGCCTGTTGCAAAATGCACAATATCAATTACTATAATAACATGACCAAAGATGAGATGAACTATTATGTAAAAGCAAAGCACTTTTTTGAGAAGTGCTTTAATGCTGAGACTATTGTTCCATTAGATGGCGAAATAAATCCTCAAGAATTGGCTAATCTTTCAAAAGAATGGGCTGTGTCTCCTATTGATAAGTTATATCGTTTGGGATTAGTAAACCTTCATATGTTTTTCGTTAAACACACTAGGACGAAACATAAAGAAACTGCGCATGTATACGGAAAAAAAGCAGAAAAGTTTTTCCGCATTGCTAAAGAAATAAGTGATGAGTATAGAAAGTTAGGAATTGATCGAAAGAACAGATTATTCATTAATGAAAAACTTGCTTGGTATTATATATTTACTGACAGATTTGATGATGCAATAAGGCTTATTGAGCGTGCAAGGGAAAGTTATATTAAGAACACTTATGCAATTGCTTTGATGCTTTCAAATGCGCATGATAAGTACCAAAAAGCCGAAACTGCATTGAAATCAGCAAGTTCAGACAATTCTAATAAAGCTAAAGATACGTCTAAAGCTTTATTGGCACATCTTTATAAACTGAGCGGACAAGAGGAAAAGTACGAGGGTTTAATAAAAAGCATAGAAGATAGTATAAGTAATTCAGGAAAGAAGTTATTAGCCATAATAGAATAAGGTGATTTCTAATGAAAATTGATGAGTTAGACAATACGTTAGTGTGTGATAATGAGGATTACAATACTATACTTTCATATTTTAAAGAGTATAGAGTACTACCAGATTATATAGAAAAATCGATCTTAAAAATAATACTACGTCATTTGTTAAATAAACCGATCATACGAAATACTATTGATGAATATCTGGAACTCATACCTGATGAATTCATTCGGAAAGCAATTTTTGATATTAATACTATGTTTAATCCCCAACTAAAATCTGATTATTCACATCGGCACTTTGCTTATTTATTATACTATCTGCCAGCGAACGTATTTAAGATATGGAAACCTTTATTAGATCTGCAATTAAGAAATACGCTAAAACCACATATGCGAGTTTTAGATATAGGAACTGGACCGGCATCAGTTCCTCTAGGAATAATTGAATACTACAAAGCATTAGCAGATAGCTATCCCAATATGAGTTTTACGCTAGACTTTACTCTTATTGAGGCTGAAAAGGAATTCTTAGACATAGCAGAAAAAATTTTATTCTTTGCAGCAGATGCTGCTCCTTCAAATTTAACAATAAACATAGAGAAAATGATCTGTGCAACAGTATCAGAAGATAGTGATTTCAATAATCTGAATAGGTTCGATTTGATAACAATGAGTAATTTCCTAAATATCAATGAAGGAGAGAATTACACACATTCACTGCCGATTATTGTATCATTAAAGGATTGTCTGAAGGATGATGGTTCTATGATCGTTATAGAGCCAGGAGAAGAAAAAAGCTGTAAGTATATAAAAAGGATAAGAAACACGGTTGTAAATGAAAAAGTTTTAAATGTATTCTCGCCATGTATTGGTTTGTGGGAAGAAAAGAAAAGGTATAATTGTGAATGCTTCAGCATGACTAGATGCTTTTGGAAACTACCACATATATTTCATTATTTAGTTAGCAAAGGACTACATAAAGCAAAAAGAATTGATGTTCCATTTAATTATGTAGTATTTAGAAAAGATGATATTAAGAAGTATGATATATTACAAAATGCGCAGCACCTTATTAAGCTGAAAGATTTAAATCAGCATATTGGGGAAACTGTAAATATAATTGCTCTTATAAGATCAGTCATTGATAATAAAAATGCACTAAGTATTAATCTTTGTGATGGTTCATGTTCGTTTTCAAAAGGCAGTCCAGCCGTATGGATAAAAATAACAAAGGAACAGCTAAGAAATTTTGGAATTAACACGCCTTTGATTTCAGCAGAAAGAATCACAATAAAAAAAGCACTTGTTAGTATTAAAGGGAATAATTATTATTTGCAATTAAAAAAGGATACAAGAATAATGATTGACTACTAAGGAGGAATTGAATTGATTTTAAGTGCAAGTCGCAGATGTGATATTCCTGCTTTTTATTTAGAGTGGCTATTGAACCGCTTGGATGAGGGCTATGTATTGGTGCGTAACCCCATATGTTATCATCAAGTAAGCAAAATTATACTGAGTCCTTCGCTAATAGATTGCATTGTATTTTGGACAAAAGACCCAACTAATATCTTAGAAAAGCTGAGTCTATTCTCAGAATACAAATACTATTTTCAAATAACAGTAAACGGATATGATAATTCTATTGAGAAAAGTGTTCCATCTAAAACTCGAATTATTGAATCCTTCAGGACTCTATCAGAAAGAATTGGGAAGCATAAAACAATATGGAGATATGATCCAATAATTATTACTGATAAAATTGATGTTGAATACCATTATAAGCAATTCAATATGCTGGCATCACGACTAAAAGGATATACTGACCGTTGTATTATAAGTTTTATAGATATGTATGAAAAAACCGAACGTAATATGAAAAGCTTAAATGTCATGAGTATTGATGACAAAAAAATGTATGAGATTGCGAAATTAATATCACAGACAGCTTCAGTATATGGTATAAATATAGAAACTTGTTCGGAAACCATTGACCTTTCTTCATTGGGAATTGAACACACGAAATGTATTGATGATAGATTAATATCAAAAATTGTGGGACAGAACATAAATATTCAAAAGGATAAGAACCAAAGAGACGTATGTGGTTGTGTAACAAGTATAGACATAGGAACTTATAACACATGCAAACATGGATGCTTATATTGTTATGCAAACTATAGTGATAAAACGGTAAAGAATAATGTTTTAAACCATGACCCCAAATCACCATTACTTATTGGGCACTTAGAGAAGGAAGACATAGTAACTGAAAGAAAGATGGAATCTTATATTGATGGTCAGATTTCTATGAATCTTGATAATGTTAAATGATAAGTTGTGACATCGGTCTCTTGTCTAATAACACATGGATAAACATATTTCTGAAATTACATAATAAAACGCCGAAGAATTATGCATTATGTGTCTGCTAGTATCTAACAAGATGAGGCCGGCAAAACATCCTTTGTAAATGAAAAGGGTTTTTTTGTGTTTTATAGAAAGAGTCAGTTAATCAAGCATAATTACAAAGGAATGATGATAATGGTATATGTTCTGCTTGACACCAATATTCTCATATATGACCCATATGTCGTAAAGAAGTTAGTAAGAAGGAACTATTATGTGGTTATTCCGATGATGGTGATTGATGAACTGGACAAACTCAAAATGAGGAATGATCTAAAACAGAATATAACCAAGACCGGACAGGTTATTGAAGAGATAATAAACGAAAAGAATAAATACTTGAACCTGACAACTAATCTTGAGGAGGTTCCGGGGCTCCAATTTAACAAACCGGACAACTATATCCTCGCTGCAGCATATCATTTGAAGAAGCAGCAAAAGAATGTAATATTTATAACAAACGATAGGTTCCTAAGGCTAAAATCAGAGGCATTGGGGATTAAGATGATCTCCAGCTATGACCAACTAGAAAAAGCCGTTAAAGAATTGGAAGAAAAAAAGCCCATTCCTTCAAAGCCTGCAGAAAACATACGCATTGAGAAAAAGAAGGAAGAAAAGCCTGGAACGGATGATGGGAAACCTGACTCAGACAGGAAAAGCGTAGAAAAGTTCTACAACAAAGGCTTTCTCACACTGGAGCAAAAGCGCAGAATATTCAAGTCCTTCCCCGAACTCACAGAAGAGATTGATAAATATGGTAGGGTTAGCTATAAGTATTATGGAAGTAAAATAACAAAAAAGACATTAGCTCATCAGTTGACCCATACCGGAAACGGGTACGTCTATGGAGCATATCTTCCTGAATACAAAGATGAATTGGATCCCAGGGGCTGGATAAACATTAAAGAATATGGAGAAAAGGACCTGCGGGAGTTAATATGCAAGGTGATTGAGTCCTATAAATGAATTACTGAAATTGTGTAGAAGTACTAGTCGGTAATAGCGGGAAATGGGGTGGGCGTATGATTTATTCAAAGGCAAAACTTGCAGAAGAGCTTAAGAGTTGCGAGTTATGCAAGGATAAATATGGATTAGCTCCTTTCTTTTTTCCTATGGATAACCAGGAAGTAATGTTGATTACCGCATGCCCATCCTTCCAGGCTGTATATAAGCCATTAACCTCAGTAAGATTTTTCAGGACGCTTTGTATTGCTTTGTTTGGAGAACACGGAATATCAGAAGAAGCTATAGTGCAGTTTCAGATTGGGGGCAATATATACTGGACGCATTATCATAAATGCTATTATGAGGATTTTTTCAAGGATAGGCAGTACAAAAAGCTCCCGGATACCTGCTATAAGCGTTATATAAGTGAGGAAATCCGTCTTTTGTCTCCTAAGTTGATAATTGTACTGGGGAAAACCACTGTACAAAAGATGCTAAAATATACATTAAAAAAAGATGAATTAGTATCTTTCGATAAAGATGGAGCAAAATATGTTTTTACTGATTTTCCTGACACTGGCGAAGAGGAAAGGTTTGAGCAAGTTCGAGACTGTCTGAAGCAGTATATGTTTTTTGCAAACCCAAATTCCTCACTTTTGCAAAACTTTTTCCCCAGGCACCGGTGGGGAATTTTTATGTTAACCCCAATAGTTTTGATTGACCAATTCCTAAGTGTCCAGCCCCGATTCTCGTATCCTGTTGCTTTGACCGGGGAATAGCAGCAGGTGGCAGTGGTGGAGTATTCGGTCAATTATGGCACCCGTCATCTGCTCGTCATAGAACACATTTACCCACCTTGAGAACTCTATGTTGGTATTAATAATCACTGATTTGCGCTCATAACGCTCGGATATTACCTCAAACAGAAGCTGTGCCCCTATCCGATCGAGGGGTACATAGCCCCACTCGTCACAGATCAAAAGGTCGGCCTTGCTTAAGCTTCTTAAAAAGGTGGATAAGGTCCCGGCTTTCTTTAGCTCAGCCAGCTTGTTTACAAGTGCCGATGTCCTGAAAAACCTAACTTCCAAGCCCCTCTTACAGGCCTCTACACCTAGGGCAATGGAAAGGTGCGTCTTACCGGTACCTACGTTGCCATACATAACGATATTGCTCTTGTTTGCTAAAAATTGGCACTCTCTTAGGTATTCCGGGGTGATGCCGCCAGGGAGCGTTACTTCATCAAACCTAAAGCTTTCAAAGGTCTTTATGGTATAAAAGCCGGCCTTCTTTAGCAGCTTATCCTTCCTTGTTTTCTCACGGTGTGTAATCTCTGATTGAAGAAGTTTAAGCAGGTATTCCTGGTGGCTGTCTGCCTGTATTTTATCCGACATTTCCACGATGTTTTTGCTTAAGCGAAGTCCCTTGCAGCAGGCGGCAATATCAGATATCAGCATCCTTTTACACCTGCCTTTCCAAGGCTTTTGTCATAGGCCACAAGGTTGGGCTCATACCTTTTTAGCTGTGGTATATGCTCTGGTAGGCGTACCGGCTCAAGCTGCAGTACTTTTTCATGCAGCCGGCTGTGTAGATTTATTAGGCTGTCCACATCGGCGGCACCGTAGGATAGAGCAGTACTGACAGTCTCAACCGCCTTTTCAAAGCTGCTTCTTATTGTTAAATCAGCAATAGCCTTTAGCACTTTCCCTTTGTCTTGCTTGTTTAAATCCTCCATATACTCTTTCACAGGCTGTGGCAGCATATGATATATGCCTGTATATTTTAATGCCCCCGGGCGTCGTGCCAGCTGGTTAAGGTAGGGCAGCCACTGCATGCTTTGCTGTTTATGGTTCCCGTAGAGCCTTTCGTGGCGCACTATCTCACGGTGGCTCTCATCAAGCACTATTACATGAAAAGCAGTCAGTTTAACCAATACATGCGCATTCGCATACTTAGGGGCTGCCGAGTATTCGTGTAAGCCTTTGTTAAGTAGAAATCTGCCATATCCGTTTGTCTTTACCGTTATGTATTTGCTTGTTTCAAAGGCTACTTTAGGTAATTCCAAAAGGGCTGCAGCGTCATCCTTGTAATGCTCTTCAATGGTCCCTTCCTTACGGTAATGCTCCCTTTTAGCATCTTCTTCGCACTGGATTAGAAGGTCTTTGTTAAATTCACTTAAATTCTCAAACCTTGGTACCGGTACCAGCATGTTTCGCCTGTGATACCCTACTTTGTTCTCTACATTACCCTTTTCATGCCCGGCATCCACGTTGCAAAAGGCTGCCTCAAACCGGTAATGCTCCATAAACCGCAAGAAATC
>DGEI01000011.1 GCA_002385885.1 Firmicutes bacterium UBA3930
TTGTGGTAAGTAATGAGATATGGAAAGGCATTTTTGATGGCGTTGAGCAATCCTGGAATACTGCAAGCATGAATTTTGCTGCTGCAGATCCATATAAAGCTGAGCAGGATATAATGCATATACTAATAGAGGCCGGTTTGCCGACCGGTAACCTGTATAATGCAGCAAAAAACTTACAGGCCGGCCGCAGTATCGTTACCATAATATCCATCTTCTCCTACGGGTTTATTGTATTGATATCGCTTATAAGCATTGCCAATGTGTTTAACACCATCTCCACCAATATAAACTTAAGGAGAATAGAGTTTGCCATGTTAAAATCGGTGGGTATGACCGACAGAAGTTTCAACAGAATGCTGAGCTACGAATGTATATTCTATGGGTTAAAAGCACTGTTTTTCGGTCTGCCGGTCTCTGTGCTGGTTACCTGTCTGATTTATGTCAGTGTAGGACTTGGGGTTGAGCTCCCGTTCCGTTTACCAACAGGCAGTCTGGTGGTCAGCATTATAAGTGTGTTTATTGTGGTCTTTAGCAGTATGATATATTCTATGAAAAGGATAAGGCATGAAAACATAATGGATGCAATAAAAAGCCAGAGCCTATAGGCATCTATATCTGGTATGCAATGAAGGACAAATGATAGGTTATGGAGAAAATAGGAGGCTGACTATGCTGAAAACTTGCGCAGGTGAAATATATGTTATCGGACTTTTAAGGGATTGCAGGATAAAAGAGATAAAAAAACGAAACGCCGGTTTGTTGCCAAACCGGCGTTCTATTACCTTATATAATATAACAATGTTGAATAGACAGCCATCCTCAATATATCTCTAGATAAGGGCAAGTACGATGAAGTTTATGATAAACAGTATTGTGGATACTATTAAAATGGGATGGACTTCTTTTAACTGCTTTTTGCATATCTTAACTATTAAGTAGAATAGAAATCCTGCTGCGATCCCGTAGGAAATATTGTAACACAAAGCCATGAATACCCCTGCAAAGAAGGAGGGGATTGCTTCGTTCAGCTCATCCCATTTAATCTCTTTAAACGCTGACATCATCATTATACCGACAACAATGAGGGCTGGTGCTGTTGCAGCAGCGGGAACCAGTCCTGCAACAGGAGCAAGAAATACGCAGGCCAACAGAAGCACTGCAGTAACAACGCTGGTAAGGCCGGTTCGGCCACCGACGCTTATTCCTGCTGCGCTTTCAACATATGTTGTTGTATTGGATGTACCAAATAAGGCACCTACAGAGGTTGCAATTGCGTCGGCAAACAGAGCTTTGTCCATTTTGGACTTGAAACCGCTGCTGGTTTCCATGAGACGTATATCTTCTTCGGTGAATATGCCGCTCTGTCGTCCGGTACCTATAAAAGTACCGATGGTATCAAAAGTATCGGCAAGGCTGAAGGAGAAAATGGTGACGAGTACCAGAGGGAGCTTCGACGGATCGGAGAACAGGGACCCTAATCCCTCGGACCCCAGAGCCGCACCGAAGGTAATACCCAGATCGGCGAAAGCAGAACCAAGACCGGTTGTTGTTCCAGCCTGTGATATATCTACCACTCCCATGGGAATTCCGATGATGGTGGTGGCGATAATTCCTATCAGGATTGCTCCCTTTACCTTGAATACAAGAAGAACAACAGTCAGAACGAGGCCGATTATAGCCAGAAGGACTGCCGGTTCATTAAGGGTTACAAGAGCGGGAACGGCGCTCGAGTCGGCAATAACGGTACCGCTGTCAAGAATAATGTTATGACCGGGATCAGAAGTAAAGTTTATAAGTCCGGCATTTTTGATTCCAATATATGCTATAAATATACCGATACCGCCGCCTATAGCGTTCTGCAGACTTACAGGAATTGATTTGATTATGGCTTTGCGGATCTTGGTTACGGTTATGATGATGTTGATAAGTCCGCAGAGGAAAACCATGGCAAGTGCCTGCTGCCAGCTAAACCCAAGCCCAAAACAAACGGTGTAGGTAAAAAAGGCATTCAGTCCCATACCGGGAGCCTGTGCGTAAGGAACGTTGGCAAAAAGGCCCATGACAAGGGTGCCAACAACTGCGGCAATGATAGTTGCAAGGAAAACAGCTCCCCAGGGCATGCCCGTTTGGGACAGAATAGCAGGATTAACAAAAATGATGTAAGATAATGCAAAAAAAGTAGTAAAGCCGGCCAGGATTTCGGTTGACACATTTGAGTTATTTTCGCTTATTTTAAAGTATCTGTCCATGAAGAAACCTCCTCCTTAGTTTTTATCACCGACATATGCGGTGTTTCACCAAATAAAAAGGCAATTGGCTTTCACCAATCACCGTAAATTCGACAATAAACGCAATAGGCAGCAATCAATGGGACTCCTGTTATTGCTCTGATATTCAGGATACTCATATTTGCGTAATCGCCCAATAGTCGAACAATTTACGGTTGTCCGGTAGAAACTTAAGGCCCATATTGCCTTAATTATATTGGTGATTTAATTTTATGTTCATATTATACCGTATATTCTAAAGAATTTCAATTACAATTTTTGTTTTGTTACAATCTTTTAAACAGGAAAATCATGAAATAATTATATATTATGTATACGTATAAATTAATACTATTATACGAGATTTTGCAAAAACTTGTTTTAAATATCCATATGTTAAGTCAGAAGGCAGAATATAAGGCTTATTATATTTATAAAAGCTGGCTTTTAGTTATTGACACGGTGATGAGTGTTATAGTATTATTTATAAAAATACAGAGGGAGTGAATAATATGAAAAAAGTATGCATTATTATGCTGTTGATCTTGAGTATGGTATTTGCTGTAAGCTGTTCCAAATCAGACAGCGATACAATTAAAATCGGTGTTAACTATGAATTATCCGGCGGCGTTGCTACCTATGGTCAGAGTTCCGTTGAGGGTATAGAGCTCGCTATTGAACAGATTAATGAAGCGGGCGGGGTAAAAGGTAAAAAGATTGAACTTGTTAAGTATGATACCAAATCTGAGCCATCTGAAGCTACTACTCTGGCAACCAGATTGATGACCCAGGACAAAGTAGTTGCCGTCTTGGGCCCTGCGACTTCCGGGTCGTTTATGGCGACGATACCGGTAGCCAATCAGAATAAGGTACCGGTTGTTTCAGGTTCTGCCACTGCCGATGTTGTAACGGTGGATGACAGCGGAAAAGTGCAGGAATATGCATTCAGAATTTGTTTTACTGATACACAGCAGGGTACGGGTATAACTAAATTTGCCCTTGAAAATCTAAACGCCAAACAGGCCGTTATTATCATGGACAGCTCAAGCGATTATGCAACCGGTCTTGCTGATAACTTCACAAAAGTATTTGAAGAAGGCGGCGGTACCATTGTTGCAAAAGAAGCTTATGTTGGCGGAGATACAGATTTTAATGCCATACTTACCAGCATAAAGAATAAAGAATTTGATGTCATATTTATTCCGGGATACTATAATGAAGCCGGTCTCATCATTAAGCAGGCCCGGACACAGGGAATTGATGTACCAATCTTAGGGGCTGACGGTTTTGATTCTCCTGTGTTACTTGATTTGGCCGGAGCCGAAGCTCTTAACAAGGTCTATTTCTCAAATCACTATTCATCGGCAGAACCAAGTGATGTAGTTTCTGATTTTATAGAGAGCTTCAATAAAAAATACAATAAAGAGCCGGATGCATTCAATGCGCTTGGATATGATCTTGGCAAATTTGTTGCTGATGCTATAGAGCGTGCCGAAAAGATTGATGGTGAGTCTGTCAAAAAGGCATTGGAATCAACCAAAAACTTTGAAGGTGTTACAGGGACTTTCAGCATAGATGAAAATCACAATGTGGTCAAGGATATAATTGTCATAGAATTGAAGGACGGAAAACAGCATTCTACTTATAAGGTCAGCAACTAATTTTTAGTCCATCAATGAATAATGAAAAATTATTATATTTGTAGCTATGTGTATATAAGTGAGGGCACTGTTGTGTTCTCACTTATATACGTTTTTGTGAGCATGTACAGGTTGTTTATTGATAATTTATAGATTGGCAGTAAAAATCAGCATTTGCCAGGGACGGGATAAAAGGATTCATTGTTTCCGGATATATTGCAGGCCTCTGTTTACCGTGATATAATACATTCATAAACTCAAAATGATGAGTATAGCATCTGCAGCTATATATAGCAGCAATCAGTTTTTGCTATATATAGTGTCCTGAATACCGCAATATCTATATAAATCAAACTTGCGTTCGAAAGAAGGGAAGTCGGGTGGAACAACTGATACAACAGATTATCAATGGTATATCTTTGGGAAGTATATATGCCCTTATCGCTCTTGGTTATACAATGGTATATGGTATTATAAAATTAATTAATTTTGCACATTGTGACATATACATGATAGGTGCATATATTGGCTATGTTTGTATGTCAAAGCTGGGTTTAGGTTTTTTGCCCTCCCTGTTAGCCTCCATGCTGTTTTGCACGGTTCTGGGAATTACAATTGAGAGAATTGCGTACAGACCTTTAAGGAATGCTACAAGGATTGCTGCTTTGATTACAGCTATAGGCGTTTCGCTTTTCCTGGAATATACCACCATGTTCTTTGCCTCTGCCAATGTCAGAACATATCCTTCTATGACGGGTTTTATGGCAAAGACATATAAAATTGGAGATATTGTTATTTCCACACAACAAATTCTTATTGCAGTTATTACTGTTATTCTGATGGTACTATTACAAGTAATTGTCAAGAAAACAAAGATCGGGAAGGCGATGCGAGCTGTTTCCATGGATAAAGACGCTGCCGAACTGATGGGTATTAATGTAGATACTACCATTTCCTTCACCTTTGCTTTGGGATCTGCTCTTGCCGGGGCTGCAGGAATTTTAGTCGGTATATATTATAATTCTATTAATCCTTTAATGGGCGTTTTGCCCGGACTTAAGGCATTTGTTGCTGCTGTTTTTGGCGGCATTGGCATCATTCCGGGCGCTATGTTAGGCGGGTATGTAATTGGAATTATTGAAGTTTTTGTTTCAGGGTACGGTTATTCAATGTACAGGGATGCAGTGGTGTTTGCTATCCTTATTCTGATTCTCATTGTAAGGCCTGCAGGGCTGCTGGGGAAAAACACTGGAGAGAAGGTGTAAGTAGTGAGAGGAATATTAAACAAGCAGTTAACGCAAAGGATTATTTTTATGCTGCTCGCCTACGCTATTGTCCAGCTGTTAGTATCGACAAATATTATAAACGCTTATCTCCAGGCAACGCTGGTTACAATTTGTATAAATATTATATTAGCAGTCAGCCTTAATTTGATAACCGGTTTTACCGGCCAGTTCTCCTTAGGACATGCTGGATTTATGTCAATTGGTGCATATACATGTGCATTAATAACCATGAGAGTGCCTACCATTGCAGGGTTTCTTGCAGGAGTGTTAATGGGTGCTGTAATGGCTGCGCTTGTTGGGTTTTTGGTTGGTTTGCCCACTTTGCGTTTACGTGGTGATTATCTTGCTATTGCAACCCTGGGGATGTCAGAAATTATCCGTATTGTATTTATAAATTTGGACAGTATCACAAACGGTGCGGCGGGCTTAAATGATATCCCCCGTTTTGTTAACTGGCCATGGTTGTATGTATTTGTAGCGGGTACCATCCTGCTGATTAGAAATCTATTGAAATCTTCTCATGGAAGGGCATGTATTGCTATCCGTGAGGATGAAATTGCTGCCGAAGCCATGGGAATAAATACTACAAAGTATAAAGTTCTGGCATTTATAATCGGAGCTTTTTGCGCAGGTATAGCAGGAGCCCTTTATTCCTCATACTTTTATTATATAAAACCCGATTTATTCGGATTCTTAAAGTCGGTTGATATACTGGTTATTGTAGTACTCGGTGGATTAGGGAGTATTTCCGGTTCTGTTCTGGCTGCTGTTTTATTGGCCGTTGTGTCTACTTACTTTCAATCTTTTCCGGAAATCCGTATGATTTTATATGCACTGATATTAGTTATAATCATGATATTCCGTCCCCAGGGCTTGTTGGGTTCAAAGGAAATTTCAATCTCCATGTTTAACAGGATGGGCAAGTTATTCGCATTTGGGAAGGGAGAAAAATAAATATGCAATTATTGGCTATAGAGAAACTAACCAAGTCATTCGGCGGATTAACTGCTGTTTTGAATGTAAATATAGAGCTGCAGCAGGGTGAATTGATTGGTTTAATCGGTCCCAATGGTGCGGGAAAAACTACCGTGTTTAATCTTCTTACCGGTGTTTATGTACCTACCAGCGGTAATATAACATTCTGCAAAGATGATAGCAAGATATCATTACACGGATTGAGGCCGCATAAAATATGTAAAGAAGGAGTAGCGAGGACATTTCAGAATATACGCCTGTTCAGGGATTTAACCGTGTTTGACAATGTACGGATTGCTATGCACAAAAATGTTAAGTATGGACTGCTGGCAAGCCTTCTGCACTCGCCCTCCTATCGCAGAGAAGAAAAAACAATTGCCGATGCAAGTATGGAATTGCTTAAAATATTTAACCTTGATGAAAAAAAGGATGAATACGCAAAAAATCTGCCCTATGGAGAGCAACGCCATCTGGAGATAGCCAGGGCATTGGCTACCAATCCTGAATTATTGCTGTTGGACGAACCGGCTGCAGGTATGAATCCTGCCGAGACTGCCCAGCTTACTGAGCTTATCAAATGGATACGGGAGAAGTTCAATTTAACCATACTGTTGATTGAACATGATATGTCTGTGGTAATGAAGATATGCGAGCGCATATATGTGTTAGACTACGGCATATTAATTGCTGAAGGTACTCCGGATGAAATAAGGTCCAACCCGAGGGTCATAGAGGCGTATTTGGGGGAGGATGTTAGCAATGCTTGAGATTAATAACCTAAACGTGCATTTTGGAGTCATACATGCCTTAAAAGGCATTTCTTTAACTGTTAATGATGGAGAAATTGTGACCCTGATTGGTGCCAACGGTGCAGGAAAGACAACAACTTTGCGTACTATTTCAGGTTTAAAAAAGCCTACCAGCGGCGATATCATTCTGAATGGTGAAAACATTACAGGTATGTCTGCCCAGCAAAGGGTTAACAAGGGTATTTCCCATGCGCCTGAGGGACGGCGGGTTTTTCCGGCTATGACGGTTTTGGAGAATCTTGAGATGGGTGCATATCTAAGGAAAGACAAACCGGAAATAGCCAGGGACCTAAAGATGGTATATGACCTTTTTCCGGTTCTTTCGGACCGGCAAAAGCAGCCGGCAGGAACCTTATCGGGTGGGGAGCAGCAGATGCTGGCTATAGGCAGAGCGCTGATGAGCCGGCCTAAAATTCTTTTGCTGGATGAACCGTCAATGGGCCTTGCACCCTTGTTGGTTCAGGAAATTTTTAATATAATAAGAGGTGTAAACAAGGCGGGTACAACCGTGCTGCTGGTTGAACAGAATGCCATGATGGCATTGCAGATAGCCCACCGTGCGTATGTTATGGAAACCGGCTCCATTGTTCTGCATGGGACCGGAGAAGAGCTTCTGCAAAGCGATCAGGTCAAAAAAGCCTATTTAGGGGGGTAAGACAATGTATGTAAAGAGCAGGATGACAACGAATCCGTTCATCATTTCTCCCGAGCATACCATTCCGGATGCGCAGGAGATTATGATGAAACATGGGATAAGGCGTCTGCCTGTAGTTAAGAATGGCAAGTTGGTAGGTGTTGTTACCAAGGAGGATATTGAGAGATATTCACCGTCAAAAGCAACCAGCCTCAGCATGAGTGAGATTACTTATTTGCTGTCCAAGACAAAGATTAAGCAGATAATGACAAAAGATCCTGTTGTCATCCCACCAAATGCCTTGTTGGAAGAAGCGGCTATATTAATGCGTGATCAAAGGGTTGGCTTTTTGCCGGTAGTTGACGGTGACAAGCTGGTCGGAATTATTACTGAAAGCGATATATTTGATGCATTTATTGAGCTGCTGGGGTTCCGTGAACGGGGTACACGTTTTACCATTGAAGCAATTGATGAGCCAGGCGTGCTGCTAAAGCTGATAAGCATATTTACAGGATATGGCGCGAATATTACACGAGTAGCTGTTTACCGCGGAGCGGGCGGAAAAAGCGATGTGGTTGTCGGAATAAGTTCCCTGAACACAGATGAAATAGAAAAATCAATTGAAGAACAGGGGTTTAAGATACGATATAAGCTGCAGAATAAATAATAGTATCAGGGCTTAGCCGGTGTTGTATTTCATAGGTTAGGCCCTTTTGCTTTGTCAGAATTGCCAATGATAATTCCATTTATATGTTTAATATATAGTGAGGTGTGGAATATGGTGACTAAACAAGCGTTATTGCTGATTGTTGCTGTTTGCTTGGTATTATTATTGACCGGATGTATTCCGGGCGACGGCACAAATACACCAAATAATCCGGCAGGGTTCTTCTGGGGGGTATGGCATGGATGGCTGGCCCCAATATCGTTAATAGTGCATTTTTTTAATAATGAGATAAGGATATATGAGATCAATAACAGCGGCTGGCTTTATGATTTTGGTTTTTACATTGCTATAATCGGGGGTTTTGGCGGATTATCACTGTCAAGGAGAAAGAAAAAAGATTAGATAACAAGATTTAAGCCCCTTCATAAGAAGGGGCTTTTTTATGAATCATAAAGATTCGAACATATTATTAAAAATATCTGAAAATGTTCGGTTTTTTTAAAAAAGATATGGACCTCAAACAGATTATAGTATATAATCACAATCGGGCATAGACTAAATTTGCTGTTGAAACAATGGTATAACAAAGCCAACAGGATAACCGGATTGGATGATTCCTGACCTGGGAAGTGGAGGTATATTAATGAGAACTATTGGAACACAGGCCAAAGGTATACGTTTACCGATTATTCGCAAGGGTGATGACCTGATAGAAATTGCAGCAAGAGCCGTTTTAGAATCGAGCCAAATAGAAGGATATAGTTTAAATGACAGAGATGTGTTGGGGATTACGGAAGCGGTAGTAGCCCGGGCACAGGGGAATTATGCTACAATCGATCATATTACATCAGATATAGTTAATAAATATCCTGACGGCGAAGTCGGGGTTGTATTTCCCATATTGAGCCGGAATCGTTTTTCAATGATTCTTCAAGGCATCGCACGTGGTGTTAATAAAGTTTATCTGCAGTTAAGCTATCCTACCGATGAAGTGGGCAATCCCATTCTGACCTGGGAGGAACTGGATGAAAAAGGAGTAAATCCATATAGAGATGCATTAACTGAAGAAGAATTCTACAGATATTTTGGTCATGGAGCAATACATCCGTATACCGGCATAGATTATATCAAATATTACAAAGAACTGGCAGAGGATATTACCATTGTGTTCTCAAACGATCCCAAAACAATACTGAGATATACACCCCATGTTCTGACTGCTGATATCCATACACGGTTGAGAACAAAGCGATTGCTCAAAAAAGCCGGGGCCAGGACGGTGTATGGACTGGATGATATACTGAATCAACCGGTGAACGGCAGCGGTTTTCATCCTCAGTATGGTCTGCTTGGATCAAACCGGGCTTCTGAAAACACTGTTAAACTATTTCCAAGGGATGGAGATATATTTGTAAAAAAACTTCAGGCACGGCTTAAAGAACTTACCGGCAAAAAAATGGAAGTTTTGATATACGGGGACGGTGCTTTTAAGGATCCGGCCAGCGGTATTTGGGAGTTGGCTGATCCCTTGGTTGCTCCTGCCTATACTGATGGTCTGGATGGCACACCAAACGAAGTTAAGTTAAAATATTTGGCCGATAACATCCATCCTGGTGATGGCAATATTGAGCAAAGTATTAAGAATATCATTAAATCAAAAGAAAAAGATATGGCCGATAAAATGATTTCACAGGGTACTACTCCCCGTCGGCTGACAGATCTGCTTGGAAGCCTGTGTGATCTTATAAGCGGCAGCGGAGACAAGGGTACTCCTGTTGTGCTTATACAGGGATATTTCGATCATTATGCAACCTAGAGCATGATTTAGGACAAAAAGACATAAAATGTAAAAAACTATGCGATATTGACAACGATAGTTGTTCCTGTTATATTTATATTGGTATGAAGCTAAAAACCAATAGTGCAAATGGCGCGAGATGTGAGAAGCCATATTAATCAAGCCGCAATGAGGCTGGATTAATATGGTTTTTTTATTGCAGGGGGGAAGGTTTAATGTACGATATTATAGTAATTGGTGCCGGAGTTGTAGGTGCCAGCATTGCAAGGGAGTTAGCCCGGTATAAGCTGAATATAGCCGTTCTGGAGGCCGGTTCTGATGCGGCGGCCGGGAGTTCGGGCGCCAACAGCGGCATAGTGCATGCAGGTTATGATTGTAAGCCGGGTACTCTGATGGCACGGCTCAATGTTCAGGGAAATGCTATGTATGATCGTATATGCAAAGAATTGGATGTTCCATTTAGACGTAACGGTTCCCTGGTTTTGGCTTTCAACGATGAAGATGTTTTTCAACTTGAGCGTTTGATGGTTCAGGGTGTAAAAAATGGTGTCGCGGATCTGAGGCTTTTGCCGGCCAATGAGGTTCTTGAAATGGAGCCCAGCATAAATCCCGGTGTAGTAGCTGCTTTATGGGCTCCCACAGGCGGAATAACATCTCCATATGAATTAACAATTGCTATGGCTGAAAATGCAGCAGACAACGGGGTGGAATTTTATTTTGAGCATAGAGTGGAATCCATTGAGAGGAAAGAAAATGATAAATTCCGCATTATAACGTCCAGGCGGGATTTTGTTGCCAGCTGCGTTATAAATGCAGCAGGTGTAAATGGGGATGTTATAAGCAAAATGGCGGGTGATGATTCGTTTATAATACATCCAAGGAAAGGCGAATACTGCCTCTATGACAGAAAATGGGGCAATATGGTCAGCCGGACGGTATTTCAGCCTCCGTCAAATATGGGTAAGGGGGTGCTGGTGACACCTACTGTAGACGGCAACTTGCTTATCGGCCCTAATGCAGTTGACACAGAAAAAAGAGATGATGATTGCACTTCTGCTGAAGGTTTGGCTTTTATATACAGCAAAGCATTGGAGTCGGTCCCTTCTTTGCCTGGAGATGGTGTTATAACGGTATTTGCCGGTTTGAGAGCAATAGCCGATGAAGGAGATTTTATAGTACGTCCCTCCGGTGTGTCTGAAAAGATTATTCATGCTGCCGGTATTTGTTCGCCGGGGTTGACGGCTGCCCCGGCCATAGCCAGAGAGGTTAATGCCATTTTGACCGGAATTTGCGGACCTCTGGAGTTAAAAAAGGATTTTAATCCTATTCGTAAAGGGATTAAGCGTTTTCGTGATATGGATTGGGAAGAAAGGATGCAAATAGTGAAAGAAGATCCAAAGTACGGGCGGATAGTTTGCAGATGTGAAACGGTGACTGAGGGAGAAATAGTACAGGCACTGCGGACAAAACTGCCGGTGAATACGACTGATGCAATTAAGCGCAGGACCAGAGCCGGTATGGGCAGATGCCAGGGCGGCTTTTGCACTCCCCGTATTATGGAGATAATTGAAAGAGAACTGGGAATTCCCATGGAATATATTACAAAGAAAGGCGGCAGCTCGAGAATAGTGCTTGGAAGGATCAAAGACTTTTTAGAAGAGGGTGGAGAGCTTTGAGTGTAAAAACAGAGGTTGCAATAATTGGAGGCGGGCCGGCCGGACTGGCAGCAGCTTTATCATGTTACCGGCATGGTATAAGGAATATAATGATATTGGAAAGAGATGAACATTTGGGCGGAATTCTCCAACAGTGTATTCATAACGGGTTTGGATTGCATTGGTTTGGTGAAGAGTTAACAGGACCTGAATATGCCCAGCGGTTTATCGATGAGATAAGAAAGACTGGGATTTCTTGTTTGTTGAACACTATGGTGATTGAGATAAAAGAGGACAAAACAATATATGCAGTTAATTCCCGGAATGGGTTAATGGAAATAAAAGCCAATGCTGTTATACTTGCCATGGGATGCAGGGAGAGGACGCGGGGAGCCCTGAGAATTCCGGGAGGACGGCCTGCCGGAGTATATACAGCAGGCATGGCGCAGCGGCTGATCAACATAGAGGGGTATATGCCGGGAAGGGAAGTTGTGATACTTGGTTCCGGCGACATTGGTTTAATAATGGCCAGAAGGTTAACCTGGGAAGGCGCCCGGGTAAAGATGGTTTGTGAGATTATGCCCTATTCTACCGGGCTTATACGAAATGTACGGCAATGCCTGGATGATTATGGCATTCCTTTGAAATATAACCATACCGTTATCAGGATTCACGGTAAGGAAAGGCTTCAGGGCGTGACAGTTGCCCGTGTTGATGATAAGCGCAATCCCATAAAAGGGACCGAGGAATATGTATCGTGTGATACCCTGCTTTTATCCGTCGGATTAATTCCGGAAAATGAACTTAGTGAAGGAGCGGGAGTGAAGTTGGATCCCATAACAGGCGGCCCAATTGTGGATGAGTTCAGGCAGACCAGTGTACCGGGCATTTTTTCCTGCGGCAATGTGCTCCATGTACACGATTTGGTTGATTACGTCAGTAAAGAAGCTGAAATAACCGGTGAAGGTGCGTACCGCTATATTAACGGCCGAAGCCCTTCGGATAGCGATTATCTTCAGGTAATTCCGGGCAAGGGTATACGCTATGTTGTTCCCCAGCGGATTTATGGGGACAGTGATGTGGAATTCTATTTCAGATCCAATGGCATTTATAAAGACGGTACCGTGGAACTGACTGATGGTGAAAAGGTTCTTGCTTCAAAACGGCTGATGCGTATGGTTCCCGGACAGATGGAACGATTAATCCTGAAAAGAGAACTTTTAACGGGGGTAAGCAAAACAAAGAAATTACAGTTGAGATGGAGAAACCGAAATGAGGAGGATGATGCGGAATGCAGCTGATATGTATATTGTGCCCGAGAGGGTGTCATATACAAATTCATCCGGGAAAAAACGGGGAATGGGAAGTTGAAGGGCATGGCTGTAAGCGGGGCAGGGATTATGCAATTCAGGAAGCTGCATGTCCTTTAAGAGTTTTTACCACTTCTTTATGGGTGGATGGCGGGGCTCACAGACTGGTATCTGCCAGGACCGACAGAAGCATTCCAAAGGACAAAATTATTGAATCCCTGAAACTTACAAAAGGGTTAACAGTTAAGGCTCCCATCGATATTGGCGATGTGCTGATAAAAAATATTGCCGGTACCGGCGCTAATCTTGTGGCAACCAGGAAAGTAGACAGAATATAGCCGGTTGGAACAATACATGTTCCTCAACTGCAGGGCTTTATTGATATTTTGGTTTTATATAATGAGCATCAGGCAAATTGGTATTGGAGAAAGATTAAAAGAGAGTGTTCACTTGTTGAATTATGGGGTGTATAATGAGAACAGATGACAATACTGAGGCATCGGGAGGCGGAAGTCTATGATATTTATCGGGATATTCGGTATACAGGATAAACAAAGAGTGATACGTGAATACCCAAATATTGTTTGTAAGTGCGGCAAACTCTCCAGGGGTGAGCTGATTGAGCATTTCACCTATTTTCATTTGTTTTTCATCCCAATATTCAGATGGAACAGAAAGTATTATATGAGGTTCAGGTGCTGCAACAGGATTTTCAGGGTACCGGATGATTATGCAAAAGAAATAAAGGACAGCGGCGATGTGGATATAAACCGGCTTGAAGAGATATCAGCATATGAACACGCCAGCAACCGGTGTCCTGACTGCAGTGCAGTGCTCCATCATTCATTCGCTTACTGTCCGTACTGCGGGCAAAAGATATAGGAGTTTATAAATAAAGGGAAACCATTAACGGTTTCCCCCCATAAAGAATACTGCCACCGTACCAGGTCCCGAATGGGAACCGATTACAGGGCCGATGGAGTTTATAATGATATCCTTAACCTGGAACCTGGAACGTATCAGCTCAGCAAGGTAATCTGCATCGTGCCGTGAATCTCCATGGCTGATGGCTATAACCTGCTGTTCGGGGCTAATAATATTCTCTTCCATTTTTTCCACCAGTGTACGCAGGGATTTCTTCCGGCCCTTTACCTTAATTCTCGGAATGAGGCGGCCTTCGTCATCAACATTTAAAACAGGTTTAATATCCAGAATAGAACCAACAAAAGCGGCGGTTCCGGATAGTCTTCCACCTCTTTTCAAATGTCCAAGATCCTCTACAGTAAACCAGTGGTGCAGCTTTAACTTGTTATTCTCCACCCAATTTATAATCTCTTCTTTTGATGCTCCTTTTTCAAGCATATCAATGGCATAATAAACCAGCAGGCCTTCTCCCAATGAGGCACTCTTTGTATCAATTATGCTGATATCTGCCTCCGGGATTTCCTCAGTTATCATATTCCGGGCTATGAGGGAATTGTTATAGCTTCCGCTCAAGGCAGAGGAAAAGCAAAGGTAGACTATCGATTTTCCCTCAAGCACATACTTCCTGAATAGATTTACATATGTTTGGGCGTTTACCTGGGATGTGGTAGGCATTTCACCATTCCGTATCGCATCATAAAACTCTCTGTATGATATGGTCTGTCCCAGATCATCCGGGCAATCCTTTCCCTTAAAATGATAAGTAAAATTAACAACAGGAATGTTATGCTGTTTTACATACTCAAGGGGGAGATCACTACATGAGTCGATTATTATAACGGTCTTCATATATCAGCACCCTCCTCTCTAAATTCGAAACGGGATTGTCATTGATGACAGTTCTATTATTCTGTTGTGTCATGTTTTTAATTCACAATAATAGAACGCAAATGCTGTTTATGATTTTGTTCAATATACCATATATTTATTATCTTGTATAGCACCAAAATAACATTTTTGGCATATTTCCGAGGCAAATATGAAACGAGGGCTAATCCCTCATACTGTTTTTGCGGCTTATGCCGTAGGATGGTGCATTGCTTTTTGCAGCTTGCACAGAATTTATTCCGGCTGTACTGTGGGAAAATTTTTCAACAGATTCTCATATGTGTCTCTTCTGCGAATCAGAATGTCGCGGCCATTTTGATCAATCATGACTTCAGCCGGGCGCAAACGGTTGTTATAGTTGGATGACATTGAATAACCATAGGCACCTGCATCCATTACTGCTATTGTATAACCTTCTTCAACCGGAGGAATGACCCTGTTCCTGGAAATAATATCGCCGCTTTCACAGATGTTTCCTACAATGACAGCATTCATATGATCGCTGTGTTCGCTGCTTTTTACCATAACCCCACTACTGTCATATATTTCTATATCATGATAGGAATTATACATTGCAGGCCTGAGCAATACATTGAATCCCAGGTCGGTGCCTACGTAGGTTATGTTGTGATTCTGTTTCACGGCATGTACGGTGCCAAGGAGTATACCGCATTCGGCAACAATATATCGTCCCAGTTCGACTATAAAGGCAGGCTGGGTTTTGTTTCTGTTCGTCCAATCATGAATCAAATCAGTCAGTTGATCGCCCATCAATTTTAAGTCTAATCTTTTTTCGCCGGCCTGCTTGCGGTATGGGATCCCAAAACCACCACCAAAATCAATAAACTCCAAGCCGCTAAAGTTTTCTGCAATTGAAAGCAGGGATTTTGCAGCCTCAACGTATGGTTTTGGATCCATGAATAAAGAACCGATATGATGGTTAATGCCGGTTAATTTAAGGTTGTATTTACGCAATATTTGCTTTATTTCGGGTATAGATTCCGGATGAACGGCAAATTTTGTATTGTTGCCGGCTGTAATGACTTTTTCGTTGTGACCGGCACCTGTTCCCGGATTAAAACGAACGGCAACTTTGCCCCCCGGATTTATACTTCCATACTGTTTCAACTGGGATATCGAATCAACACTGATTGTTACACCTCTTTTGATTGCAAATTCCATTTCCTCTCTTGATACATTATTGCACGTAAACAGGATTTCATGCGGTTTGAAGCCAGCTTTTTCAAGGATATATATATCGCCGGAAGATACGGCATCTGCATGAAGCCCCTCTTCATGTATAATTTTTAGCAGCTGAAGATTTGAATTGGCTTTTGCTGAATAATTGACCCTGTATTTTGGATAAGAAACCAAATCAATTATTTCCCTGCATCGTTCTCTTAATATCACTTCATTATATACGTATAACGGACTGCCATATTTGTTGAGGAGTTCCCGGGGATTTGTATTTCCAAAAAAGCCGGTTTCCTGTGAATAATATGATTTCATTGTTTCCGCCTCCGTTACTGAATCAAATTCAACTATTATAATTATAGATGGAATCAATATATAAAAAAATACAGTCGATGTCAACTTGTTTATCCAAATAAAATCAGATATAATCAGTATATATAATCAATATAAATAGGCCAAGACAGGTGCATAACATATGAAAATAGGTTATAGAGAGATCTTTAATAATATAAAGAACAAACGTATTAATAACCTTTATTTGTTTTATGGAGAAGAAGAATATGTAAAAGAACAGGCGCTTCTTCAGCTGACAAATGCGGTGGTTTCTCCAGGCCTGGCGGCTCTTAACCATCAGGTGCTGGATGGGAACAGCATAACTGCTGATGATATTATTTATGCATGTGAAACCCTCCCGTTTATGGCCGGGATGAGATTGGTAGTGGTAAAGAATTTGCCGGTTTTACAGGGGACGAGATCTTCTTTGGATGAGAGCAAGCTGAAATCATATCTGTCTCGTATACCGGACACCACTTGCCTGGTCTTTTACTGCCCGGGACAGGTAAACAAGCGTAAGTCGTTGTATAAGGATATCCAGAAGCTGGGCCTTGTGGTGGAATTTCAGCTTTTAAAGCAGAATGAGCTATCAAGCTGGGTCAAAAATAATCTCAGACGCAGGGGTAAGCAGATCTCGCCTGCTGCACTCCGGCACTTTCTCCATATCGCTGGGAACAGGATTGAAAAAATACATAATGAGCTTAGTAAACTTATCGATTATACGGGAGATAACAAATTCATCACGGAAGAGAGCATAAATGCGGTAGTTACGCCTTCAGTTGAATATACCATTTTTCAATTAATTGAGGCTGTTGGGACAATGAATGCCGGACAGGCTCTTTATTTCCTTGACAGATTATTATCTGAAGGAGAGAATATTTTCTCAATACTGGTCATGATTTCCAGACATATTCGTATGATATTTCAGTGTAAAAGCCTGAATGAAAAGGGATTAAAAGAAGATGCAATATCCCGCGAAATCGATGCTCATCCGTATACAGTAAAAAAGTGTCTGCAGCAAAGCCGCTATTTTACAAAGGACAAGTTAAAAACAGCCTTGGATGAGTGCCTGAAGACCGACTATAGCATTAAGAGCGGAAGAATGCAGGCTCGTACAGGAGTTGAAATGCTTATTATAAAAATGTGTAATATCTGAATAAAATCAAAAAAGCTTCCCACTATACGGAAGCTTTTACTATTGTTATTGCTGTGATGCTGCAGCTTTATTCAAACGAATGGCTAACTTTGATTTCTTGCGGTTAGCGGTATTTTTATGAATGGTTCCCTTGGAAGCTGCCATATCAATTCTTTTTACAACCAAAGGATACAGGCTTCTTGCTTCTTCTATATTACCATTCGCCAGAGAGTTCTCAAATTTCTTTATCATTGTTCTCATATTGGACATTACCATTTTATTTCTAAGGGTTTTGGCTTTTATGATTCTTGCTCTTTTTAAAGATGATCTGCTGATTGCCAAGGCTATCACCTCCTTCTATGCGATTCGACGGTAAATATTCTACCACGAATGTATCGGTAATGCAAGAACAAAAAATAAATGGTTCTTAGTCTTGAGCTCCGGCGAGCGGAATAATATTCAGCACAACCATTATACTCGACAGTGTGATTACCAATGAGTATTATTTGGGGAATACTATTCCATTCACTGGAGTTTAATGTGAGCTCCATAATATTCTTTATAATAATGTCCAATAGAATTATGCTTTTGTAAGGAAAGTAAGAATAAATTTATAACATGAGGCAACTCTAAATAACAGATCTGCAAATAATGTTTTTGAAAGGATGATGGATATATGAAAAGCATACGTACGGATCTGGCATTGGAAGCAAGGGAAGTGCTGCAGGAGCAGAATCAGTTTCACATACCGGGTGTCAGGGTGGATGAAGAGGAGAAAGATGGTGTAAAAATTTCCCGGGTTCATATCATATCACCTCTGGGTGAAGAAAAGCTGGGAAAACCACAAGGCAATTATATAACGCTGGAGGCTATGGATATAAAAAACAGGGATCCGGAATACCAGGAAAATATAAGTAGTTTGCTGGCTCAGGAATTGGGAAAATTAATGAATCTGAATAAGGATAGTGTTACTTTAATAGTAGGATTGGGCAACTGGAATATTACCCCCGATTCATTGGGGCCAAAAGTAGTTGGCAGGGTTTTGGTAACAAGGCATATTTTTGAATATATACCCGATCAGGTGGATGAGCGAATCAGATCGGTTTGTGCAGTGGCACCGGGAGTTTTAGGTATAACCGGTATTGAAACAGGCGAAATAATTATGGGAATTGTGCAAAGGATAAAACCCGATTTTGTCATAGCCATTGACGCATTGGCGTCACGGAAAACTGACAGGATTGGCACAACAATTCAAATTGCCGATACCGGTATTAATCCCGGTTCCGGGATAGGTAATAAACGAATGGGAATTAACAAGGATACTCTTGGTGTACCGACAATCGCTATTGGTGTGCCGACGGTTGTCTATGCCCATACTATTGGACGGGACTGTCTGCAGCTGATGATAGATGAGTTCAAAAACCAGGCCGGACCGATAAGCTCTTTCTACCAGACGCTTGAACGGATGGACGAGACACAGCTGGATATTATGGTACAGCAGGTAGTGTCTCAGGAGTTGGGGGATATGGTAGTAACTCCGAAAGAAACGGATCTCATGATTGATTATATAGCGGACATCCTGGCAGATGGCCTCGATCTGGCTTTGCATGAAAATATGAGCCTTGAAGATGTCAAGCATTTTTTGAATTGATAATTTGGCGTTCTATTGTGTTTTGCATGTGAATATGTTATAGAGACGGCGGAGGAAAGGGATGTGGGGGATGGTACATATTAGGGTTTATAGGCTTAGAAGCGTGATGTATTATATTTTTGTTATAGTGCTCCTGGTTTTGGTACTGTTTTTTGGATACCGTCTGGTATCCAGACTACATATGAAAGATTCCGGGGATTCGCTGGATCAGACAGATCAGAATAACAACGGAAAACAGATCTATCTGAAAGTATTCAACAAACTTAGCGATCCCCGTAATATATTAGCTTATCAGATGCCCTTTCTAAGCGGAATATCGGACAACAGCTCGGTAGAAACCAGCGCTTCCCGGGGAAATCCGGAGGAGAGGATTATGGATGCGCCGGAAATCTTTTTAAAACATGAACCCGATATGTCCCAGGAAATAAAAATAGAAATATCGAAGATAAAGGACGATCTTGGTTCCATTACACTAACGGGAGAAGGACCTCAGATATTGATATATCACACTCATTCCAGGGAGGCGTATAAGCCTGATCCGGAAAATCCTTATAAAGCAGTTGAGGCATTCAGATGCGACGATCTGGATTATACAGTGGTTAAGGTGGGGGATGTACTGTCAAGGCATCTGGAGTCCAAGGGTATTTCCGTTTTACACGATCGTACCGAACATGAACAGGGAGATCATGCAACAGCATATGTGAGATCGTTGAAAACCATTCAAAAACGCATGGATGAGTATAAATCCTTAAAAATTTTCATAGATTTACACAGAAATGCTTATAAGGAAGGTGCAAAAAGTCCCGACGAGGAAGTGGTATACATTAACGGAGAAAGGGTTGCAAAGCTGTTCGTGGTTATTGGTACCGGCCAGGGATATGTAGGAGGTTTTTCGAAAAAACCTGATTGGAAGGAGAACTACAAGTTTGCCCTGAGATTAACCAATAAGGTAAATGAATTATATCCTGGGCTGGCTAAACCGGTTTATGTTAAGCCTTCACGATATAATCAGCATGTATCAACGAAAGCTATATTAGTGGAAGTTGGCAGCAACTTAACTACACTGAAGGAAGCGGAAAGAGCGGCTTACTATCTGGCAGAAGCTCTAAGCCGGATAGTTGAATGATGCCGGTTGGCACCGGGGTAAGGTAAATTGAGAAACCCCTATATATATTCCCGCTCTACGTGACTTCCAACAAGCAAAGGGTTTATATTGGCCAGGATGACTTCATCCCCAATGTTTGCACCGATACCTGTTATATCTACAACAATATTATTTATGTTTATTCTGCCCAATATCCGGGCATGTTTACCGTTGATAAAAACCAATTCTTTTTTTTTCAGCAGCCTTAAATCTCTCCATATATAGCTTAATATATCGCTGAACCTGAAGGAATCTCTCCGTTTCCTCAGTCCAAACCCATCCATGTAACCAACAGGCACAATCCCAATTTTAACCGGCCTTTTGGTCCTGTATGTGTTGGCATAACCTATATTATGATTTTTTGGAAGTTCCTTCAGTTCAATAATCCGGGATTTGAGGTAACCAATCTTTTCAAGATTACATATGTTTTTCACCAGGAGTCTGCCTAAAAAAGCCGAACCAATTCTTACAGCATCCAGGTGCATTTGCGGGAAAAGCAAAAAAGCTGAAGAATTACATATATGACACATTCCCGGATCCAATCCCTTTTGACGTATTTTTTCAACGGCGTTTATGAAGGTAACATACTGCTTGTAAACGGCTTTGGTTTTTTTTGAGAATGAAAAAGAAAAGTGAGAGTATGTTCCTGTAATTTGAATATTGTTCAGGGTTTTTAGGAAGGAACACACATCCGGGATTTCCCGGGGTAAAAAACCAAACCGTCCCAATCCGGTATCGATTTTTAAATGGAAACTTGCAGTTTCTTTAAGAGAAGAAGCGGCATTGTTCAATACAAGGGCTGACGATCTGGAACCAACAGTTGCAATTATTTTGTTCTTGATTATAAGCAGGGCTTCTTCAGCCTGGTTGGTGGGGGTAAGGAGCAATATTTGACCTGTAATACCGTTTTCTCTTAGCTTTAATGCATCTTTTATGTCGGTTACAGCAAAAAAATCTATGCCATTCTGCTGCAAAACACTGGCAAACTCAAGCAAGCCCAAGCCATAGGCATTGGCTTTAAGAACAGCGATTATTTTTGACCGCGTATGCTTCTTAATTGCTTCAATGTTTTTTATAAGGATGTCTTTATCGATAACTAGTTTATTCATTGTAAGTATTTACCTCCGGCTTATTCTGTTTTTTGCTACGAACAGTCTCCTTCGTAATTTCCGATATATTGCCCCGGATTTTTCGACGATGACATAGATGAAAGGATTAAATACATAATCCAATTCTCCTACAAACTCGGTAAATTTCCCGCCAAATCCCTTCTTAAATCGATATAAGCCATACAGGGGATGGTTTTCATCAAGATTTCCGGATACGCCTCTGAAATCGTATATATCACAATTATTTTCCAAAGCCCATTTTATCATTTCCCATTGGAGAAGGTAATTGGGCATAACATTTCTGTGCCGGTTGCTGCTGGCTCCGTATAGATACCAGCATTTGTTGCCGTATAATATTGCGATGGTTCCGGCAATCAATTTGCCCTGGTAGTACGCTAAATAAAGCCTTATATTATCAGGACCCAGGCAGTCAAGCATTTTCTCAAAGTATTCGGCGCTCCTGACAACGAAGTTATCTCTTAATCCCGTCTCAACCATTACTCTATGAAATTCCGGAATATCTTCTTTTGTACCGATTCTTATTTCTACTCCCTTTCTCACGGCTAAGCGGATGTTGTATCTTACCTTATGGTGAAAAGACATTAACAGCTCCTCTTCAGTTTTATTCCTTAGATCAAGGCGGAAAACGAATCTGGGCTGTGCTCCTTCGAAGTCCTTGGAATCATTCTTAATTTTCATTTTTAACTCTTTAGCAATCTCTGCGAATTTGGTGTCATCTTTCTCAATATCGGGATCGATTTTTAAAACATAGCTTTTATATTTCCTGGCAGTATCTTTAGCTTTGTCTATTAATTCTTTAATGGTATCCTTATTATGCATATCGCATACCGGCCCCCGTGGCGAATACATTATGGTATAATTCACCAAAGGGAGTTTTCTTATCAACAGGCTCATTGAACCTTTAATATCTCCCTGCCGGTCTTCAACCGTAATTATTTCGTTGTGCCAGTTTGATTTGACCTGTGCCCATTTCAACGACTGCATAAAGTGCCCTTTTGGATGGGCCTGTACAAATTTTTCGTATTTTCCCCTGTCAAAATTATCCAATATACATTCCTCCTGCATAAAACTTTGAAACCGGCCATTTGCAAGTATCGTTCATACCGGTATATCCGGCAGCATTGAGCTTAAGCACCTGTAGCCAAATAATATTTTGCATTTACAATATAAGCCCTTAAATATCCTGGAGCCTAAGAACACTTTAAACTTATTATTCTCCCTAACATTTTAACATATATTTTGGACAAAAACACTTTCTATTACATATACCTTAAATAAAGGAGGAAGTCAAGTCCAAAATAGTGTGTAAATTGCCTCGGTTGTTAAACAGCAGCCAGCCAGACATCCAATAACAATAAGCGTTTATGCCGTGAAAGCTGTTGATAATGAGTTCATGGCATGTTTGGCTGATAGACGGGCCTTATCCCTTCCTCAAAGCATAACACTCCACAAATAGAGGGGGGACAGGACTGATGCGGGAAAACATGCAATGTGAGGTTCGTCGTCAACAGCCCCTGGATTAAATGCGCGTCTTAT
>DGEI01000035.1:0-4129 GCA_002385885.1 Firmicutes bacterium UBA3930
CTCCACATGGCTTGATTTGATAGCATTGATGTCACCCGTGCAAGTATATATGGGCAAAAAATGTCTTTTGATACCTTTCGAATTGTTATAAAATGCAAGCCTCAATAAAGTGGCTGCAATCAGTTACACTATTTCTTTTCATTTATTCACACTTCTTTACAACTGAAATCCATATTTCGCTTTCATAATTTGACGAATGAATATCTCCCTCGGGATACACCTCGAAATCGATTCCTCCCCAAGGTTGATATTCGCTGGTCGGAAAGAATTCGGAATAAATTCTGTGCCATAGCTCCTGAATTGCATTTGGCATAGCACCTTTGCATTTGAATATTGCCCATGTCAGGGAAGGGATTTCCTCAATAGTCAAAGCACTATCAATATCTCCATCTTCATAGGCTGCACCTATTGCATATGGTAAATCCTTGTCTGCGGCATTAACTCCAAAGCATATTCCAACAATTGCATTACCAAAGACCCCTTTTGGATTCATATAAGCGCAGAGCTTTTGAATTGTTCCGTCCTTTCTGCACCTGTCCCAGAATTCAGGAATCTCTTTCTTACTTACCTCGTTATCACTTGAGAATCTTTCCTTTTTAACGATAACCTTGAAAGAATCTTTCTTTTCAATCCTGTAATCCATGATATTACCACCTTCCAAAATAAGTTTTACGGAAAGTCTTGAAAATGACTTTAGATTGGCACCCATTGCTTTTGCCTGTGACGGCGCTATGCCATGAAATTTCGTAAAGGCTCTGCAAAAGCTTTCGGGACTATCATAGCCATATTTCGGTGCTGCATCAATCACCTTTATATCGGATAAGGCAAGCTCGCTGCCGGCTAGCGTAAGCCGCCTGTTTCTGATATATTCACCGAGTGAATAACCACAGAGAATCCCAAATACACGCTGAAAATGAAAGCTTGACATAAAAGCGCGTTTTGCGATTTCCTCGTAGTCCAGCTCTTCTGCCAAATTTTCCTCGATATAATCAATAGCACGCTGAATTCCAGTAACCCAATCCATAGCTTCTTTTCCCTTCCGTTTGTACTTATTATACTGGTGTGTTAGTTGGATTTCATGACTTTTTATGCTTAAAACTGTTATGCTTAAATTTTACCAGTTATGAAGAGCAAGCATCAAGAGCGTACCAGTCTTTTCATTCTAAGTAGCTGTTTTTTTATTATGTGGAAATAATGAAGTATCCCACCCTCGAGATAAGCAATGTCAAAGGTGTTTCCGAACCGCCTTAAGTCAACTTCACTGCACGTTAATAGGAATGGCATTAAATTGAACTCTCTCTCCGATACTGTCCTCATCACTATTTCAAAATCCTCTCTCCGTCTCCCATGAAAGCCATATGAAGAGATAACAGTTTCAATGACTGGGCAATCCAAGCAGATATGATGAATTTTATGCTACCGCCATATTAGCGGGGCTAATTAATTGTCAGCCTTGCATCACCTTGACAAGCAAGTTTTATTACTGGTATTATATTGATTATGAGTTATTTAATAACAATAAAGGAGGATCCCCAAAATGGCGAAAAAATCAAAAGTAACCCTGCATCCTTCATATGTAGTGGGCGAAATCTCTCCGCGTTTGTTCGGTGCCTTCATTGAGCCTATTGGCAATATAGTCAACGGCTCCATGTATCGCCCTGATCATCCCACCGCTGACGAGAGAGGCTTCCGTCATGACTTCATCGACGGTCTGAAAGAAGCCGGCCTGCCCGCAATCCGTTTCGGTGGCAACTTTGTCTCCGGCTGGCGCTGGAAGGACAGCATAGGCCCAATCGAAAAGCGTCAGACGATTCTGGACAGATCCCGTTCGAAGATCATCCCCAAAGAGGTTGGTGTTGATGAGTATCTCACCTGGGCCGAGTTGATCGGCGCAGAAATGATGTTTACCGTCAACCTTGGTACTGACGGCATCAACGAGGCTATTGACCTCATCGACTACACCAACTTTAAAGGCGGCACCCAGTGGTCCGATGAACGTATCAAGAACGGCCGTAAGGATCCCTATAACGTAAAGATCTGGTTTCTCGGCAACGAAATGGACGGCCCTTGGCAGATGGGCTCCTTCGAGAAAGACCCTCGCGGCTATGGCGTGCTTGCCCGTGAGACCTCCAAGATGCTCAAGTACACGGATCCAACCGTCAAGACCGTTGCCTGCGTTTCCTCCAGCCCGTTCCTGACCCATTATCCGGAATGGGATCTCGAAGTGCTTGAGAACTGCTACGAGACCGTTGACCTGATCTCGCTGCATCACTATCATAGCGCTCTGCCCGGTGACATTGGCGCTCTGATGGCTGGTGTTCAGGCCTATGAGGACTACATTAACACTGAAATCGCGCTCTGCGACTTCCTCAAGACCAAGCTCCGCACCGACAAGGTCATATATCTCTCACTCGATGAGTACGGCAGCTCCTTCCGTCCTGCCAGAGATGCACATTACGGACTCAACGGCAATATGCCAATCGATATGTTTTTCAGTTTCCCGGAGCGCCCCTACACCTATCAGGATCCCAACAAATTCATTCCCTTCGGCCCCGGAAGAGGCCGTTTCGGCGAGATGCCCATAACTCTTGCAAACGCAACTACTGTCATGGCTCTGATCCGTCATGCAGACCGCGTCAAGATCGGCTGCGCGACCGGAGGTCTCGGCATGTACTGCGCAACGGACAAGGATCACACCTGGAAATCAGCCTCATACTACACGATGACCTCCTTCGTCAAGTATGCTAAGGGGCTCTCCATTATGCCGAAGGTTGAATGCGACACCTATGATGTAAAGTCCTACGCGATCGACGATATGAACCAGTACAGAGGCTTCAAGGGGGTTCCCTATATCACGGCCGCTGCTGCCCTCAACGAGAAAGACGGCGAGTTTACGGTCTTCGTTTCCAACGGTGACTGGGAAGACGAGCACGAGTTCACTTTGGATGTCCGTTCATTCTATGGCTATAAGTTCGTTGAGCATACCACCATGTACTCCGACGACTTGGAGGCTGCGAACTCCTTTGAAAATCCCGACGTGATCAAGCCCGTGGTTGCCAAAGACACCGTCTGTAAAGACGGCATCGTCACCGCCAATCTCAACAAGCTCTCCTGGAACGTGTTCCGCTTCAAGAAATAAGGGATTCGAGGCACTGAAACATTCTTTCGCACCAAAAAACTGCAGCAGCCCGTATTTCGGGTTGCTGCTGTTTTTTATATCGGATGCGTCTGCCGAAGTTTCAAGTGTACGGGAGTCTGACAACAAGAGCTGTTAATGCCGTGTTGATGTTTTCTTAGTTTGGCCATCAATAGCTCTCCATATCTGCCAATAATTGCTCTCATTCCTTTTCCTCCCCTTATTCAGGCCAATTCATCTGTTCATCTGGAATACCCGTTTTGCGGCACTCATTACGTACATTATTTCTCTCTGTTTGATTTCCGGTTTTGCACTTCAAAATCTTATCTCTAAATACAATATACTTTTCGTTACCTGCCTTAAAATCCACAAACCAATTTTCACCATTGTCCGGATCAGAAATCATTACCTTGGAAAACTGTTCAGGAAGGTCTTTTTTATCACTTGTAAAATAAAGAGCCGTCCGGTATTTTGGTTTCCCTCCTGTATTCCATAGTTCAATTCTATGTACATTAAGAAGATCGATTATACTGTCATCTGACAGGTGCTTTAATTTTTATATTATGCCTGTTAGGCATTTTAGGAACCATCTGCTCAAAGAAACATATCAATACTGCTGAATTTAAGCCCGGTGTGACGGTGGATGCAGATGAATACAATTCTATCGAAGACAAGTATTTCTTGTTTCCTTTGAATGAAGTTGCTTAGATAGATATAACACTAAATCATCATTGCAGCAGTCTGCATATGGTTCTAATTTATTGCCTCTATGCCAAACACCACTTCCGTCAGGAATATATCCTCTTTTTATATATAGTCTTTGAGCAGAGCCATGACCTGGGTGCAGGCCTGCTGCAGAAAAATTTAAGTTTATCTATTGATGCGGATTTAAGCCAATTAAATATTTTTTCATGAATATGATATGAGGCACAAAATAACCGGAACTTGAATGATGCTGTTCACTTCTCGTTATTTGCTTTATTCAAAATTGAT
>DGEI01000035.1:4327-4706 GCA_002385885.1 Firmicutes bacterium UBA3930
TTTTCCATGAAACCTACGGTAAACGGCAAATGATCAAATTTCTTTGTAAAAAGATGAACAAAACCATTTTTGAGGTACCAGTCTTTCAATATTTTGTTTTCTTCAATAATTTCTATTTTGATCCTATTACATCCCATTTCTTTCGCTCTCTTTTCACAATAATCAAGCAGGCTTTTACCGTACCCTTTATGGCGGTAACCAGGCAAAACTGCCAAGTTATGCAATTCAGCAGCATTATCTTCGTCAATAGATATAGACACATATCCAACAAGTTTCTCTTGCTCATATAAACCATACATTTGATATCCATCCGCAAACCGCTTTTGCAATGCATCAACTTTCATAAAGCTGGGATGCCTTGGGCAGTTTTGCTCTGACA
>DGEI01000035.1:4952-5775 GCA_002385885.1 Firmicutes bacterium UBA3930
AGGTCAGTTATTTTAATTTGCTTGATTTGTTCCATTTTACACTTCCCATACAAAAAGTTGCTTTATTTATATTATACAACTATCATACAACAATAATAATCATCATTTCAATGGTTGAACTTTGAAGCCGAAGCACCTTTCTGTAGGCAACTTAATCCTGCATGCCAGATAAAATCAAGCCGATACACTCAACGCATGTGGAGACGGTAATATTGATGTTGCGGGTGTAAGCCTTGATTTAACCAGATTTGCTAAATTACCTACAAGTTGTCTACTCGAGCTAAAAAAGAAAGATTCGTACATGGAAACTATCGACTGGGTATTTTTGGGGTGAAATATGGCTCAAAAACAAAAACCGAATTACCAATATTGGAATAAAGTGCAAAACCCTTAAGTAAAGGTGTAATTAAGCTGGCAAATCAGGAAAATAATTTATAGATAAAAACATTTCCTGATGAATTTACTATGTTTGGGTCGGAGGGAAGAAAATGAGAAGAGATATCTTAGAGCATTATAAAAGTACAGGAACTTATACATATGCAGGCCCATATTCAGAGTATTTTAAGAGCCTGCCCGATGACATACGCCAATTGGGAAATCTTATTTGCTCACAAGTAATCCATCGTGTTACTTTGCGTGAAGGAAATTCAGGAGCCAATTCAGATTTGAGATATGGTGATATGACAAGGTTTCCATGGTACCGCCTTCGCTGTGAAGATGATGTATTAATGACGGCTGCAGCGATGACAGCAGAGCTTTTTAGACTGGATGACAGAGGTTTTACGTTTCAAAGAGCCACTGAAAACAAGATTGTCGTTACCTG
>DGEI01000035.1:6020-20982 GCA_002385885.1 Firmicutes bacterium UBA3930
GATTGTCGTTACCTGTAGATATGTATCAGTTTTAATGTCTGCAATCCTCAAAGCAAAAGGAATACCATGCCGTTCAAGAGCCGGATTTGCTCCATATATTTCAGAAAATCGAAGCGGTGATCATTGGATAAATCAGTATTGGAACGACAAAGAAGGCAGATGGATAAATTTTGATGCTGATGGTTTTTTTGACGAAAAAGATTTAGGTTTTGATCAATATGACATACCAATGGATTGCTTTGACTGGTCAGCAAAAGCATGGCTTGATATTCGGAGGGGAAAAGCAGATGGTTCGAGGTACGTGTATTCTGACGGATTAGGAACAAATTCGTTAAAAGCGGTTATACGAGGTATATTCTATGATTTTCATGCTTTAATGAATGATGAAATATCATACCTGTTTCAGCCATGCTACATAGATGGCAAATTTGAAAAACTTACAGAAAAAGATCTGATTGAAATTGATGAGCTGGCGATGCTGATGCTGGAACCCGATTTAAATTTTGACAAGCTTCATGAAATTTGGAATACAAATCGAAAGTATCGAATAATGAATAGCCCACTGGTTGGGGATTGGGATAATCAATATATTATACAGAGTTAATTGAGAAAGCCAGTTATGACACTATAGGCATGTTTTCGAACAGAATGATTATTCGGATGGATACTGAAAGCTAAGAGATCAGAGACAAGGGAAAAGCGTATAGTTCAGATGATTGACATGAATTTTGAGTCCCGCTCCGGCCTGCATAATATTTTTCGTACTAAATATAAGCATATTTGTTCTATTCTTACATTAACACATCATATAAAATATGTAAGTAACAAATAAAGCAGAATGGCAACTGCCGCTGGTTTGGCACCGAAAAACTGAATATACGTATGCTGGCCGTTTTAATAATAAAATATTTGAGGTAGTGGGCGGACGGTTGGGGTAGTGGCAGCCACCTATAAGATTGGACAAGGAGTGAAGCAAAATGAAAATGTTACTAAAGCTTTTGATTGTTACTCTTATAACTTCACTGATGTTTACAGGTGTCACAGCATGTAAAAAGACACCGGATTCCCGGAGGGAGAGTGCTGACACGGCTGAAGACGTTTATTATGACGGTGAGGATAAATATTCAGGATTTGACGAAGAATATGAAGATTACGAAGATTATGAAGATTATGACGAAGATTACGATTCATTAGAAGAAGAAATCCCGACCACTGATGAACACAAAGAATATGTGGATCTTTTGAACAAGGCATTAAAGCTTGAAAATTTCTACTCAGAATATACTGAATACATTAACATGACAACTACTGAAAAAAAGTGTGGGTGAAGGGAAACAAGTATAAAATGAGTGTTGCGCATCCAAACGGAGGATATATAAATGGCTATTTTTATATAGACGATGGAATGCAATATAGTGTATATGGAAATAAAGGTTCCAAACATGAAATAGGTGAAGAAGAAGCTGAAAGTGCAAGACAATCAGTCCGATGGTTTATTAATTTGCCAGAATATTTTACCCACCTGGGAGTTTTGAAGGGAAAAACATCCAGGGAAGAAGACTTTAATGGAATCCCATGTGTTTATTTAGAAATGGAAAAATATGACGGTTCAATATTTAAGGTTCACATTAGTAAAGAATATGGCATAGTGATGAATTTTGAGCTCTATACTGATACTGGAAAAAAAGTGACATATTTTACACGGACTCTTTTTGAAACCGGGACAGTTTCAGACAAGGATATCGAGCTTCCTTCTGATGTTAACTTTACGGAGTATTAAAAAATCGCGTGACATTTGCCTTTCCTCTCCTGGTTGTAACAGGTCTCTCATCTAATAGGGTGAGAGGCTTTTTTGTATGAATTCATTCTTTTCGATCAGGTAAACACACTCTATCGAGAGCACGAATTATGGAAAGGTGTTTCTATAGAACAGTTTATCAATGAACTAAACAGCTATCTTATAACGGTATAATGAAAAGAGAATTAAGATTTCTCTCTGAGGGATGAGTCCTCTGGACTATAAATCATAGTAAAGGTTTAATAGCATAAAAAGTCCAAGAAATTGTCCGCACCTCCCACCTCCAAGGGCTGACAAAACAACCAGCATGATACAATAAACTTGTTGCGTCATTTATTGAGATAAATATTATGCGGTTATTATATGATGACCTGCAGCATTGAGATGTAAAATTCATGGCTGCTGAGCACAAAAAATAATTTATGGGATTGTTACCCTTGACTATAGGGTCAGTCCTATAGTATAATTCCAAGCAACATATATTGGATATAACAAAGGCAATGAACGGGAAAAGTACATTTACTGCAAGCCCGAAGAGAGCCGGGGGTGGTGGGATCCCGGTGGTAAGCGGTACATGGAAGTTCTCCCGGGAGCTGCAGGCTGAAGGGGAAAGAGCCCTGTGTAGGCTGAGACGGTGGCCTTCGCCGTTATGTAAGAAGGGGGATATGGCGTTTTTGTCCGGTTGTTTTTGTTTGCTGTTGTGCGTATCTTGTTTTATTTATGGTTGATTATGGGCAAAGGCAAGTATCCTGAAATGAGAGGGTTATCATACATGGATAGCCAATTTGGGTGGTACCGCGGGCAGTAGACCCCCGTCCTAAAAAGGATGGGGGTTTTTTGTATGGCTTTATCCGCTTATCTTTAGCGGTATTGAGGCTTAAGCTGAATAATACAGGAATTCTTCCTGTGGCAAATATTATACTCAATGGTTGGAAAGGAGTGTACGAATATGATTATAGTGATGAGGCCGGGAGTTACCCGGGAGGAGATTGAAAATGTTGAGAAGAGGCTTGTTGAACTGGGTTTTAAAACTCATCCCATTTATGGTGAGGTCAAAACCGTTATAGGCGCTGTCGGTGACAAAAGGCTGTTGGAAAAGCATAATCTGATGCAGCTGCCCGGCGTGGAAATCATAGTTCCCATTATGAAACCCTATAAACTGGTAGGCCGGGAGCTTAAAAATGAAGATACTGTCGTTAAAGTGGATGATGTAGAGATCGGAGGCAGCAGGCTGGTGGTAATGGCCGGGCCATGTGCTGTAGAGAGCGAGGAACAGATCTGCGAGGTGGCTGAAAAGGTGAAGGAGGCCGGGGCAGCGGTATTAAGGGGAGGAGCCTACAAACCCAGGACTTCGCCGTATTCCTTCCAGGGCATGGAAGAGGAAGGCTTGAAAATACTGTACGAGGCTGCCAGGCAATACGGGCTTAAGGTGGTTACCGAAGTGATGGATACCCGGGATGTGGATCTTGTCAGCCGTTATGCGGATATACTGCAGATCGGCGCCCGGAATATGCAGAACTACCGCCTGCTTAAAGAATGCGGCCTTTCCGGAAAGCCCGTACTTTTGAAACGGGGTTTATGCGCTACCATTGAAGAATGGCTGATGGCTGCCGAATATATTGCGGTATCGGGAAATTCAAACATAATATTATGCGAACGGGGTATCCGCACCTTTGAGACGGCTACCCGCAACACAATGGATATCAATGCCGTACCCGTGGTAAAAGAGATGTCTCACCTGCCTATCGTGGTAGATCCCAGTCATGGAAGCGGAAACTGGAAATGGGTCAATGCGGTTTCCAGGGCATTTGTGGCTGCCGGGGCAGACGGGCTGATGATCGAAGTTCATCCTGATCCTGCCAATGCCGTCAGTGACGGTATCCAGTCGCTTAAACCTGAAAAGTTTACCCGGCTGATGAATGCTTTAAAACCGGTTGCACAGGCTGTGGGAAGGGAGCTGTAGATTGTGCTGAATCCTAAAGCTGGCAGGTAATCTTGCATGTTTGGCGTATATATAAAATAGAGCATTATTTAGCTGGAGATGAGCTGCTGAAAATGTGATATAATATTTTCTGGATGATGGCTAACGTATAATGTTAAATAAAACATACGGCAGCTACGTTTTAATATAAATCATGGATGCCTATATATGCGGCGTTGCAGGAATAAACAGCCAGCAGAAAGCAGGTGGCGCCAGGTGGTGGAAATTACCGGTGTAATTGAGGAAATAGTCTTTAGGAATGAAGAAAACGGCTTTACCGTTATGGAGATACGCAACGATGAAGACAGGGGATTGGTTACGGCGGTGGGCAGCCTTCCTTTTGCCAACCAGGGTGAGAAGGTCCGGATCGTTGGAGAATGGACCATGCATCCCGATTACGGCCAGCAGATCAAAATTTACAATATGGAAAGCGTTGTGCCTGCCACTCTTGATGGTTTGGAAAAATACCTGTCCTCGGGCCTTATAAAAGGTGTCGGCCCTGCTACCGCAAAGAAGTTGATCGAGCATTTTGGGATGGATGTTTTAAGCATAATAGAGTTCAGGCCGGATCGCCTTACCGAGGTTGACGGGATAGGGCCTGCCCGTGCTGAGATGATAGCCGCTTCCTATGCGCAGCACAGGGAGCTGCGTGAAGTCATGATTTTTCTTCAATCCCACGGTATCACCACCGCTTACGCTGTAAAGATATATAAGATATACGGAAATCATGCCATTGCCTTGATTAAGGAGAATCCTTACCGCCTGGCCGATGAGGTGGAGGGTATCGGGTTTAAAATGGCCGACCGGGTAGCCCGGAATATAGGTGTGGCTTTTGATTCCCCATACCGTATTGCATCGGGAGTAAAGTACGTGCTTTCCCATGCAGCGGCAGACGGGCATACGTACTTGCCAAAGGATATACTTGTTGAACGGGCTTCCGAATTACTGGGAGTGGACAGGAGCCTGGTTGAGAATGCAATTGTTTCCCTTGCAGTTCATCAGGCTGTTTTTGCAGAAGAGATTGAAGATCATACGGCAGTATACCTTGCCGCGTTTTACTATGCCGAGGTTGGGGTATGCCGCCGGCTCCTGGAGCTTTCTTTAACGGATATTGAATGGGGCATGATCAATATAGAAGATATGCTGAGAAATTTTCAAAAGAAAGAAAAAATGTTGTTTGCCCACAAGCAAAGGGAAGCAGTAATTGAGGCAATGTTAAACGGGGTAACGGTGATTACCGGCGGCCCCGGGACGGGAAAAACCACCATTATAAACTGCATTATCAAACTGATGGAACAGCAGGGGATGACGGTAGTTCTGGCTGCTCCGACAGGAAGGGCTGCCAAGAGGATGGCAGAAACAACCGGCAGGGAGGCTAAGACTATACACAGGCTGCTTGAATACAGCTACGGTGAGAACGGCCCTTACTTCCAGAAAAATGAGGATAACCCTATATTGGCTGATGCCATTATCATAGATGAAATGTCCATGGTGGACGTTCTTCTCATGAATAACCTGCTCAAAGCCATCATTCCCGGAACCCGGCTTGTCCTTGTAGGGGACGTTGACCAGCTTCCGTCAGTGGGCCCGGGAAATGTGCTCAGAGATATAATATCCAGCGGTATTATCAAAGTAGTGTATTTAACAGAGATCTTCCGGCAGGCTCAGGAAAGCATGATTGTGCTCAATGCCCACAGGATCAACCAGGGGCATATGCCTTATCTTAACATAAAGGGGGGCGACTTTTTCTTTGATAAAAGGGAAAAACCCGATGTGATACTGGATACAATGTTTGACTTGATATGCCGGAGATTGCCGGGGTTTGGCAGCTACGATCCGATGAAGGATATGCAGGTATTGTCGCCTATGAGAAAGGGCGCTATCGGGGTAAATAATCTGAACGTAGAGCTCCAGAGGATCCTTAATCCGCCTTCCGGACAAAAACGTGAAAAGACGCTTCGCGGGATCCTGTTCAGGGAAGGCGATAAGGTGATGCAGATTAAAAATAACTACCGTACGGTATGGAGAAAAAAGATGGACGGGTTTGTAATAGAAGAGGGTGAAGGGGTTTTCAACGGTGATATCGGATATATACAGAGCATAGACAATGAAGAGCAGAGCGTGGTTGTATTGTTTGATGATGATAAAGAAGTGGTTTATGATTTTACTCAATTGGATGAGCTGGATCTGGCGTATGCCATATCGGTCCACAAGAGCCAGGGAAGCGAATTCCCTGTAGTCATTATTCCGTTGGCGTGGGGGCCGCCCATGCTGATGACCCGCAATCTGCTTTATACCGCTGTTACCAGGGCAATGGAAATGGTAATTATTGTGGGTCGGGAAAGGGTAATTGAAGCCATGGTCAGAAATAATTATATTGAAAAACGCTATTCGGGTTTGAGCCACCGTTTCAGAAAGGTGTTTGTGGCTATGAATCAATAAGCTTTGATTACAAGGTATAACAAGGGTGATATGCATGAATTTATCCTCTGTTTTGGAAGTGATTTTGGATATACTCTATCCCCAGGATATTCTCTGCATATTATGCCAAAAGAGGCACAATGATATAGACGATAAAGGGCTGTGTCCCGTTTGTGCCGAAACACTTCCTTATATAACCCGGCCGGTTTGCCAGAAATGCGGCAGAACGGTTACAGAGGATACAAATATATGCATGGAGTGTATAAATGCCCAATATCATTTTGAACAGGCTGTGCCGGTTTTTGAATATACTTCTGAAATGCAGCGTCTTATTCACCGGTTTAAGTATCAGGGTGTATCCTATCTGAGCCGTACACTGGGATCCTGGATGGCTGAAGCATATAAACAGCGCTGCAGGTGGGATGTTGATATGATAATCCCGGTACCTCTGCATCCCAGGAGGGAGCGGGAAAGGGGATTCAATCAGGCAGTTTTGCTGTCCAGGGAGATTGGAAAGAGCATTAACGTCGGGGTAAACAAAAGCACTCTTATACGCAAAAAACATACTTCCACACAGGTTGGATTAAATAAGCTTCAGCGCCGGCAGAATCTCTGGGATGCATTTGAGGTAACCGAACCCGGTAAGGTAAAGGATAAGATAATTCTGCTTGTAGATGATGTGTTTACGACCGGAAGTACGGTGGATGAGTGCAGCCGTGTATTGCTGCAGGCCGGCGCCAAACGGATCTACGTGATGACCTTGGCTGCAGGACGCTTTGCCCGGAATTAATATTCCATTTATATTTTGATAAACAGGATGAGTTGATTGAGCGGATATATGCTGCGGGAAAGGAGGGAATGCTTTGGATATAAGAAATTGCAAACGGTGCAACAGGTTATTCCAGTACAACGGGATCAAGTATTGTCCTAAGTGTGTTCTGGAACTGGACGAGATGTTTATAAAGGTAAGGGATTATCTGTATGAGAACAAAAATGCAAATATAGCCGAGGTATCGGAAGCAACGGGGGTGGAAGAGAAGGTTATACTTGAGTTCCTGCGGGACGGAAGGCTGGAACTGAGGGAACCTTCACTGGATTTGACGTGTGAACGCTGCGATAAACCTATTACCAGCGGTAGAATGTGTAAGGATTGCCTGGCATTATTCGAGCGAATAATGAAAAAGGATATCAATGAATCTGCCAGGACGGTAGAAAATTTAAAAAGAGATGCCGGACGGGTCCATTTAGTGGATTATATCAGGAAAAAGCAGGATTAACTGTTTAAAAATAATAAAAACATATGCTAAATAAAGGGGTATTCAAAAAATTACCCCTAAATTTTTTGCTTTGATATGACGATATTATAGATGAACCGGTTGAAAGAGGTGAATTACAAGTTGAAGATAGATAGGTTCCAGATATCAAGAATCATTAAACTGTATAAAGGTCAGGACATACAGTCCCGAAATATTCAAAAGAAGCGGGAAAAAGGGGACGAGGTAGTGTTATCCGATAAAGCCCAGGTGTTTCAGACTGCTTTAAAGGCGGCAAAAACCGCCCCGGACGTACGGGAAGCCAGGATTGAAGAAATTAAAGCGCGTATGGAGAAAGGCCAGTACAGAATAAACAGCTGGGAGATAGCCTCCAAAATGGTGGATAATGCCTCAAAGAAAGAGGATATATAGAATATTCGACTTTGATGCGTAAGGGGTTTTGTGTTATGCACGACCTGGAGAAGATGGTAAATATAATGGAGACGGAATACCAGTTGTACAACACCCTGCTGGATCTTTCCCAAAAAAAGACACATGCAATTGCCAACGGCAAGATCAAAGATTTGGAAAAACTGGTGGAGGCTGAAGAACACCTCGTACTTGAGTTAAGCCGTGTTGAAGATGAACGGGAGCGGTGTGCGGCAGAACTGGCCCGGCAGCTGGGTATGGATTCTAAGGATGTTACAATATCAAATCTTATATCCCATGCGGAAGGCGAACTGGCAGAGCGGCTAAGTGAACTGCAAAAAAAGATCAATAAGCAGATAAGTGAACAAAAACGGGTAAACCGGCTTAACGAACAGCTAATAAAAAATAATTTGGAATATATAAATTTTTCCCTCGGACTTCTGACCGGCGGCGGTCAGCCGGGCGTTATTTATAAAAAAACCGGAGAAACAGATTCAAAGCAGCAGGAACGCAACCTGATAGATAAAAAAGCCTGATATGTTTTTTGCTTGCGGATATGAACAATTCAAGGAGTGAAACCATGAGATCCACTTTTTACGGGTTTGAGATTGCCAGAAAAGGACTCTATGTCAACCAGGCCAACCTGGAAGTAACTGCTCATAATATTGCAAATGCCAATACAAAAGGTTATTCGCGGCAGCAGGTGATCCAGAAATCCATAGAGCCATTGACCGGTTGGGGATTGATTACTTCATATGGCGGATATGCAGTCGGAGGCGGTGTGGATATTCAGCAGGTGCGGCAGATCCGGGACGCCTATCTTGATATGCAGTACCGTAAGGAATCAACTGCATTTGGAGAGTGGGAGGTCAAGAGGGACATGCTGGCCTACATTGAAACCATATTCAATGAGCCTTCCGATTCGGGTATAAGCACTGTACTCAATGAGTTTTTTAATTCCCTTCAGGCCTTAAGCCTGAATCCGGAAGATCCTACCACACGTGCTGCCGTGCAGCAGAAGGCGCTTGCACTGACCGAGAATATCCGGAATGTTTATATGAAGCTGGAAGATCTGCAAAGAGAAGCCAATCAGGCCATAATAGCCCGTGTAGAGGAGATAAACTCCTATGCAAGGGAGATTGCGGCGTTAAATGAACAGATATTTAAATTTGAAAACGTAGGCCGGCCTGCTAACGACCTGCGGGATCGCCGAAATCTTATTGTTGATAACCTATCCAGGATTATAAAGGTATCGGTGCATGAGGATACCAGCGGCCGGTTCAGGGTGGATATTGCAGGACAAACGCTGGTCAACCATACAAATCTTTATGAGTTGGATGTTATACCAAGAAGCGGCAGTGTAAACGCATCGCGTTACCCCAGGAACAACCATGTGGATGTGGATGACCTGGTGGAAGTGGTATGGAAAAATACCGGTGAAAAGGTAAACATAACAGGCGGTACATTGAAAGGCTTTATTGATATGCGGGACGGCATAGGCGGCAGGGAACAGCCCCTGCCCGGGGTTCCGGCGGAGTTGTCGGGTACGGCTCCGGATCCCGGACAGCTTCAGCCTGCGCCTAATAATAACACCGAATACGGAATACCCTATTACATGCGCACGTGGAACTTGTTTGCCCATACTCTCATGATTACATTTAATGAAATCCACAGCCAGGGCTATACTTTAAACGGCGAGACCGGGATAAACTTTTTTTCAGACGGCAGGACCGGCCTTGATCCAAACCCGCCCCGGCAGCCTATAGCCAAGTTTATTACCATATCTGATGAGATAAGAAATGACTGGGCTAATATCGCGGCAATTTATCTTGATGAGGAGGATACAGCCAACGAAATTGATCCAACCAATGCCAGGGGCAACAACAAAAACATATTGCGGCTCATTGACTTAAGGTACAAGACCTATGTGCCTGAATGCGATAACCTGGACAACTTTACCAAAGCCCTTATATCCACACTCGGTGTAGCCAGCCGCCAGGCTTCCTATGCGGCGGACAGCCAGGAGACGCTGCTGGCTGAAATGGATCAGCGGCGGGAGTCAATATCGGGCGTGTCTCTTGATGAGGAAATGGCAAATATGGTGCGTTTTCAGCATGCTTATAACGCATCTGCAAGGATTCTCACAGCCATAGATGAGATGCTGGATACCCTCATTAACAGGGTGGGAATAACAGGCAGATAATTTTTCCTGATACTACGTTAAGAAGGTTCATTTTTCGATAAACCAACACTGTTTGTGTAAAGGTGGTTTGAAACATGCGGATAACAAACGGAATGCTGATCACCAATATGATGCGGAATTACAATAAAAACATGAAAGATCTTGCAAAACTGCAGGAACACTTGGCGTCCGGAAAGAAAATTCTCAGGCCATCCGATGATCCTGTGGCTATATCCAGATCACTGAAGCTCAAAGCTGATCTGGCATATAATAAGCAGTATGTAAGCAATACCGATAATGCCCTTTCATGGCTGGAATCTACCGAATTGGCTCTTAAAGATCTGGGGGATGTTCTTCAAAGGGTTAGGGAAATGGCTGTCAAAGCCGGAAGCGGCTCCCTCTCCTTGGAAGACAGGGCCGCCATAGCCGATGAGATTCAGCAGCTGCAAAATCACGTTGTACAGTTGGGCAATGCTACCTATGCTGACAGATACATTTTCGCCGGATACAAGACCGATCAGCCGGCTTTTGCAGAGCAGGGAAACCAGCTGGTATACCAGGGTGATAATGGGAAAATAGCATATGAAACAGGGGTTGGCAGCCGCATCGATGTAAATGTTATTGGTGGAGACGGAGGCGCCGAAATAGATAAAATATATGATGTGCTTGAGAGGTTCAAAAATGACCTGATGGATCCGGCAAACCCGGAACTGGACGGATATATAGGAGAGATAGATCAACGGATTATCCAGGTACTGTCCCTGCGCTCGGAAGCAGGCGCCAAGGTCAACCGCTTCGAGCTTATCCGGGCCAGGCTCAAGGATGAGGAAATAAACTTCACCAATCTGCTTTCACAGAATGAGGACGCCGATATTGCAGAGATTATAGTATGGTTTAAAGAAGCCGAGAATGTGTACAGGGCTTCGCTGGCGACAGGCGCCCGCATAATAATGCCAACGCTTATAGATTTTTTGAGATAGTTTTGTATGACAATATAAAGATAAAGTGAATATCAGGAGTGGATGTAGTTACAGCTGCGAATTACCACTACACCGGCTCTTATAGGGGTCCGTTCCCGCCCGGCCAGAGTAGAAATAGAAAATCCCCAACCTTTGCTGCAGATGAAACGACAGCAGCCTCAATTAAACATAGATACTGAACCCGTAAGGGTACATATTGATCAGTATGAGTGTTTTGCAGAGCTGGGATATATAAATTTTTTTGATATTGCACGCATTCAAAAGCAAAAGGGATATCAAAGGGTTATGGAATATATAGCCCGGACTGCCCGGGACGGCGACAGGCTTGCAGCTATTGAGCTTGGAGGAAATCCTATTGCTGATATTGCCGAGGAAAAGTCTAATAGCACGCCAGAGGGCGAGCCTGTCAAGCTGCCGTTTCCCAGACCGAGGTTCAATGTTACAAGGAGTGATATCAAAATAAACTATAAATCGGGAAAAATTAGTTTTAACGCAGTTGTACACCCTGTCAGGTACAGGGTTACACCTCATAGAGTGGAGATTTACTTGAGACAGTATCCAAGTATCTCCATAGAGTATGAGGGGTATTATATCGACAGGAGGGTGTAGATTTGATTATCGAGTCCAAACATTTCGGCCTTGTAGAGATACCCGGGGAGAAAATCATACGTTTTCCATATGGGCTTTATGGCTTTGAGGACATAAAGGAATATGTGCTGCTGGGCAAGCCGGAGAATGATAACCCCTTCATGTGGCTCCATGCGGTACATAATCCGGATGTTTGTTTTGTAGTGGTTGACCCGTTTATGTTCAAAAAAGACTATTCTCCATCGATAAATGAGGAGGTTTTGCAAAGGCTGGAAGTCCAGGATCCTGCTGACATACACTTTTTATCCATTGTTGTTATACCGCAGGATATGTCCAGGATGACGGCAAACTTACAGGGCCCCATAGTGATAAACGCGAAAAAGAACATTGCAATGCAGGTCATACTGGACGACGGCAAATATACTACCAGGCACTACATACTTGATGAGATGAAAAAAGGAGCATGAAAGGGGCTTTTTACTCCAACCGGTAATGAGAAGCAATGGAGAAATGCGTCCCTAATCAAAGATATGAGGTGGAGACATGCTGGTTTTAAGCCGAAAAGCAGGCCAATCAATTTTGATCGGTCATAATATAGAGGTTAAAATAATTGAGGTGCAGGGAGACCAGATCAAAATAGGGATAAATGCTCCAAAGGACATATCCATTTTGAGGAAAGAGCTTATGGACGAGGTAAGAAAAGCGAACCGTGATGCTGTGGTGGACGGTGCCGGCTTGTCTTTGGAAGAGTTGAGTAAGATACTGAAGGTTCAGGGATAACAAGTCCAAAGCAATGGAATTGGATATAGTATAAATTTACTATTAAAATAGCCAAAAAGTATTAGGTAATATCAAAAATTTGTGTTTAATCCCTAAAGTTTTACTCAGTTTTGTCGATATTTATTTATGAAAGGATATAAAGCCGAACATCTGCGGCGGCCGGGCAGAGGTGAGGCTTTACAAATCCGCTGAAAAGGACTTCGGCGGGAATAAAAATTCAGGGAGGAATGAAATATGAGGATTAATCACAACATTACCGCTCTTAATGCGTACAGACAGCTTAGTGTAAACAATATTGGTGTCAATAAGTCTCTCGAAAAGCTGTCCTCAGGCATGAGAATCAACCGCGCAGGGGATGACGCGGCGGGGTTGGCCATCAGCGAAAAGATGAGGGGGCAGATCAGAGGCTTAAATCAGGCTGTGCGTAATGCGCAGGATGCTATTTCAATGATACAGACTGCCGAAGGTGCATTGAACGAAGTTCACAGTATCCTTCAGCGTATGAGGGAATTGGCTATCCAGGCCGGCAATGATACCAATACTGACAGCGATCGTGCCGAAATTCAGAAGGAAATTAACCAGCTTACTTCTGAAATCAACCGTATCGCCAATACTACAGAATTCAACACCCAGAAACTTCTCAATGCAACTTCCGGTACCGTAACTGGCCCGGGAAGCGGTGGCGGTGGTGGAACTGATGCTACTTCTTTTAATAATGAGACTCTTGCCAACACGGGAATCACATTGAATGGATCTTATGATAGTTCACAAGGCGATATTACATTAACTATACGAGTTGTTAGTGATGGTTCAGACGGTGTTAAATATGAATACAGCACGGACGGTACGAATTTCGAAGAAATCACTTGGGATTCAGGTGAAACCACTATCTTTGGTATAACATTAACAAAACCGGAGACCGATCCTGAAGCCGGCAAGGAGGACAGTGTAAACCTTACGGCAGGATCACAATCTCAGGCACCGGCACCCTCTGCGTCCTCTTCTTCGTTCATCATGCAAATAGGCGCTAATGAAAACCAGACCATGACCCTGGAACTGTCAGACATGAGAGCAGCTGCACTGGGTATTAGTACTGATGATACCCAGGGGGCAACTGGTTTTACTAATGATATGGTCGTAACCGATGGGACAAATAATGATCCTGCAGAATATGCTTTGGATGTAAGCAATGCTGAGAATGCTGCTACTGCGGTTACAAAAATTCAGCAGGCAATTGAAACGGTGTCAGCTGAGAGGGCCAAACTGGGTGCTTACCAGAACCGCCTCGAGCACACCATTAACAACCTTGAGGTAGCTGCTGAGAACTTAACAGCTGCCGAGTCCCGTATCCGCGATGTGGATATGGCCAAGGAAATGATGGAGTTTACCAAGCAGACCATACTGCAGCAGGCTGCAACGGCTATGCTTGCACAGGCCAATCAGCTGCCTCAGGCAGTACTGCAGCTTCTCAGGTAAATGTGAGGAAGGCCGGAGGAATTTTCCTCCGGTTTTTTTATATTTCTATAAAGATTTACTCTCTCCTATCCGATAATAATTTATGAGGAATATTGAATAGAAGGGAGAATTCCGATGCGTGTGGAAGGAGTATCTGCAGTTACAACTGTAAAATCAATGCCCATGGTTCGATCCGAAGCTGCACAGGCAGGACAGAAAGAATATGACGCGGGTGTTGTAAACAGGCAAAAGGCTGCCAGACAGTTGGATAAAAATATAGATCAGGAAGATATCATGCAAGCCATCAAGCAGGCTAACAAAGCACTTGAAGGTACAAACCGGCGGTTTGAATATTCAGTCCATGAGCAAACGAATACCATTATGATCAAGGTTATAAATTCCGATACAGACGAAATTATACGTGAGATTCCTCCCGAAAGGATACTCAACCTGATTGCCAAGCTGTGGGAATTGGCCGGATTAATTGTTGATAAGAAGGTATAAAACAAGGGTATTAAATAAAGTAAAGGAAACTTTATCAATAACAAATATAGTGACGGGATGCAGGCGATGCACATAAAGAGACTGGGAGGTGAAAGAGTGCCTATAGATTCCATTTATAATACATACTCTTCCAGTAAGCTTCGCATTGGCGGACTGGCTTCCGGCCTTGATGTCGACTCCATAATTCAGGATTTGATCAGGGCTGAGCAGATGAAGGTGGACAGGATTAAACAGGAGAGGCAGCTGACTGAGTGGCGCCGGGATGCCTACAGGGATATAACCAATTCTCTCAGGGCTTTCCAGGATGAATTTTTTAACATATTGAGAATGGATACTTACATGCTCTCATCAAATGCCTATAAGACGTATAGCGCAACCTCCAGTGCTGAAGAATACGTGACCGCAGCTGCAAATGCCAGTGCTATGGAAGGCAGTTATACAATTACCAGAATCGAGAGTTTGGCTGCTCCTGCTATTATAAAAGGGTCAGCCTGGATGTTTCCAGAGGGCAGGAGCGGGGACAGTACGCTTGAAGAGCTCGGCCTGGTTGCAGCAGATGACAGGGCAGAGTTTTCAATCAATGGAGTCGGG
>DGEI01000005.1 GCA_002385885.1 Firmicutes bacterium UBA3930
ATTATATCCGGGTTGAAGAAAGGAGGTTGAATTAGATGTTCAAGATTGATCTTCAGCTTTTTGCTTCAAAAAAGGGAGTAGGAAGTTCCCGTAATGGACGTGATAGTGAGTCTAAGCGGCTTGGTATTAAAAGAGGAGACGGACAATTCGTACTGGCAGGTAATATATTGGTTCGGCAAAGGGGTACAAAGATTCACCCGGGAACTAATGTAGGCCTGGGTAAGGATGATACCCTCTTTGCCAAAGTTGACGGGTTTGTAAAATTTGAAAGATTAGGGAAGGAAAAGAAGAGGGTAAGCGTATACCCTGAGGAAATGCTGGCAGCTGCTGTACAGCAGTAATACAGTGACATGTTGATTATAAAAGACCTGTTATTGACAGGTCTTTTTAACATTTTGGCTGCCCCTTACATAATATGAAAAAGAGTATCTGATGAAATAAGAATAAAAGAGGGGGAAGCCAAAATGTTTAAAAACTATGGTATCAGAGCAATTGCAGACATTAGGGGCGGCCCTTTGGCTCCCGATATCAGAGGGGTTGTTATATTTTCCGATGTACCGGGAGGTACTGAGGTTTATGTGGAGGTTGAGGGACTTCCACAGTATCAGCCTGCGCCGCCGGATGGACAGCCAATCGGGCCTCATGGTTTTCACATTCATGAGCTTGGGAATTGCCAGGCGGGAAATCCCGAGGATCCGTTTAAAGGAGCAGGAGATCATTGGAATCCAACCCGGCAGCCCCATGGCAACCATGCCGGTGATTTTCCGGTTTTGTTTTCAAATAACGGGTATGCCAGGATGACCTTTTTTACAAACAAATTTAAAGTATGTGACGTAGTGGGTCACTCGGTTATCATACATGAAAGCCCCGATGATTACCGTTCCCAACCGGCAGGTAATGCGGGCAGACGTCTGGCTTGCGGTATAATACAGTATTGTTAACGGAAAAACCGGCTGCAGCTGTTTATTGGGCAAACCGGGAAGAAGTTCTTTCTTTTAAGGATGGGGCCTGGCTGTAAAAAAATATATATCTTATTGTTTATATGAAAGGGACGGCAATCTGTCGAATTGCCATAAAATGTATTATTTATTTTATGGTGAACCTGATAAATTTTCCGGTAATGCTTGAAAATCTTAGATTATTGCATATAATATTGATATAATTCAGTTGCAGGTGATGTAATGTTTGTAGATGTTGCAAAGATATACATAAAGGGTGGTGATGGAGGACAGGGTGCGGTTTCCTTTCGTCGCGAAAAGTATATTCCTCGCGGGGGTCCGGACGGTGGAGACGGAGGAGATGGCGGCAATGTAGTTTTTGTTGTGGATCCGGGGATGCATACTCTTATGGATTTCCGTTATAAAACTCGCTATAAGGCCGAGTCGGGGTTCAACGGCGGGAGCAACAATAAAAAAGGCAGGAACGGTAAAGAACTGCATATCAGGGTTCCCCCCGGCACCGTAATTAAGGATGCAGAGACAGGAAGAATTCTGGCAGATATGAGGCACCATAGCCTGACAAAAATTTTAGCCCGGGGCGGGCGCGGCGGTAAAGGAAATGCCCGTTTTGCAACCTCCACACGCCAGGCACCCAGGTTTTCTCAACCGGGAGAAAAAGGAGAAGAACGCTGGGTTGTTTTGGAGCTTAAATCTATTGCTGATGTTGGGTTGATCGGGTTTCCTAACGTGGGTAAATCCACCATATTATCCGTTCTCACTTCTGCACGCCCTAAAATAGCTAACTATCATTTTACTACATTGACTCCCAATCTGGGCGTTGTCGAGATTGACAGGGAACATTCATTCATACTGGCTGACATACCCGGATTGATAGAAGGGGCACACAAGGGCTCAGGGCTGGGGCATGATTTCCTCCGGCATATCGAGCGGACCCGTATGTTTGTTCATGTGGTGGATGTATCGGGTATGGAGGGACGGGATCCTATAGAGGACTATAATGTCATAAACAAGGAATTAGAAGCATACAGTTCAAAATTGATGCAGCGTCCGCAGGTAGTGGCTGCAAACAAATGCGATATACCGGGATGGGAGCAAAATTTTGAGAAGCTGAAGGAATACCTGGAACCGAGAGGAATAAAGGTGTTTCCGATTTCGGCTGTACAAAAGCAGGGTTTTAAGGAACTGCTTTGGGAGATTGAAAATATGCTGAAGGAACTTCCTGCAGATGAATCCTTTGAGGATGACGAAGAAGATATTTACAGCAGCGCTTTATATGAACAGCCCTTTGAGATTACACTTGATGGTGATGTTTATGTTGTATCGGGGCCTGTTGTTGATAGATTATTGGATAGTGTTAATCTGAATGACAATGAATCCTTGCAGTATTTTCAGAGGATGTTGAGAAGGAGAGGGATCATTGATGCATTGAGGGAAAAAGGGATCAAAGACGGAGATACTGTACGTATAAGGGATGTCGAGTTCGATTATATTGACTGAAAAGTTTGAGTTTGCATCGGGAAGAACATTAACATTATTAGTGGGGGGTCGTGAGAGCGGCTATGGAGTGCATTGAATGCCAAAATTGTAAGATGGGTCACTCCATGTACTACTGCGCTGCGCGGGATGAGTTTGTTATTGATAGTTCCAGGATGGCAGTTGTACAAAAGACAAGAAGCGGCTGGAAAAAGGGTGACCCAAAGTATGAGCTGCACAGAAGAAAAAACCGCAAAGAACCGGATAACGAGTATTAGAAGGAAAGGGTATGCCGAAACTGTGGCATACCCTTTTATTGCAATATGTGATTTTTGATATCATATTCTTTCGGATCGTGCTTTTCTGACGGGGAGGCTATATAAACCAAAATTCCCAGGAGGATGAAAAAAAGGGCAATCAAAAAAAAGTATATGAAATAGGAAGGGAATACAAAAGCCGTTCCAAGATACAGGAAGCCGTATATTATATAGGTTTTTGCATTCTTTTGTTTGATAAGTAATTGTTTCAGGCTTTGTTTTCCCTGTAGTTTATAATCTTTAATCTTATCGGTTAAGTATTTATCAACGGCTTGTTTGTCATCAAAAATACCTGCTGTATCCATTATATCAACCAGGATGTTTCCATTTATTAAACGAATTGTGACGCCGGGCGTGTCCCGGGCTGCCTGGCGGCATGCGTCATCAAAATCCGAAGTTGTGAAGAAATACCCGTTTTTGTATCCGTAACGCAGCATTAATCTTGAAAGTTTAAACACCTCATGAGCAGGGACGAAACTGGTGTATGGGACATGGTAAAAACCGATCATAACCTTTTCATTTTTACAGGCTGCCGTAATGTGTTTATTTTCAACTTTGATATCTTCAATGCCGATGCGAAGCAGAGCTTTTGCCAGGGTCCATTTGAACTGTTTATGATTAAGCTTAAACAGATTTTTTATCCTGTACTCGTATGCGGCCTTTTTCCATTTTTCCTGATACTTTTTCTTTAATTGTCTCTGCCTTTGCCTGAAGTATACATAGCCGGAAAGGGCTGATAAAGAAGCAGCAAGCAATACGGAAATAACAGGTATTTTTGTTTTATATACAAACCATAGATATGATATGGTAAATACCGTCATGAACAGCAATACGGCATCGAGCAGCCAGCCTATAACCGATTGGTGCCTGTTGTTTTCATCCAGGCAGCAATTCCATTCTGTGATTTTATCAGGTACTTGTTTCAAGAATGTCATGATATCAACCCCCCAGTATATTATTTTCTCCATTGCGGTATTTATTATACATTTATGGGCACTAATTCTTATTTCTACTTTATCGGGGATTTATGATATGCTATAATTATACCGATTTGATGAAAGGATGGGGAATGAAGGAATGAACAGCGAAAATGTCCGGTTAAACAGGCTTGGTATAGCAGGTGGAACTTTTGATCCTATACATATTGGGCACCTTATTATTGCCGAGATAGCAAGGCAGGAATTCCACCTGGATAAAGTTGTATTTATTCCTACCGGCACACCTCCCCATAAATTAAACTATAATGTTACACCGTCACACCACAGGTACGAGATGACAAAAGCTGCTATAACAGGCAATCCATATTTTGAAGTCAGTGCCATGGAAGTGGAGCGAAAAGGGCTGACCTATTCAATTGATACCCTGAAAGAGCTGAAGAGCATATATTCCGATAAAACCGAGTTTTTCTTTATAATAGGCGGTGATACCCTTTTTGAAGTGAAAGGCTGGAAAGAGGCTTCCAGGGTGGTTAAGGAATGCAGTTTGCTGGTTTACCATCGCCCCGGCTGGGACAGAAGGCGTGAAGAAGCCGAGGCGGATTTATTGCAGCGGGATATGGGCGCTTCTGTCTACTTTATACAAGGCCCTGTGCTTGATATCTCATCCACCGATATCAGACAGCGGGTAATGAAGGACAAGACCATACATTACCTGGTGCCGCCCAGTGTGGAAGAATATATATACAGCAAGCGGTTGTACCAAAAAGGCAGTAAGGAGGCGAAAAAGGGTTAATGCAGGAACAGGAGATATGTGATTGGCTGAAGGCTTATTTGGATGAGAAGAGGTATATTCATACCCTGGGTGTCAGGGATAGTGCTGTCATGCTGGCAGACCGCTATGGGGCTGATGTGGATAAAGCAAGGCTTGCAGGTTTGCTGCACGATTGTGCCAAAAGCCTGTCAAAGGATAATATGGTATGCAAGATAAGGGAAGCCGGGTATGCGCTGGAACACGAGATTTTTCAGAGCGAAGCGCTGATGCACGGCATTGCCGGCGCTGTTATAGCCAGACAGGTGTTCGGTATTGAAGATCCTGAAATATTGAGCGCTGTCGAATGCCATACTACCGGTAAAAGAGGCATGAGCCTTCTGGATAAAATCATATATCTGGCGGATCTTATAGAACCCAACAGGAATTATCCCGGGGTTGATGAGCTGAGAGATGCAGCCGTGGAGGATTTGGATAAGGCTGTGTTAATGGGATTAAAATTCGGGATTGAGCATGTATTGGTTACCAATCGCTATCTTCATCCAAGAACCATTGAGGCATGGAATGACATGCTAAAAGCCGAAAAAAACGTTGGTACAGGCAATTTATGCTGTTGTGATAAGTTGACAAATGATATATAATGAATATAATAATGTAAAAGAAAATTGGTATGGGGGGAAGATATTGCCCGAAGAATCAAGGAAACTGGCTTTACGGATAGCAAATGTTCTGGAATCGAAAAAAGCTATAGATGTAATGGTGCTTGATATAAGCCATTTGACCATTATAGCTGACTGTTTTGTTTTGGCAAGCGGGAATTCTGAGAGACAGGTTAAATCCCTGTGCGATGAGCTGGAAGAGGCAATGGAGCAGCAAGGTATTAAAGCCCATCGCAGAGAGGGGTACAGGTTTGGGCGGTGGATCGTTCTGGATTACAATGATGTAGTGGTCCATATATTACACCGCGATGAAAGGGCATTCTATAATCTGGAAAAATTATGGGCCGACAGTTTGCCCCTATCGGTTCGCAGCTAGAGTTAAGCTCTTATCCCTAGGGGATGAGAGCTTTTTAATTAATGTGGAGGGAATATTGTATGGAATACAGATTTAGTGAGATTGAGAGCAAGTGGCAGCAAAAATGGGAAAAGGATAATGCATTCCGCAGGTTGGAAGATCCCGGTAAGAAGAAGTACTACATGCTGGAGATGTTCCCCTATCCATCAGGTAAACTGCATATGGGTCATGTTCGTAATTATTCCATCGGCGATGTCATAACCCGGTATAAGACTATGCAGGGTTATAATGTTTTACATCCCATGGGATGGGATGCATTCGGCCTGCCGGCCGAGAACGCAGCAATAGGGCATGGGGTTCATCCCAGGGCCTGGACCTGGGATAATATAAACAACATGCGGCAGCAGCTGAAAGGGCTGGGATTAAGCTATGATTGGGAGCGTGAGGTGGCTACCTGCCATCCCGGCTATTATAAATGGACCCAGTGGATGTTTCTCCAATTCTTCAAAAAAGGACTGGCCTATAAAAAGAAAGCTTATGTTAACTGGTGCCCATCATGCAATACTGTGCTTGCAAATGAGCAGGTAGTCAACAGTCAATGTGAAAGATGCGGTACTTCGGTTGGTAAAAAAGACCTTGAACAGTGGTTTTTCAGGATTACAAGTTATGCCGAACGGCTGCTCAAGGATATTGAAAAACTGAAGGGTTGGCCTGAAAAGGTTAAGATAATGCAGAAGAACTGGATCGGCCGCAGCGAAGGCGCCATGGTGAATTTTAAAATAGAGGATTCGGATGAGAGCATAACCGTATTTACCACGCGGCCGGATACCATATACGGTGTCACATATATGGTGCTGGCGCCTGAACACCCGTTAGTGCTTAAGCTGGTTAAGGATACTGAATATGAAAGCCGGGCTTTAGAGTTCATTGATAAGGTACAGCACATGAACGAAATTACCCGGACGTCTGAGGAGACCGAAAAGGAAGGTTTGTTTATAGGCAGATATGCTGTAAATCCCATGAACGGGGAGAGAGTTCCCTTATTTATAGCCAACTATGTACTGCTCGAATATGGAACGGGAGCTGTAATGGGTGTGCCGGCGCATGACCAGAGGGATTTTGAATTTGCTGTTAAATACAGCCTGCCCATTATTCCCGTTATAAAACCCCAGGATGATGATATCGATGTGCTCAATCTCAAAAGTGCCTTTGAAGCCGAGGGGACAATGATCAACTCGGGGCCTTTTAACGGTTTGTCCAATATTGAAGGAACCCAACAAATTGTTAAATACATGGAAGGGAATGGAATAGGCAGGAAACATGTCAACTACAGACTGAGGGATTGGCTTATTTCCCGTCAGCGCTATTGGGGTGCGCCTATCCCGGTTGTGTATTGCGAAAAATGCGGGATTGCGGCGGTACCAGAAGAGCAGCTGCCGGTAATTCTGCCCACTGATACGGCCTTCACCGGTAAGAGCAAATCAGTACTGGCTGAAAACCCATCCTTTGTTCAGACAACCTGTCCACAATGCGGTGGGCCGGCCAGAAGAGAGACCGATACCATGGATACGTTTGTATGCTCATCATTCTACTTCCTGAGGTATACTGATCCCAGGAATGAGAAATGGCCCTTCAGCCGGGAAAAGGCAGAGTATTGGATGCCGGTGGATCAGTATGTGGGCGGCGTGGAGCATGCCATACTCCATCTTTTGTATGCCAGGTTCTTTACAAAGGTTCTGTATGACCTCGGATTGTCCCCGGTAGATGAACCGTTTACAAACCTGTTAACCCAGGGAATGGTCTTAAAAGACGGTGCAAAGATGTCAAAATCCAAAGGGAATGTAGTAAGCCCTGAAGAGATAGTCGGAAAATACGGTGCCGATACCGCAAGGCTTTTCATTCTTTTTGCCTCACCACCGGAAAGGGATTTGGAATGGAGCGATCAAGGAGTTGAAGGGTGCTACCGTTTTCTCAACAGGGTATGGCGGATTGTGAACGATTTTAAGGACACCTGTGCGAACTGCGGCAGTGATTATGATAACACATCCCTGTCTGAACAGGATAAACAGCTGCGTTTTGTTGTTCATAATACAATAAAGAGGGTAACCTCGGATATAGAGGAAAGGTTTAACTTTAATACAGCTATCAGCGCTATTATGGAGCTGGTAAACGCCCTCTATCAGTATAAGGAAAAGGTGGACTCAGCACAGCAGAATAAAGCGGTTGTTGGTGAAGCCATATCAAATTTACTGCTGCTGCTTGCGCCTTTTGCACCTCACATTACTGAGGAATTGTGGGATTTGACGGCTCATGAAGGCAGTATTCATGAGCAGCCGTGGCCTGTATATGATTCCCAGGCTTTGGTGCAGGATCAGGTGGAAATTGTTGTTCAGGTCAACGGCAGGATAAGGGATAAGATCATGGTTGCTGCCGATGCTTCACAGCAGGAAATTGAGGATATGGTTTTAAGCCTTCCCAGGATCCAGGGTCATATAGGAGACAAAAAGGTAGCAAAGGTGATAGTTGTTCCGAAGAGACTGGTGAATATTGTTGTTAAGGGATAGGTTAAACGAAGTATATTTGCTGTAATAGTAGAGCAAAACTTAAATTAACTTTATAAATAAAAGGAGAATATCTGCATTTTCCTGGACGCTGAATACCGTTGTGATTAGATTGGTACGGCGCTTATGAAAAGTGATATTCTCCTTTTTTGTCTTAAATACAGCCTGGTATTCAATATATTTACCGGTATCTTCGGTAATATCCGTATCGTCTTGCTTTTTTGCGCCTGGATGTGAAAATCAGGGCAAACAGGAGCAGTATTACCACCCCGGCCGCTCCTGCCAGGTAGTACAATTGAGTATTTTCATTGTTGCCTTGCTGCTCTTTGCTATTATTACCGGGTGTTATAATGTCCATAATGGTCTTTTTCTTCATTATATCCCTGGCTGCGATTAAATCCATTTCTGCGACAACCTGATTGTTAAACTTGTATATTACTTTACCGATTAACTGGTTCTTCATAATCGGCGCCTCAAGTAAGAGTTGGTTGTTTTCATCGGTGTAATACCATTCGATAGTTTTTTCTATTTTATAAATATCATCTTTGCGGAAGATATCCTGGACTCCTTCCTTTGCAACTATATCCAATGTTCCATGGTCATCGGCATCATGGTTGGCTACCCGGGTGGCAGTTACAACCTGCCCGCGTTCCAGCAGCCGGTGTACAACGTAGTTGTTGAACCCATAATCCAAAAGTTTTATTGAATCGGTATACTGCCCCTCCTTCGTACTTTTCAGAACTACTGCGATAAGATCCATGCCATTCTTTGAGGCAGAGGAAACCAGGCAGTTCCTGGAATGGGAGGTGTAGCCGGTTTTAACGCCTGTTGCATAGGGATAATAGAATTTGGAATTACTCTCGTCCAGCAGCCTGTTTTTATTAATCCAGTAACGGATTTGTTTTTTTGTGGGATCATTTTTGTCAACTTCATTCCAGTCGGGATAATCTACCCGGGGAAGCTGAATGATCTCCCTGAAGGTTTCATGCTTCATGGCTTCCCTTGTAATCAGAGCCAGATCATATGCGGAGGTATAATGATTTTCATCGTGATAGCCGTGAGGATTGGTAAAATGTGTATTGGTTGCTCCCAGTTCGGCAGCCCTGGTGTTCATCAAATCGCAGAATTTTTTTAAGGCTTCCTGGTATCCCATGTCGGGATCTCCCGATATGATCCGGCCTATATGCGCGCCAATGGTAAGTGCGGCATCATTGCCCGAGGGCAGCATAAGGCCGATAATAAGGTCTTTCAGAGAGATCCTTTCTTCAAGATCTATACAGGCCAGGCTGCTGTCCTTGGGCGCCAGATTGGCTTCATTGCCCACCGTGACAATTTCATTTAAATCCCCATATTCAATAGCCAGGAGGGCGGTAAGAACCTTGGTGGTGCTGGCAGGATACAGCTTTTCATCCTTGTTCTTCTCGAAAAGCACTTTACCTGTACTCTGTTCAATCAGAACAGCTCCCTCGGCGTCCAGTTCCAAAACCGAAGAAGCCGGTGTTTCCCCGGATTCATTGCCTTCGATCAGATCATTATTTATATCATCATTCTCTGTGGATTCAATATTATCTTCCTGGTTATGCTGAGGTATTTCCTGGTTGTTTACTGCTGAGGCTGGGTTAACGTGCAAAAATGCTGCTATTATAAGTAAAAAGATAAGTAATCGTCTCATTATCTAAAACCCCTTGTTTCATCCATGTTTTACAATACTAAACTTTTATAAGCAAGATCAGTTTTTAGTATAGCAGATTACGGTCACGCTTGTACAGAACAAATTCATTTTTTATTGAATGAGTTTTCATATTCACTGCTTATATCGTATCGCTCAGTTCTGCCTGCTGTATTGATCTTTGCAATAATAAAGTTTAGGATAAGCCAAAACACTTTCTTTTTCTGAAAATTTTCTCAATAAAAAGGAAACTTGATAAATTTATAGAATATATTGGTTAGAATAATATCATGGATATAAAGGTGGTAACATGCTGCAGCTCGATAAACACCAAAACAAAGTTTTGCTGGCAATGGTTACTGTTTTGGCGTTATTGACGGGTGTGTATGTTTTTAGAAACCTTGGTGTTCTTGGTATTGGTAATGATGATGTAATTCAGGAGAACAGGCAAAATGATCTGGTGATTAATGCCAGGACGGAAAATGAAACAGAAATGCCGGACGATACTGATGATTTGGAAGGTAAAGAATCTTCCGGAAAAATAGATGAGCCCCCAGGGAGAATAAAGGTATATATTACGGGACAGGTAAAAAATCCGGGAGTGATAGAGGTTGACGAAGGCAGCCGTTTGATTGATGTAATAGAACTGGCCGGAGGAGCACTTGAAAATGCGGATTTAAACAGGGTTAATCTGGCGGTAAGGGTTAAGGATGAGGGGATGTACTATATTCCTGAAATAGGTGAAGAGATTGAAGAACGGAATATAAACGGCATAGCCGGAAACGATCCTGCAGGCTCATCTTCCGGAACCGGCCAAAAAATAAACATAAACACGGCCGATGAAGCCATGCTTGATACCCTCCCGGGAATAGGCCCCAGCAAAGCCCGTGGTATTATAGAATATCGTAATCAAAACGGGCCTTTCCAATCGATTGAAGAGATTAAGAATGTACCGGGCATTGGGGAAAAAACCTTTGAACAGCTGAAGGATCTGATAGCTGTTGAATAGCCCTGATGATGCAGCGCCTGCTGCCCTGTAAAATTGATTTTAAAATGGGCTTATGATAAAATAAACCTATGTTTATAGGTGCAGTTCATACAAAAAGGAGTGACAATGAAATATGCCAAAGAGACTACTGTTAGTGGATGATGAACCTGCAATCATAAAGGGGCTTAAGTTCAGCCTGGAGCGGGATGGATATGAGATTGATGCTGCCTATGATGGTGAGGAAGCGATACAAATGTTTAATGAGCGTCAGTATGATCTGGTGGTACTGGATGTAATGCTTCCAAAACTTGACGGTTTGACAGTCCTGCAGCGCATACGTGAAAAATCTACTGTACCTGTCATCATGCTGACCGCCAAGGGTGAAGATATGGATCGGATATTAGGATTAGAATATGGCGCCGACGACTATTTGACAAAACCATTTAACATACTTGAGCTTAAAGCAAGGATAAAAGCTGTCTTCAGGCGGGCAGGCAATACCCAGAATGATCAGCAGGTAGTTCAGGTTAAGAATATGACAATCAATTTGGCCAACCGCAGCGTGACCATAGATGGGAAGGATGTGAGCTTAACTGCAAAAGAATTCGATTTGCTCCATCTTTTTGCTACAAATCCGGGCAAGGTTTACAGCCGGGAGAATCTGCTGGAGATTATCTGGAAGTATGATTACTTAGGCGATGTAAGGACAGTGGATGTGCATATCCGCAGATTACGTGAAAAAATAGAAAGGAACCCGAGTCAACCTGAGTTTATTTTTACTAAGTGGGGGGTAGGATACTACTTTGCCAACAAATAGGACATTTTTTTTCAGTTTCCGCTGGCAGATTGTTCTGACTTATTTGCTTATAATAGTAGTGGGATTAACCATTACAAATATATCGGTTCTGAATATCCTGGGAAGCTATATGATCAGCGGCAGAAAGGAAACGTACAGATTATATGCCAACTGGATTGCCCAGGTTATTTCTTATGATTATGCCAGCGGTGATCCCGACATACTTGCCGGCATAGGATATGATATACAGGATTTTGGGGAGGAAATATTAAACAAGGAAAGGGAGTCCACCCGTATACTGGTATTGAATAAAAACGGGGTGGTGGACTATGATTCGTATAATATAATCAGAGGTCCTGACAGTCTTTTAAAACAGAACCTTGGGAAGGAATTTCCCGAGATTGGCCTGGTGTTAAACGGTGAAAGCGTTGAACCACGGGAGTTGTATATCCGGCCGCAAAACTCCAAAGAATCGATGCTGGTGTTATATACTTACGCGCCTATACAGCATGAAAGACATGGAATTATTGGTATGGTTATAATGTCCACGTCATTGTCAGGAATTGAGCAGACGCTGGATGAAGTAAGAACAAAGCTGGGAGCATACTCAATGGCTATTGCCGTTGTGATTATATTAACGAGTTTTTTGGCATCCAGTTATATTACCAAGCCCATTAAGGAGCTTACCGGTGTTATCAGACTGATGAGCCAGGGACACTTGGATCAGAGGGTAAAAATACGCGGAAGCAGGGAATTCAGGCAGCTGGGTGAGGCCTTCAATATAATGAGTGAAAAGCTAGAAAATCTTGACAGGGCGCGTAATGAGTTTGTATCAAATGCGTCCCATGAGCTGAAGACCCCATTGAGCGCAATTAAAGTATTGACAGAATCCTTAATTCATATGGAAGTGGATGATCCTTCGGTTTACAACGAGTTTTTGAATGATATAAATTCGGAAATTGACAGATTGAACACCATTATTAATGATTTGCTGACGTTGGTAAAAATAGATACGGAAGAAGTGCAGATTGATCAGCAGCCGGTGGATCTGGTAGAATTAGTAAAGAACACATTGAGAGGATTACAAATACTGGCACAACAGAAGCATATCAGTTTGGAAGCATTTTACGATGATGATTTAACTGTATCCGGAGATACCGTTAAATTACAGCAGGTCATAAGCAATATTGTGGATAATGCAATTAAATATACCCCGGATGGAGGAAGGGTAACTGTAGAAGTATATGAAAACTCCGGAAATGCGGTTGTAAAGATCAGCGATACCGGTATAGGTATTCCTGCCAATGATCTGCCGCATATATTTGACAGATTCTTCAGGGTTGATAAGGCAAGATCCAGAGCGACCGGCGGTACGGGTTTAGGCTTGTCCATAGCGCATAAGATTATTCTTTTGCACGGCGGTAATATACGTGTAGTCAGCGAAGAAGGCAAGGGCAGTATTTTTTACATTGAACTGCCGCTGAACTTATAAAACAATGGACTCTTGTTATTTTTGTTAGATTTGCTTAAATGTTTTGTAAAAATACTATACTATACTGATAGTCAAGTAACTGTAATATAAAGAAGGGAAACAAAATGAGTAAAATTAAGCGTGTGGCTGTGATTTCCTTTATTATATTAATACTGTTAACCCTTATGGGGTGTGATTCTATTCTAAATAGAATACCATTCCAAAAAGACAGCAGTGATCCGGGTGCAGAGAATAAACAGACCGAGAAGTATATAAACCCGGAAATCCAGGTAAGCGAAGTAGATGTAACCCTGTATTTCAAACACTACCTGGTGAATTATCTGGTGCCTGAAAAACGAAGGGCCCAAAGGGGAAAACAACCCATTGAGTTTGTTATTGTAGAGGAAATATTAAAAGGGCCCATGCAGGTAGACCGTGTGGCAATAATGCCGCCGAATGTGCAGGTAATGGATGTTACGCGAAAAGGCGATACCGTTTTTGTCAATTTAAGTGAAGAGTTTACAAAGGACATTGATCTTACGGCTTTGCCGGGAATGGATAAACTGCCGGAAGAGCAGAGGCCGGACGCATTGGCAAGAATGAAACAGCTGTCCATTTATTCAATTGTTAATTCTCTTACTGAGCTGGACGGAGTTAACAGGGTAAAGATACTGGTTAATAACCGATCCCTGACGTATGATGAAATAGGGGCTGATCTTATTGCATCAGAATTACCGAATGTTGATATAGATGCTCCTGTTATGGCCATTGCGCGAAAGAAAGGGTTTATACTAAGTCCTGATGATGCTGTCCGGGAAGTATTTACCGCCTTAAATGAGGGACCTGATTGGAACAGAATCGATGCCTTTTTATCCCGGATGAACCCAGACGGAAGTGAAAGGCCGTCTATTGAAGAATTACAAAAGACATATTTGGCATATATATCGGCTTTGGAATACCAGGATGGTTTTATCGAAGGAGAAGAGATTAAACCCGATGGGGAAGCATTTGTAACGGTAACATATGCAATTAAGTATGCAAATGGTAAAAAGGAAAGCCGGGAAAACGAGCTTTTTAGGGTTGTAAATGAAGAAGGTATTTGGAAGTTAAGGGTGCCCGGCTTTTTTGAGGGCAGTGATTAAAGATTTATAAGGAGGATATAAGAAAAAATATATATGAAAACAAGATTAAGGAACAGGAGCCGGCAGGAAGGAGGGAGTGCAGTGAAAGGTATCGTACTGGTAACTGCAGTGGTGACAATGTTGATGGTTTTCATTACGACGCTTACTTCCTGTGATATGCAGCAACAAGAAATTCAAGGTGATAAAGCAAATGAAGAATTCAACGGCATCGACTCTGCAGAGAATGGCAGCGGAAATGACGGAAACATTGATGATAGTTTGCTCCGAAATCCGGATAAGGATATATCTGATGAGGATCAGAGCATAATATATGATTTTTCAAAGCAAAATGCTGTGTACTCGAACGACGCATTGCTATACTTTTTTAATAGAGAGGGAAACAGACTGGAATGTGAAAAACGGATTGTTATATCAGCACAAGCAGATGATTATCTGAAAAGAGTAGTTGAACACTTGGCTTTGGGGCCAAAGCTAAAAGGCTTGGAACCTGTGATTCCCAAAGGGGTTGTAGTGGAGAAGGTTGCATATCATAATAAAGTGGTAAGCGTTTATTTATCCAAAGAGTTTTTGAAGGCAGATGATCTTCTTATAGCAAGAACTGCCCTGGTGAATACGATTTTAGGAGCAAAGCCCGACGCAGAGTATGTTAAGATATATGTTGACAATGGCGAACTGACAGATAACGGGAAGTTCAACGGGCGGGTATTAGGCTTATTAAATAAATATCCGGACGGGCTCGATGAGATTAAGACCCGTGAGCGTGAGAAGGCTTTGGGGCAGGGAATAACGCATATATACAGGGAATTATACTTTCAGGATCAGGACAGGAAGTTTCTTGTTCCTGAGATAAGGCCTATAGTAGTTAAACAGGGAATGGTTGCTGAAGCAGTGGTGGGGGAATTGCTTAAAGGCCCGTCCCTTCAGGATCAGGGGTTATATCCAACACTGCCCAAAGGTACGCAGCTTTTGGAAGCTAAATATGTTGAAGGGTCTGATTCATCCAAGGGGCTGGAACTGTATTTTTCCGATGAGTTTAAAACAGCATACGACAGCAATATAAATTCTGAATATATGATGTTGGGCTCGTTGGTTTACAGCCTGGTAGGGCTGCCGGAGGTTGAATGGTTAAAAATATACTATCAGGACGCTGCGGGAGAATATGTGGATACACCGGTTATGACGATGAATCTGCAGAAAAAGTTTAACCAGGAGAGTTTTCCGGATTTATTAGGCAGAAAGATAAAAGTTTATTTCAGTGACAAGGATGTTATGAATCTGGTTCCTGAATACAGGGTGATAAGCAGGAGTTCCGAAGACATAGCCGCTGATATAATAAGAGAACTGATTAAAGGCCCTTTGCAGGACGATCATGTGGAAGTAATACCGCCAAGCCTGTCTGTAGAGGATATAACAGTACAGGTGGATGATAAAACGGCTTTTGTCAACCTCCCGTCAAAGATTAATGGGCCGGCACTGGGGAGTGCAGGTGAAACCATAGCGTTATACTCAATTGTTAATTCGTTGACGGATCCGGTTAATACCGAAACCGTAAAACAGGTACAGTTCCTGGTTGATCACAAGGTTGTTGACGAATTTGGGAACATGTCCCTTGCCGATCCGTTTGTACGAAATCCCGCCTTGATAAAAGAATAGTGTTATCAGCAGCATGTGATCATGCGTATATGCCAACGGTTAAGCTGCCGAACAGGGGTGCAGATTTTTGCATCCCTGTGTTTTTATAAGTTCAGGAAAAAGGGAATATCGATATTATATTGCTTAAACATAAGAGATTGTTTATAATGATGATCAATGCAGGTTTTAAAGCCCGATATGAATGAATTGACAGAGAGGACGAGGTTTGGATATGGGAATACTCAGCAAGCAGCTTAAGGTTACGTTGGACACGTTTAAAAGCTTTAAGGGCAATGCCAGGGGATGCTTGATTGTGGAACCCCTTTGGGGCATTCCATATAATCTCTATGTACCATATGTATCGGTATATATGGTTGCACTGGGATGTACCGAACAACAAATAGGGATTATAGCTTCTGTAAGCCTTTTTTTTCAGGTGTTTTTTTCTTTCATTAGCGGCTATATAACAGACCGGCTTGGGAGAAAACGGACCAGCTTAATATTCGATATACTTGGATGGAGTGTGGCAGTTCTGATATGGGCTGTTGCCCGGAATTTTTATTATTTTTTGTTTGCGGCTGTTATAAATAGTTCTTTCAGGGTTGTACATACTTCCTGGACCTGCCTGTTGGTGGAGGATACCAAGCCTGATGAGAGGGTACATGTCTATACCTGGCTTCATATTGCCGGATTGCTTGCCGGTTTTTTTGCTCCTATAGCCGGTTTATTTGTTAAGAATTATGGTGTAGTCCCTTCCATGAGGGGGCTTTACCTGTTTGCCTTTGTATCAATGACAAGTATGTTTTTTATAAGAGACAGCATTACCCATGAGACCCGTATAGGTATTATAAAAATGCAGAACGCCGGAGAGTTTAAGCTTGCTGAAACCCTTGATGAGTATAAAAGGATCTGTGTTCAACTCATAAAAAACACCCGTACCTTAATCGCATTTGCATTGATGGTACTGAATAATATACAATTGACGCTGCGAAATTCGTTTCTGGCGATTCTCTTAACAAAAGGGTTGGGTATATCTGAAGGAACCATCGGAATATTTCCGGCCATTACATCGGCTGTAATGCTCTTTATATTTTTGTTTGTTATGCCGGTGCTGGGTAAGTTCAAGGTTACCCGTCCTCTTTCCTGGGGGTTTATACTGTCAATAATCAGTAACGGAATCCTGGTACTGTCTCCCCAGGGAAAGCTTTATATAGTGGTAATTGCTACATTTATCGGAGCCGTGGGTGCGGCTATGATATATCCTTTTGTGGAGTCCATGGTAGCCAACAGCATAGACGATGAAAACAGGGCAAAAACCATGTCAATCCTGTATGTGGTTGTATTGGGCGTTTCAGCGCCGTTCGGATACATAGGCGGAGTACTTTCATCTATTTCGGCAAGGCTGCCTTTTGTTCTGATGATTGCTACTTTCTTAATCAGCCTGTTGCTGCTTGCTGCCATTGAAAGTGTAGAAAAACGGAAACAGCCTGATGCTTCTGTGGCCGGTACTTTCCAGGTGTGAGTTGTTACGGTAAATAGCAATAAACAGCATAGCCGGCAATGAACAGATTTTCCCGGGAGGAGTTTAAAATAAAAGCAATGGAAAAACGCGCGGCATATTTAATTGAAAAACTGCTGGCATACGGATTGGCCAATGACATGATATCGGGACAGGATGTCGTATATATACGGAACCAGCTCCTTGATCTTCTGATGATAGAGGAACCTTATTCCATGCCTGTGGATCCGGAAGCTTCGGATGTACCCGATACGGCAACTCCTGTTCTGGATGAGCTTTTGGATTATGCTGTCCGGCGTGGTATAATTCCCGAGGACACCTTGACCCACAGGGACCTGTTTGATACCAGGATAATGGGTTTACTGATGCCCAGGCCATCCGATGTCATTTGCCGGTTTGAAATGCTTAAAAACAAAAAAGGTATCAGGGCTGCCACACAGTATTTTTACGACCTTTGCAGAAAATCCGGCTACATACGCGTAAACCGTATTGCCCGGAATATAATATGGCAGTACGAGAGCGGATTTGGACAGCTGGAAATTACCATAAACCTCACAAAACCGGAAAAGGATCCCAGGGAAATTGCGGCTTTAAAGCAGGCTCCCCAGGTTGGATATCCCAAATGTTTGCTTTGTCCGGAGAATGTTGGTTATGCCGGAAGGATTAATCACCCGGCACGGCAGACCCTTCGCGTGCTTCCTCTCGAGCTTCATGGCGAACGATGGTATTTTCAGTACTCTCCTTATGTGTATTACAATGAACACTGTATTGTGCTGAGCCATGAACATGTCCCCATGAAGATTACCCGTCAAACCTTTGAACGGCTTTTTGATTTTCTTGAACTTTTTCCCCATTATTTCATAGGTTCCAATGCTGATTTGCCAATAGTCGGGGGATCTATATTGAATCATGACCATTTTCAGGGTGGTTTCCATACCTTTCCTATGGAAAGGGCGCCTATAGAGTATGATCTCCATTGTGCTGAATATCCTGATGTCAATATCGGGGTTGTTCATTGGCCTATGTCAGCTGTCAGGATATCTCACCATAAACCGGAGATTATCGTGGAGCTGGCTGATAAACTGCTCAACCTGTGGAGGGATTATTCGGATCCGGCAGTGGATATTCTGAGTTATTCCATAAATGAAAAGGGAGAAAGAATACCTCATAATACCGTTACTCCTATAGCAAGAATGACAGATGACGGTTTGTATCAGCTTGATTTGGTATTTAGAAATAACCGTACCAGCGAAGAACATCCGATGGGAATATTCCATCCACATCAGGAACTTCATCATATTAAGAAGGAAAATATCGGATTAATCGAGGTAATGGGCTTGTTTATACTTCCCGGCCGTTTGAAAGCTGAGCTTGATGCTGTTAAGGATATTTTAACCGGCAAAAAGATAATTAATGAAGATATTTGCATGGAACCGCATCCCCTTAATAAGCATCTTGATTGGATTAAGGATCTGATTGAAAAATACGGGAATAATCACAACGATGAAGAAGCAAGAAGAATTATCAGGGATTCCGTAGGCCGAAAGTGCCTCCAGGTCCTGCATCATGCAGGTGTGTTTAAAGTTTCCGGAGAAGGACGCCGGGCTTTTAACCGGTTCCTTAAAACGGCTGGAATAAAGACAGGTTAGAATGAAGAGTTAAATCAGCATCAATATGAAAACAATTTAACAATATGGCTATTCAGTGTTTTCCCATACTGGATAATCCGACTGGCCATAATCAGAATAAAGAAGCGGCAAATCGGGTATAAACGCCGGATCAGGAGGCATACGGAGGAGGTATACTGGAACAATGACATTGGATTTATTAAGGAAAAAGCTGAGAAGTACGAAAGCCAGGGACTTATTTACAAAACTGTATGGGCATGATCCACAGGTAGTGGAAAGACAAATCACCAGGTATATACGGGCTGCAGAACGGTTTTGCGAACTGTTTCCCCGGCTTAATAGTGAGGATTTTTTTGTTTTCAGCGCTCCCGGCCGTACCGAGATTGGGGGCAATCATACCGACCACAATGCAGGAAGGGTTTTGGCAGCAGGTGTCAGCCTGGATGCTATTGCTGTTGTTACCCGTTCCTCCGATAACGTGATTACCGTGTATTCGGAAGGGTATCCCGGGCCCTTTATAGTTAAACTGGAAGATTTATATCCCAAAAGAGAAGAGGAAGGAACCACAACTGCCATAATAAGAGGGATTGCAAGCCGGATGAAGGAATTGGGATATGGGATAGGCGGATTTAATGCCTATATAACCAGCGATGTATTGGGAGGTTCGGGCCTGAGCTCTTCAGCCTGCATCGAGGTTTTGCTTGGAAACATAATAAATTACCTGTACAATGAAGGGGAAATTGATGGAATACTTTTGGCCAGGATTGGGCAATATGCGGAGAATGTATATTTTAACAAGCCCTGCGGACTGATGGATCAGATTGCCTGTGCCATAGGAGGATTTGTAACCATTGATTTTAAAGATCCTGTCAATCCGGTTGTTAAGAAGATAGATTTTGATTTTGAATCGCAGAATTATTCCCTGCTGGTAGTTAATACCGGGGGCAGCCATGCCGATCTTACCGATGATTATGCGGCCATTCCTGCAGAAATGAAATCTGTAGCCAATGCCCTTGGAAGGACGGTTTGCAGGGAGATCACAATGGATGAGCTTATACAGCAAATTCCCAGGCTCCGCCGGGAAGCAGGCGATCGCGCTGTTTTAAGGGCAATGCACTTCCTGAGAGAGGATAGGAGGGTTGTGCAGCAGGTGGACGCTTTAGAAAAAGGGGATTTTAACAGGTTCCTCAAACTAGTCAATGAATCCGGAAACAGCTCATGGAAGCGTCTGCAAAACTGTTATACCGTTAAAAATCCCCATGAGCAGGGTATAACCCTGGCATTGAGCCTGACTGAAGATTTTTTAAACAGGGCTGATGCGGGTGCCTGCAGAGTTCATGGAGGGGGATTTGCCGGTACTATTCTTGTCTTCATGCCGAATGAATTGCTGAATGAGTATATTGAGCTTATTGAAAATATATTCGGAAACAGTTCTGTAACGGTATTAACCATAAGAACATATGGAACACTGTGCATAAATATGCTGATATAAAAGTAAAAGCCATTTCCTCTTAAGGTTGCTGCCGTGTTTTCCCTCCGGCAATTTAATTAGCAAATTTAAGCATTTAAAAGAATTCTTAGGCAAAAGATATGTAAACGGTAGTGAATAGAAAAAAATGGTCAAATATTTTCCTTTATGACATATATTTGACTTTGACTATCTTTGACTATATAGCCTATAATATAATTGCAAATTGAGGAAATAATATTAATAAAAAAGGAGTGAGCATAATGCGGGATATTACACCCTTCAGAAGAAGACGTTCAGCTTTGACACCCGGTGAGTTAATCAGGGACTTTTTTGGCAGAGATCTCCTGGAAGAGTTTTTTGATACAGGTTTCTTAACTGGTTTCGGTTCCGGTATGGCCGGTATAAGGGCCGATATCAAAGAGACGGATAAAGAATACATCGTTGAGGCTGAAATGCCTGGATTTGCAAAAGAAGACATAGAAATTGAACTGATGGACGACAGGTTGACTATTACAGGCAAACGTAACCAAAGTGTAAATGAAGAAAGAAGCAATTTCATCCGCCGTGAAAGAAGATACGATCAAGTGTCCAGGACATTTCTGTTGGATGGTGTAAAACAGGAAGCCGTGACAGCGGATTACAAAAACGGCATACTGCGTATCGTGCTTCCAAAGGCTGAAGATTATACAAAACGCAGAAGAAGAATCGATATAAATTAATAGTTTAGATATCGGCTGAAAACCAAAATGTAAAAGGGGTACAGTTATAATTGACTGTACCCCTTTTGCCATTAAAAAAATAATCACCGATTGCAATTGCATCTATATTATTCAAGATACTGCCGTATTCTTTCTATGTATCTGCGGGTTTCGGCAGGAAGTTTTGCGAATTGAACAGGATCGTTCAAATCGGTAATCCCGCCGGACTCAATTCTGGCAGGGCCCCAGTTATAGGCTGCCAGGGCCAGATCAATATTTCCGTTAAAGCGGGTGAGCAGATTCTGTAAATATCGTACGCCTCCGTCAATATTCTGAACCGGGTCAAACGGGTTGGAAACTCCCAGATATTCGGCCGTACCCGGCATAAGCTGCATTAATCCCATGGCTCCTGCCGGTGATACCGCCAGTGGATTAAAATTGGATTCGGTTTTTATTACGGCTTTTATAAGCCGGGGATCTACCCCATATTTGGCGGCTGTTTGGGCAATAATCTGGTCATAATTGGTGTTGCCGGGCAAGTATGCGCCCGGACCCGGATATAACAGCTGAGCATACATCAGCTGAGGGAATGACAGGTTATTCAAAGCCGGGCTGTAATAACCGCCGGATATGTTGCTGTTATTTTTATCATCATCACTCTCGTTCCCGGCGTTGCCTGTTTGATTAAGCACATCACTAAAGGATGCGGAGTGTTTTTTTGTCTTTGAGAGGGTTACATTGCAGGGAAGACGGCTTTGAATCTCCTGGAGTTTCTGTTGGAATATCTGCCGAATTATATTGGACATAGGATATCCCCACCTTTAATTTGTGAGTATATTTTACCATTTCATATTGTTGTAAGCAAGAAAACAAATCTATATAATATATATCGTCATAAGCCGTGAAAAACAATAGGCATAATTTTGCAGGATAAGCCGTGCGAAAAGCAAAAAAAATGGCAAAATAATCAAGAGTGGTACGCCGGTACTGTGGTATAATACATTGTAGAGGTACCGGCAGCGGTATTGACGGACCTGATGGAGGATAAAGCATATATATTGCCGAATACTTTAATACGGGATTGGGATGGAACACCATTTGTCGGATGATTATGTTAATGACAAAGGAGAGATTTATCAATGGAAACCAAATTTTATGGCAATAAGGTTACCATTATTGGAGCAGGGTTTGTAGGCGCTACAACTGCTTATGCGCTGATGATGGGTGGAACGGCTTCAGAAATTGTGTTGGTTGATATAAATCAGAAGCGGCTTGAAGGGGAGGTAATGGATCTGAATCACGGTATTGCCTTTGTACCTCCCGTCAGGATAAGGTCCGGCACATATGAGGACTGTGCTGATTCCAACGTCGTTATAATCACAGCGGGGGTTGGCCAGAAGCCCGGAGAAACACGCATTGACCTGCTAAAGAGGAATATAGAGGTATTTTATTCTATAACACCAAAGATAGTAGAGTATAACAAGGATTGTATTATTCTGGTAGTTACCAATCCGGTGGATATATTGACATATGCCACTCTTAAGATATCAGGGCTGCCACCCAGCCAGGTCATTGGTTCGGGAACCGTGCTGGACAGCGCCAGGTTCAGATTTTTGCTGGGACAGCACTGCCAGGTTGCCACCCAGAATATCCATGCGTATATTATCGGGGAACACGGTGACAGTGAGGTACCTGCATGGAGTATTACAAATATTGCAGGCATGCCTATAGAACATTATTGTTTTCGCTGTGGACGGGCCTGTTCAGCGGATGAAAAGACCAGGATCTTTGAGGATGTGAAAAATTCGGCATATAAAATTATTGAAGGGAAAGGCGCTACATATTATGCAGTGGGCCTTTCGGTGAGACGTATTGTAGAGGCCATAATGCGGGATGAAAATGTTGTCTTGTCAATATCATCGCTGATGCAGGGATACTATGGCGTTGAAGATGTTTGTCTGAGCCTTCCCACACTGATTAATGCCAAGGGAGTGGTAAAGGTATTGGAACTCCCGTTAAATGAACAGGAAAAGCAGGGATTCAGAAGATCAGCCGGTATCCTGAAGGGCTGGTTAAAAGAAGCCGGGCTTTAAGGTGGGAGTTTGATATGCCTTTGCATGTTGTTTTGGTAGAACCTGAAATACCTCAGAATACCGGAAATATTGTTCGGACATGTGCTGCAACAGGCTGTATTTTGCATTTGGTCAGGCCCCTTGGCTTTTCGGTGGATGACCGGTATCTGAAACGAGCCGGTCTGGATTACTGGCATCTGGTTGATATACATTACCATGATTCAATAGACGAGATACTCAGCCAGTGCTCCGGTGCTGACTTTTATTTGGCTACTACCAAGGCTCCGAGGGATTATACCCAGGTGCAGTATACTCACGACAGTATAATATTTTTCGGGAAAGAAACGGCCGGTCTTCCGGAAGATTTATTGAAAAAGAATTACGGACGCTGCATCCGGATCCCTATGAAACCGGAGGCCCGCTCCCTTAATCTGTCCAACTCAGTAGCTATTATTGTGTATGAAGCTATGAGGCAATTGGGTTTTCCCGGTTTGGAACCTGCGGGCAGGCTTAGGATGGCATAAAGGAACAACCATGGATTGGTCATATTTCGCTATTTGGGATATAATGAGTTTAGGATGGTAATATACTGGTATTACTCAATAATAATGTTGGGAAATGAATCTTGAGCAAGCTTGGTATTAAGCCTGGGAGGGACCTGTATGAAATTAAAGTTTGAAGCGGGGATGAACCAAAGCCAAAAGGCGGCTATAGCTCCGGAGCTTAATCAGGCATTGAAGGTGCTTCAGTATTCATCGGAGGAGCTGTACAGGTTCATACAGCATGAAATGGAAATGAATCCTTTACTGGAGATATCTGACGAATCAGGAAGAGCCGGTGAAGAGAACGATGATTTCCCGGTAGACTGGAAGGAATACTTCAGCAGCGTCAGCTATCATGATGATCCTGATAATACGGCATACTATGAAGATGAGCGGGATTTTTCATATGAAAATATGGTTTACGGCGATATAACCCTGCATGAGCATCTGTTTGAACAGCTGAAGGATTCGAATATTGGCCATCCTGATAAAAGAATTGCTTCCTTCATAATTGAAAATCTTGATGACAACGGTTATCTGCCTTTATCAAAACATGAGATTGCAAGCATTTTAGATGTGGACAGAAACAGTGTTTCCCGGATGCTCCGGTTAATACAAACCTTTGATCCTCCCGGGGTAGGTGCAAGAAGTCTGCGGGAATGCATGCTTATTCAGCTGGCACGGATGGGGAAACTGGATTCCACTGCAAAAATAATGATCCTGGAACATTTAGGGGATATTGCCCATAACCGGCTGGTACTGATCAGCAGGAAGCTGGGCATATCAATACAGGAAGTTCAACGGATTAGCGATGTTATTCGTTCCCTGGAACCGAAACCCGGCAGGAAATTTGCGGGTTCACGTGAGATACGGTATATTAAACCCGATGTTATTGTAAAAAGAATGGGAAATGATTATTATATATCGGTTCAGGAACATACAACACCGCGACTGCGTATAAACCAGGCATATATGAAAATTCTTAAAGAGACCAGCCTGGATCCGGGTGATTCAGAGTACTTAAAAGAAAAGTTGAATAAGGCTTATTGCATTATGAAAGCCGTCGAACAGCGTAGAAATACCATTATAAAAGTGTCCAGATCCATAGTTGAGCGCCAGAAGGGATTTCTGGATAACGGGCCTCATATGCTGAAACCTCTTTCTCTGCAGATGGTTGCGTATGATTGTGGTTTGCATGTATCTACTGTGAGCCGTGCTATAGATAATAAATATATTCAGACCCCCCGTGGAATTTTTGATATGAAATATTTCTTCACCGGTCCGGTAGAAACGGCAGGGGGATTTGAAATAACCGCTGTGGGAGTCAAAGAAATGATACGCAGTATAATTGCCGGGGAGAATTTGAGAAAGCCCCTCAGCGACCAAAAGATATCTGAAACATTGCAAGAGAAAGGTATAGATATATCACGCCGGACCGTTGCAAAATACAGGCAGCAGATGGGAATAGCCAATTCGGCGCTGCGAAAAAGATATTATTGATTTTTTGTTTTTTATCGGTATTTGTATTGAAATTTCCAAGAATTTAATATACAATAGAAACGTAATTTAATTGTCCCTGCTGATCATTTTTTTATTGACATAGGCGGGACGTTTTTTGCACGGCGGGACAAAAGTGGACCGGAGTGGAGTGGTTTATGGCGCAGCCCCATATATTACTAAAGAAAATAGTACCTGAGTTAATAGAACTGTATGAAAAGCGATATACTATATTGCGGAATATATATACTTTCCAGCCCATTGGGCGAAGAGCGCTGGCATCAAGCCTTGGCCTGGGTGAGAGAGTAGTCCGCAGTGAGACCGATTTCTTAAGAAATGCAGGTTTTCTGGATATCGGGCCTTCGGGGATGAGTGTTACGGCAGAAGGTGAATCGCTTCTTGAAAGCCTCAAAGATTTTACCCATAAGCTGAGAGGCCTTCATGAGCTGGAAAAGGGCCTTATAGAGAATCTTGGCTTACAGCATGCCATAGTTGTCCCCGGCGATGTGGATGAAGATCCTTTAGTTTTAAAGGACATCGGTAAAGCTGCTGCCAAGTATTTGAAAAGCATAATCACAAAGGGTAATATTATAGCTGTTACGGGCGGCTCCACCGTTGGCGCTGTTGCTGATGCCCTGTCTACAACCCATGATCACACCGATATAGTGGTCGTGCCTGCCAGAGGCGGTATAGGCAGAAATGTTGAGTATCAATCCAATGTTATAGCCTCCATATTTGCAAAAAAGCTGGGAGGGCAGTACAGGCTTCTGCATATACCGGATCAGCTTCGGGCCGAGTCCATGGAAACCCTTATGAACGAACCCGATATAAGAAGCGTTATTGAGAATCTCAAAAATGCCGACATTCTTATATATGGAATCGGGCGGGCACGGGACATGATGCAGAGGAGAAACCTGCCGGCAAGCCTGCAGCAGGAGTTGGAAAATATGGGTGCTGCAGCTGAAGCCTTTGGGTATTTTTTCAATGCAAAGGGCGAGATTGTTTATGCATGTAATTCAATCTGGCTTAATATGGATAATCTCAAGCGCATTCCCAAGGTAATAGGTGTGGCCGGAGGCAGGCAAAAGGCGCAGGCTATAGTTGCCGTTCTTACCCATTGGAAAAATGGCGTTTTCGTCACTGATGAGGGTGCTGCCCGTGAAATAATACGGCTGGTCAAGGACCGGTAATTCCAACCGGGGAATGCTGAAGCCACGGGTAAAGACGGATGTGCAAAAAGTATAAAATGCAGTTTCTGATGATTTAAGGAAGATGCTGTTTTTGACAGCAAAAATAAACAATATTAAGAAGGAGGAATACATAAATGGCTGTGAGAGTTGGTATTAATGGATTTGGAAGAATTGGAAGGAACGCATTCAAGGCAGCATTGGAGAAAAATGCTCAAAATATTGAATTTGTTGCCATCAATGATTTGACGGATGCTGCTACCCTGGCACATCTCTTGAAGTATGACTCATGTTTTGGCAAGTTTGATGCAGAGGTAGAAGTAAAGGAAGATGCATTGGTAGTCAACGGAAAAGAGATCAAGGTTTTGGCAGAAAGAGATCCTGCAAACCTGCCTTGGAAAGATCTAGGAGTAGACATTGTACTTGAATCCACCGGACTTTTTACTGCAAGGGATAAAGCTTCCAAGCACATAGATGCCGGTGCAAAAAAGGTCGTAATTTCTGCTCCTGCAAAGAATGAGGACATTACCATTGTTATGGGCGTAAATGAGGACAAATATGATCCAGCTAACCATCATGTCATTTCCAATGCTTCATGTACCACCAACTGTTTGGCACCGTTTGCAAAGGTACTGCATGATAAGTTCGGGATCAAGAAAGGTCTTATGACCACTGTCCATTCTTACACAAACGATCAGCGAATTCTTGATCTGCCCCATAAGGATTTAAGGAGAGCAAGGGCTGCTGCCTTGTCGATTATTCCCACTACTACAGGTGCTGCAAGAGCAGTTGCATTGGTGCTTCCTGAGCTGAAGGGCAAATTAAACGGGTTTGCGATGAGAGTACCTACTCCGACGGTGTCGGTTGTGGATCTTGTGGCTGAGCTTGAAAAACCCACTACTGCAGAAGAGATAAATGCTGCAATGAAAGAAGCAGCTGAAGGCCCGATGAAGGGTATACTGGGATATGAGGAAGAACCGTTGGTATCTATAGACTTCAAGGGAGATTCCCGTTCATCCATAGTAGATGGTTTATCCACCATGGTAATCGATGGCAATATGGCCAAAGTAGTGTCCTGGTACGATAATGAATGGGGTTACTCCTGCAGAATCATTGATCTGATAGATTACATTATAGCCAAGGGCCTGTAATGTGAAGGAGTGATCTCGGTGAACAAAAAAACCATTGAAGATATCCAGGTACAGGGCAAACGTGTGCTGGTGCGGGTGGATTTCAATGTACCTTTGGATGAGAATAAGAATATAACCGATGATACCCGTATAAGGGCAGCGCTTCCCACTATTCAGTATCTTGTAAAAAATAAAGCCAAAGTAATTCTTATGTCTCACCTGGGAAGGCCAAAAGGAGAGGTGAATCCAAAATACAGCCTGGCACCGGTTGCCAAGCGTCTGGGCCAGCTTCTCGGCCAGGATGTTATAATGGCACAGGATGTTATAGGTGAAAGCGCCAAACAGGCTGTAGCCGGCATGGAGGATGGCCAGGTGGTTCTTCTGGAAAATGTGCGCTTTCATAAGGAAGAGACCAAAAACGATCCTGAGTTTGCAAAAGCTTTGGCGCAGCTGGGAGACGTATATGTAAATGATGCCTTTGGCACTGCACACAGGGCTCATGCGTCTACTGAAGGAGTAGCCCACTATTTGCCCGCTGTGGCAGGATATCTAATCCAAAAAGAGCTGGATGTTATGGGCAAGGCGCTCGATAACCCCGAACGTCCGTTTGTGGCTATCCTGGGTGGTGCCAAGGTCTCGGACAAGATTGGTGTTATTAAGAATCTGATAGATAAAGTTGATGCCCTTCTGATCGGCGGAGGCATGGCATATACTTTCATAAAAGCTATGGGTTATGAAATAGGCAATTCTCTGCTGGAGGAGGACAAGATAGAACTGGCTAAAGAACTTATGGATAAGGCAAAGGCAAAAGGAGTAAAAATGCTGCTTCCTGTTGATAATGTGGTTGCCGATGAGTTTAAGCCTGATGCTGCGCATAAGGTGGTCGGAAGCGAGGAAATCTCAGCGGGATGGCAGGGACTGGATATTGGGCCCAAAACCCGGGAGATGTTTGGCGAAGAGATCAAAAAGGCAAAAACCGTTGTGTGGAACGGGCCGATGGGTGTTTTTGAAATGCCCGCCTTTGCCGAAGGCACCAAGGCTGTTGCAAAATTTGTCGGCGAATGCAGCGGTACCACAATAATTGGGGGTGGGGACTCGGCAGCAGCTGTTGAACAGCTTGGTTTTGCTGATAAGATGACTCATATTTCCACAGGCGGGGGAGCTTCGCTGGAGTTCCTTGAAGGGAAGGTGCTTCCCGGAGTAGCTGCCCTCAATGATCGCTAATATTGCCCCCTAAATTTTTTATATAGATTACCCAACCGAATCCTGCCCGGGAATTTCCCGGGCAGGCAGGCTGGGATGTGAGGAGAGTTTACATATGAGAAAACCAATTATTGCAGGAAACTGGAAAATGTACAAAACACCGTCTGAAGCGGTATCATTGATCGAAGAGTTAAAACCATTGGTGAAGGATGCACAGGCCGAAGTGGTGGTGTGTCCTCCTTTTATTTGCCTGCCTGCTGCTAAGGAAGCCCTGGAAGGTTCCAATATAAGGCTGGGTGCTCAGAATATGTACTGGGAGGAGCAGGGAGCATTTACTGGCGAGGTGGCTCCGGGAATGCTCACAGAAGCAGGCGTGGAATATGTTATTATAGGCCATTCTGAGAGAAGGCAGTATTTCAGTGAAACCGATGATATGGTGAACAGGAAAATGCTGTCAGCAGTTTCTCATAATCTGATTCCCATAATTTGCGTCGGTGAGACACTGGAACAGAGAGAACAGGGTGTTACCGAGAAGGTTGTAGACACCCAGACAAGGGCTGCCCTTAATGGATTGACGGCTGATGTGGCTGACAGAATAGTTATTGCCTACGAGCCTGTATGGGCTATAGGGACAGGAAGGACTGCTTCCAGCGATGATGCAAATGAAGTTATCGGGTATATCCGCAAGGTGGTAGAAAGTGTATTGGGCAGCCAGGCGGCGTCACGGATAAGAATTCTGTATGGAGGCAGTGTAAAGCCCGAAAATGCTGCCGAGCTGATGCAGATGCCTGAAATTGACGGCGGATTGGTGGGCGGAGCCAGCTTAAAAGCACTGGATTTTTCAAAAATCGTTAATTACTAGGAGGATAATATGCAAAAGGATTTAACCGCCCTGATCATAATGGACGGGTTCGGGATAAACACCAGGCAGGAATGGAACGCAGTATATGCAGCAAATACCCCTAATATTGACAGGTATTGGAATGAATACCCCCATGTGGCTATAGGTTCCAGCGGGCTGGATGTGGGACTGCCCGAAGGACAGATGGGTAATTCAGAGGTAGGGCATCTGAACATAGGTGCCGGAAGAATTGTATACCAGGAATTTACCCGTATCAGCAAGGCCATTGAGGAGGGCGATTTTTTTAGAAACAAGGCACTGTTAACCGCTGTTGATAGTGTAAAAAAACATGGTTCAAAGCTTCATTTAATGGGTTTAGTATCCGATGGCGGTGTTCACAGTCATATGGAACACCTGTATGCATTGGTGGAGCTGGCAAAGTCCCGCGGCCTTGAGCAGGTTTATATCCATTGTTTTATGGATGGGAGGGATGTTCCTCCGTCAAGTGGGAAATCCTATATAGAGATGCTTGAGAAAAAGCTGCAGGAGTATGAGTTTGGGAAAATCGCAACTGTGTCAGGGCGTTATTATGCAATGGATCGTGACAGACGGTGGGATCGTACTCAGAAGGCTTATGATGCCATGGTTCTGGGCAGCGGAAAATTCGCTTCATCTGCAGTTGCCGCCATGGAACAGTCATATACAGAAGGCGTGACCGATGAATTTGTTATCCCCACGGTTGTGCTTGAGGATGGGAAGCCGGCAGCCACCATTGGAAGAAATGATTCCATTATATTTTTTAATTTCCGTCCGGATCGGACCAGGCAGATTACAAGGGCTTTTATTGAAGAGGACTTTTCTGAATTCTCCAGGAGCCTGGGATATTTTCCGGTTTGCTTTGTGTCGATGACCCAATATGATGCATCCTATACTAATATTCATGTGGCTTTTGAGCCTCAGAGCCTGGATAACACCTTTGGGGAGTATATAAGTAAGCTGGGGAAAAAGCAGCTGCGGATTGCTGAAACTGAAAAGTACGCCCATGTAACCTTTTTCTTTAACGGAGGGGTGGAGCGCCCCAATGAAAATGAAGACAGGGTGCTTATTCCATCGCCCAAGATTGCTACATATGATCTGAAGCCCTCCATGAGCGCAATAGAGGTAACCGACGAGGTGGAACGGAGAATTGCTTCGGGAGAGTATGATGTTATTATATTAAATTATGCAAATTGTGATATGGTAGGACATACCGGAATTATGGAAGCAGCCGTTGAAGCTGTTGAGACGGTTGATAAGTGCGTGGGCCGTGTAGTGGAAGCCATTCGCTCAAGGGGCGGGAAGGTGATCATCACTGCCGATCACGGCAATGCCGAACAGATGCTGGACTATGAAACAGGACAGCCCCATACTGCACATACATCCAATCCTGTACCTTTTATCCTGATAGATGATACCAGAAAGAATGCTGTTCTCAGGGATAACGGCCGTTTGGCAGATATAATTCCTACACTGCTTGAATTGATGGGACTGGAAAAGCCCGAAGAAATGACGGGTGAGAGTTTAATTAAAAAGTGAAAGGAGATGCGGAAGATGACCACAATTTTAGATGTAATTGCACGCGAGATTCTGGATTCGAGAGGCAATCCTACTGTAGAAGTTGAAGTATACCTCGAAGGCGGAGCTGTAGGAAGAGCTGCTGTTCCTTCCGGAGCATCAACGGGAGCTTTTGAAGCTGTAGAACTGCGAGATGGTGATAAGTCCAGGTATCTGGGCAAGGGAGTACAGAAGGCAGTAGAAAATGTAAACAACATAATTGCCGAGGAAATAATCGGAATGGATGCTCTTGATCAGATTGGCATAGACAAGCTGATGATTGAACTGGATGGAACTCCTAATAAGGGCAAGCTGGGGGCAAATGCCATACTGGGTGTGTCGCTGGCAGTTGCTAAGGCTGCAGCCAATCAGCTGGGTGTTCCCCTTTATCAGTATATCGGCGGTGTAAATGCAAAAGTTATGCCGGTACCAATGATGAACATACTAAATGGTGGAGAACATGCCGATAATACTGTGGATATCCAGGAGTTCATGATAATGCCGGTAGGCGCCGGGAGTTTCAAGGAAGCCCTATGCATGTGCGCCGAGGTATTCCATAATCTGAAGTCTGTACTTAAGGATAAAGGTTACAGCACGGCTGTAGGCGACGAAGGCGGTTTTGCACCGGACTTGAAGACAAACGAAGAAGCCATCGAAGTCATATTGGAAGCTGTTGAAAAAGCGGGATACAAGCCTGGAGATGATATCCGCATTGCAATAGATGCAGCTGCCACAGAGTTATACGGAGAGGACGGCAAATATCACTTCCCGGGAGAAGGCGTGGTAAGGACGGTTGAAGAGCTGGTAGATTACTATGCTGAACTGGCAGATAAGTATCCTATCATTTCTCTGGAGGATGGAGTTGCCGAGGAAGACTGGGAAGGCTGGAAACTGCTTACCGAGAAGCTTGGTAACAAGATTCAGCTGGTTGGTGACGACCTGTTCGTAACCAATACTGAGAGGCTGGCCAAGGGGATTAAACTGGGAGTTGCCAATTCAATCCTGATAAAAGTCAACCAGATCGGAACCTTGACGGAAACCCTGGATGCTATTGAGATGGCCAACCGTGCCGGGTATACAGCGGTTGTATCCCACCGTTCAGGAGAAACCGAAGATGCTACCATTGCAGATTTGGTAGTAGCCGTCAATGCCGGCCAGATCAAGACAGGAGCTCCTTCACGCACCGATCGTGTTGCAAAATACAATCAACTGCTTCGTATAGAAGAGCAGCTGGATGATTTGGCTCAGTATCCCGGTTTGAACGCATGGTTCAACCTGAAGAACAAATAATTCCTGTCCCCCATCATATATAAAATGGTGGGGGATATTTTCGCCTTGATTTTCCCATGTGGGTATGATAAAATAATTCCGTCATCCATAGGAGGGAGGAATTTCTGTGTCTGTGTTTAAAAACATACTTACGGCGCTGCTTGTTATTGCCGAATTGTTCCTGATTGTGGTCGTACTGCTTCAATCGGGTAAAAAAGCCGGTTTATCCGGTGCCATCTCAGGTGGAGCCGAGACCTTTTTTGGGAAATACAAGGCGAGAAGTTTTGAGGGTAAGCTTAACCGGCTTACAAAGATATCCGCGGTAGCGTTTATTGTAATAGCTGTGATTCTGGCCATATTAGATTAATGTAGTTTTGAAATATAGTGAGCAAAAACGACCCAACGGTCGTTTTTTCTATTTTATGCCCGTAAAATTTTTCTTTATGAGTATAAGAGGGTTTTAAGATCCATATGATAGAGAACAATTGCTGCAGGTTTTTATGATACTTTGATGCTGTATATTTCCGGGTATTTTTGGCTAATTATAAAATATGAAAAGATGTATCAGGCAAATTTACGGAAAAAAATTAATGGGAGGGTGTGGAAATGACAAGGGAAGAAGCACTGAAAATGGTGAAGGTGAATATCAGGAATGCTAATTTAGTGAAACACGCATTAGCTGTCGAGGCGGTTATGCGGGAACTGGCAAGGAAGTTTGGCGAATCCGGGGAAAAGTGGGGTTTGGTTGGGCTAATACATGATATTGATTATGAGAAGACGGCTGATAACCCTTCGCAGCATGGTTTAATCGGAGCGCAGATGCTGGCTGAAGCGGGGCTTGATGATGAATTGGTTAATGCTGTCAGGGCACACAACGAAGCTTTGGGATATGAAAGAACTACCCGGCTGGATAAGGCATTGTATGCAGCCGATCCTGTTACAGGCCTGATTGTAGCAGCAGCGCTTGTTAAACCAAGCAAAAAACTGGCCGATGTGGATACTGAGTTTGTGCTGAAAAAATATAAAGAGAAATCCTTTGCCCGCGGCGCTTCCAGGGAACAGATAAACAGCTGTGTGGAATTGGGACTTACTCTTGAGGAGTTTATTGGTTTATCCATTGATGCAATGCAAGGCATTGCCGGTGAACTGGGGCTCTAGATATATCTATAAAATACATACTTCCGGCATATGCAGGATAGTTTTTTAAGGAGGATAAAATTTGAATATAAAGGAAAAGATACTTGATACTTTAGGGCGAGGTAATCAACCTCCCATGTACATTGAACAGTTAATGAATGTCTTAGGGATTTCCCCTGGCGAAAAGGTGGTATTTCAATCTATTTTGGATGAAATGGTGAAGGATGGGCAAGTTGTTCAGACCAAGAAGAAAAAGTATGCCCTTCCCGAAAGTTTGGGTTATATAATTGGAAGAATTCAGGGCAATGCAAGAGGGTTTGGCTTCTTAATACCCGATGACCCCAAGTATGAGGATATATATATATCAGCTGAGAATATGAACGGGGCTATGCATAATGATCGGGTTATAGTACGCTTGCTGCATCATGGAACATACGGCTATCCATCCAGTGAAGGGGAAGTGTATAAGATACTGCAGCGGGCCAATAAAACTCTTGTTGGAACGTTTGAAAGCAATGGAAACGGCCGTCATGGTTTCGTGGTTCCGGATGAACCCAGGATTGGAAAGGACGTGTTTATACCTTCTTTTGACAGCAGCCAGGTAAAGACGGGTTATAAAGTGGTCGTTGAAATTAACAAATGGCCTGAACACAGGCGAAATCCCCAGGGACGGATTATTGAGGTTCTGGGGCATAAAGATGAGGCAGGAACCGATGTCCTGTCTATCATACGGCAGTACAAGCTGCCGGAGAAATTTCCTCCGAAGGTTGAAGCGGCAGCTTCCCGGATAGAACAAACCGTGCTTGAGCAGGATATAGCCGGACGAAAAGACCTGCGGCATTTGAGGACATTTACTATTGACGGAGCAGACGCTAAGGATTTTGATGATGCTGTGTCCCTTGAAATTACGGAAGACGGCCATTTTCTCCTGGGTGTTCACATTGCCGATGTAAGCCATTATGTTAAGGAAGGGACTCCCATAGATGAGGAAGCGCTGGCCCGCGGAACCAGTGTTTATCTTGTCGACAGGGTCATCCCAATGCTTCCTTTCGAGCTGTCCAACGGCATATGCAGCCTTAATCCCAATGTGGATCGGCTTACTTTATCGGTAATAATGGAGATCAATGAAGAGGGCAGGGTGCTTGATTACCAGATATATGAGAGTATAATTCAAAGCAAAAAACGCATGGTATATGAAGAGGTAAACAGGATCCTCGAAGATGAGGATGAGGATCTGATGGCTGAGTATGCCGGTTTTATTGAGGATTTAAGGAATATGGAACGCTTGTGCCATATACTTCATAAGCAGAGAGTGAAGCGGGGCAGCATCGATTTTGATCTGAACGAATCGAAAATAACCTTGGATGATCGTGGAAAGGTAAAGGATGTCAGATTGTATACCCGGGGAATCGGGGAACGCATGATAGAGGAGTTTATGCTTATATGCAATGAAACCATAGCACAGCATATGTTCTGGAGAAGTATGCCCTTTATGTACCGCATACACGAGGATCCGGATGTTGAGAAACTGTTGGAATTTGATGAGTTTATACACAATTTCGGTTACCATCTGAAAGGCATCAGGGGGCGTATACACCCCAAAGCGCTGCAGCATCTTCTGGATGAAATCCGCGGTACCCGTGAAGAAGGCATTATAAATGCAGTTATGTTAAGATCCCTGCAGAAAGCTAAGTACAGCCCGGATAATACCGGCCATTTTGGCCTGGCTGCTCAGCACTACTGCCACTTTACTTCTCCCATCAGGAGATATCCTGATCTGATAGATCACAGGATAATTAAGGACATGCTGAATGAACGCCTGGATCTAAACCGTATTGCTAAGCTGGAAAACATTCTGCCCGAGATGGCCAGGCATTGCACTGAGCGGGAGATTCTTGCAGATGAAGTGGAACGTGAGGTTGATGACTTAAAGAAAGCCGAGTTTGCTTTGGATAAGATTGGTATGGAATTTGACGGTATTATATCCGGGGTTACCAACTATGGGATCTATGTAGAGCTGGAAAACACGGTGGAAGGTTTGGTGCATATAAGCACCATGGATGACGATTATTATGTCTATTACGAGAAACATTACTGCCTGATAGGCCAAAGAACCAGCAAGGTGTACCGCCTGGGTGACCTGGTCCGCATCAGGATTGCCGGCGTGGATATGGCATTGAGAAATATTGATTTTGTGCTGGCGGATCAGTGACGGCAGGCAAACTACCGGGAAAGCCCGGCTTGAAGCTACAGGGATTTGGCGGTTTTTTCGCGGTAGCTATTGATGCTTCCCAGCTGGGACATAAGAACACCGGCAAACATAAGGATGCAGCCTGTATAAGCCCTGAGACTCATTGTTTCACCAAGGATAATGAATTCTCCGAGAGCTGCAAATACAGATTCCAGGCTGAGGATGATTGCAGCATGGGAAGGACGCGCGTGTTTTTGCCCGTATATCTGTAATGTATATGCGATCCCGACTGAGGCTATTCCGCCGTACAGTATTGGTACTGATGCCTGGACAATGCCGTTGAGGTTAATGTCCTCAAACGCAGCAGCAAGGATTAAGCTTAATAATGAACAAAATGTATATTGCATTATTGATAATTTCAGCGCATCAAATTTCCGGGTGAATCTGTCAATCAGCAGTATGTGTCCGGCCCAGAAAAAAGCGCCAAAAAACACTAACAGATCTCCCCTTGCAATGGAAAAATCCCTGGTTATGCTTATAAGATAAAGGCCTGCAAACGAAACAACGCCTGCTGCCCATGTGCTTCTGTTTAATTTTTGTCTGAAGAAAACGCCAAAAAGGGGGACAAGAATAAGATAAAACCCGGTAATAAATGCGGCTTTACCTGCAGTGGTTTCCACCAGGCCAAGCTGCTGCAGTGTTATCCCGCCGAACAGCATAGATCCGATTATGACCCCGGCCCTGATTTCTTCATAGAGTTTGATGCCTTTGTCCCGGGAATTTTTTGAGTTAACCTTTTTTGCCCTGTGGTTTGTAAATAACAATAGCGGTATCAGTGAAACGGCGCCTAATGCAAATCTGATCCCGTTAAAAGTAAATGAACCGACATATTTAATACCTACTCTCTGGGCAATGAAGGCAAAACCCCATATTATTGATGCAAGAAGCAGTAATACGCTGGATTTTAGCTCTTTATTATTCATTATCGTCATCCTTAATCATATTGTTTGAAATAACTACACCATGTTTAGGATAGGTTTTGTAAGCCTTCTTATATAAATTAAAAAAACCTGAGTTTAACTCAGGACAGCTGTACACCTGTCAGTGTGAACTCCTGAAAAAATAACATATATAGTTTATTATAACCCAAAAAGTTTGTCAATGGATTTTGCCGGTGCTGCACGTTCATTTCATCATAACAAACAGGCGTTAGCCGGCTCAAATATTGCCTTGACATAACTTTATGCATATGTTATTCTTTATATGCAATTTAACCTAATCAGCGGCGTATGTAACAAGCTTGTAAAACGGATACTGAATGCGCTTGACGATGGGGATAGTTAACAAAAGATGATGGAGAACAAGCCCTATTTGTTCTGAATTGCCAGTGCAGGTAGGGTTATTTTGTCACGTAGTAGGTGTTAGGTTAATGGCAGAGGAAGGGATCAAAGTAATTGCCCAAAATAAAAAGGCAAGGCATGACTATTTTATTGAAGAAACTTACGAAGCCGGGATCGTTTTAGCCGGGACCGAAGTTAAATCAATACGGCTTGGCAGGGTAAACATACGGGATAGTTATGCTAATATTAGGAATGGTGAGGTTTATCTCTACAACATGCATATAAGTCCTTATGAGAAGGGCAATATATTCAACAGGGATCCGGTAAGGACGCGTAAGCTTCTGCTGAATCGAAGGGAGATTAACAAACTTACCGGATATATACAGCAAAAGGGATATACTCTTATCCCTGTCAGGGTTTATTTGAAAAGGGGACTGGTTAAAATCGAACTGGCAGTTGCCAGGGGTAAAAAGACTTATGATAAGCGGGAGAGCATTGCCAGACGGGATGCTGAGAGGGCAATGGCGAGGGCCTTCCGCGAACGCCAGAAGATATAGGCGTGATGAGCTTAGTGAATCAAATTGAATAAAGAAACTCCAATTTATATGCAATATATATGCTGGCATATAATGAATACATGGGGGCGTATAGGTTTCGACGGGGATAGTTGAGACGAAGGAAGCGAGCCGCGGACTCCGGGGCCGCGTCAACAACCTGGGATTAAATATAAGTGCAGACGACGCACAATTAGCCTTAGCTGCTTAAGCAGCTAACGTCCACCCTGTAGTGCCCACGCTGCAGGTGCTGGGCGCCGACTCAGTGGGGAACGAACCTGCCTAAGCTTTGCGGCAGGCCGGATATCATGAAGCTACCAAAACCGGGATCCTGTCAGTGGGAGCCCGGCGGAGGGAATGTTCAAAACACTGACTGCGCTCGGAGAGGCTTTCGTTGAGATATCTTCGGACAGGGGTTCGATTCAAAAAGAGTCGCCTTGCAGAGTGATCTGCAAGTGAAAACCCGGCTTAATCGGTGAAACCGTAACGTAAAGCCGACGGTAACGCCGAGGGGTATGTGGAGAAATCCAACAGCCCTGTATCGACTCATAGGCTTCTAAATCTGATGTGCGATATTAGATTATATGCATCGGACATGAAGTACTAGGATGGAAGCTGGAAACTATAATATGGCTTTCATAATACGCCGGGGAACTCAGTATGGAGTTCAAGACATAGTCAGCACCACTGGAAACAGTGGAAGCATGTGTCCCCTCGCCTCCACCAGAATGTTCACCGAAAGAAGCCAATTACATTCAATTGGCTTCTTTTATTTCAATTTATTAGGCAAAATAATAAATAATAGCAAATATTTTGTATAAGGAGGCAGAGTGGTATATAGCCGCTTTTTTCCAAAGTTCCCGGATTGCCCTGAACGCTTATCTTGCTGCCTTTCTCATAAAGGTTTTCATCAACAGGGACGCTCCCTGATTCGGCACCGTTTGCATCATATGTAATTCTAAACAAGGGAATGACGTCATACCCGTTCCATTTCCCGTAAACAATGCTGCCTTCAAAGCTTTGGTTACCGAAAATGTATGTAATCTTTAAACCGGCAGGACAGTATAAAAAGGGATCCGAGCCCAGGGCCGGAGCGTCTCCCAGAAAAATAACCTTTAAAGCCATAAATAAAGCGTTGTTTTTTTGCAGCATATACCAGTCTGAGGAAGCACTTTCTCAGTTATGCCGCAGCCCATATTCTCTTTCATATCGTTATTCATTTATACAGAACGCTTTCATGAGTGGTTCGGCAAAATGTACTGCCTTGGAATAATAATATATATTTATAATGAACAAAACCGTGAACATAACCCCGGTTTTTTGATTTTTATATGCTTTTAAAAGTTGTGGCAAACTTACTTATTTTTGTGTTTATTGGGGTGGTCCCTGGCGATATGTTCTTTCCGGGTACTTTCAGAGAACGGCAGGCATTACATCCTATTGTAAAGAATCTTTGTATTCCTGACTTCTTAGCGAGCACATCACAAACCTGAGTTCCGAAAGAGAAGATAGTAATTTGCAAGGTTAGGAATTTATAATAGGGCTGAACCATAGGGAAATAGCCAGTTAGAAATATTTGACTTAATTTCACAAATGATGTAAAGTAAAAATTGAAGTATATAAATTAAGGGGGGCGGATATTGTGCATTATCATGTTAAAAAAACCGGCAGCGATTTGAATCCCGGAACTGAGGATAAGCCGTTCTTGACTATTAATAAGGCTGCCAGGGTTGCAAAACCAGGGGATGTCATAACTGTTCATGAAGGAGTTTACCGTGAATGGGTGAACCCAAAAAGGGGAGGAACTTCTTCACAGCGAATTACATACCAGGCAGCTGAAGGTGAAAATGTCGTTATTACCGGCGCTGAAGTAATCAGCGATTGGGAAAAGGACGGCAGCATATGGAAGACAGTTATAGACAACAAATTCTTTGGCGACTTTAACCCATATAGTGAAGCCATATTTGGTGACTGGCTTTTTACCAGGGAGAGAGTTTTTCATTTAGGTGAAGTATATTTGAACGGACGTGCCATGTACGAAGCAGAATCTGTTGACGAAGTAAGAAATCCGAAGAAATCTGAAACATCTTTAGAACCGGAATTCTCCGTATATAAATGGTATGCTGAAGTTGATGAGCACTATACCACAATATATGCAAACTTTCATGGGGAAGACCCAAGAAATGGTAATGTGGAGATAAATGTACGCCGTTTCTGTTTCTGGCCAGATAAGCCCGGCTGCAATTATATAACGGTCCGTGGTTTTACAATGAAGCAAGCCGCTACTCAGTGGGCGCCTCCAACTGCTTTGCAGGAAGGTTTAATAGGTCCTCATTGGAGCAAGGGATGGATTATTGAGAATAACACTATCAGTGATTCGCGATGCTGCGGCATAAGCCTTGGAAAGGATGAGAGCACAGGGCATAACGAATGGACCACCTTGTTCACAAAAATGGGTCATCAACGGGAACAGGAGGTTATATTCAGGGCATTTAACAAGGGATGGAGCAAGGACAATATAGGCGGCCACATTGTCCGCAATAATCATATATACAACTGTGGGCAGGCCGGTATTGTGGGGCATTTGGGCTGCGTATTCAGCCTGGTTGAAAACAATCATATTCACCACATAACATACAAGAGGGAGTTTCACGGTGCTGAGGTTGGCGGAATTAAGTTCCATGCTGCCATAGATACGATTATCAGAAATAACGTAATTCATGACTCATACAGGGGAATCTGGCTGGATTGGCAGGCCCAGGGAACACGTGTATGCAACAATGTTTTGTTTGGAAATGACAGTGAAGATATGTTAGTTGAGGTTAGCCATGGGCCAACTATGGTTGACCATAATATTATGCTTTCCGAGCATGCATTCAAAACCCTTGGCCACAGCTGCGCACTTGTTCATAATCTCATTGCCGGGACAATTTCCGTAGCTAATGAATTGAACAGGCATACTCCTTACCACGTTCCTCACAGTACCGCTATTGCAGGAATGACAAACTTCACAGGCGGAGATGATCGTTATTACAATAATATTTTCCTCCGCAAAAAAGACGATACACGCCCGGATGAACCTTATTGCGAAAGCTTCTTTAGCAATGAAATACTGAAACCAGAGGATATTACACCTTTCACCAGAGCATTTTTATCCTATCCTGTGGGTACGGCTGTATACAACGATCATCCCGGCCCGGATGATGAAAAGCCATGGGAGCGGATAAGAAGGATATTCGAACAAGGCGGGCCGCCCCAAAAACCGCAAGATGAGAAAAATGATGATAATGACGAAGAAGGCCAACCATCATTTGTAAGCCTTTCAGCGCCTTCTCCTCTCCCTGTTTATATAGCAAACAACGTTTATTTCAACAGGGCAATTCCGTATAAAAAGGAAAAAGGTGCGAAAGTGTATGAAGATTCAGGTATTGAATATACGATTGATTGGGAAAACAAAAAGGTTATTATTGAAATAACAAATCCCGATATGCTAATCGAAAATGCTGCTGATATTATCACCACTGAGATACTCGGATTTGGTTTCCATACGGAGCAGTTATTTGAAAAGCCTGATGGAACGCCATATTGCTTTGATACAGACTTTTTTGGGAACCCTC
>DGEI01000019.1:0-25331 GCA_002385885.1 Firmicutes bacterium UBA3930
TAGAACACATCAAGGTCCATCCCTTTTGCATCAAGTGCAAGCTGAAGCTGCTGCCGCTGGCGCTCTACCCCCTGCACAAACCCATCTATATCATTTGCTTTCAAGCAATGGGGCGTTGCCACAACGGCATCGATCCCCTCCTTTACGGCTATGTTAGCCATTGAGAGGGCTTCCCCGATAGATCCTGCCCCGTCATCCACCTCAGGCAGTATATGGCTGTGTAAATCAATCATTATACATTGACTCCCTCACCGCTTGCGGTACTATCCGGCGGAAAGGGAAGCCCGCCATTTTTCCTTCTTCTCTTTTGTTTTACTCCATCCCCGGCTTCATCGTAATAATAGTAGTAATAGCTATAACCGTTCCTGGCTATGGGTGCTCCGTTTAGCACAACTCCCAATATATTGGCGTTTACCCTTTCCAAATTGGCCTTGGTACGCAGGATAGCGTCATAGGTTGCCATACCGTGTCCCGCGACCAATACCACACCGTCTGCATACTGACACAGCACGGCTGCATCGGTTACCGGCAGTACCGGTGGTGTATCTGCTATTATGATATCATAATCTTCCCGTACTGCTCTTAAAAACTCTTCCATCTTTCTTGACCCAAGAAGTTCTGCAGGATTCGGCGGTTTGGGTCCGCTGGTGATAATATGCAGATTCTCAACATCGGTCACATTTATAACACTGCTGTAGTCAATTCCTTCTACAAGCACATTGGTAAGGCCTTTCATGTTTACCAGCCCAAAGGCCCTGTGAACAATCGGTTTTCTGAGATCACAGTCTATCAGAAGCACCTTCATATTGGACTGAGCCATAGTGATGGCCAGATTAGAAGAAGTTATACTTTTACCCTCATCCGGCCCGCTGCTGGTTATCAGTATAACCTTCAGTTCACGATCAGGAGATGAAAACTGAATATTGGTCCTCAGTACCCTATATGCTTCTGCAATGGGAGATTTGGGATTTGTCTTGGCAATAAGTTCTGTAAATTTTAGCATGCCGCACCTCACAAATCATTTTTTTGTCTATTCTTCATTCATTGGGATGATGCCCAGTACAGGAAGCCCAACATATCTTTCTATATCTTCAGGAGTTTTGATGGTATTATCCAGGTACTCGACCAGAAAGACAAGCCCTATACCCAGCATTATGCCTAAAACCCCTGCTATAGCTATATTCATAACAGGCCTGGGTTTTACGGGGGTTCCGGGAATCTTAGCAATATCAATAATCTGCACGTTGTCAAGCTTCATGATACTGACAACTTCCTCCATGAAAACCTGGGCAAGGGCGTTGGCCAGATCCATAGCAAATCCCGGATCGACATCCTGTACTGTGATGCGTATAATCTCGGTATCACTCTCAGAAGACACAGTTATCCTGTTTCTAAGCTGTGAAGGTTTCATATCGATCTCAAGTTTTTCAATTACCCTGTCCAGTACACGGTCGCTTTTTGCAATTATGCTGTATGTTTTGGCCAGCTTTTGGCTTACCAGTATGGTATTGTATTCAATATCGTCACCCTGGTAGTTCTGGGTATTGCCTACCATAAGTGTCGTCGAAGTTTCATAGATTTTGTCCAACAAAAAAAAGCTGATTATAGCGCTTGCTGCCACAGCAACTACCGTAATAAGTGCTATAATTCCCAGCCTTTTTTGTATGATTAACAGTATATCTTTGAGCTCCATTTCTTCTCTGACAGGCACAGGCGTTCCTCCATCCAGATCTTTATTTCTTATTTTTTTCATTATACCATAACATAAAAAAAAATGGAATAAAGGACGGATCTTTTATCCGCCCTTTTCGAAAAAATTTTGTAATTATTTCGTAAACTCTTGTAATATTTTGTTATTTACTCTATTCGATAGGTTTATCTCCTTTTTGTTCCTTCCTTCTTGCTCTTCTCCTTGCTATCGGCCGTATTATAACCGCCCACACAAACCATCCTGCCAATCCCAGAAAAGCCAGATAGGGTACGGCACTCACAGTAAATATCATCAGATCTTCGAGGAACATCCCCAGGCTCCGGCAGGATCTCCTGAAACCGTTTATAATCCTTTCGGGCAAGGTAATGGGAATGGGTTCTTCCTCCTTAATCTCGTGTACCTCATAGACATCTATGGTTACCTTGGAGTATTCAATCAGATTGTCCCACTTCTTCAGAGTCCCGGTATAGTTCTCAATTTCATAGCGAACATTGGACAGTTCCCGCTCCAGTTCGATGATGTCCTGGAGCAGCTCGGCCTTGCTCAGTATGGTCAGCAGCCTTTCCTCCTGCAGTTTAAGCGACTTGAGCCTGGCTTCCACATCCAGGTACTGACCGGTTATATCTTCACCTGTTACCTGCTGGTTTATTACACTGCCTACATCTCCAAGTCCGGATATAAACTGATCAAAGGATTTTCTTGGAATGCGTACTTCCAGATGAGCCTTTCTGTTTGCAGGCTGTTTTTCCTGTCTCCTGGGTTTGCCCTGGATCTCCGAAGACTCAATGTATCCCATATACAGGCTGACTTTACCGAGAATTTCGTCTACGGTACGTTCAAACCCGGTTGTTTCGATGGACATATAGGCTGAGCGGATGATCTTCCTCTCACCCTCAACCTGGCCTCCTGATAGTATTTGAGCAGTAACATCCCCGGCTTCCCGGGGTGAATCAGCTTCCGCCTCTCCGCGGAAACCAACGTCGCCGTAATTGGCATCAGAATCGGCCGGCGCTCCCGGACTGCTTTGCAATTCATATCCTTTTGCCGCATCTGCTGCTGCCATATCCGTGGTGCCCGGCTCAGACGGCAGTGCGGCTTCAGATTTGCTCTTATCAAAAGCTGGCCAGCCGTCCAGGCTTCCCAAAACAAGGGCTCCCGCCAGAACCAGCACCAGGGCCGCAGCCATGCCCGCCACCGCTCTTCTATTGAACTTTCCAAATGCTTTAAACACCCTTTTTCTCCCCTCTCTTTTCAATCTGTCAAAAAGCTGTTCATGAAAACCGAAAGGCAGGTCAACATCGGGGAGCTTTCCGCATATTTCCCTGATTTTCATGATGGATTCGTATTCTTTGCGGCAGCTTAAGCACTCACCAAGATGCTTTTCCATCCCGGATGCAAAAGCATCATCAAGCATGCCATCTATATATGCGGATATATTATTCCGGCACTTCGTGCAATTCATATTTCCCTGCCCTCCTTTCATCTTTTAAGACGAAAAAGGGCAGAAAAAGTTGCAAAACAAAATAAACTTACTTTAACAGCGCCGATACATGGACATTCTGGGCGGGAAGTACTTTTATATAATGAGAAGTATATTTCAGATTATCAGATTGGGCAGTCAATGTGTAATAGCCCGGCGGGATATCATCTATGGAAAAATTTCCGTTATCATCGGAACTTGTCTGATACACAGGAAATGTATTTTCAGAACCGAAATACAGTTGTATTTTTGCACACGGAATGACTTCCTTACTATGTTCATTATATATGGTACCGGTTATTCTGGACGAAAGGCTTCTCGTATAATCTCTAATAGTTATGTGAACGCATTGTGTATTGGTCTGTGTCGGGTTTACATCAACGTTCTGCTCCTGGTCAAGCTCCTGGCAGTTGAACTGGATGCTGTCCTTTTCCAGCACATTTCTTACTTTCGGACGGCTGGCTTCCGGCTTTTCTTTTATTATTCCATTGTCCGAAACCTTATCATCTAAAGCCATTTTCCCCCTCCTTTTTTATGATAATACAAGATGTAAGCGAGGCCGCCCGGGTTTGCATTCACTGCTGAGCAGCGTAAAGTTTAAAACACTTTGCGTGAAAAACGCTGATTGCCGGCCTATGTACGGTGAGGAAACCCTCACCGTTTTAACTACTGAGCAAAATACTTGCTTTTCTTGTCTTTATCGATCTCAACCCTGGCATCACTGTCGCTGTCGGCCTTTGCTTTATTCCTGCTCTTTGCTGTGGCATCACTGTCGGTATCCACATCGGCGTCAGTTTCGCTTTTTGCCCTCTGGGCCTGGTTCTGGCTCTGCGTCAGGATGTTGTAGTTAATCTGCTTGTTATACTGCTTCTGGTCGTTGTACTCATCCTCCTCAAATCCAACGTCCTGATCCTGATCCCCTTCAATTCTGGACCTTATTGCCGCTTTCAGTTCAGCTTTCAATTCTGCTTCCAGCTCTTTTTTTAACTGCTGTTTTATTTCATTCAAATCGATATCATGCATTGAACCCTTTCCCCTTTCGTCTATATATTATTCTGGTTCACCGCTGTGCGGCAAACCTATGGAACTGCCGCCAAGCGGCCTGATAAGCAGTATTATAAGTTCTGCTATATACTATGAGATATCGGGGAAATAGGTGATTGTTTATAAGCAATTTTTATGCATAAACAGATATAATATACTCCCTGATCCTGTCCATCATTTCTTTACCGACTTCAGCCTTTACAAGTATCCCCCTGGCTTCATATGCCTCTTCAAGAATGTTTGCCTTTTCCTTCAAATAGCTGTATTCTTTGGGTTTGTCATATGGCAGCAGCAGGGTTACGATTTTTACATCGGAAAACACCGTTTTTTCAATCTCCTGCATCAGCATGTCCAGGCCGGTTTTATCCTTTGCAGAAATATAAACCCCTCTTCCGTTTACGGTTGGAACAACATCCACAAGATCGATCTTGTTGTAGACATTGATCTTGGGGGAATTGACAGCTCCCAGATCCGTCAGGACCCGTTCCACCACCCTTACCTTCTCTTCCATATCCGGCGAGGCAGCGTCGATTACATGGAGAATCAAATCGGCGTATTTTACTTCCTCAAGCGTGGATTTGAATGCCTCCACAAGGTCGTGGGGCAGCTTTCTTATAAAACCTACGGTATCGACCAGTACCAGTTCCCTGCCGGAAGGCAGCACCAGCCTTCTCGCAGAAGGATCCAGGGTTGCAAACAGCTTATCCTCCACATAAGCATCCGCCTCCGCAAGGGCGTTCAGCAGGGTTGATTTGCCGGCGTTTGTGTATCCTGCAACAGCCACGACGGGAACCTGGTTTTTCTTTCGCCTCTCCCTGTACAGGCTTCTATGCCTTTCTATTTCCTTCATTTTTCTTTCTATTGCTCTTATCCTGTTTTGGATATGCCGCCTGTCGCTCTCCAGCTTTGTCTCGCCGGGGCCGCGGGTGCCTATGCCTCCTCCCAGCCTGGAAAGCTGGGTTCCCAGGCCAGTTAACCTCGGCAGCCGGTACCTTAGCTGGGCTAACTCTACCTGAAGCATGCTTTCCCTAGTCCTGGCCCTTCCGGCGAATATATCGAGAATCAGGCTGGTTCTGTCAATCACCCTTACATTTACATAGTCTTCGATATTCTTTATCTGGGTGCCGGTCAGTTCATCATCGGTAATGACAAGATCCGCCTCCCGATCTTCCACAAACAGCTTTAACTCTTCAAGCTTACCTTTACCTATATAATGGGCTGTGTTGATGTTATCACGCCGCTGCGTTACAATACCCACCACTTCCGCTCCTGCGGTTACAGCAAGTTCCTGCAGTTCATCCAGGCTTTCCTCATCCTCTGTGTTTCTTATAACACCTGCCAATACAGCCCGTTCTGTCGTCCCGTTGTTTCTTATCTCATCCATATATATCTCTATCACCCTTATAATATTTTTTCGGCATTGGCAGCCGTATTACTGTATACAAGCACAAAAAAACATCCTTCTATGCTTTATTCTACCATAGAAGGATGTATCTTTGCACAAAATATAAACAATATTATATATGCCCTATTGGTACAGCAGGCATTTTACGGTGACACCGTCAATATCGAAATCCGGAATTTCTTCTGTCCTGCATCGCTCCATTACATGAGGGCACCTTCCTGCAAACTTGCATCCTTTCAACATATATTCCTCACGCTCGGTCAGATGAAGATCAACCCTGGAATCCCATTTGTCCCTGGGATCAGGCTGTGCTATTGATTCCTTCAGCATCTTTGTGTAGGGGTGCTTAGGTGAATCCAGCACTTTCTCCACGCTGCCCTTTTCAACTATGTTTCCCCTGAACATAATTGCTATTTTATCACTGACATAATATGCAGTTGCCAAATCATGAGTTATATACAGCACGCTTAACCCGTATCTGTCCTTAAGCTCCTTAAAAAGATTGACAATTGACATTCTTAAGGATGCGTCAACCATTGATACGGGCTCGTCTGCTATAAGAAGAGACGGCTGGGTTATCAGCGCCCGGGCAATGGAAATCCTCTGCAGCTGTCCGCCTGAAAATTCGCTCGGATATTTTTCTTTCACGTCATCAAGGGTTAAGCCAACTGCAGTCAGTGCCTGTTCAATACCATCAATACTGTCACTCGCATCTACACCAAGAAAATTCTTTTGTGTTTCATACAGGTAGTTTTCTACCGTTCTGAGGGGATTAAAGGTTTCAAAAGGATTTTGGAATATCGCCTGCACATCTTTTCTGAACTCCTTTTTCTCCCTCTCGCTCTTTATATTCATTATATTTTTACCTTTATACAGGATTTCACCTTCAGAGGCTTCAAGAAGCCCCAGTATAATCCTTGATACCGTTGTCTTGCCGCTTCCTGATTCACCGGCAAGAGTATATATATCGGCATCCTTTATATCAAAGCTAACATTATCAACCGCCGTAAGCCTTACTCTTGAAAATAAGCTGCCAACCCTGAACACTTTTGTTAAACCGTTTACTTCAATCAATTTGCTACTCATCCTCTTTCACCCCCGAATACAGAAAACATGCTGCTTTATGACCCGGTTCTATTTCCACCAGCTTAGGGATAGCAGCTTTACATTCATCGGTTGCCCTATCGCACCTGGGATAGAACCTGCAGCCTTCAGGCGGGTTTATTAATGACGGCGGTGCTCCGGGAGCGCTCGTCTTGTAGCTCTTATCCCCTATTTTCGGAAGCGACCCTATCAGGTACTGTGTATACGGATGCAACGGGTTTCCGAATATTTCTTCAGTGCTTGCTTCCTCTATCATCTTTCCTGCATACATTATCCCTATCCTGTCAGCTATGTTGGCATGTATACCCATATCATGAGTTACCATTATGATGGTGTTTTTCAGACTGCTCTGCACATCCTTTAACAGCTGTATTACTCCCCGCTGCATTACAACATCAAGAGCAGTCGTAGGTTCGTCGGCTATAATAATCTTAGGCTGCAGCACGGTGGCAAGCGCCACAGTTACCCTTTGCCTCATACCGCCTGATAATTGATGGGGATACGAATCCAGTATCTGGACAGGTAATCCCAATGCCTGCAAGTGTCTTTCAACCGGTTTTATAAACTCTTCTTCTTTATTTCTTATTCTCCTGTGAGCTTTTATAAAATGTTCGAAGGAGTATCTGACTTTCTGTACAGGGTTTAAGACGCTCATGGAGCCCTGCGGGATGTATGATATATACTCCCAGCGGATTTCCCTCATCCTTTTATTATCCATAGCAAAAATATCAGCATACTCCGCATTCATTTTATATTTTACCTTTCCGTCCATCACATTAAGGGGAGGTTCTACCATCCCAAACAAAGTCTTTATAAGTGTAGTTTTTCCACAGCCCGATTCGCCTGCTATGCCGTATATTTCATTCTCTCTAATTTCCAGGTCCACATCATCTACTGCCCGGACATACCGCTTTTCTCCTAAAACATCAATGATATAGTATGCTTTTAATCCTTCTGTATTTAATACCGACAATTCACTTCACCACCTTTGCGGTTCCTATTCTCTGTATCCTTGTACGCGGGTCAAGATACTGGCTTACACTTACGGACAAAAGGTACAGTGATACAAAAAGCAATACCGATACAACCACGGGTGTTGCTATCCACCACCAGTATCCCAGCAGCATGGCCTGGTAACTTATGGCCCAGTGCATCATTGTCCCAAGTGTAGGTATTGTCAGGTTGGAAAGGCCCAGTATTGCCATTGTGACCTCCATACCTACTGCCCAGAACATGTTGTTTATTGCCGTTGCGGATACTATAGGAATAACAAAGGGCAGATATTCTTTGAATATCAGCTCATACACCTTTTGTCCTGAAAGCATGGCTGTGTTTGTGAATTCCCTTTCCCTAAGGCTCAATGTCTGCGACCGTATCAGCCTGGCATCCCATGCCCATCCAAATATGGCCAGAATCAGCCCAAGGACTATCATATTCAACCGTTCCTTAAGGATTGCACCCAGCAGTATCAATATGGGAAGTACCGGCAGAACGATAAAGCTGTCGTTTATTGACATCAGTGTCCTATCAGTCATGCCGCCCTTAAAACCCGCAAGTAGACCCACTGCTATTGCTATCAGCCTTGAAAAGAATGCTGCTATCACTGCCATTATAAGAGAATTTTTGATGGCAACTGTCATCTCCCAGAATACATCCTGCCCTTTCGAATTGGTTCCAAGTATATATTCAGCTGAGGGAGGCATATCCCTGGGCACTACATTCCAGATAGACATATCATACGGCGAAAAAAAGGACAGGATCGCTAAAATAATCAGAATACTCATAACTGTAAAAGCAAATGTAAACTTTCCATCCCTTAATAATTCTCTAAGTACTGCCATTTATAACAACCTCCATTACCTGTATCTTATCCTTGGATCAAATAAAGGATATAATAGGTCTACAAGCAGTGCCCCAGTAGCGATTCCCAGAATTGAAAACATGGTTATTCCCATTATCAGGTTGTAATCTCCCGCATTTATTGCAGTGTAGAGCAATCCTCCAATCCCAGGATAAGAAAACACCATTTCCGTTACCATAGCACCGCCGAATATCTGGCCTAATGATAATGCCAGCCCGGTTACCTGCGGAAGCATCGCGTTTTTTATAACATAGTTAAATGCAATTTTGGTGTCCCGCAGCCCGCCGGCCCTTGCGTACATGACATAGTCTTCACGTACTATGTTTGACATTACCAGCCTCATAGTCTGAAACCAACCGGCCATGCCGAGAAGTATCATTGACAGTGCCGGCAGTATTGCATGCCTTAACAGATCGGCTATAACTTTCCAGCTGAATTGTATTTTTAATCCGATTGATGTACCTCCTGCTATAGGGAAGATAGGAATCACGTATCCAAATACCAGCAAAAGAATCAAAGCGAATATATAGTACGGTATTGGCCTTAACACCATCATAAATCTTTCTATCGCTGCAGACCATCTGCTGCTGCTGAAATACCCTGCAATTCCTCCCAGTATGTTTCCAATAATCCATGACAGCAAGGTCGTTACCAGCATTAATCCAAGGGTCCAGGGAAGCGATATGCCAATAAGCTTAACAACCGGTGTTGGAAACTGGCTGAGTGACGGCCCAAAATCACCGATTATAAGCCTTCTCCAAAGGGAAATATATTGTGAAAAAACGGTGCCTTCCAGTCCATACATTTCCTTCATTGACTGCCTCAATTGTTCAATTGCCTCCGGGTCCATGTACGCGCCGCGCTGTGTTATTGTATTGATCATCTCCTGAACCGGATCGACAGGGGTCAGCCTGGGCACAATAAAAACAACAGTTATACCAACGAAAATAACCAGAAAATATTGCAGCAGCCTTGGCAGCAAATATCTTTTTATAAATGACAAGTAAATCCCCCCTAATCGTTTAAATGCGCCCTCCCTTATAGAAGGGCGCATTTTAATTTACTTTATCTTTTATTTCTCCAACTGTTTTTAATTCCCTGTCGGCTTCAAGAACGGAAGCATGTATTTGAGGTTCGGCCAGTGGTGATACGGCTGACAGTAGGGGTTTTCAGCACCCGGGAAATTGGTCCAGTACTGTTCGTCAAATGAAACCATTCCGGGATAGCCGGATATCTGTATGGAAGGCATTTCTCGTACAGCTATCTTCAGTCCTTCAATACCGTTCTCGATAACTTTTGGATCGTCCCAATCCAGGCCTTCCAGTTCGTCTACAACTTTATCCATATCAGGATGGTGCCATCTTGAAACGTGTCCGACGTTGGGCTCTCCCGTTGGTTTATAGAATTTTGAATGCCACGATCTCAAAGTCCTGTACATGTCAGGATGCCCGCCCCACGGTTCAAGTGCCGGCCAGGTTCCGGTTGCATCGAAGTCACCGTGCTGAGTAAGGGTAGCTGCGTTTTCAGTGGTTTCAACCTCTACTTCTATACCGAATTTCTTCCAGGCCTGCTGGACTGCAAACACGTGCCTGTATCCAATGTTAGAGGGATTTGTTCCGGTGACCATATGGATTTTCCACGGTGATCCGTCGGGCAGCAGCCACTTTCCGCTGTTATCCCTCTTAAATCCATTTCTTTCTAAGAGTTTTTCGGCAACATCAGGAGCATATTTCCACCAGCCATAACCGAATATCTGCTTCAGCTCTTCCTCATCTTCGCTGGGTAATTCATAGCCCCTGCTCTTGATGTATTCTGTAAGCCTCTTAGTTGCCTCAGGATCATACGGCTTAAATTTCTGTCCGTCAACCTCTATGTCGAGTTCGAAGCTTCTGAGCCATTCTTCCATGGGCTTATAGTACCATTCAAGATATACGGGAGTCGGCGGTACAGCCAGGCAGCCCATAGTCGCCATTCCGTCAAAAGAAGTACCTAATTCTTCGACAATGTCAATTGCCAGTGTAAGGGCCCACCGTACATCCTTGTTATTATAGGGTTCTATATCAGCGTTTAATGAGATACCGGTTATACACGGGTCAACGTTAACGAAATAGGGATATTCTTTTCTGTAAGCCCTTGAAGTATCACTCTTCTCAAGAATGGCTTTCAAGGTTTCGGATGTAACCTCTATCAGGTCAATCTCGTGCTGTGCCTGGGCAAGGACCTTTTTCTCCGGATTACCGTAGTAGTAGAACACTACTTCTTTCGGTACCGGCTCACCGTACAAGGCACCGGTGGGAGTTTTTTGCCAGTCTTCCCTCTTCGTCCAACGTGTCCAGTATCCGCCCGGATCATAGTCCTTCAATACATAGGGGCCGGAACTGATAGGCGGATTGAACTCAAATGATACAGGATCGTCCACCTCTTCAAATATATGCTTCGGGAATGGCCTGAAACCTCCCCATCTGTCTACAAAGAATGTATGGAACCTGGAGTTTCCTTCTTTGAATTCAAATACCACTGTATACTTATCCTCAGCATATACCTTGTCAACATAGGTATTGAATTCAGTATGGTAACTCATACCTTCAGTTGCCTTGACAAGTTCAACGTCAAACACTATGTCGTCGGCAGTAAATTCCACACCGTCGCTCCAGTACATACCCTGCCTGAGCTTGACTACCATTTTGGTGAAGTCTTCATTGTACTCCGGCCCCTCTGCTGCCAGCGCATTTATGACTTCACCGGTTACATACTCAACTATCCACAGAGGTTCCAGCATCAGCTGCTGTACTCCCCTGTCCGGAGTCCGCCAGGTTTGGGCCCATACGTTGAAGTTTTCAGGAGTGGTAACCCTTCCACCTAAAACGTCAACAATAAACGTTTCACTCCGGCTGACATCTCCGGTTTCCGCCGGCTTCCCGCCGGGTTCTTCTGCCGGTTTTTCACCCGGTTCCTGTGAAGGCTCTTTGCCTGTTTCCTGTTGGCCTCCACAACCTGCGAGGGTGAAACCAAACAATGCAATTACGCAAAGCAAAGCAATAATGGTCCTTAACTTCAACACTATCCCTCCATTTCTTTTTTTAATCCACGTTCAGGTTAATATCCGGTTATTGATAAGATCCTTTTTTAATCACCCCCCGTTTTGTACTAAGCAAGGGTAATTTTACCCTGCAGTAAATCATCATTATCGCTGCTGGTGCCGATGTATACTTCATAATCCATCTTTTCCAGTTCCCAGCTGTTTGTTTCGGGATTGTACCAGCACAGCTTTTCCAACGGGCAAGAGATGCTTACCTCTTTGCTTTCACCTGCTTTGAGTTCAACTCTCTTAAACCCGCGCAGCAGCTTAACCGGCCGATCCACCTTGGAATTCTTAAAGCCGATGTACATCTGGACCACTTCAGCGCCGTCCCTGCCGCCGGTATTAGTGACCGTGCATTTGGCGGTGACCTTCTCATCATCGGCACTGAATCCGGCATTGTCTAATCTGAAAGTGGTGTAGGACAAGCCAAATCCATATGGGAACAAGGGCTTTACTCCCTCTTTTTCCAGTTTTGCGTAGCCGTGATAGTATTCATAAAACTGTTCGGTGGTATCCCAGTTTACCCGGGGTAAATCGGTTTCCCGGTAAGGTACCACAAAGGGCAGTTTGCCGCTTGGATTTACATCTCCGAATATGATCTTTGCTATGGCAGTGCCGCCTTCCATGCCGGGATAATATGCCATCAGGATGGCATTTACATAATCCTTCCAATCGGTCATCATTATCATGTTTCCGCCGATTAATACCGCAGCGGAGTTTTTATTCTCAGGGCCTACGGCTTTAATAAGTTCAATTTCATCCTTATGAAGTCCCAGGGAATCCTTGCGGTCCCCTCCTATAGCGCCGGTATAGCTGTCAATTTCGTCTTCGGATATATACTCGCCTTCATCGCCGTGATCATAACCTACAACGAATACTACAGCATCGGCTTCCCGGGCCAGTTTCTTTGCATGTTCGATGTCTTCACCTTTATTGAATACTACCTCAGCCCCGGGTAAAGCTTTTGAAATACCCTGCAGCGCCGTTACAATGTATTTCGGGTATACATGGCTGGATCCGAAATCGCCGGTGACTTCTTCGTTGGCCAGTCTGCCAAGCACGGCTATACGGGTTATCTTCTCCCTCTCGAAGGGCAGTACATTTTCTTTGTTCTGCACCAGGGTTATGCCTTTTTCCGCTGCTTCAAGAGCTAAAGCAATGTGCTCGTCGCAGCCGATAACCGATTCGCCGTATTCCTTATCGTCAGCCTCGGCAAATGCCAGCAAGGTACGGACAATTCGCAGCGCCGCATCATCTATCCTTTCCTCGGGAACCAAACCGTCTTTGACCGCTTTTACAAGCTTTTCTCCAAAATGCAGGGTACAGCACATCTCAACATCCATGCCCCCGTTAGCTGCCTCAACGGTGTCCCTTATACCCCATACAAAATCGCTTATTACAAAGCCGTCAAAATCCCATTCTTCCTTCAGGACCTTGTTAAGCAGATAATCGCTGTGCCCGCAGTAGACGCCTTTGTACAGGTTGTATGCGCTCATTACACTGGCTGCTCCGGCATCTATACAGTCTTTGAAATGGGGCAGGTATACTTCCCGTTCGGTCCGTTTATCGCATTCCACGTTTACCTTGAAACGGGATATTTCCATGGAGTTAAACGCGTAATGCTTTATACAGGCAACTACGTTTTCGCTTTGTACACCCCTGACCAGGGCCGAACCCATCTGGCCAAGGTGGAAGGACTCTTCCCCGTATGTCTCCTGGCTGCGTCCCCATCCCGGGTTATAGGGCAGGTTGATACATACTCCCCCATAGTAATTACCACCAAAAGCACGTATCTCTTTACCGATTGCCCGGCCTATCCGTTCCTCCAGCTCAACATCAAATGCGGCGCCTCTCAGCATTGATACAGGAAAACATGTGCTCTTTCCAGTACCGCATACCACGCCTCGGGGCCCGTCGCAAAACAGCAGGGGCGGTATTCCTTTTTCTTCAATGCCGCCTGCACGATAGGGTATGTAATTGTAGTGGCGTTCCGGGCTTTCCTTCATGTCTTTAATCATTTGTTCAAGGGACATGATGCCGCTCATCAGGCTTACTTTTTCCTCAAGAGTAAGACCGTCCACAATTTTTTTAGCCTTTTCGGTATAGCCCAGCCTATACTCTTTCGTGCACTTCATATATGCAACTCTCCTTTCACTTGTTTTTATGTTTTAATGGATCCATTAAAATTCATTTCGCTTTAAGCAAGCCGGCCGGAGCACAAAACAGATACCGCTAATTCGCATTGTAAAAATATTTTTTTAACAGGGCCTCCGCCTCCCATCGATTGAAGCTCAAATAACCCTGCACTTTTGGATCGCCCTGTACTCTGCCTCCTCTTTGCCGGTATTCATTTGGTGTAACATCCGTTTCTTTCTTAAACATCCGGTAAAATGTAGCTTCGTAATTGAATCCGCATTCCTGGGAGATGAACGAAACTGATTTGTCTGACTGCTTTAACATGATTTTTGCTTTTTGTATGCGTATTGAATTGATCAGATCTGATATTGTAAATCCTGTGATGGATTTGAGAAAACGATACAGGGTTTTTTCACTCATTCCCACATATCTGCACAGTTCCTGTTTAATATTTTCATTCTTTAAATTCTGTTCAACAAACTGGATTGCCCGCAAAAACATTTCGCTGTCATTTTCAAAAGCAGCTCTGTCAGGATACTGGTATATATCATAATGGCTGTATTCAACCAAATCAGCCAGCAGCATATATAAAAGTGAATTGATACGCAATATGTCGGCAGGATTTCTCGGATTTCTTCTCATTCCGAGCTCTACAGCGGTATGCACAAAAACAGAAAATTGAGTTTTTGGGCGCATTGTTTTGCTGGCGCTGTTTAGATAGAAGTAATATACCTGGTTTTTATTCAGTACCTGCTCCAGCAGCTGGGGCGGAAACTGTACGAATAAGCACAGATTATCAATAATATTTCTGTAACCATGAATAATTTTGCTGTTAACTAAAACAATGTCCCCCTCACGGATCACATACCGCTGCAATCCGTAGTTCAATGTAAGTGAACCTTTTAAAACCACAACTAATTCGTAGTCATAATGCCAGTGAAGATCTGAGTGATCAATTGATACTACAAAAATTTTGGCAGGATAATCCTTATGATGTTCAATGTTTTCAAATATTGAATACTGCATTTTTGCCCCCAGCTTTGCATTCTGCATATTTGCATGCAATGCTTGCCAGACTAATAGATGCAGTTCTCGTGGAAATAAATGTTGCAGATTGCATTTATTTGAAGAGTATAAGAATACTGATAAAAATGCTGTTTTTTATAGACAGGATCCTTATTATGACAGATACGAACAAACATATTATGATAATGCTTTTTATCAATGTATAACTGTCTGCAATAATTGTATTATAAGTTTTTGTATAATGATATGTCTGATATGCATTAATTACTGCAGATGTGCTGCTAATATTGTTTTACTCTCAATAACAAATTATACCATATAGGATGTGAATATGCTAGCGTAACAGATAAAATGTTATAGCATTTTCAGACAACCATTTATGTCATATTTCATCATTTAGCTGTCCATATAGAGTAAGTCCTGTTTTTGACGTGGTTATTTCAACTGTTCTTTCTGTAATATTTGCTTAAAAATCTTCTATTTTTGATCATTTTGGTGGTAGAATATGCTTAATAATATGAATCATTCTCTGTTTAAGTATTATAGCATAAAAGTAAAAAAAGGGGTAGATGTATTTTGAAACTGAAAAGCTTTTTGAAGCTGGTTGAGATTCAGACAAAGGCTGCCAGCATGGTACCCTTTGCCCTTGGCACTTTCTGGGCTTTATACAGATACGATGAATTCAACTTAACCAATTTTTTGCTGATGTTTGTTTCCCTGTTGTGTTTTGATATGGCGACAACAGCTGTAAACAACTACATGGACTACAAGAAAGCAAGAAAGGTATACGGATACAACTATGAAAAACACAACGCCATCGTAAGATATAAGCTTAAAGAATCTACCGTGACAGCCGTGATACTAATACTTCTGATTACAGCATCGGTAAGCGGATTTACACTGTTTCTGCATACCAGCCCGGTAGTTCTGGCCATAGGTGTGTTGTCCTTCATGGTAGGAATATTCTATTCATTCGGACCGGTACCTATTTCAAGGATACCCTTAGGGGAGGTATTTTCGGGGTTTTTCATGGGGTTTGTCATTATGTTTTTATCGGTATTTATACATATACACCATAAAACCGGCATAATACTGCTCTCATACCGGGACAATATGCTGAACATTGTTTTAAACCCGGCTGAAATTCTGGAAATTTTCTTTGTTTCCCTGCCGGCAGTACTTGGAATTGCAAATATAATGCTGGCAAACAATATCTGCGATATTGAGGATGATATAGAAAATAAGCGGTATACCCTGCCTATATATATCGGAAAAGAAACGTCGCTGAAGCTGTTTAAAGTTTTATATTATATTGCATATGCCGACATATTGATTCTTGTTTTGGCAGGAGTGCTGCCTCTTACATCAGCCCTTGTTGTTCTGACATTTCCGATAGTGAACAAAAATATAGGGATATTCTTTAAAGAACAGTCCAAAAGAAACACATTTGTATTATCTGTTAAGAATTTCCTCATATTAAACGCTGCCGGGGTACTGGCATTATGCATAGGCCTGCTTTTATAATTCTCATAAAAACGGCTCATAAAACTTTGTTGAATGCATGTATAAGAGATGATATCCTGATTATAACAGGATAAAACTGATTTTAGTAATGTGTGATGTAATTTTTATCTTAAAATTTCCTGTTTTAATGCACCGGCAGAGTGGTAATGAAATATATAGAGGATTACATTGTTGCGGGTTTATACTTTTATCAGCACATAGCACATGTTTTTACCAGCCTTTAGTGATAGTCAGACATACTTGTGATAAATAAAGAAACTCATGATATCATACTGCGGAGAGAGAGTCGGGATGCGGTTGTCTTTTTAATACAGTCAATGCGGCTTCAAATAGCGCTGATTTATCATTTATGCAGCTATTTGAATATATAAAATTAGTATAAGGAGGAGGTATACATATGACTTATTTAGAGAGGCTCTGGGATTCGATTTTTGGTGCCCTCCCTGCAGTGGTATCAGCTATCCTTTATCTGATTCTGGCTTTCATAGCAGCAAGTGTTGTAAAAAACTTGACTGTGAAGCTATTGAACAAGGTGAAAGCTGATAAGTACACCGATAAGCTGGGTATTACAGACGAAAAGACGGGGAGCTCTATAGAGTTTTTCGGTAAACTGGTTTTCTTCATTGTGTTCGTGTTATTTTTACCGGGTGTTCTTGACAAGCTGGGGCTGGAGAACGTTGCTCTCCCTATCACTTCTATGGTTTCCCAGTTTCTGAATTTTATTCCCAGCATAATAGCTGCCGTTATAATACTGCTGGTAGGGGTCTTTGTAGCCAATATAATCAGGCAGCTGCTTACTCCCGTGCTGAGAAAACTTAATATCGACAGGATTCAGGAGAAGGCAGGTCTTAAGGTTGGAGAAGGTTCAACGGTATCATCGATGATATCCTATATTGTATACATACTAATACTTATCCCGGTTATAATAGCGGCTTTGCAGGTTTTGAATATAACCGCAATCACCCAGCCTGCCGTTGCCATGCTGAACAAAATAGTGCTGTTTCTCCCCAATATATTTGTGGCCATAGGTATAGTGGCAGTCGGAGTATTTATAGCCAATATTACGGGGAAACTACTGACTACCGTTTTGTCTGCTGTTGGCGCCGATACTTTTGTAAAGAGTCTGCTTCCTGATGACAATACCAAGTTGCAAAAACTATCTGCTTCCAAAATAATCGGGGAAACGGTAAGGTATATTATAGTGCTGCTGTTTCTGGTTGAAGCGTTTAATGTCATTCAGCTGGATGTGTTAATGGTGGTAGGACAGGCTGTTATAGCTTATCTGCCGCTGGCAATAAGTGCCGCGATCATCATAATTATAGCCTTCATTCTTTCAGCATGGATTGAAAAGCTGCTTCTTAAGAATTTACCCCAGGCAAAAATACTGGCCAGGCTAGTAAAATATGTAATCATAGTGCTGGGCTTGTTTATGACCCTTAACCAGCTTGGAATTGCTGTCACCATAGTCAATGCGGCGTTTATCATTATGCTGGGTGCCCTGGGCGCTGCCTTTGCAATAGCTTTCGGCGTAGGAGGCCGTCAGTTTGCAGCTGAGACCCTAAAGAAACTTGATGATAAGCTGACTGATTTGGATTCTAAGGAAAACTGACAGAAACGTGATATAAAGTGATATAAATAAGGGCAATGGACTTTTCATTGTATAGAAAAGTTCGTTTGCCCTTGTTTTTTTGGCCGGTTTTTAGCGCTCGCCTATGATATATAAACGCTCCTTACCTTTCCTTCACTATTTCAGTGCTTTTAATATTAGTTTAACTGCTCTTTCTTTAAGTTCTGACAGGTCGTCGGAGTTTTTCAGGTTTTTATCCTTACGTGTATCCAACAAAAAAATAACTTCATTTGTAAAAGCTGCTATGATTCCGTATACAACCAGGCTAAAATCCTCAACAGCAACGTTTTTCCCTATCAGTTTTTCTTCTTTCCCTTTTTTGTACATCTGTTCAATATGCTCAAGAACACCGGAGCGAATCTCTGTAAACAGATTGCTATCCTCACTGATGAGTTGCTTAATGTCGGAATGGCCAAGATCCAAAACCATAAACAAAAGGCTGGAAAACCTGTTTTCTAGCATATCCACCGTATAATCCATTATTTGTGCGATAATATCCCTGAAATTGCGTTGGTTTGAGATCAATGCAGTGAATCTTTCGTATTCTTCATATACATAATAGCTCACCGCCTGCCGGATTATTTCTTCTTTTGTTGCAAAATACTCATATACAGTGCCTTTCCCTATACCGGCGGCAGCCGCTATATCAGCTACTTTCATCTCGTGTATCCTGTATCCCTGGTTCAGCAGGTCCATGATACCCTTAAATATGGATATTTCCTTTTTAGAATATTCATTTACAAGTTTCATAGGTTTCCCCCCATATCCCGGCGGATATACCGGCGCCGGCCGGAGGTTGCCAGCCGGCTGCCGTCTCTTATGTTAATTATTTTAAGCAGTGTTTATCCTGATACCGGAGCAGTATCCTCACTTTTCTTTTTATCAGCCACAAACATATCGTACATAATTGGTACAACCAGCAGGGTTAACAATGTTGCATAGGTAAGCCCGCCAATAGAAACTACCGCCAAGGGCTGCACCATTTCAGCCCCGCTGCCGTACCCGAGAGCCAATGTAGTCATGGCAAGTATTGTTGTCAGCGCCGTCATAAGTATAGGCCTGAACCTGGTAGCTCCTGCCTGTACAAGAGCTTCTTTTTTACCGAGGCCGTTTGCACGAAGCTGGTTGACATAATCCACAAATACGATACCGTTATTCACCACAACACCGGCTAATACAAGGAAGCCAAGCAGAGCTACGACTGACAGTTCCATACCGCTTGCCCACAGCAGCAGCAAGCCTCCTGTAAATGCCAGCGGCAGAGTAAAGAACACAATAAAGGGCGACGAAAGATTCTCAAACTGCGCTACCATTATCAGGTATATAAAGGCTATGGCTAATGCAATCATCAATATGAGATCGCGCATTGTTTCCTTTATCATTTCATTTTCGCCTTCTATATAGATATCGTAACCGTCCGGAACTTTATAATCTGCCAGCCTGGCCTCCACATCACGGCTGACCAGGCCAATGTTATAACCATCGGCTATCTCGGCATTAACCGTCATATACCGGGACTGGTTTTCCCTTCTGATCGATTTTAAACTGTCAACCTCTTTGATTTCAGCGATATCCTTTAGTGCTATCTCCTTCTCGCTGCCATCCCTTTGGGTAACTGTAAATTTATAGTCAGCTATATTCGTTTTTGTGATACCCTCCTGATCCTTTTTGACCAGCAAAACCGGATAATTGCCGCTGTCAACTGAAAGAATGGCAGCCTGCGTCTCGGTCTGCAGGGCTTTACTTATCTCAGCATAGATCTGGGCCACCGTCAGGCCTTCACGCATGGCTTTATCTTTATCTACCTGTATCCTTGTCTCCTTATCCGCATCCTCAAGCCCGGTTTCAACATTGGAGATTCCCTCAATATCACCCAGTATCCCTGCTATTTCATTGGATATATCGGTAAGGGTATCAAGATTCTGCCCCTTAACATTTACCTGTATGCCGCTGCCGCCTAAAATCGAAATGTCCATGGTGGACGCGGATACATTTATCTCACACTCGAGATCTTTAGTTTTTTCGTAAATTAATTTTTCAACATCCCTGTTGCTCAGATCTCTTTGGCCTTTAAGAAGTATATAAAAGGTGGTTTCACCGTCAGAACCTCTGCCCATCATAGCCATTCCTGACTGCTGCCCGCTTATGGCTCCGACAGTTTCTACAGCATCAATCTCAAGGATCCTTTTCATCACTTCATCACTCATGGCATATACAGCATCACGATCACTTTCATCAGGCATCTTAAGGGAAGCGCTCATCTGCGGGGAATCAACCTCGGGCATGAATGCCGTACCCATAATCGTGGTACCGTAAATGCTCAGAGCAAATAACAGCAGTACAGGTACCAAAATAACGGCTTTTCTGCGCAGAGCAAATCTTAAAACCCTTTCATATGCTCTGACTATAGAGTCATATATACGATGTTTACTGTCCTTTGTCTTTTGCAGTATTTTTGAACCCATAACGGGTACCAGGGTCAGCGCTGCCAACAGGCTGGCCATCAGGCTGTACGCTATCGTCAGGCCCATATCGGTGAAAAGCTGGCGGGATAAGCCCTGGGTAAACACAATCGGCAGGAATACGCAAATTGTGGTCAGAGTCGAAGCAATGATGGCTCCCGATACCTGTTTCGTTCCTTCAACAGCAGCCTTTGCGGCGGATAACCCTTCATGCCTGAGCCTGTATATGTTTTCTATAACGACAATACTGTTATCAACAAGCATACCAACACCCAGCGCAAGTCCTGACAAAGAAATGACATTGAGGGTAACATCGGTAAAATACATCAGGGTAACGGCAAACATCAGGCTGATAGGTATGCTCAATGCAATAACAATTGTCGGCTTTACATCCCGCAGAAAGATAATAAGTACGATGATAGCCAGGATGCCGCCATACAGCAGGTTTTCGATTACACTGTCGGTAATCATCTTAATGTAGTCACCCTGATCCATCATCGGCCGGATATTCAGCCCGTCATATTGTTCCTGGAGCTTTTCTATCTGCCTGCCGATGGCTTTTGAAACTTCGGCAGTTGACGCGGTACTCTGTTTTTGGAACATGAGTATGATACCTACGTTCCCGTTTACCTTGGTATACATTTCCGAGGCATTATCGGCCATCTCAATATCTGCAATATCTGAAAGCCTGATATCACCTACAGGATCAATGTTTAAAACCACCATGTCCTCTATTTCTTCAGGTGAACCAAAGGAATCGCCTACTTTGACCAAATGCTGATTATTGCCCTGGATGATATAACCTGCAGGCATGCTGAAGTTTTGAGCAGCAATTATATTCTTAATGAGATCCTGTGTAAGTACTTTGTTGAGATCAGCACCGGCCAGGGCTTCTTCCTTCCCTTTTTCGAATTCAGCCAAACCTTTCTCAATCTCACTCTCGCTGTTCTCGAGTTTGATCTGGGCTTTTGCCATTTCTACAGCCATTGTAATCTTGCCTGACTCAAGCTGTTTTAGCCCTGCCTTGGCTTCTTCCACAGCGCTTTCAAGCTGGGGTTTCATTGCCGCATGTGTCATCTGGCGGACATTGATATTCTGCAGTTCAACATCTATTGCGGCTATTCTGGATGGAGCATTTTCCGCCTTTTCCGCCAGTTCTGCCATCTCCTGCTGGGAAAGGCCGGATAATTCCCCGGGAAGCATATCGCCAATCTGCTGCATGGTTGCCTGGTACACTTCCGGAGGCAGATCCGCAATACCCATCGGGAAAAGCTGCTTAAATAGCTTATCAAGCTCTGCCAGCTTCTCAAGGCCCGCTTTCTCCTGTTCGAAAGCTGCTTTCTCGGCTTCCAGCAGTTTTTCTTCAGCCAGCAGGGCATTAAGGTTGGATATGGCATCGTTGAGTTCAGCACTTGCCTTGGCTATCTGCTCCTGCTTTCCGGGGGATTCCCGTTCAAGGGCATCACGACCTTTTGAGATTTCCTGCTGAGCCTCCTCCAATTTCTGGCGGTTTTCGTCAAGTTTCTTTTCTATATCTTCTTTTACCTGTTTGCTTAAGTTATCAATTCTTTCCTTGTCAAGCACTATCTCAAGCTGCTTTTCAATAAGGCCGCCGGCAGTTACCGAGGCCACACCGTCAATCCTCTCAAATGCAGGCACTATAGTATCAGAAGTAAATTTTGACAGTTCATCGATATCCATACCTTCGCGATCAACACTGGCCACAACAATTGGAATCATATCAGGGCTTATTTTCAGTAAAATTGGCGTGCCCACCCCGTCTTCAAACCGGGCAGAGACGGTATCAATACTGCCTGACAGTTCAATCATAACACTGTCCATATTGGTATCCTGTAAGTATTCCAGCACAATCATACTGGAGTTTTCGCCGGATACAGAGCTTATATTCTTAAGGCCGCTGGAAGTGCCCAAAACTGCCTCCAATGGCCTGGTAACCATCTGTTCTACCTTTTCAGGGCTGGCTCCCGGATAGGATGTAACAACTACCACATACGGCAGCTCCATGGTTGGAAGCAAATCGGTTATCATGTTTGTAAAGGATATTACGCCCAATACGATAATCAAGATTGCTGCAACAAAAACTGTATACGGTTTTTTTACACTAAATTTTGCTAACATTAAAAATCCTCCTGGTCTATGTATATTAGTATTTTTCATTTATTCTTCAGGCCGATTGCACGGCCGGGACTTATTAATTTTTGCCGAACAGCCGGCGTTCATAAAACAATCGAAGTTAACCGACCGAACGGTCGGTCAATGCACAAAAAGTATTATAACACTGCTTTATCAGTCTGTAAAGATGGAATTTTCATAGATCTACTAAAGAACCCCACCATATTTTACTTTGCTTACCGGCAAATTATACGCCAGGAGGAGAATAATAAAAGCTAAAAACCACTACTGGAAATGAGTTTATATGATGTTTTGCGGCGGCCCAAAAGGTTGTAAAAATGGTATTGAAACTTTTATCAACCTGTGATAATATATCATTTGCAATGATTTTGATACGCCGAAGTGGTGGAATTGGCAGACGCGCCGGACTCAAAATCCGGTGGGGTTCACCCCCCGTGCGGGTTCGACTCCCGCCTTCGGCACCAGCAATAACAAGGGGTTTAGCGATTTTGCGCTAAACCCCTTGAATTTCGCCTGACATCTGATTTGACACCATTTTTTAATGATTCACTATATTATTTTTACGGAAATCTGTAGGTGATATACCATAATATTTTTTGAATGCCCGTGTAAAATGTTTTGGATTCTCATATCCTATCTCGTATGCAACATCTTGTATTTGATTCAGTGGATCCTGCAATAACGCTTTGGCTTTTCTCATCTTAACATTCATGACATAATCAGAGAAAGTAATACCCGTTTGCTTTTTAAAGAATTCACTGAAATAAGTATAATTCATGCATACCATATTGGATACAGCCGTCAATGCTACATTCTCTATATTGTCTTCAATGTATTTCAGAGCAATATCTATAATTGATTTTTCTCTTGGCGTATTGTTTTCAAATTCCTGATGCATAGGCCACCTATATGGATTTTGAGTTATCTTTTTAGTCTTCTCTTCAACTCGTTCAAAAGCAAGATATAATTTTTCTTTTATGTCTTCCGTTGAAGCAGGCTTTAACAAGTAATCCACTATACCACATTTGAAGGCTTCCCTTACATAGACATAGTCATCATATCCGCTTAGTATTATATATTCTCCTCTTAAATCATTGTTTATCATTTCTTTGATTAATTCAATACCATTCATACCCGGCATCTTAATATCTGTAATAATAACGTCCGGGTTAACCTTTTCTGCAATTTTTAATGCATCCAAAGCATTATATGCTGTCAGTATTTCCTCAACATCCAATCCAGGAATCCTCTCAATTTTTGCCTTCATGCTATTACATATGATTTCTTCATCATCAACCAACAAAATTGTATGCATAATATCACTCCTTTGGAAATGGAATTATGAGTATTATTTTCGTATACTGTCCTTCAACGCTCTCCATACGAATGAAGTGATCATCTCCATAAAAAAGTTTCAATCTTTCATTAATATTTCTGAGTCCTATCCCCCCTATAGTTGAAGCCGTATAGCTGGATTTTTCAAAAGATATATTCATGTTTTTTAGATCTTGTTCGTTTATACCTAACCCGTCATCTGTTACTTCGATTCTTATTCCATCTTTTCCTTCCAGCATTACGTTTATGGTAACAGTCAAGGCATTGTTTTCTCCTCGAAATCCATGTGTAATGCTGTTTTCCACTATAGGCTGCATTATATATTTTAGTATTTGCATGTTTGAAAGATACTCCGGTAAGTTAACAATTAATTTGATCTTCTCTCCATATTTAATCTTTTGTATCCTCATATAATTCTTTACATATTCAATTTCTGCCTTCAAGGTTGTCTGTTTACACTGATTATTCAAATTATAGCGAAGCATTTTCCCGAAATCCGCTATTGTATCTGCAATATCATAGTTTCCTGTCAAAACCATTTTTCCAGCTAAAATATCAAGAGTATTATAAAAAAAATGTGGATTTATTTGGTATTGCAGTGCATTTATCTGCGCTTCCTTTTTAGCTATTTCCTTTTTTACTATATCATTTATCAACTCATTGATTTTTTGTATCATTAAGTTAAAGTTTTCTGCAATGACACTAATCTCATTTTTTCCCTTGACCGGAACACGCAAACTAAAATCACCTTGTACAACTTTGTTCATAATATTCATGCAATTTCTGATATTCCGGAAAAATATCCCGATTAATACATAAAAATTGACAATTAAAAAAATAGTAGCACAAATTATAAAAATGGTATTTAATATCAGTGAATTAAAAGCTTTTTTCTCAGCAGTTAATGAAGCTACAAGTCCAAATTTTACATTCAATTTATCAATTATATCATATATGAAAAGACTTTGATTGTATTCAATGTTCCCTTCATTATTAACAAAAAGGTCCCCTATTGAATCCACCGGGAAATAGTCCTTTATATTTTTCGATGTGTATAAAGTGTCTTGATTGTACAAAAAAACAAGTCATTATCTATCTTATTTGTCTCTAAAAAAAGCAGATTCTCATCTGAGATTTCAATTGCAATAGTCCCCAGGTACGTTTGATCATAATTCATAATTTTTTGTAAATAGATAAACTCATCCTTATCCGAAGCATTTCTTAAAGACCAGTTTTTGAAATAATCTTTGCCATTTATTCGCAGCCAGAGTTCACGTTCATCCGAGTCTATAAATTTTTTGTACCATTCTTTAGCCAATAATCTCTCATCACTAAAAAAGTACTCCCAGCCTTCCGGAATCGTCGTATTATGCATAAATA
>DGEI01000019.1:25575-26225 GCA_002385885.1 Firmicutes bacterium UBA3930
ATGTGTAAATCTGTTCTCTAAAAAGTTTAATATTTCTGAATTATAAACTATGCTTTCACTTGTATTTTTTATTATTTCCATTTTCTGAATAATACTATTCTTAATATGAGCATTATATTTTTGCTTTTCATTTATAATCTGATATCGGTAAAATTGCTGTATCTGATCATAACTATAGAAAGAAATAAAAATAACTGGAATCAAGACAAAAACAATGTACCCAATAGTCAGCTTGCTTAGCAGGCTCATATCCCTAACCTTTTTTATCATAATTTATCTTCTCCTTACCATTGGTACACTCATAATATGTATGGAAGCTTTTTATTCCAAAGGTAAACTTTTCAAACAACGGTTTTATTTTATCAAGTCCTTTGCATCTTAAATTCCAGCTGATACCATTATATCGTAGCATCAAACGCAGCATTCTTTGAGGTAAATATATTACGCAGTCGTGGCCTGACTGGGTCACCTTGCAACCCAGTCAAATCCACTTATAGCCACAGTTGTTTTATCTGCCAATAAGGGTTATGCTTTTTTAGCATATTTTAGCATACTAATAATGGTGATTTGAATTCCTACATATTATTCTATCAGATCAAGACTGCCAGTCCAAATGAGTTATGGGGTTAGATAGCGTCAAGATACTCTGG